>NZ_JAVAYM010000007.1:0-321341 GCF_054185205.1 Bradyrhizobium sp. 14AA | reverse complement strand
ATACTGTATTGTGGTGCGGCATGGCGCTGATCTCCATTCGTGTCCCGGAACGCTTGCAGACGTCCAGGATCGAGTAGAATCAACGCCATGCGCTCTGTCCAATAATTTTGAACCGGACAGCCGTGGGCCAAGCCCGGCCATGACGAAGAGTTGAGCTGCCTCGACTGGAGAGCCTCAGCCGTGGTGCTTCGCGACGTGCGCGGCGAAGGCGTCGATGTAGGCCTGGAGCACTCCCTTCAGCGCGTCCTTGGTCAGGTTGCCCTCGGCATCGAAAGCGTCGCCGACCGCGTTCAGATAGGTCTCCGGCTGCTGCATGATCGGGCCGGCAATGCCCGGCAGGATGTTCTGCAGCGTCTTGGCGGCGCTGACGCCGCCGAGCGGGCCCGGCGAGTTGGAGATGATGCCGACCGGCTTGCCGTTGAACGAGCTCTTGCCATAGGGCCGCGAGGCGACGTCGATGGCGTTCTTGAGGGCGCCGGGGATCGCGCGATTGTATTCGGGCGTGATGAACAGGACGCCGTCGGACTTCTGGAGCTTCTCACGGAAGGCCAGCCAATCCGCGGGCGGCGCGCCCTCGAGGTCCTGGTTGAAGAACGAGATGCCCGCCGGGGTGACGACCTCGAGCTTGAGCGAGGCCGGCGCGAGCTTGGCGAGCGCATTGGCGATCTTCAGCGAAAAGCTGTCCTTGCGCAGACTGCCGGCGATGACGACGATATTGTAGGCCATGGAGTGTCCTTGGGGGCTTGAGCGGGAGTGCCGGGGCGGCACTTAAGCCATCTCGGCTGATGGATGCAAGTGCATGAACCGGCGTGATTTGGAAACGCTGTGTTTCGCGAAAGCAGATGGTCGCCCAAACAATCAGGCCGCCAAATGGCGGCCTGATGCTTCGCGCAAATGCCCAATCCTGATCAGATCGTCGGATTCCACGCCGACGGGATCAGGCGGTACTTCGCACCGTCCTTCTCGATATGACCGACCGAGGGGAAGGTGAAGTGGAAGCCGATCACGGTTGCCTTCTCGGCCGCCGCCATGTCGTAGAACTTGTGACGGGTCGCCTGCGCCATTGCGGCGTCGGCATCGAACATCACGTGCCAGTCCGGATTGCGCAGGAAGAATTCCGGAATGTTGGTGACGTCGGACTGGATCAGCACCTTCGCATCGCCCGAGGCGACCGCGAACGAGGTGTGGCCGGGCGTGTGGCCCGGCGTCGCGATCGAGGTGATGCCCGGCGCAACCTCCTTGCCCCACTCGTATTTCGTCACCTTGGACTCGAGGCCGGCAAAGGTCTTCTTCACGTTGGCGAAGTAGTTCTTCATCATCGGATTGGACTCGGCCTTGGCGGCGTTGTCCTCGCTGGTCCAGAACTCCCAGTCCTTGCCAGACACCATGATCTCCGCATTCGGGAAGGCGAGCGCGCCGTCGGCGAGGCGAATGCCGTTGGTGTGATCAGGGTGCAGATGCGAGAGCAGCACGACGTCGATGCTCTTCGGATCGACGCCCGCGGCCTGAAGGTTTTGCAGCGTGCGGCCGACCGCGCCCTTGCTCGGCTCGAGATTGGCGACGCCGTTGCCGGTGTCGATCAGCACCAGCTTGGAGCCGGTGTTGATGAGCTGCGGGTTGAACGGCACCGTGACCATGCCCTTCGGCATGTAGGCGGCTTCGCCCGCGGCGGCCGCCTCCTCCTTCGGCGCGTTGACGACGAACTTGTCGGGCATCGGGAAGGTGCGCGCCCCGTCATTGATCGAGGTGCACTCGAGGCTGCCGACCTTGTAGCGATAGAAGCCCGGCGCCTGCGTCCCGGCTTGCGGCACTGCGGCATCGGCGGCGGTCGGCCGGAGGCCGGTCACGGCAGCCGCGCCAATGGCTGCGGCACCTGCGAGCAGGTGACGGCGATTGAGATCGGTCATAGAGGTCCCCTTCTGAGCGCCTTGCGGTTTTTCCGCTTTCAACGGCGGCGGGAATAATCTCCCGCTTCGCTCAGAAGGCAAGTCCTCTTTTTTGGGTGACATGCCGTCGCACATCACGATTATTTATTTGGGTTGATGAGGAATTTTTCGCTGATGGCCTGTCCACGCCCGTATCGCTTCGGTGCATGGCCGTAGACTCGTTTGAATGCATGTCCGAAGGCGCTCTCCGACAAATATCCCACCCGCGCGGCGGTTGCCGAAACGGTCGCGCCACGCCGCAGCTGATCGCATGCAAGCCGCATGCGCCATCGCAGGAGGTAGTCGAGCGGAGCCAGCCCCACCTTCGACTTGAACCGCTTCGAAAACGCAGATCGCGACATGGCGATCGCGCCGGCCAATGATTCCAGGGTCCAGGGGTGGGCGACGTCTTCGTGCATCAGCCTGATTGCCTTGCCGATCCTGGCATCGGCCAATGCGCTGATCCATCCCAAACCCTCGCCAGCACTCTGATCCAGCGCCGCGCGGAGCACCTGGACGAGCAGAACGTCGGCGAGCCTGTCGGTGAGCACGGCCGCCCCGATTCCTGTTCCCCTGATCTCAAGATCAAGAATCTGGAGCGTGGAATGAATGACGGATGCCGGTGGGCTGCGCGATGGTATCAGCAAAAAGCGAGGGAGTGCATCGAGCAGCAATTCAGCGTTTGACGCTTCGAAACCGAAACTGCCGGCAAGCAGAACGTCGTCGCTGCCCGCGTGGCGCGCGACATCGGACTGCGCCCAATCGAACGCTGCGATACCGTCTTCGGGGGCAAGGCTTTCGTCGTTGGCCAGGACATAGGACGGCGCGTTTGCCAAAAGAAAACAGTCGCCGGTGGCAAGCCGATGACGGGCGTCGTCGCCAAAATCGATCCAACAATCACCTTGGAAGACCGCGCCGAACTTCAAGGCGGGCTTTGCCGGGAACCGATACGACCAATTGCCGCCCGCCTCGAACCTCGTGCAACGCGCAGCGCGAACGTCCAGGAGTGAGAAGACCTGAGACAGAGGGTCCAAGGTTTTGCGCAAGTGCCCGTCGAAGTCCTTGCCGGAGAGTTTGTCCAAGGCTTGATCCGATCTCGACGATTATCGAGCACTTCGAGCATAGAACATCCTCGTTTCCGATGCGAAGTTCTTCTCGCAACGAACCCGATGGAACACCCATGACAGGCATCGCAGGCAAGGTCATCGCCATCACGGGCGCCAGCAGTGGAATTGGCGAGGCCACCGCCCGTCATCTCGCAGAACGCGGCGCCGTCGTGATCCTCGGCGCGAGGCGCTCCGACAGGCTGGAGGTGCTTGCAGCCGACATCGCGTCAAGGGGCGGAAAGGCATCGTATCTCGTCACCGACGTCAGGCGACGCGAGGATGTCGCCAGGCTCGTCGGACTCGCAACGGAACGACACGGGAAGCTGGACGTCCTGATCAACAACGCAGGGATTGCCCCGATTTCCCGTCTGGACGATCTAAGGGTCGGCGACTGGGACGACATGATCGACGTGAACGTGAAAGGCGTGCTCTACGGAATCGCCGCGGCCCTGCCCGTCTTTCGACGTCAGGGCTTCGGTCATTTCGTCAACACCCTGTCGACCGCCGGCATCAAGATCGTTCCGACAATGGCCGTCTACGCGGGATCGAAGAATGCCGTCAGGGCGATTTCCGAAGGGCTCCGTCAGGAGGCCGGTCCCTCGCTTCGGGTGACGACCATCTCCCCGGGTTACGTCGATACCGAGCTTCCATCCTCCATGACGGATTCGACGCTACGGGAGCAGGGGCAAGCGAGCATGAAGGCGATCGCCATTCCGGCGAGCGCTATCGCAGAAGCCATTGCTTTTGCGATAGGTCAACCGGACAACGTGGATGTGGGCGAGATCGTCGTTCGGCCGACTGCCCAGGCATAAGCATCGATCAAGCCAGGATTGACCGTCGCGGCGCGTTCCCCTCCCGGGGAACGCGCCGCACGTCACGATTTGTTCGGATTGATGAGGAATTTTTCGCCGGTGGCGCGTTTGGCGTAGACCGCGATGTTGGCGGGATCGAGCGCCTCCTGAAGCGACACCACCTTGGTGTAGTGGCTGGCAAAGGTGGTCTTCAATTCGTCCACTACGCGCTGCCGCAGCTTGGTGCCGTCCGCCTGCCCGATCTTCATCAGGAACGGAAACAGCAGCCAGCCGCCGACGCCCCAGGCCATGCCGAAGCCGCGCGGCAGCTCGATCGGGCGGACATCGAGCCCACCGTAGACATAGACCTGCTTGTGCACGTTGGAGCCGTAGCGGCTGTATTCCTTGGCGGTCTTGTTGATCGCGACTTCCATGCAGTTGAGGATATCGCCGGCAAGCTTGCCCCCGCCGATGGCGTCGAAGGCGATGGTGGCACCGGTCTCGACCAGCGCGTTGGTGAGATCGCCGAGGAAGCTCGGCGCAGTGGAATCGACGACGTATTTGGCGCCGATCTTGTGCAGGATGTCGGCCTGCTCCTTGCTGCGCACGATGTTGACCAGCGCAATGCCGTCCTTGATGCAGATCTTGTTCAGCATCTGGCCGAGATTGGAGGCGGCCGCGGTGTGCACCAGCGCCTTGTGGCCTTCGCGCCGCATGGTTTCGGTCATGCCGAGCGCGGTCAGCGGATTGACGAAGCAGGAGGCGCCTTCCGCGGGCGTGGTGCCATCAGGCAGCGGCAGGCATTCGCGCACTTTCAGCGTGCGGTACTGCGCGTACATCGCCCCGCCGATCATGGCGACGGTCTTGCCCATCAGCGCCTTCGCGGCATCCGACGAGCCGGTCCTGATGACGATGCCGGCGCCTTCGTTACCGACCGGCATGGATTCGTCGAGGCGACCTGCCATCGCCCGCATCGCGCCTTCCGGCACCTTCGCGGTGATGACGGGCGCGTCCTTGCCGCCCGAAGCCTTCGCGGTGCTCATGTCGGCTGCGCCGACCAAGAGCCCGAGGTCGGACGGGTTGATCGGAGCCGCCTCGACGCGGACGACGACTTCGTCCGCGGCGGGCTCGGGGGTCGGCACGTCGAGCAGCGAGATTTCCAGCTCTCCGCTCTTCTTGATCAGCGAACGCAGTTGCAGGCCGGTCTTGCCGTCGCTCATGTCGATCCTCCCCTGTCCTTGTTAAAGCGCTGGCTTATGCCAGCGCCTTCAGTGCCGCCTTGCCGCCGTAGAGCGCCTGCTTGCCGAGCTGCTGCTCGATGCGCAGGAGCTGGTTGTATTTGGCGGTCCGATCGGAACGCGCAAGGGAGCCGGTCTTGATCTGACCGCAATTGGTGGCGACGGCGAGGTCGGCGATGGTGGAATCCTCGGTCTCGCCCGAGCGGTGCGACATCACCGAGGTGTAGCCGGCCTTGTGCGCCATCTCGACGGCGGCGAGCGTCTCGGTCAGCGTGCCGATCTGGTTGACCTTGATCAGGATCGAGTTGGCCCGGCCGGTCTTGATGCCCTCGGCGAGACGCTTGACGTTGGTGACGAAGAGGTCGTCGCCGACGAGCTGGCACTTCTTGCCGATGAGGTCGGTGAGCTCCTTCCAGCCGTCCATGTCGTCTTCCGACATGCCGTCCTCGATGGTCACGATCGGATAGCGGCCGACGAGGTCTGCAAGGTACTTGGCCTGCTCGGAGATCGAACGGGTCTTGCCCTCGCCTTCATAGACGTATTTGCCGTCCCTGAAGAACTCGGTCGAGGCGCAATCGAGGCCGAGCACGATGTCCGAGCCCGCCTTGAAGCCGGCCTTGCCGATCGCGTTCATGACGAATTCGAGTGCGGCGTCGGCCGACGGCAGATTCGGCGCAAAGCCGCCCTCGTCGCCGACATTGGTGTTGTGGCCGGCCTTCTTCAATTCGGACTTCAGCGTGTGGAAGACCTCGGCGCCGTAACGCAGGCCCTCGGCGAAGGAGGACGCGCCCACGGGGAGGATCATGAACTCCTGGAAATCGATCGGGTTGTCGGCATGCACGCCGCCGTTGATGATGTTCATCATCGGCACCGGCAACAGCCGGGCCGAAGTACCGCCGACGTAGCGGTAGAGCGGCATGTCGAGCGAGTTGGCGGCCGCCTTGGCGCAGGCGAGCGAGACGCCCAGGATGGCGTTGGCGCCGAGCCGGCTCTTGTTCGGCGTGCCGTCGAGGTCGATCATGATCTGGTCGATCTGGGCCTGCTGCTCGACATCGAGACCGCTCAGGGCCTCGAAGATCTCGCCGTTGACGGCGCCGACCGCCTTGGTGACGCCTTTGCCGAGATAGCGGGCCTTGTCGCCGTCGCGCAGTTCCACCGCCTCATGGGCGCCCGTGGAGGCGCCTGACGGCACCGCGGCACGGCCGAGCGCGCCATCTTCCAGCACGACGTCGACCTCAACGGTGGGATTGCCACGGCTGTCGAGAATTTCGCGGCCGATGATGTCGATGATGGCGGTCATGATGTGCACTTCCGTTCGTTAGAGCTGATCGGTGCCGCGGGTCTTACACGGGCCGCAAGCAAATGTGAACGCTTGGGCAAGCCGCTTCGACTGACGCGTGAAGAACCTCAGATTATGCTCGACGGCATCTGCTCCGCGCGTCCAACCTCAATATGAAACAGTCGGGGTAACGCCATGAATCGCCGCCAGTTTCTCGGCTCGGGTGCCGCGCTCATCGCCAGCCGCCCGGTTTTTGCGCAGGAAGGCCAGTTCCGGACAAAATATTTCCCTGTCAGCGCCGGCATCGGCCTGCACGATCTCACGCCCGCCCCGGACGGCACGGTCTGGTTCACGGCGCAGGGCAAGGGCCTGCTCGGCAGGCTCGATCCCCGGGATGGCGCTTTCAAGACGGTCAGCCTCGGCCAGGGTGCGGCCCCGCATGGCGTGACCATCGGTCCCGACGGCGCCCCATGGATCACCGAAGGCGGCCAGAACGCGATCGCGCGGGTCGACCCCGGCGATCTCAAGGTCACCCTGTTCCGCCTGCCGGAGAAATTCGCCCAAGCCAATCTCAACACCGGCGTGTTCGACAAGACCGGCACCTACTGGTTCACCGGCCAGTCCGGCTATTACGGCCGGCTTGTGCCGAAATCTGGCGAGATGACGGTATTCAAGGCGCCGAAGGGCATCGGGCCCTATGGCATCACCGTGACGCCCAAGGGCGACATCTGGTACGCCTCGCTCGCCGGCAGCTACATCGCCAAAGTCGATCTTGTGACCGGCAATGCCAGCGTCGTGCAGCCGCCGACGCCGAATGCGGGCTCACGGCGCGTCTGGTCGGATTCAAGGAGCCGGATCTGGGTCAGCGAGTGGAACAGCGGCCATGTCTCGGTGCACGATCCCGCCGATGGCTCCTGGAAGACCTGGAAGCTGCCGGGCGAGCGTCCCCGCGCCTACGCCGTTTTCGTCGATGACAGGGACAAGGTCTGGCTCACCGATTTCTCCGCCAACGCCATCGTCCGCTTCGATCCCGCGACCGAGACATTCAACGTCTTGGCCAGCGACAAGGCGAATGCGAACGTCCGCCAGCTCGACGGGCGGCCGGGCGAGCTCTGGGGCTGCGAGTCCGGCAACGACAGGGTGGTCATGATCCAGTCGATCGCCTAAAGAAGCGTCCCCGAAAGGACGCGAAACACGATGGCGAAGAAATCACTTCAGCTCGGCCGCGCGGTCGAATGGCCGCACGCACCGGAAGACGCCCAGCTCGACCGCGTGCCCAATCCGCAAAAGGGTACCGATTATCTGGTGCGCTTCACCGTGCCGGAATTCACCTCGCTCTGCCCGGTCACGGGACAGCCGGATTTCGCGCATCTGATGGTCGACTACGCGCCGGGTGCGTGGCTGCTGGAATCGAAATCGCTCAAGCTCTATATCGCGAGCTTCCGCAATCATGGCGCCTTCCACGAGGACTGCACCGTGATGATCGGCAAGCGTATTGCGAGCGAGATCAAGCCGAAATGGCTCCGCATCGGCGGCTACTGGTATCCGCGCGGCGGCATTCCGATCGACGTGTTCTGGCAGACCGGCCGCGTGCCGAAGGGCCTGTGGGTGCCCGAGCAAGGTGTCGCGCCCTATCGCGGCCGGGGCTAGTACGCGCTGAGCAGGTCGACTTTCGCATTCGCAGCGACCAACCGCCGCGCCAGGATGGCGGCGAGGTTGCGCATGATCTTCAGCGACGTTTCCGGGTGCAGGCGGCGGTAGTCGGCAAAGCTGTCGAGCGGCAGTTCGAGGCACGTGACGGGCGTGTCCGCGAGGACGTCGGCGCTGCGGCTTTGCTCGAGCATCGCCATCTCGCCGAATTCCATGCCCGGGCCGAGCGAGGCGAGCCGCACGCCGCTCCGCAGCTTCACGCTGACCATGCCGCTCTGGAGGAAGAACAGCGAATTGGCGGGCTCGCCGGCGGCGACGATGCGCTGACCTGCCGCGTAATGCCGCGTGGTCGACAGCTTCACGATCGCGGCGATCTCGTCCGCGTCGAGCTCGGCGAGCAGCGCCTGCTCTCCGAGATGCGCACTCTCCTTCACGTCGGTGAAGCCGCCGAAGCGGTAGATCACCTGGTCCTCGGCCCATTCGATGGCGTCGTCGAGCAGCGCGAAGCGCCGCAACCGGCGCGGCTCCGCCGTGCGCGCGGCAATCGCCGCCCACACCGCGGAGGTCTCCTCGAAGCCGGACAGGATCGCGGTGACACCGGCATTGCCGAGCGCGGCCAGCGTCTCGCCCAGCAGCTCCGCGCCGGCTGCGGTGATGTCGGGGACGCGGCGGAAATCGATGATCAGCAGCGGCGCGTTCGGCGGCTCGCTGGCGAGCCGTCGCGTGACGTAGTCGATGGTGCCGAAATTCATCGCGCCGACCAGCTCGAGCACGCGGATGTCGCTGTGACGCTCGTCGAGAATCTGCTGCTCGTGCGGCTGGCGGCTGCGGCGCGAGGAGATGCCGTAGATGTCGTAATCCGCCATGATGCTGGTGCGGACGTCGGCGTTGCGGTTGAGCATGTGCAGGTCGAACCGCGCCGACAGCGCCTCGCAGACCTTCAGGCCGCGGACGCTGTTGAAATGGTTGTCGAGCAGCGGTGAGAAAGTCCCGAGCCCGAGTTGCGAGGGCAGCGCCGCGACGATGCCGCCGCCGACGCCGCTCTTGGCGGGAATGCCGACGCGATAGGTCCACTCGCCGGCATAATCGTACATGCCCGAGCTCGTCATCACCGACAGGGTGCGGGCGACGATGTTCGGCGTGATCACCTGTACGCCTGTCACCGGATTGATGCCACGGTTGGCGAGCGTTGCCGCCATCACCGCGAGGTCGCGCGCCGTCACCAGGATCGCGCATTGGCGGAAATAGACGTCGAGCACGGCATCGACGTCATCCGGCAGCGCCGCGTAGTTTCGCAGCAGCCAGGCGATCGCGCGGTTGCGGTTGCCGGTCGCGGTTTCCGAGGCGTGCACGGCCTCGTCGACGCCGAGCTCGCGGCCGGCGAACTCGCTGAGCTTCGAGCGGACGCGCTCGAAAGCACCCTTCCCGTCCACATCAAAGATCAGGCCCGAGCAGGCGATCGCGCCGGCATTCACCATCGGGTTGAAGGGACGGTTGTCGTTGGTGAGCCGGATCGAGTTGAAGGCCTCGCCGCTAGGTTCGACGCCGATGGTGGCGGCGACGCGCTCTTCGCCAACCATCTCCAGCGCCAGTGCAAAGACGAATGCTTTCGACACCGACTGGATCGTGAACGGCACGTCGCTGTCGCCGACCTCGTAGACATGCCCGTCGATGGTGACGAGCGCGATACCGAAATGATCGGGGTTGGCGCGCTTCAGCTCGGGGATGTAGTCGGCGAGCTCACCGGAATTGTCGGCCCTGAATTCCTCGTGGCAATGGGTCAGGAAACGCCGCAGTGGCGGCTTGGTGGGATATCCGGCCAACCGGGGCGCGCCGGCCGCGTTGGGCAAACGGATGGGCTGGGCGTCCACGGTTTCACACCTCGATTTGCCCAGAATAAAAGCAATTCGTGTGCCATGTATACCGGGCCGACGGTGCCGTGGTGGGTACGATGCCCCCCTGAAGGAAGCCGAACAGACCTCAGCGCGCGTCCGACGGTGCACGCGGCTTGAGCAGTCGGGCGCAGACGAGGCCCAGCGCGACCATGATCGCCGCACTCGCGATCAGGGTCGGCACTTTGCCGCCATGCTGGAGTCCGAAACCATAGGCGAGCGGGCCCACCGTCTGTCCCATGAAGAAAAAGAACGAATGCAGCGACATCGCCGTCGCACGCGCCCCGACCGACAGCTCGCTGGCGAACACCTGCAGGCAGCCGTGGATCATGTAGAAGCCCCAGCCCATCGCCAGCATGCTGACGAATTGAAGCTTCCAGCCGGGACCGAAAGCCAGCACGCCGAGCTGCAGCCCCACGACGCACGCGCCCGCGATCATCATGCCCTTGACGCCGAGCCGTGGCAGGAAGCGCGATACGGTGAGGGTGTAGAACAGCCCGCCGACCGCGAAACCCGCGATCACGATGCCGGCGATCGAGAGCGATTTCTCGCCGAGGTCGAACAGGAAAGCGGCGATGAAGGGAAACAGGCCGAACACGCAGCAGCCCTCGACGAACACGGCGGAGTAGCAGAAGCGCGTGTTGGGATTGGCGAAGATGGTGCGGTAGCCCTGCCTCAAGGTTTTCAGGTCGGTCTTCGGCGGCGCAGCCAGAGCGGCCCCGCGAAAGCCCGCCGCCACCGCGACCGCCGCGATCAGGCCGAGCGCGCCGAGGATCACGAGCACACCGCGCCAGCCGATGAGATCGCCGATGATGCCGGAGGCACTCGCGCCGAGCAGATTGCCGGCCATCGAACCCGCCATCGTGCGCCCGATCGCGATCTGCCGCTTGGCGGGCGCAACGAGGTCAGAGGTCAGACCGAGCGCGACGGGAAACACGCCGCCCGCGGCGATTCCGGCCAGGATACGGCTCGCGAAGAGGCCCGAGAAGGAGCTGGCGAGTGCGCCGAGGATGCATGCAACGCCGAGCAGCGCCAGGCACAATGTCATCAATCGCGCCTTGCCGAACAGATCGGCGGCCGCTCCGATCGCCGGCTGAACCAGCGCGTAGATCAAGGCGAAGCCGGCGGCGATGCTCGCCGCCGTCGTGATGCTGATCGCAAAGTCCTCCGCGACATGCGGCAGGACGGGATCGAGCGCCCGCGTCGACAACGCCGCCGAGAAACCGGCGAGCGCGATGATATTGATCGCGGGCGGAAACTTCTGCTCGGAGGACGGCCTCGTCCCAGGCTCGTGCATCAGCGCATGGTGCTCTTTGCGAGCGCGTCGAACGCCATCAGCCTGCGGATCAGCCCTTCGAACTCGGCCAGCGGCACCATGTTGGGGCCGTCGGACGGCGCCCTGTCAGGATCGGGATGGGTCTCGATGAAGACGCCGGCAACGCCAACCGCCACGGCCGCGCGCGCGAGCACCGGCACGAATTCGCGCTCGCCGCCCGAGGACGAGCCTTTCCCGCCCGGCTGCTGCACCGAATGGGTGGCATCGAAGATCACGGGCGCGCCGGTGGTGCGCGCCAGGATCGGCAGCGCGCGCATGTCGGAGACCAGCGTGTTGTAGCCGAAGGAGGCGCCGCGCTCGGTCACCAGCACGTTCGGATTATCAGCGCTGGTGATCTTGCTGACGACATTGGCCATGTCCCATGGCGCCAGGAACTGGCCCTTCTTGACGTTGACGACCTTGCCCGTCGCGGCCGCAGCAAGAAGGAGATCCGTCTGGCGGCACAGAAAGGCTGGAATCTGCAACACGTCGACCGCCTGCGCCACCTCGGCGCATTGCGCGGCATCGTGCACGTCGGTCAGCACCGGCAGGCCGAGCGAGGAGCGGATCTCGGCGAAGATCGGCAACGACTGCGCAAGGCCAAGGCCGCGCGCAGCGGACGCGCTGGTGCGGTTGGCCTTGTCGAACGAGGTCTTGTAGACGAGGCCGATCTTCAGCCGCGCGGCGATCTCCTTCAGCGCGGAGGCGACCTCCAGCGCATGCTGCCGGCTTTCGAGCTGGCAGGGGCCTGCAATGATCGAGAGCGGCAGATCATTGCCGAATTTGACGCTGCCGACGGTGACGATCGGCGCTGCTGACGTCGAAGAGCTCAAGGCAAATCCCTCGTTTCGGCGCGACCATAGCCGCCATCAGGGTCGGATCAACCCTATTCGCCCCGGGCCCCCCGAATATCAGGGTTGCACCGGGGTTCCCTGCGAGGCCCTTGCGCTGGCGGTCGCTTACTTGACCGACGAGAAGGCGGTCGGCGTCAGGAGCTGGCTGACGATGTTGCCGACGATCTGGCCGTCCGCTTCGCTCTCGGCGCGCGCTTTCATCCAGTCCGGGTCGGTCATGAACTTGCCCCACTTCGCCTCGCGGTCGGCAAGCGACTCCCAGGCCAGGAAATAGGTCAGTTCCTGGTTCGATTCACCGATCAGCGTAGTGAAGAAGCCGGCCTGCTTGATGCCGTGCTTCTCCCAAAGCTTCAGCGTCACCGTCTCGAACCGCTTCAGCAGCGCCGGCAGGCGGCCGGGCACGCAGCGATAGATGCGCATCTCGTAGATCATGGTTGTTTCCCTCCCTGAACAGGTCCGGCGGTTATAGCGATCGGCCATGAGGCTGTCTTGAGCCCCGCCTGGCCGCCCCCGGTAGCGTTTCGCGCATGGCTGGACAGCCTCCGACAACACGCCGCGTCCACTTCCCGCAATGCTGCCGCAATGATCGGGCCGCTAGAAAGGCTGAGTTGCGGTTCAGGTATCAAGATCATGCGGATTTTGCTCGTCGAGGATGAGGCGGAGATGGCCACGGCGCTTTCAACGGCGCTGAGGCGCTACGACATGGTGGTGGATCACGCCCCCACGCTTGCGGATGCGGAAGAAGCCATTTCCGCCGACGTCCATGCCGCCGTTCTGCTCGACCGCCAGCTTCCTGACGGCGACGGCCTTGCCCTGATCCCAAAACTTCGCGCACGCGCCGACGGCGTGCCGATCATCGTCCTGACCGCGCGCGGCGAACTCGCCGATCGCATCGCCGGGCTCGACAGCGGTGCCGATGACTATCTGGCCAAACCGTTCGCGGTCGAGGAATTGCTGGCAAGGCTGCGTGCCGTGCTGCGGCGCCCCGCCGGCATCTCCCCCGATGTCATCCGCACTGGCCGCCTCGCCTTCGACGTCGGCCATCGCGAAGCCAGCATCGACGGCCAGCCGTTCGAGCTGCCACGCCGGGAGCTGCTGGTGCTTGAAGCCCTGCTCCGCCGCATGGGCCGCACCGTGCTGCGCTCGGCACTGGAAGAAGCCGTCTATAATTTCGACGACGAGATCCAGTCGAATGCGCTGGACACCCATATCTCGCGGCTGCGCCGCAAGCTTGCCGAGGCCAATGCCGGCGTGGAGATCCATGGCATTCGCGGCGTCGGCTATCTGCTGAAGAAGCTGACATGAGCAAGCACGACGATCCCTATTGCCTGCGCTCGCGGCTGAGCTGGCGCCTGCTCTCGCTGCAGGCCGCAATTCTGGTTGCGCTGGTTGCAGTCGTTCTCGCCGGGCTGTGCGCGTCCGGCTTCGTGCTCGCCGAACGGGACGAAGATCGCGTGATCGACGTCGTGCAGCGCGCGCTCGCGCGTGACGCTCAAGGTGGCCTGATCCTTCGGCAGACACCCGAGCTGAAACAGTTGCGTGGCGAGACACCCGACCTCTGGTTTCTGGTCCGCGACAAGCAGGGACATTCGCTCAGCGAGGGCACCGTGCCGGCTGAATTCGCTGCAATAGGCAGCGGCCTCGACCAAATCAGCCAGGCGCGGCTCGGCTGGCAGATGTTCGAGGACGACCCGCGCAAGCCGGCGGCGCGGCTGAAGCGCGTCGAGACCGACGCCGGCAATGTGCAGATCATCACGGCCACGCAAGGACGGCTCACCGGCGCGAAGGCGCTGTTCATGACATCGCTCGCGTTCCTCGGCATCGCCCTGCCCAGCCTGCTCATGATGGGAACGGCGACCTTCATTGCGACGCCGATGATCGTACAGCGCGCCTTCCGCGGGCTCGACACCACGGCGGACGAGGCGCGCCGCATCGACATCCATCAGCGCGGCGCACGGCTGTCGGTGGAACGGATTCCGCTGGAGGTCGTGCCGCTGGTGACCGCGGTCAACGACGCGCTGGCGCGGCTCGACCAGGGCTATGCCCGCCACAAGCGCTTCGTGGCCGACGCCGCACACGAGCTGCGCACGCCGATCGCGATTTTGAACACGCGGCTGGAATCGCTTGCCGCGGGTCCGGACAAGACCCGCCTGCTGGAAGATGCAGCACGGCTCGCCACGCTTGCCGAGCAGTTGCTCGATATCCAGCGGCTCGACCGCTGCGGCCACCCCTTCACCAACGTCAATCTCGCCGCGGTTGCGCAGAGCGTCGCCGCCGACCTCGCACCGCTGGCGATTGCCGCCGGCTACGAGCTGGCGCTCGATGCGCCGGAGACACCGATCGAGACGATCGGCGATGCGGCCGCGCTGGAGCGCGCGCTGACCAATCTCGTGCAGAATGCGATCCAGCACGGCCCGCGCCGCGGCACGATCGGGATTCGCGTCAGCAGACCCGCGAGTATCGAGGTCACCGATGAAGGCGCCGGCATTCCCGCCGATCAGCGCGAGCAGATCTTCGAGCCGTTCTACCGGCTGACGCCGCTCGATCGCGGCGCGGGCCTGGGTCTCAACATGGTGCGCGAGATCGTGCAGCTGCATGGCGGCCACGTCTCGGTCGCGGACGGACCGGATGGCGGAGCCTGCTTCAGGATGACGCTGCCGCCGATGCGACAGAGTTGATTCAATCCGCATCCGCCCTTGATAGCGCAATGCTGTCGCAATGCGCCTCCGCAACATTGCATCCGTCTCGCCTCTGATCTTTCGAGGCGCAACCAAGATGCCGGAGTGCACATGCCCAACGATTTTCTCTCGTTCTTCCTGTCCTGGATGTCGTCCCCGCGCCGGGTCGGCGCAATCGCACCATCGGGCGCGGCACTCGCAGATCTGATCACGCGCGAGATCAGCGCATCGACCGGCCCGATCCTCGAGCTCGGCCCCGGCACCGGCGCGTTCACCTACAAGCTGCTGAAGCGCGGCGTGCGTCAGGAAGACCTCACGCTCATCGAGTACGGCTCGGACTTCATGAAGCTGCTGCAGATGCGCTTTCCCGGCGCGCGCGTGCTGTGGATGGACGCAGCGCGGCTTGCGGCGGAGCGCCTCTATGACGGCGCGCCCGTCGGCGCCGTGGTGAGCGGCCTGCCCCTGCTCAACATGTCGACGCGCAAGGTGATCTCGATTGTCGGCGGCGCCTTCAGTCACGTCCGCCCCGGCGGCGCATTCTACCAGTTCACCTATGGGATGAGCTGCCCCATTCCGCGGCCGGTGCTCGACCGGCTCGGCCTGCGCGCAACGCTGATCGATCGCGCGATGCTGAATATCCCGCCCGCCGCCGTCTACAAGCTGACGCGGAGGCCGCAGATGACCCTCGTCGCGGGCTCGCGGGCGCCTGACGCTTCAGCGCCGGTCGCTCGCGACGCAATGCATCGCGAGCACGACTTCACCGTGACGCCTTAGGAAATCAGACCAGCCGGCTCTGCACCATCGCCGCCTGGATAAAGGAGGCGAACAGCGGATGCGGCTCGAAGGGGCGCGACTTCAGCTCGGGGTGGAACTGGACGCCGATGAACCAGGGGTGATCCTCGTACTCGACGATCTCCGGCAGCACGCCGTCGGGCGACAGGCCCGAGAATTTCAAGCCGTGCTGCTCGAGGCGGTCCTTGTAGGCGGTGTTGACCTCGTAGCGATGACGGTGGCGCTCGGAAATCTCGGTCGCGCCGCCATAGACCTGCGAGACGCGGCTGCCGCGACCGAGCGCGGCGGGATAGGCGCCAAGCCGCATCGTGCCGCCGAGGTCGCCGGCCTGCGAGCGCTTCTCGAGCTCGTTGCCGCGCAGCCATTCCGTCATCAGGCCGACCAGCGGCTCCTTGGTGGGACCGAACTCGGTGGAGTTGGCGTCCTCGATGCCGACGAGGTTT
Source organism: Bradyrhizobium sp. 14AA (assembly GCF_054185205.1). Lineage (NCBI taxonomy): Bacteria > Pseudomonadati > Pseudomonadota > Alphaproteobacteria > Hyphomicrobiales > Nitrobacteraceae > Bradyrhizobium > Bradyrhizobium sp. 14AA. The sequence goes on along the minus strand of NZ_JAVAYM010000007.1, from coordinate 305,378 downwards.
CGCGCGGCCTCGATCACCGCCATCTGCATGCCGAAGCAGATGCCGAAATACGGCACGTCGCGCTCGCGCGCGAACTGCGCCGCCCTGATCTTGCCTTCGGCGCCGCGCTGGCCGAATCCGCCCGGCACCAGGATGCCGTTGACGTGCTCGAGGAACGGCGCCGGATCTTCCTTCTCGAAGATCTCGCTCTCGATCCAGTCCAGATTGACCTTGACCTTGTTGGCGATGCCGCCATGCGAGAGCGCCTCGATCAGCGACTTATACGCATCCTTCATGCCGGTGTATTTGCCGACAATGGCGATGGTGACGTTGCCCTCGGGATTGCGGATACGCTCGTTGATCTGGTGCCAGCTCTTGAGCACCGGCGGGATGCGCGATTCGATGCCGAAGGCGGCGAGCACTTCGTCGTCGAGTCCTGCCGCGTGATAGGCTTCAGGCACGGCATAGATGCTGTCGGCGTCGCGGGCCTCGATCACGGCGCTCTCGCGCACGTTGCAGAACAGACCGAGCTTGCGCCTCTCTTCCTTTGGAATCTCGCGATCGGTGCGGCAGAGGAGGATGTCCGGCTGGATGCCGATCGAGCGCAGCTCCTTCACCGAGTGCTGCGTCGGCTTGGTCTTCAACTCGCCGGCGCTCGGAATGTAGGGCAGCAGCGTCAGGTGAATGTAGATGGCATGATCGCGCGGCAGCTCGTTCTTGAGCTGGCGGATCGCCTCGAAGAACGGCAGGCCCTCGATGTCGCCGACAGTGCCGCCGATCTCGACCAGCACGAAATCGTAGTCATCGTTGCCGGAGAGGACGAATTCCTTGATGGCGTTGGTGACGTGCGGAACCACCTGGATGGTCGCGCCGAGATAATCGCCACGGCGCTCCTTGGTGATGATGTCCTGGTAGATGCGCCCGGTCGTGATGTTGTCCTGCTTTGTCGCAGGCCGGCCGGTGAAGCGCTCGTAGTGACCGAGATCGAGATCGGTCTCCGCGCCGTCATCGGTCACGAACACTTCGCCGTGCTGATACGGCGACATCGTTCCGGGATCGAGGTTGAGATAGGGGTCGAGCTTGCGGAGGCGGACCTTGTAGCCCCGGGCTTGCAACAGGGCACCGAGTGCCGCTGAAGCCAGACCCTTGCCGAGCGAAGAAACCACGCCGCCGGTGATGAATATGTACCGCGCCATGGGACTTAACCTCTAATCCCTCGAATTCGATTCGCCAAAGCGATTCGTATTCCGCCCCAAAGATTTTGCGGGCCTGTGGGTGAGCCAGAAACGAAGAGTGGTGACAGTGTCTTGATGGGGATAGTTGATGCAGGACGGTAGCAGCCGCCCTGCATGGCCCCCCTGCTTTATTGCGAGCGCGGCACCTGGGGACCGCTCGGCGCCGGAGCCTGCTGCTGTTCGTCGGCCTTCTTGAGCGTATCCAGGATGCCGCCCGATGTCGGCGGCGCGATCGGCGATCCGCCGGCCGGCTGGGTCTGCGACGCCGGCGTGCCAATGATTGACGACGGCGCCCGGCTGTAGCCCGCATGCCAGGACAGGAACATGCTGGTAAGGAAGAAACCCGCCGCCAAAATCGCGGTGGTCCGCGTCAAGAGGTTCGCGGTGCCGCGGCTCGACATGAAGCCCGCGCCGCCGCCCATGCCGAGACCGCCGCCTTCCGACTTCTGGAGCAGGACGGCGCCGATCATGACGGCGACGATCATGAGGTGGATGACGATGACAACGGTCTGCATAGTGTCCTTCCGTCACAAGCGGGCGGCGCCTGACGGCGGCCGATCGCGCTTCGCGGGGTTTTCCTGAAGTTGCGCGGTGTTACACGATCGGAAGGGGCATTGCCACCCCCGATCGGCCCGGCACAACAGTTTGGCTTAGCTAGGGGCAGCCCTTGGCAATCGCAAGGAAATCGGCCGCTTTCAGGCTGGCCCCGCCGACCAGCGCGCCATTGACGTTCTTGACCGCCATCAGCTCGGCCGCGTTCGAGGGCTTGACCGAGCCGCCGTACAGGATCCGCATCCTGGCGCCGTCAGCCTTGAACCGGGAGGTCAGGAACTCCCGGATAAACCCATGAATTTGCTCGACATCCTTCGCCGTCGGGGTCAGGCCGGTGCCGATCGCCCAGACCGGCTCATAGGCCACGACCAGATTCGCGGCCGTGGAACCGTCGGGCAGCGAGCCATTGAGCTGGCCGCGCAGGATGTCGAGCGTCTGGCCGCCATCGCGCTGGCCTTGCGTCTCGCCGATGCAGACGATCGCGGTGACGCCGGCCCGCCAGGCGGCTTCGGCCTTTTGCCGCACCAGGGCGTCGCCCTCGCCGTGATCGGCGCGGCGCTCGGAATGGCCGACGATGATAGCGGTCGCTCCCGCGTCAGCCAGCATTTCGGCGGCGATATCGCCGGTATGGGCGCCGGAGGCCTTGGGATGGCAATCCTGGGCCCCCACTGCGACCTTCTTGCCGCCCGCCTTCTCGGCGAAGGCCGCGATCAGGGTCGCCGGCGGGCAAACCAGCAGGTCAGCCTTGCCTGCCACGTCTGCCGCGCCGTTGAGCATGGCGTCAAATTCGGCAGCCTGGCCCCTCAGGCCGTTCATTTTCCAGTTGCCGGCGATCAGCGGTCGGATGGCGTCGGTCATGTTAATTTCCAGCAAAATGAGGTTTGTGCATGCGCTAGCAGAGGAGCCGCGGCAGTTCCAGAGACCGAAGGCGCTTAACCGCAGCTTCGACACCCCGTGACCTGAGGTTGCGGGGGAAAAGCCGCCACTTTATGATGCCATATCAATTTGGTGACGCGCTTTTGCGGAATCTGCATTAAGACGCGCTCCCGTTCCCCTCCTGACCAAACAAGTTGGACCAAATGCTTCGAGGAATGCGCAAGGCCTCATCAAACTGGCTCGGCAAGACCATTATGGCCGTCGTGATGGGCGTGTTGATCATCAGTTTCGGCGTTTGGGGCATCGCCGACATCTTCAAGGGCTTCGGCCAGTCCACGGTGGCCAAGATCGGCCGTACCGAGATCTCGCTGAACGAATTCCGCCAGATCTATACGGACCGCCTGCAACAGATCAGCCGCCAGTTCGGCCGTCCGCTGACGCCCGACCAGGCGCGCGCCTTCGGCCTCGACCGCCAGGTGCTGCAGCAGGCGATCGCGGAAGCTGCCCTCGACGAAGAGGCGCGCCGGCTCGGGCTCGGCCAGTCCGACGAGCAGATCCGCCAGGTCATCATGAACGACCCCAACTTCAAGGGCGTCGGCGGCAGCTTCGATCCGAACCGCTTCCAGTCCGTAATCCGCAATTTCGGCTACACCGAGCAGCGCTACGTCTCAGAGCAGCGCAAGGTTTCGCTGCGCCGGCAGATCACCGGCACGATTGGCGCCGGCCTCGAACCGCCGAAGGCGATGATCGACGTGCTGACCCGCTTCCAGAACGAGCAGCGCTCCATTGAATTCGTCAGGCTGGACGCAGCTCAGGCCGGTCAGATCGACGCGCCCTCGCCCGAAGCGCTCGCCGCCTATTTCGAAGACCACAAGGTCCAGTTCCGCGCGCCCGAGTACCGCAAGATCGCCTTCGTTGTGGTCTCGCCGGAAGACATCGGCAAATGGAGCGAGGTCTCCGACGAGGACGCCAGGAAGGTGTTCGACCAGCGCAAGGACCGGCTCGGCACGCCGGAGAAGCGCAAGATCCAGCAACTCGTATTCCCCAATGCGGCCGACGCGCAGGCTGCCCGCGACCGCATCGTCGGCGGGATGTCGTTCGAGGACCTCGGCAAGGAGCGCGGGCTAAGTGCCTCCGACGTCGACCTCGGGCTCGTGACCAAATCCGCGCTCGACTCCGCGGTCGGGAATGCTGCATTCGCGCTTCCGGCCGGTGAGATCAGCCAGCCGATCCAGGGCGCTCTCGGCACCTCCATCGTCAAGGTCGAGAAGATCGAGCCGGGCGCTGAGGCCGACTTTGCGAAGGTTGCCGGCGACATCAAGCGCGAGATCGCCACCGAGCGCGCGCGCGTCAAGGTCGCCGATCTCCGCGACAAGATGGAAGACGAGCGCGGCGGCGGCTCCAGCGTGATCGACGCGGCGCAGAAGCTCGGCCTCACCGCCGTGACCATCGACGCCGTCGACCGCTCCGGCCGTACCCCGAACGGCCAGCAGGTCGCCAACATCCCGCAGGGCCTCGACGTCGTATCGCAGGCCTTCAACACCGACGTCGGTGTCGACAACGACTCGATTTCGTTCAAGGGCGGCTATGTCTGGTACGACGTGCTTGCCATCACGCCCTCGCGCGACCGCAATCTCGACGAGGTCCGGGACCAGGTCGAGGCGCGCTGGCGTCAGGACCAGATCGCCGCCAAGCTGAAGGCCAAGGCGACCGAGATGGTGCAGAAGCTCGAAGCCGGCGGCAAGCTCGCCGATGAAGCGGCCGCGATTGGCGCCAAGGTCGAGACCGCGACCGGCTTCAAGCGCGACGACTCGCCCGCCAGCGTGCCCGCGACCGTCGTGGCTGCCGCCTTCCGCGCCGTCAAGGACGGCGTCGGGCAGACGCCGGTCACCGGCGGCACCGAGGTGATCGTCTTCCGCGTCACCGATATCGTCGATCCCCCGGTCGACGCCGCCTCCGACGCGATCAAGAAGCTGAAGGACAGCCTCGACCGTGCGCTGACCGAGGAGCAGGTCGCATCCTACGTCAACAAGCTTGAAACCGACATCGGGACCACCATTAATCAGGCCGCCTTCGCGCAGGTGACGGGCGCGAACCAGTAGACAGTTGAAAGCACGCGATGGACGACCTGAAATCGATCATTGGAAAAGTGGCGACCGGCGCCAGCCTGTCGCGTGACGAAGCGGCTTCCGCCTTCGACGCCATGATGTCCGGCGAGGCCACGCCCTCGCAGATGGGTGGCCTGCTCATGGCGCTCAGGGTCCGCGGCGAGACCGTGGACGAGATCACCGGCGCGGTTTCGGCGATGCGCTCCAAGATGCTCATGGTCGACGCCCCCGCGGAAGCCGTCGACATCGTCGGCACCGGCGGCGACGGCTCGGGCTCGGTGAACGTCTCGACCTGTGCATCCTTCATCGTCTCGGGCACCGGCCTGCCGGTGGCCAAGCACGGCAACCGTGCGCTGTCGTCGCGCTCGGGTGCCGCCGACGTGCTGGCTTCGCTCGGCGTGAAGATCGACCTCAGGCCCGATCAGGTCGGCCGCTGCGTGCGTGAATGCGGCATCGGCTTCATGTTCGCCCCCGCTCACCACCCCGCCATGAAGAACGTCGGCCCGACCCGGGTCGAGCTTGCGACACGCACGATCTTCAATCTGCTCGGCCCGTTGTCCAACCCGGCCGGCGTGAAGCGACAGATGGTCGGCGTATTCTCCAGGCAATGGGTGCAGCCGCTGGCGCAGGTGCTGAAGAACCTCGGCTCCGAATCCGTCTGGGTGGTGCACGGTTCCGACGGCCTCGACGAGATCACCCTCACCGGCCCGACCTTCGTCTCAGCGCTCCACAATGGCGAGATCCGGAATTTCGAGGTGACGCCGGAGGACGCCGGCCTGCCGCGCTGCGAGGCCGGCGCGCTCAAAGGCGGTGACGCCGATGCCAATGCGATCGCGCTGCAGAGCGTGCTCGACGGCAAGCCGAGCCCCTACCGCGATGTCGCGCTGATCAATGCCGCCGCCGCGCTGGTCGTGGCCGGACGCGCCAAGGACCTCAAGGAAGGCGTTGCGATCGGCGCAAAGTCACTCGACAGCGGCGCCGCCAGCGCGCGGCTGAAGCACCTGATCGCCGTCTCCAACAGCTGAGCCTGGAATGTCGGACATCCTGACCAAGATCGAAACCTACAAGCGCGAGGAGATCGCGGCCGCCAAGCGCGCGCAGCCGCTCTCGGCGGTCGAAGCGATGGCCAAGGCGCAAGGGGCACCGCGCGGCTTCGTGCGCGCGATCAAGGCCAAGCATGCCGACGGCGGCTACGCGCTGATCGCGGAGGTCAAGAAGGCCTCGCCGTCGAAGGGACTGATCCGGGCAGATTTCGATCCGCCGCAGCTCGCCAGGGCCTATGAGGCGGGCGGCGCCGCCTGCCTGTCGGTGCTGACCGACACGCCCTCGTTCCAGGGCCATCTCGACTTCATGGTGGCCGCGCGCGCGGCGACGTCGCTGCCTGTGCTGCGCAAGGACTTCATGTTCGACACCTACCAGGTTGTCGAAGCCCGCGCGCACGGCGCCGACTGCATCCTGATCATCATGGCAGCACTCGACGATGCGGTCGCCAGGGATCTCGAGGACGCCGCGCTCGCCTATGGCATGGACGTGCTGATCGAGATCCACGACCGCGCCGAACTCGACCGCGCACTCAATCTCCGCTCGCCGATGATCGGCGTCAACAACCGCAATCTGCGCACCTTCGAGACCACGCTCGCGACCAGCGAGGCCTTGGCGCCGCTGATCCCTAGCGAACGGCTGATGGTCGGCGAGAGCGGCATCTTCACGCCCGCAGATCTTGCCCGGCTCGAACGCGTCGACATGTCGACCTTCCTGGTCGGCGAAAGCCTGATGCGACAGGCCGACGTCACCGCAGCGACGCGCACATTGCTGGCGCGCGAGAGTGCGGCACGCGCGACGGGCACGCGCTGAGATGGCGCGCAAGCCGTCCAAGACGAGGCCCGCCAAGACCAAGGCCGCCCCTGCCCTCACCCATATCGGCGCCTCCGGCGAGGCGCGGATGGTCGACGTGTCGGACAAGCCCGCAACCGAGCGGCTCGCGGTCGCCGAAGGGCACGTCGTCATGACCAAGTCGACGCTCGACCTGATCGTTTCAGGCAATGCCAAGAAGGGTGACGTGCTCGGCACCGCGCGCATCGCCGGCATCATGGCCGCCAAGCGCACCTCCGAGCTGATCCCGCTCTGCCATCCGCTCGCGCTGTCGAAGGTCACGGTCGACATCGAGCCCGACGCAAAGCTGCCGGGCTGCCTCGTCCGCGCCAGCGTGAAGGTCACGGGCCCGACCGGCGTCGAGATGGAAGCGCTCACCGCGGTGTCGGTCGCCTGCCTCACCATCTACGACATGATCAAGGCGGCCGAGCGCGGCGTGCGCATCGAGGGCATCCATCTCGTCGAGAAGCTCGGCGGCAAGTCCGGCCATTACCGCGCCTGATCGCCGCTACTTCAGCGACGTGCTGATCGAGGTGAATTTGCTGTTGAGCTTGGTGCCCATGCCGTTCACGACGGTGATGATCGCCAGCGCGATGCCGGCCGCGATCAGGCCGTATTCGATCGCGGTCGCGCCGCGCTCGTCGGCAAGGAAGTTCTTCAGGATGCTTTTCATCGTCGGGTCCTCTCTGTTCGTTGGCAGGCATGTTCGCAAATCACGTGCCAATTGCGGCTCGAGGATCGCCAACGCCTTAGATGGTTAAGCGTTGGTTGATCGGTGCATGACCGGCAGGAATTGACCGGCATCGCGGGAGCTTCCGGCAATTCCTGCACGTCTTGCATCCCGCACATCGATTGCCTTTGTGCGCGGCTGTTCATGTCGCATTAACCGCGCTTCCTAACTTCGCCTCCACACCGTTCCCGTAAACCAACGGATGTTTTGAGGATCAAGAATTGATCCTGGCGTGTGCACGGCAATGACCCAGCATGATGACGAGATTCGGCAGTCGCCTCTTTGACCAGGCCTTCGTGCGCAGCGGACCTATCCGCTGGCTGGTGGTGGGCGGCACGCTTCTGATCGCGGCGATCGCGGTCGGCGCCACACTGATGGCGCAGAATTTCCGCGAGCGTGCGCTGCGCAACTCCGGCCGCGAGCTGGAAAACACCGTGCTGCTGCTCGCCCATCATTTCGATCAGCAGTTGCAGGATTTCGCGGTCATCCAGAAAGACTTCGTGGATCACGTTCGCACGACCGGCGTCGCCACCGCAGAGGACTATCGCAGGCGCCTCTCGGGTCAGGACGTCCACCGGATGCTGCGCTCGAAGATCGAGGCCCTGCCTTACATGGGCGGCGTCAACATCATCGATGCCGACGGCAATTTGATCAATTCATCGACGGCATGGCCGGCTCCGAAAGTGAATGTTGCCGATCGCGCCTATTTTCGCTCTTTCAAATACGATCCCTATTCGCCTGATATCCTGATCGAGCCGCTCCATAGCCGGATCTCCGGCGCCTGGACCATCCTGATCGTGCGCAGGATCGTCGGACCGAACGGCGAATTCATGGGCGTCGTCGGACGCGGCATCGAGCCCGCCAATTTCGAGAAGTTCTTCGCCTCCGTCGTGCTCGGCGAAGGCGCGACGATCTCGATGCTGCATCGGGACGGCACGCTGCTCGCGCGCTATCCGCATTCCAGCGAGCTGATGGGCCGGAATTTCAAGACCGGCTCGTTCGAGCAACAGAGGGTCTTCGGGCTCGACCGCTTTGCCGGTCGCTTCATGAGCCCCGTCGACGGCGAAGACCGGCTGATCTCCTCGCACGCCCTTCCGCACTTTCCGATCCTGATGATGGCCACCACGACACGCGCGGCGGCCCTGACGGACTGGCGCGAGCAGATCGGCATCCTGATCTCGGTCGCCGCCTCTTCCGCGCTCGCCATTGCGGGCGTGCTGATCGCGATCGTGCGCAAGCTTCTCGAGCAGCACCGACTTTCGCGGGAACGGCTGACGCTGGAAAAGCTGCGACTCGACCGGGCCGTCAACAACATGACGCAGGGCCTCCTGCTGTTCGACGCCGAGCGGCGGCTCGTGGTTTGCAACCAGCGCTACATCGAGATGTACGGACTGTCGGCCGATACCGTGAAACCCGGCTCCAGCTTCCACGAAATCATCGCCCATCGCAAGACGACCGGCTCGTTCACCGGCCATGTCGACGACTATGTCGCGCGCGTGCTGCACGACATCCATGCGCGCAACTCCATGGTGGTCGACACCGCCGATGGCCGCTCGATCCACATCGTCAACGAACCGCTTGCGGACGGCGGCTGGGTGGCGACGCACGAGGACATCACCGAGCGCCGGCGCATCGAGGAGCGCATCACCCATCTCGCTCATTACGACGCGCTGACCGACCTTCCCAACCGCGCCATGTTCCACGAACACCTGCGCGAGGAGCTGGCCGCCATCGTCGATGGCGAGGAGCTCGCGGTGCACTACATCGACATCGACGAGTTCAAGGGCGTCAACGACGCGCTCGGGCATCTGGTCGGCGACGAGCTGTTGAAGTCGGTCGCGCAGAGCCTGCGCCGCTGCGCGGGCCCGATGGACTTCGTGGCGCGGCTCGGCGGCGACGAATTCGCCATCGTACAGAGCGCAGTGACGTCGCTGGAGCAGATCAGTGAGCTCGTTGCGCGGGTCTTCGCGGCCATTCGTACGCCGTTCGACTGCATGGGCCATCATCTCACCACGGATGCCAGCATCGGCATTGCGCTGGCACCGAGACAGGCGACCGCCCTGGACCAGATCCTGAAGAACGCGGACATGGCGATGTACGCCGCCAAGTCCGCCGGGCGCCACACCTATCGCTTCTTCGAGCCGGAGATGGACGCCAAGGTCCGCGAGCGGCGGCAACTCGAGATCGATTTGCGCCACGCCATCGCGCATGGCGGTCTCGAGGTCTACTACCAGCCCTGCCTCGGCCTGAAGGACGACCGCATCACCGGCTGCGAGGCGCTGGTGCGCTGGCGCCATCCCGAGCGCGGCATGGTCTCGCCCGCCGAGTTCATCCCGATCGCCGAAGACACCGGGCTGATCAACGAGATCGGCGAGTGGGTGCTGGCGACCGCCTGCCGGGACGCAGCGAGCTGGCCCGACGACATCCGCCTCGCCGTCAACGTCTCGCCGGTGCAGTTCAAGAGCAGCACGCTGGCCCTGAAGATCATGGCGGCGCTCGCGGCCTCCAATCTGCCGGCGAGCCGGCTCGAGCTCGAGATCACCGAGGCGGTGCTGATCCGCGACGACGACACCGCGCTCGCCATCCTGCATCAGCTCCGCGCCATCGGCGTGCGCATCGCGCTCGATGATTTCGGCACGGGCTATTCCTCGCTGAGCTATCTGCACCGCTTCCCGTTCGACAAGATCAAGATCGACCGCTGCTTCGTCGAGGACATCGCCGGCCCCGACGGCTCCGCCAGCATCGTGCAGGCCGTCGTCAATCTGGCGGCCGCCCGCCGCATGACCACGACGGCCGAGGGCGTCGAGACCGAGGAGCAGCAGCGCCTCTTGCGCGCGCTCGGCTGCTCCGAGATGCAGGGCTATCTGTTCAGCGCCGCGAAGCCCGCCGACAAGATGCTGGAGCTGTTCGCGCTGCATCGCAGCCGGCTGGCGCAGCGCGGCGGCGAAGAAGGCCGCAGGCGCGAGGCTGGCTAGCGCGGCCCCCGGTTGTCCGCGCAGCGGCATTCCCAGAAGCTTTCCTCGAGACACACAATGCATGTCTGCTCGAGACGCTCCCTCAGAGCCTGTCGCGCCCGATGAAGGCGGACAGTCAGGTTGTTCACGGTCACTCCGAGATCGGCTGCGACCTGCTCCCGCGCCTCGCCGGCGAGATCCACCCGTCTGATGACTTCGGCGTGTTCTGGCTTCAGCAGCGACAGATGGGCATGAAGGCATTCGCAGACCGCGGAATTCGCCGCGGCATCCTGGTCCGCTGCCAGACGATCGTTGAGCTCGTGCGGGAATGACATCTCCCGCGTTCTGCTCTTCGATGTCTGGCGATGGAAATCGGCGATCGTGGTCGCCAGGACCCTGCTCAACCAGCCGCGCACAGAGTCCGCATCACGAATGTCGCCGGATCGCTCCAACGCGCGCAACATGAACGCCTGGAGCACCTCCTCGGCTTCCGCCCTTCCGCCGAAGCGTCGTTGCAGATAGCTACGGAGGCGATCGTAACTCCCGACGAGGGCAGCACGAACAATTGCCTCCTGCGCTTCCAGGGACCCCGTCGTCGGCGGCGGCAGCATTTCGTTCGGCGATTTCATGACGCATCGTCCTTGCATGACATTCGGCAGATCACTTCGTTGGCGCGGCAACGCGTCAAACCGGCCCCCCCGCAAGAGCGGCGGGCTCGAACATGGATCACGAGGGATCACCGCTACGGCGGCGCTCACGCGGCCAGCTTGCCTACCGCAGGCCGGTGATCGCTATTTCGGCGCTCTTCCGCTCGACGCGCGGCGCGCGAGCAACGACCGAGGCCCGGCTTCGCCGCGCCACCGCGTGCGAGGTGCTGGCGCGCATCGCCGTCATCCGCTTGGACAGATGTTCCTCGCAGACGTGTCGCTTCGCGCTCGGACCTGGAGCGACGCGGGTCGGTCTTCGGGAGCCATCTCAGGCGATGGGGGGACGGTAGTGACGACGGAACGCACCATCGTCGCCGATCACGTCGGGCTGTGCTTCGCAGCGGGAGCGCGGCACGGCAAACTCAGCAATCGCGGGAGCTTGAGGCGACACGGCACTGAAGCACAGCACCGAGCCGCAGCAGGTGGCATGCCGGTCGCCGGGCCGGCCCTCGTCGTCATCACAATCCCCGGCCATCGCAACGTCATGCGAATGCGCGGCAGGTCCTGCGTCGACATCGTCGTGCTCGTGCGCCGTCGACACGGCTTGATGATCGCACTGGATCGGTCCATCGACGACGACCGAAATTGCGAGAGACGGCGTCATCGACGCAAGCAGATAGGCGATGGCTGCAAGCCATCCCCAGCATTTGCGCCTCGGCTTTCTCAAGCCAATCATTCCAGCACCCGCTATCCGTCGTGGAACATATAACTCTGGCTGTACTGACGGCCAACAAAAAACGACGTATGTCGAGCTGGCAATGCAAGACAGACGTGCGCCAGATGCGTCACGCGGAATTTTGGGGCTCGGCGTAGCCATCGGGCCCGACGGTGCGGCGCGAACAACGTATGAAATATTTTTCATCACTCTTGTAATGTACGGGGCCCATCCGCGTCGCACGAGCCCGTCAATGGTGCTTCATCCAGCCTACGCCTTTGATGTCGTTGAACGAGTCCGTCATGTGACACAGAAAGCATTGGTCGACCGACGCGTGCTCCTGTCCCGCGATCATCCGATCCATCATGATGAAGTGACCCATGTAGTGGCTCGGCGGCGCCTGATGGCATTGCGCGCAGTCCTTGGACGTTGGCGAGGGATGCAGGAAACCGACGATCTTCCAGGACGTGAGCCCATGGCAATCCGCGCATTCCCGTCCAAGTAATCCGCGATGCGGCTCCCGGTTACCGTGACAGTTGGCGCAATCGAGCGCGGCCCGTTCCCGCCGGTCCAGCTTTGGTAGCCCCAGAAACTCCGTCAGGTCTGCCCGCAATTGATCGGCAGAGATCCGGTCGAACAACTTCTTGCCGGAAGATGCCATCGTGATTTGCAGGAGTGTCGCGTGGTCCATCCTGATCGGCCGCAGGTCGCCCCTGTGCTCGATATGGCAGCCGGAGCATTGGTCGCCAGCGGTCGCATGAAACGCCGTCGACTGCTTGCCGAGATCCGCGGCGGAAGGCGCATGACAGGAGATGCAGGCAGCAGCATCGACGCCCTTGATCGGCGTGTGGCAGCTCTCGCATCTGTCGGACAGAAATGCGTGCTTCCCGGACAGCGGCCCGGGCATCACAAACCTCGTCCAGCCCGGGACGACCTCTGAGCTCCCCCGATACAGAGCGATCGATGCAACGGCCGCGCTCGCGACGGCCAATGACGCGACCACGACATAGAGCACGGCCCTGATCGTCACGCGAGCCACCGCAGTCCGTAATAGACCTCGGCCGCCACATGCACCACGAGCAGCGCATACATGACGATCGCCGCCACGACATGCAGCCCCATCCACTGCATGAAGATCGTCTTGACCGTTTCGCTCGAACCGATCGCCGATTCGAGGTCGGAGATGCCGTCGACGAGTTGCAGCAGCGGCACATTCTGCAAAGCCGGCGCGCGCATGCCGGTCTCGTCACGCACAACCCGGTCGGGCGACGACACGGTCGCCGCGGTATGCTCATAGGCCGACCTCAAGGTTGCCAGATGCGACTGCTGCTGACGGAGTTCCATCGCGGTTTGCGGCAGGTAGTAACGCCCGACAAATCCGGTGACGACGACGATCAACATGCTCGCCACCAGGGCGACCCCGAGCGGGCTTTGAAACTTGTGCCCGGTATGCAGGAGCGCGAAGAACGCCGCGACGATTCCTGCATAGGCGTGAAACGCCAGGAGCGTCTGCATCGACACGCATCGCGTCACCAGCGCCTTCAGACCCGCGCTGTATTTCGTCACGGGATAGACGAGAAGGAGGATCATCAACGCGGCCGCGCCGGCCCCGAGCACAAAACCGGCCAGGCTTCCTGCAAACCGGCTGTCGGAATGAAGCAGGAAAGCCGGCACCAGCAGCAACAGCGCCGCCAGAACGACGTCGGCCATCAGGCGTTCTCTCTCGTCCAGCATGTCAGGCCTCGACGACCAAATCCCCGACCGATCTCGCCTGGCAGGCCAGGATGAGACCGTTCGCCTTGTCGTCCGCGGTCAGGGCGTCCTGGACCTCCATCGTGACGTTGCCTTGCAGCAGATGCGTCTTGCAGACGCCGCAGACCCCCGCCCTGCACGAATAGTCGATCGAAACCCCGACGCTCTCGGCGACCTCCAGAAGGCTCATGTCCGGCGGCAGCGCCGCCACCTTGCCCGATGTCGTAAAGCGAACGGTGGCGGTTGCCGGGCCGACCACCGCGGCCCCTCGATTGCCCGCTTCACCTTCCGGTATCTGCGGTTCGACGACGGCCTTGCCGGGAGGTGGAACGGCTCCGCGCGCAGGCCCGAAGGCCTCCGTCTTGATCTGCTCGCGCGGGACGCCGAGCCCGATCAACGTTTTCCGGAGCGCATCCATCATCCTGGGCGGACCGCACAAGTGAACGCGTCGTCTGGCCAGATCGGGTACGGCCCCGGTCAGAAACTCCGCCGTGATCTGCCCTTCGCTTCCCATCCACGAAGTACCTGCGGCCCGCACCATCGTGGCCGCGACGTGCAGATTGTTCATCCTGCGCTGGAGATATTCCAACTCGTCCCGGAAGATGAACTGCCCGGTCGTCTGCGCGCCGTAGACGAGATAGATCTGGCCGGGCCACGCGATATCCGACAGATACCGGATCGCCGCCATCAGCGGCGTGATGCCGACCCCGCCACCGACCAGGACAACGCTGTCGGCTTCCGTGCCCGTGAACGTGAAGGCGCCGGAGGGGCCCGCAACCTCGAGGAGGTCGCCCTCCCTCACGTGACCATGCATGTAGTCGGAAAGAAGCCCGCCGTCTTCGCGCTTGATCGTGGTCTCGACATAGGCGGTCTGGGCGGCGGACGAGGCGATCGTGTAGGAACGCCTGACGGCCTTCCCGTCGATCTCGATGGCATAGGTCAGGAATTGCCCCGGCAGGAACGCAAACGGAATCACGCCGCCGTCCGTTGCCTGCAGACGGAACGTCTTCACGTTCGGCGTCTCCTGATAGATCGCGCAGACCCTCAACTTGCCCTTCCAGGAGCCTCTCGCCTCGGTCCGCCGCGGGCGGCGATCTATCTCCTGAGTAGACGCCGCCTCGGCGTTGGCGGCCGGCCGGTCCACGGTCGTCGCGGACACGAGCGGCGTCCGCGTCAGCCGATCAACCAGCGCGTTTGCGCGGCGCATCCGCGCGAGATAGACCGCGAGCATCGCCAGCGAGAACACCACCAGCAGCGCCATGGTCGCGACATGAAACCAGGAGACTCCCGGCGCGACGTCCTCGGCGCTTCGCTGCGGCAGCAGGTTCATTTGCGATTTGAACCAGGCCTGCGCGACTTGCTGCGGCGGCTTGCCTTCGTGAAGCGAGCGCAGCGCGGCCACGCCGCTCTGGACCGCGTTCAGCGACTCGCGAAGCCGCCGCGACGCCTGATCCGCGACGACGATATCGCCGCCGGCGATGGCGTGCCGCAGATCCATTTCGGCCGCCGCCAGGCGATCGGCCTCCACGCCGATCCGCTGGCGCGCCTGGACCTCGAGATTGTTCCGCTGCGCCACTGACAGCGCCGGCATATCCATCAATGCCGGGTAAAACTCCTTGCGCGGCCGGCTCATCATGCCGTCCATTCCGCCCATCATCCCGGGCGTGGCACCGCCGGGCGGCACGTCGGCCGCATGGCGGTCGCCCGGACCTCCCGATCCGGCGGGCTGCGGCCCCGCGTCGCCGGCGGAGCCGGACGCTGCGGGATGATGCGCCGCGTGATCGTCCTCCGCCTGCGCCAGTTGCAGGTGTTGAGCGAACCGCCCGGCCGCATGCCTTATGCCGACGTCCGATGCGAGCACGCCATGCACCGCAAGCTGGCTCGCCAGGACAACGAGTGCAGACAGGCCGGGTCGACGTCGAAGGGCCGGACCGAACATGACCTTGCTCACGCCTGCGACAGTCAGAATGACGTAATCAGAGGCAGCAGGATCGTGTCTGCGGTCTGCTTCTGGCTCTCGTTCAACGATGCGTAGAGCCGCGTGAAGGCCAGGCGAGCCGACTTCAGCGCCTCGAGACGCTCGGACAAGTGCCGCTCGTAGTGCTCCAGACGGTCCGCGCTCCCCAGCCTGTCATCCATTGCGAGCATCATGCGCGCTTCCAGCAGGTGCTGACGGCCCGAACGCAAGGAATCCGCGACGTTGTTCCAGTCGACAAGCTGCCTGTCGCTGATCTGCAGCTCCGTCTTCAAAAAGGCGATCCGCCCCTCCAGCCGCTCGGTCACGTCCGCCGGACCACTCATCACGGCGCTGCTGCCGGGCGAGCTCATTTGGCCCCGCATCATCTTGTCCATCATTTGCATCATCTGCATCATGCTGGAATTGTCCTGGCAGCCGGCGCCCTGACAATCCCGCATCTGGCCCTGCGGCGGCATCTTCATCTTGTCGTCGTTCATCCGGCTACCGCTCATGTTCTGCGACTGGCCGGATGGTTGGCCCATATTCATCTTGCTGCCGGAATCCGCCGGGTCCGGCATTTTCGACATCTTGTCGTCATCCATCATCGCGGTCCGGGCAAGGCCTGCGGCGATTACGGGCGACAGCCCGACCGGCCCCAGGGCGAGGACGACAAGGGCGGCTGCGCTCACAACGAAATGTCTCGGACGATTCATGGTCATTCTCCAGGATTTGGTTTGGATGGTCGTCTGCTCATCGCGTTCGACGATGGGAACAGCGCGGGGCGGGTCAGGCCATATAGACGCCGAGCGCCGGCAACTCTTACGCGCGGAAGTGCCAGGCGGTTCGATGGTCGATGCGCTCAAGCGCAAGCCACGCAGAAAGAGCCCCTGGATTTCTTCCGTGAAAATCAGCCCGGACGTCATCATCCGCCCGCCCCCCCGGTCGAGCGGACCTTGTCGATTCCCTTCGACCACGTCCGGTAGTAGGCGACGATCGTCATGATCCAGAGGCCCACAGCGCCGACCAGCAGTTGGGCCCATAGTCCCTCGGATCCGGACTCGAGCACGAAATGCGCGACAAACGACAGAAAGAGGCCGACGCAGAACACGGACAGCGACTGCTGGCCGCATCGGATCAAGGGCTGAAGCAAGGGCGACGTCAGACCCGTCCAGTCGACCGGAACGAGCGAGACGACGATGAACATCAGGCTTGCCAGATGAACGACGCGAGAGGGACCCAGATTGGTCTTGTCGTTCGGAATGAAGACAGCGGCGAGACCATCGGGAACGTAGTCCCGCAGGCCCGGGATTCGCTCAGCCAGCGTCATCGCGAGCGCGAACAGCAGGAAGCCGCAGCTCGCGGCAAACAGCGCACGGGACGACAGCAGCCAGCGGCTTGCCGCCGCTCCTCCCAACGCAAGCCAGGCACCGAACACGAAAAGCAGCTGCCACGCGAACGGATTGAAGTACCAGACCCCATCCGGATAGGACGGCAAGTTCCAGCCGTAATGGCGGGCGGCCAGATAGAGACCGAGCGAGCCGATCATCACCGCATTGCGCCAACGCAGCATGAACCAGAGCACGACCGGAAACGCTGCCATCAACACGATGTAGAGCGGCAGCACATCGAGATTAAGCGGCTTGAACTTGAGGATCAGGCCCTGCGAGAGCGTCTCGACGGGAAAGTCCATCAACGGCGCGACGTTGAACTGATCCATCAGGTGAAGATCGTCGAACCTGTGCGCGAGATAGTGCACCGCGGTGAGATAGACGAGGAACAACAGCAGGTGAGCGACATAGAGCTGCCACACGCGACGCAGCAACCGGGTCGCCCCGATGACGAAGCCACGCTCCATCATCATCGAACCGAACACGAAGGTCGCGGTATAGCCGGAGATCAGCACGAACAGGTCGGCGCCGTCGCTGAAGCCGTAGTTGCGCGTCGTGAACCAGGCAAGCGCGGAATCGGGAATGTGTCCGAGAAAAATCAACCAGTTTGCGAGGCCGCGAAACAGATCCAGCCGGACATCCCGACGAGGCTTGATCAGCACCGACCTGATGCTGATCGTCTCCCACAATCGGCGATGCAGGAAAAACGCGGCCTGCAAGGGGCGATCGTGATCGGGGGCGTGGATGGTCTCGTCGGTCAACGGCGTGTTCTCCATTTCTTCGGTCGGCCTTTCGGATCGCAACCGTGCCGCCGCTCACGTTCGCGGGCACGCTAGGTTGCGTCATTGATGCGGGTTTGACGGACATCAAACTCGATCGACGCGCCAGCCAAATCTTTTTGTGCTCCGGTCGCGTAATGAATCGAGGCGGTTTTCGTCCCCGCCACTCCAACCGAACACGCTGCTTGCCGACGACATCTCTCGTCGGCCTCGTCGAATGATCGACGGCCTTGCTCGCAGCTCGCGATTTTCGCGCGTCGGCTACAATTTTTTTCTGTAAGAAGATCGACGTTTCTCGTCGCCCGCTGCAACGCGATGATCCACGCATCGACGCACGAGAGCGCGCGCGTCGACATTTGATCTTGCTCAACCTACACAATCACGCTCCGGGTTTGGTTGCGGCTCGATCGAGCCACCGGGACTTGATTGACACCAACTCGACGAGATCAACAGGAGAAACCAGAATGAGTCACCGCAAGCTGATCGTCGCTGCCACGATCATGTCGTTCGTTGCGCTGCCCGCGATGGCACAGACGAACACGACCGATGAGAAGAACGGCCACCATTACTCGGGCGGACCGAAGACCGAGGTCCCGCACCACATGGGCAAGAAGGAGAGCGACGGCGCGACGACCAGCGGATCTGGCGGCAGCCACCATTACGGCGGTGGGCCGAAGACCGAAGTCCCGCACCACATGGGCCCGAAGAAACAGCAATGACGATCGCGCGGTGATCCCGCGGCCGCCCAGCTGCGGGGTCATCGCCTCCCGGGTTGCCCGGCCGGGCAGCCCCTCGCCCGCCCCAGGCTTGACGATCACGGCCGCCCAAAGTATTTCCGCACTCGCAGCCGCGTAAGACGCCGCTGCCGTAGGCGTTACCGTCATCCAACGCGTCCTTTGTCGAGAGGATCCCAGCAGGGAGTTCTCGATTCACGAGACGCCACGGTCATGCCCTTACCCTTCCTGTTTGCGGCGCCCCAGTCGTTCAAGACGTCCATTCCGGCGCGGTCCATCCGTGCCCCGATGTTTGCCGCCTTGTCGGATTGTTCGCCGCCGGAATTCCCCCGGGGTTGCCGTGGCCTTCACCTCAATCGAAAGGCACAACCATGAAGATGACCGGCAACACGATCCTCGTCACCGGCGGGACCAGCGGCATCGGCCGCGCGCTCGCTGAAGCCTTCCACGACCGCGGCAATCGCGTCATCGTCGCGGGACGTCGGCAGGCCCTGCTCGATCAGATCACGGCCGAACGCCCCGGCCTGATCGGCATGCCGCTCGACCTCGACGATCCCTCGAGCCTGCCGCGCTTGTCGGCCGACATGCGGGCACGCTTCCCCGAGCTCAACGTGCTGATCGCCAATGCCGGCATCTCGCGGCCCGAGGACATGAGCGCGAATAGTTGGAGCGTCCCGGACGCCGAAGCGATCGTTGCGACCAATATTCTGGGCGTGCTACGCGTGACGGCAGCGTTCCTGCCGATCCTGAAAGCGCAGCAGAACGCGACGATCATCGCGACCAGCTCGAACCTCGCCTTCGTGCCGCGCGCCGATTTTCCGACCTATTGCGCCAGCAAGGCGTTCCTGCACTCCTGGCTCCAGTCGCTGCGGCATCAGCTCCGCAAGATCCCGGTCGAGGTGCTGGAGCTCGCACCGCCCTATGTGCAGACCGAACTCACCGGCGCCGGGCAGGCCAGCGACGCGCGTGCCATGCCGCTTGCTGCCTACGTCGCGGAGGTCATGCAATTGCTGAAGCTGCGGGTCCATCCTCGCGACGAAGTGCTGGTCGAGCGCGATCGCGCCCGTCGCTGGGCCGAGCGCGACGGCCGTTACGAGGCCATCTTTGCCGCCATGAATCCGAGCTGACACGGCATCCCAAAACGAATTCGCCCGGGAGCGGTGATCCGCTCCCGGGCGATCGATGTCGAAGAAGTCGTAAGCCTCAGTTCGGCACGGCCGCCTTCGGCGCAGGCTTGGCGGCGACCGCATTCGCGGTGACGCCGTGCAGGAAGTCGTAGGCGGCGTGCAGGGCCTTGTCGTCCTCCTCTTTCGGCGGGACGTAGGATTGCGAGCCGGTCTGCTCGGTGCCGTCAGCGGCCGACAGATGGCCGCGCATCTGGGACTCCGCCATGGTGTCCATCCGGCCCTTCAGCTCCGCCGGCACGTCCTGAAGGATCTCGATGTCGGGCGCGATGCCCTGGGCCTGGATCGAGCGGCCCGACGGCGTGTAGTAACGCGCCGTGGTCAGCGCCAGCGCGCCATTGCCGGCGCCGAGCGGAATGATGGTCTGCACCGAGCCCTTGCCGAACGAGCGCGTGCCGATGATCGTGGCACGCTTGTGGTCATGCAGCGCGCCGGCCACGATCTCCGAGGCCGAGGCTGAGCCGCCATTGACGAGGACGACCAGCGGCTTGCCCTTGGTCAGGTCGCCGCCATGCGCGGTGAAGCGCTGCGTCTCCTCCGGATTGCGGCCACGGGTCGAGACGACCTCGCCGCGCTGCAGGAAGGCGCTCGACACCGATACGGCCTGGTCGAGCAGTCCGCCCGGATTGTTGCGCAGGTCCATCACATAGCCGACGAGCTTCTCCGGCGGGACGTCCTTGGAGATCGAGGCGATCGCCTTCTTCAGGCCGTCGGTGGTCTGCTCGTTGAACGAGGTGACGCGGATGTAGCCGATATCGCCGTTCTCGACATGGAAGCGCACCGGGCGCACATGGATGATCTCGCGCGTGATCGCGACATCGAGCGGGGCGTCGGCGCCCTCGCGCACGATGGTGAGCTTGGTCTTGGTGTCGACAGGACCCTTCATCTTGTTGACGGCCTGCTCGAGCGTCATGCCCTGCACGGCCTCGCCGTCGATCTTGCTGATGAGGTCGCCGGACATGATGCCGGCCTTCGAGGCCGGCGTGTCGTCGATCGGCGAGACGACCTTGACGAGGCCCTCCTCCATCGTGACCTCGATGCCGAGCCCGCCGAACTCGCCGGAGGTGGTCTCCTGCATCTCGGTCCAGGCCTTGTCGTTCATGTAGCGCGAGTGCGGATCGAGCGAGGTCACCATGCCGGCGATCGCGCCTTCGATCAGCTTGGCGTTGTCGGGCTTCTCGACATAGCTGCCCTTCACCCGCTCGAACACTTCACCGAACAGGTTGAGCTGGGAATAGGCATCGCCCGCGCCCGCTGCCGCCCGTGCCGCCCATACGCCGCCGTGCGGGCTGGCTACCAGAAGGGTCAGACATGCGCCGGTGAGCGCGCCCAGGGGGAACAGCAGGGTTTTCCGCATGGATAGGTTGGCCTTTTTGCTTGGGCTGGGAGGCGCCATGCAAATGGCGATCCAGCCCGTTTCTCACAATACCATTCTGGTTTCTTCAAGGCCGGCCTGCCTGGCCGGCGGGGACACCGCAAAAAACCCCTTCGTCCGGGCCTAAACTTTTGGCAACGTTCCGAAACCGTTTCGCGCAAGGCGGGAATCGGTCGGCCGGCCCACGCCTCGCAGCTATGCGAATTTAGGATGGTTTTGCAGGGCTGAACGGGTTAGGCGATGAGACAAGGCTTCAAATTCTCGGGAGGATAACAATGAACGAAGCGCCCCGCATCTGGCCGGAAAGGAACGTCGAACTCGGCGCCAGCAACGAGCCGTTCCAGAATCTGCACGAATTCATCCGGAAAGCGCGCGCCAACCTCAACCAGAATGCCTGGGACTACATCGTCGGCGCCGCCGAGACCGAAACCACGATGCGCCGCAACCGCATGGCTCTGGACGAGATCGCCTTCCGTCCGCGCGTGCTGCGCGACGTGAGCAAGGTCGATGGTTCGGTCGAGCAGTTCGGGCGCAGAATGCGCCTGCCCGTGGTGCTCGCCCCCGTCGGCGCGCTCGAGATATTCGATCCCGATGGCGCGGCGAGCGTTGCGCGCGCCGCCGGCACGTTCGGCGCGGCACACATGCTGAGCTCGGTGTCGGAGCCCGGCCTCGAGAAGACCGCCGAGGCGGCCCCCGACGCGCTACGGCTCTACCAGCTTTATGTCCGCGGCGACGATGCCTTCGTCGCCGATGTCGTCAGCCGCGCCGAGAAGAACGCCTACGCCGCCTTCTGCCTGACCGTCGACACCGCCCATTACAGCCGCCGCGAACGTGACATCGCCAAGCGCTATGTGCGCGAGAGCCGCGTGCGCGCCACCGGCGGCGATTTCCAGAAGGGTCTGGAGTGGCGGACGGTGAAGATGATCAAGGACAAGTTTCGGACTCCGCTGATCCTCAAAGGCATCGCCACCGCCGAGGACGCGCAGATCGCGATCGATCATGGCGTCGAGTGGATCTACGTCTCCAACCACGGCGGCCGCCAGCTCGATCATGGCCGCGGCGCCATGCACGTGCTTCCCGAAATCGTCGAGGCCGTGAAGGGCCGCGCCAAGATCATGGTCGACGGCGGCATCTGTCGCGGCACCGACATCGTCAAGGCGGTCGCTGCGGGCGCCGACCTCGTCGGCATCGGCCGGCTGCAATGCTGGGCGCTGGCGGCGGCCGGCGAAGCCGGCGTGACGCGGATGCTGGAGCTGCTGGAGGACGAGGTGCTACGCTGCCTTGGCCTGTTGGGCGCCACCTCGTTCGCCGAGGTCAACAAGTCCTGCCTGCACCCGGCGACCGCGACGAATGCACCGAGTGTCTTCAGCGCGTTCCCGCTGTTCGACCACGAGCCTTACCGATACTGATTTGCGGATACCGAAGTGAAAAGGACGCAATGACCTCGCTCTCTCCCGGCAGCGCGGATGCGCTTCTGTTCGATCTCGGACGCGTGGTGCTCGACATCGACTTCTCCAAGGCGGTCGCCTGCTGGGCGGGACATGCCGGCTGCGCGCCCGAATCCATCGTCGCGCGCTACGTGCGGGACAGCGAGGCCTACCGGCTGCATGAGGTCGGCAAGATCAGCGATGCGGACTATTTCGCCTCGCTACGTGCTTCGCTCGGCATCGGCATTTCGGATGCGCAGTTCCTGGAGGGCTGGAACGCGATCTTCGCCGGCGAGATGCCCGACATCGCCGAGCTGCTGCCGCGTGCGGCGAAGCAGATGCCGCTCTACGCCTTCTCCAACACCAACCGGCCGCATATCGACTATTTCTCGAAGGAATATGCTGACCTGCTCGGCCATTTCCGCGAGCTGTATTTGTCGTCCAGCATCGGTCTTCGCAAACCGGATTCGGAGGCATTCGACCACGTCGTCGCCGCGATCGGCCTGCCGGCGAGGCGCATCGTGTTCTTCGACGACCTCGCCGAGAATGTCGAAGGCGCGCGGGCACGCGGCCTGATCGCGGTGCATGTGACGTCTCCGCGTGACGTCGCCAACGCATTGAGGGCATTGGGCATCTGACGACATCCCGTCATCGCGAAAGCGGCTCGGTTCCCGGAGCTAATTTTGCGGAACATGAGGAACCGGCCGCCTTTGTGCATTTTTGTACGGAGTTCCGGGAACAGAATCGTCCCTTCCGGACTCTAGAGTCCGTTGGGACTTCTACGGACGGACGCAGCATCGTGTTGGGCAAGACCTATCTCACCAAACAGGCCTCTCTTCTTCTCGAATTCGCCAGGACAACTTCGGATTCGGACCTTTCGGCCAAGCTTGTGAGCAAGGCCGCCGACCTGAAATCCCAGGCCGATCCGATGCCCGACAGGGATCAAGGCCCCAAAGCGCCCGACGTCACGCTGGACATCAGTCCGGACGGACAGACCGGGAGTTGACCGATGCTGGCCGTGGCGCTCGTCATTGTCGTCCTTGCCATGGCCACCCTCCTACCGATCTGCCTCGTTCTCTGGATCATGCCGCGCCGGGTCTGATCCCGCCTCCAGGATCGTATGGAAGCAGCGTGATGAACGCCGTGCTCTGCTGTTTTGCTTCCGCATTCGCGCTCGGCTAGAAGACTGACGGAACATTCGCCCGAACGTGCCGAGGAGTTTTCGCCCGTGGCCCTGATGCCGGTTTCCGACGCGCTTGCCGCGGTGCTGGCGGGTGCAGAGCCGCTGCCTGAAGAGATGGTTTCCCTCGACAAGGCCCACCACCGCGTGCTCGCGCGCGACGTCGCGTCACGGCGCACGCAACCGCCGGAAGCGATGTCGGCGATGGACGGCTACGCCCTGCGCGCGGTCGATGCGGCGAGGATCGATTCCCACCTGATGGTCATCGGCGAGGTCGCAGCCGGCCGTCCGTTTGCGGGATCGGTCGGCGCCGGCGAAGCCGTGCGGATCTTCACCGGCGGCGTGGTTCCCGACGGCGCGGACGCCGTCGTGATCCAGGAGGACACGATTGCGGACGGCAAGCACGTCACGATCAAGGAAGCCGCGATCGCGGGACGGCACATCCGTGCCGCCGGCGTCGACTTCCGCGAGGGCGACGTGCTGCTGCGCAAGGGGACCCGGCTGACCGAGCGCGATCTCGCGCTCGCCGCAGGCATGAATCATCCGCAACTCGCCGTCTGCCGCCGTCCGAAGGTCGCGATTCTCGCCACCGGGGACGAGCTGGTGATGCCGGGCACCACGCCCGGGCACGGCCAGATCGTCTATTCCAACGGCTACGCCCTGCACGCGCTTGCCCGCAGCGAGGGGGCCGAGACCATCGACCTCGGTGTTGCCGCCGATACGCTGGAGGCCACCACCGCCGGCATTCGCCGCGCCCGCGAGAGCGGCGCCGACATCCTGGTCACGACCGGCGGTGCGTCGGTCGGCGACCACGATCTGGTCCAGCAGGCGCTCCGGGACGAAGGCATCTCGATGGCGTTCTGGAAAATCGCGATGCGGCCCGGCAAGCCGATGATGCATGGGCGGCTCGGGGCGATGGGTGTGATCGGCCTGCCCGGCAATCCCGTGTCATCCTATGTGTGCGCCTTCCTGTTCATGGTGCCGCTGATTCGTGCGCTGTCGGGCCGCTCCGTGATTCACCATCGCCGCGAGCGCGCCGTGCTGGGCCGCGACGTGGGCGCCAACGACGTGCGCGAGGACTATCTGCGCGCGCGCCTGGAGCTGCGCGACGACGGCACGCTCGTCGTCATTCCCGTCAATCATCAGGACTCATCGCTGCTTGCGAATCTCGCTGCGGCACAGGTACTTCTCGTGCGCGCACCGTTCGAGCCGAAGGCCGAAGCAGGCAGCCCTTGCGAGGTGCTGCGGCTGCCAGTGTGAACTGCGCGGCCACACGCGTTCCGCGAACTTTGCTTTGTTCACGGTAAATTAAGCAGTTGCGGAACACATATCGAACATATAGTGTCCGTTCATGATTTGTTTCGAGCATGTAGCGGCTTGCCGCTCCACTTCAGCGTCTCGGAATCGAACGACATCAACCGGGGGATTTTGGTCGAGATGTTAACGCGCAAACAATACGAGCTTCTGCGGTTCATCAGCGAGCGTCTGAAGGAAAGCGGCGTGCCGCCCTCCTTCGACGAGATGAAGGATGCGCTCGACCTGCGCTCGAAGTCAGGCATCCATCGCCTGATCACCGCGCTCGAGGAGCGCGGCTTCATCCGGCGCCTGCCCAACCGCGCCCGCGCCATTGAAGTCATCAAGCTGCCCGAGCTGCAGGCGGCCGCCGGCAGTCGCCGCGGTTTCACGCCGAGCGTCATCGAAGGCAATCTCGGCAAGGTGCGCACGACCTCCAGCCCGTCCGCCGACGAGGGCGAGCGCCCCGTCGCGGTGCCGGTGATGGGCCGCATCGCGGCCGGCACGCCGATCGAGGCGTTGCAGACCCGCAGCCACACCATCAGCGTACCGCCCGACATGCTCGGCTCGGGCGAGCACTACGCGCTCGAAGTGCGCGGCGATTCCATGGTGGAGGCCGGCATCCTCGACGGCGACATGGCGCTGATCCAGCGCAACGAGAGCGCCGACACCGGCGACATCGTCGTGGCGCTGATCGACGACGAAGAGGCGACGCTGAAGCGCTTCCGCCGCCGCGGCGCCTCGATCGCGCTGGAGCCCGCCAACGCCGCCTATGAGGTCCGCATCCTGCCGCCCAACCGGGTCAAGATCCAGGGCAAGCTGATCGGGCTTTACCGGAAGTACTGAGCCTATCCCCCGGTCGTTCGAACGCTAGTGGAGCGGATCATTGTCCGCTCCGGCTGGATAGTCTTTCTGGTTCTGCACAGATTATCCGGCCCCTCCTCCGGCGCTACATCCTCGGCACACCGCAACCAGGCAGCATTGCTTCGCGGCCTCTGGAAGTTCGAGGAGACACCCATGCGCCAGATCATCTTGGGCACGGTCGCAGCGGCGCTGATCGCAGCATCAGCGTCGCAAGCCGTTGCCGCCCCATCGCGTCACCATGTCCGCAAGCAGACGGCGGTGAGCGAGCAATTCCGCAACGCCCGCAATGCGGCCCCCCAGTCACCGCAACCGAGCTGGCAATCCTCGGGCTGGTCCGCACCGGCAGGTCGATGACAGGCGCCTCCGGAATGCACGGAAGCGGGCTTTGTTCCTATTGGATTCGGGAAAGATAATGTGATCGCGTGCTGCGGACACCAGCCGCAGATTCGCCCACAACCAAGCAGAACGTTACGTGCTTCCACTCTGATAGAGGCCTGCGCCTCCGAAAGAGGTGCGGGTCGCTGTCTCTGCAAGAGGAGCACCCGATGTGTGACTACAGCCTGCACGCCGTCGCGACGCGTCCCGCAGAAGTCGGCGAGACCATCGTCACGACAACCTTCCGCGGCACATCGACCCGCGGCTTCGCCTCCGAAGCCGACCTTTCCGTCGCGGTCTGCCTGCTGCCCGGGACGGAGCTCGCCTTCGCCGACAACGTCCGTTACGACAATCGCTGGATCTGGACGCGCACCGTCAACTCTCGCGTCGGCAAGTTCGGCAAGATCGATCCGCACGTTCCCGATCGCCATCATGACGCGATCGAATTCCCCGACGGTAAATACGTGCTGGTGACGCAGCTCGTCGAAGGCCAGCGCGCAACCGTGCTGCAACTGCCGGTGACCCTGCCAGTCAGCGAGCACAAGCCGCAGATCACCGCCGACAATCGGCCGACCGTCACGCGGCTGCCGATCGGCTGACGCAGCCATGCCCGACCGAGAGGTCGGGGCCAGGAATGAGATGCCATCGCCGGCCGAGGCCGGCGAGATGGTATGATTTGCGTCCGACGAAATCCGCCCGGATGGACCGACCGCCCGCAGCTGTCCACCGCACGAAGTTTGGGCCGCCCTGCCTGAATTTTGAACGTCCGCTCCGCAGCCAAATGACCGATGCTGTCAGGGTTTGAGGCGGCGGGCACACTCGATGAAAACCTTCCTTCGCGTCGTTGAACTCTGGGTGCCTGACCGGACGCGCACGCGGCTGGAATTTGGCGGTGGCCTCTACGGCGACGGATTGTCCGCGTTCAAGGCCGTGAGCGAAGGTTTGTATTTCGGATATGACGAGGGGCTTCCCGGCAAGGCTTGGGCCGGCAGCCACCCGATCATCCTCACCCAATTCACCAACTCCTATTTCAAGCGGACCGATCAGGCCATCGCGGCCGGCCTCACCTGCGGCGTCGCGGTGCCGGTGTTCGCAGGCGAATTCCTGCATGCCGTGATGGTGCTGTTCTGCGGCGACGACGAGGCGCATGTCGGCGCCATCGAGCTCTGGCACAACGATGCCGGAATCTCCCACGAGATGGGACTGGTCGACGGCTATTACGGCACCGCCGACATGTTCGAGTTCAACTCACGGCACACAAAATTTCCGCGCGGCTTCGGCCTGCCCGGCCGCACCTGGAAGGCGGGCCTGCCGCTGATCATCAAGGATCTGCACGACGCCAAGAGCTTCCTGCGCTGGGAGGACGCCGCCAAGGTCGGGATCAATCTCGGCGTCGGCGTGCCCTATCGGACCGGCACCGACCAGACCTGGGTCCTGACTTTCCTCTCCGCGCAGGCAACGCCGATTGCGCGACGCTTCGAGATCTGGGTGCCGAACGGGTCCCGCTCAGCGCTGGTCTTCCGCGCCGGCGATTGCAGCGCGCAGACCGACCTCGCCAGGCTCTATGCGGAAAAATCCATCGCCAGGGGCGACGGCAGCATCGGCGGCGCCTGGGCCACCGGCATGCCCGCGCTCAACGACGATCTGGCGCATGACGGCTCGATCGCGGCCACAGAGGCACGCGCGGCCGGACTGAGCCAGATGGTGGCCCTGCCGGTGATCGGCAACACCGGGCTCGACGCCGTGCTGGCCTGGTACCTGTAGCCGATCCGGTCAATCGTCGGCCTGCAAATCGGTCTCCGAGGGCGTCGCATCGCGGTTACGGGGCGCGGCCGTCTTCGGCGCAAGGCTGCCGTCAAAGTCTCCCTCGCCGGCTCCGGCCGGCAACCAGGGGCGGCTCGCGCCTCTCGCCCGCACCGCCTGAACCGAAAAACCGTCACCACGCTGCGTCAGCGCCAGCGCGCCCTGGCTCGTGAGCCGCGGCCGGTCGACCACCATCGCCGCGCAATCGGGCGGCGCGGGCCGTGCCGTCACCACCAGCGCGGCGCGGCTGCAATCGTCCGCCAGCGCGTCGACGCGCAGGGAAAGCGCGACCAGACGCCCGTCGGCGAGCGGCGTCACGCAGCCGGACTCGTCACAGGACACGCCGTCCGCCAGCGAGGCACGCCCGGCATCGCGCAGATCGGCGTCGGCCGCCAACCACTCCTTGAGCAGGAAGCCGTCCTTGCTCGCCCTGATCAGATGCAGCTGCCCGTCCCTGCCCCGCACCGCCACGCTCTGGCCGTCCCCGGCGATCAGGATGTCGGGCTGCCGCACCGACAGCCCCCAGAGGATTGCTGCCAGCAGCACCAGAGCGCCGCACCAGCGCAAGGGCGTGCGCAAGAGGCCCATCACGATGATCCCGAGGCTCGCCGCGACCAGCGGCGCGATGCCGAAAGCCGGGATGCGGCCGACCGCACCCGGCAACGCTGCCACCCAGCCCGAGACCGCGACCATCCAGTCGATGCCGATCCCCATCAGCCACCAGAACACGCCGTCGAGCCCGAACGGCACCGCGAGCAATCCGAGCAGTCCCGCCGGCATCACCAGCGCCGAGACCACCGGCATCGCACCGAGATTTGCGAGCACGCCGTACGGCGTGACGCGGTGGAAGTGGAAAGCGGCATAGGGCGTGGTCGCGAGCCCCGCGATCAGCGAGGCCAGGAACAGCATGGCGATCTCGCGGCCGCCCCACATCGCGATGCGCGCGGTCGCCGAATGATCGGGTGAGGCAAACAAATTCGGCATGCCGATCTGCACCAGCGCGACGAGACCGAGCGTTGCGGCGAAGGACATCTGAAAACTCGGATGCACCACCGCTTCCGGCGCGACCGCGAGCACGATCAGCGCCGCCACCGCCAGCGTGCGGAAAGTGATGGCGCGGCGATCGACCATCACGGCGATCAGCACCACAGCGGTCATGAAGAACGACCTTTGCGTCGCGACCTCCGCACCCGACAGCAGCAGATAGAACGCGGCCGCGACCAGCGCGGCAGCGGCCGACCATTTCTTGATGGCAAAGCCGGCCGCCAGTCCCGGGATCAGCGCGAGCAGCGCGCGCACGGCGAAGAACACGACGCCGGCAACGACCGCCATGTGGTAGCCGGAGATCGAGAGCACATGACCGAGGCCGGAGATGAACATCGCATCATTGACGGGCGTCGTGATCGCATCGCGCCGCCCCGTCAGCAGCGCGGTCGCGATCGCGCGGTTGTCGCCCTCGAGCGTGGCACGGATGCGCGCATCGATCGCATCGCGCAGGCCTTGCATGAAGGCCGCGTAGCGCAGCCGCAAGCCGCCGGCATCCGGTGGCACCGACGCCGTGATCGCGCCCATCACGAAACCGGAGGCGCCGATGCCCTGGAAGAACATGTCGCGCGAAAAGTCGTAACTGCCGGGACGCACCGGCGAGAGCGGCGGCAGCAGCCGCGCCTTGAGCTGCACGAAGCTGCCGACCTCGGGCGCGGTGCCCTTGCGCACCGACAGGCGCACGCGTTCCAGCTTGACGTCGCTGCGCTGCGCCTCCATCGCCGTGACGCGCAGCACGAAACGATCGGTGCGCTCGCGGATATCGCGCGCCTCGACGTAGCCCGACAGCGACACCGAATAGAGCGGCTTGGCCAGCACCGTGTGCGCAATGCGCGCCGTCTTCCAGGTCGCCATGGCAAAGCCGGCAGCAACCGCCGCGATCATGATGGCTGGGGCGAACAGCCGGCTCCGCCGCAACAGGACCGCGCCCAGCATGAAGGCGACCGCCGTCGCGGCGACGACCCACAGCACCGGCTCATGATCGGCGGCGAAGTACAGCGCGATGCCGCCGCCGAAGGCGACGGGCACCCACGGCAACAGCCGCCCGGCGCCGGCTTCGGCACGCGCCCATTCGCGCAGTGCCTCGACGAGTGCTGGCCAGGCGCCAAGGCCCGCCGGGACAAAGCCGCCGGCCGACGCGGTCCGGCCCGTCGGCCAAGTGCCGGCGATGCCTTGCGAGACGCGCTGCGGCCGGCCCGGCTCCGCCATTCTCTGCACCTTACACTACGCAACCGGCGCGGATGCTACCGGAACGTGCAGGCGGCCGAATAGCGGTACGGATCAGGAACGAAGCGGCCCGAGCCCTACTTTTCCTCTTCCATCGTCACGGCGACAGCCGCCTTGGCCGACAGCCGGACCTTGTTGCCCTCGACGTCGGCGACGAAGCCCTTGTCGATGAAATGGTGGTGGCCCTTGTGGCTGCCCTCGCCGCTGTCCTTCTCGGTCAACTTGATGCGATTGCCCTCGACACGGTCGACGGTGCCGACGTGCACGCCGTCGGCGCCAATGACTTCCATATGCTCTGCGATGGTCTGCATGGTGGTTTCCTTGTTGGACCCCTCACAACGCCTGAGACGCCTTTCCGTTCGCTGATTACCAGACGTCGCGGACAATTCGAGTCCTTGCGATCTCTGTCGCAAAACCGCCCCGTGTCAGATCGATTGAGCCGAAAGTCTCATAAGTTGCCAACCCGTGGTGGGATTACACTACGTTCCCCGCCTCCCCGACAGACGGGCAGGCAGTGGTGGCTCGCGGTTCCAAGGCCGCTGGAGCTCTTCTCAGGTGGCGCAAAACGCGCCTGAGGTCAGACGTTGCCGACGCAACTCTTTGAATTGGCGCCTGCGACGCCGCGCATCACGCTCTTCCCGCGAGACGATCGACGCTGAAACAAGCGAGGAGACGTTTTGAAACCATAGGAGGCGTACATGCAGGTACCGAGCGATTTTCGCCGCGTGATCATCGCTGCGTCGGTAGGAAACATCATCGAATGGTATGATTTCTACATCTTTGGCAGCCTGGCCGCAGTTCTATCGGTCAAGTTCTTTGAGCAGTCCCACCCCGTCGCCGCCCTGCTCAGCACGATCGCGCTGTTCACGGCAGGATTTCTGATCCGTCCGCTGGGGGCCTTCCTGTTCGGATGGATGGGTGACCGGGTCGGCCGCAAATATACGTTTCTCATCACGCTCAGCGGAATGGGACTGGGCACGGGAGCGATCGGATTGATCCCGACCTACCAGTCGATCGGCCTGACAGCCGCGTTCATTCTGTTCGGGCTGCGCATGATCCAGGGCCTGTGCCTGGGCGGCGAATATGGTGGCGCCATCACCTATGTTGCCGAGCATGTGCCTGACGACAGGCGCGGCTACTACACCGGCTGGCTACAGACCTCTCCCACTCTCGGGATCGTGGTGTCGCTGGCCGTCATCGTCCTCACGCGGACCTATGCCGGCAACCAGGCCTTCGACGAATGGGCGTGGCGCGTTCCGTTCCTGGTGTCCTTCCTGCTGGTGGCCATCGCGATCTATATCCGCCTCCAGCTCCAGGAGACGCCGATCTTCCAGGAGATCAAGGCCCGCGGGCAGATGACGAGGAATCCGTGGAAGGAGGCCTTCCTCAGTTCGAACGTCAAATATATCGGGATCGCCATCGTGGTCCTGATCGGACAGGGCGTGGTCTGGTACAGCGGTCAATTCTGGGCGCTGTACTTCCTGCAGCAGGTCTCCAAGGTGGACCCGCTGACCTCAGCCTACATCGTGGGAACAGCACTGCTCATCGCAACGCCGAGCCTGATCTTCTTTGGCTGGCTGTCGGATCAGATCGGCCGCAAGCCGGTGATCCTCGGAGGCATGCTGCTCGCCGCGATCACGTACTATCCGCTGTATCTGTGGCTGGGTACGGTGACGCAGCCCGGAAACATCAACTATCCGACCGCTATCTTCATCATCTTCATCCTCGTTTGCTACGTCGGGATGGTGTACGGGCCGGTCGGCGCGTTTCTGGCGGAATTCTTCCCCGCCAGGATCAGGTACACGTCGGTCTCCGTGCCGTACCACATCGGCAACGGCTGGGGCGGCGGATTGGTGCCGTTCATCACCTCGGCAGCATTCGCCGCGACCGGCAGCATCGGCTACGCACTGATCTACCCGATCGTGGTCCCCGCGGTGTGCTTCGTGCTCGCTGTCTTCCTGATGCCGGAGACGCGAAAGATCAGCATCTGGCAACCGATCGAGCCCAGAGCCGCATTGTGATGGGTTGTGATGGGATGACCCGGTGCAGGACCGCGAGGCCCTGCACCGCACCTTTCCTTCGGAATGCCGGAGCCAAATCCCCGCCTCTCCGACCGCCAGCGGATAGAGGTCGGCGAAAGTTCGGCTAACCGCTCTTGTCAGCCGGCTGGATGATGCCAGCGATCGTGCCACCAGGCGGTGAAGTCACGATCGGACATCAGTTCCCAGCCGCCGAGCAAGATCACCAATATGCCCGACAACACGCTGCTCACCGTGGCTGATGCTGACTCATAGCCAATGGTCCAAGGCGCGAGCACAAGGGCCAGACCCAGCAGCATTTCTCCCCACTCTTCCAGATATGACGGGATGACAAACGCTTCTACGGCAAAGAGCACGACGCCGAGCCCGAGCGCGATGGTGATCCAGACAGCCGCCCCGGACAAGCCCAGGACGAAGGACGACAGGACCAGCCATACGCCGACCAACAGGCTGGCAGCATCTTGCCAATGTTGGATGCGCATAATGCTCACCTCCCCTCTTCCAATTAGATGGGGCGCACCGATGAAAATGCATCGATCCAACCTGCGTTATGTTGCCGCTGCGCTGATCCGAGGCGCCAATCCTGACACGTCTGTCCCTGGAAAGGCCCCAGCAAACGCCCTGCGTCAGGACGCAGGACGTTCCGCTGCCGCTAGATCAGCGATGTCCGCGACGAGGCATGGTGATTGACGATCTTCCAGTCGCCGTCCTCGCGGATGATGACCCAGCTCATCTTGACGACGAGGTCGGGGCGCTCACCGGCAAGGTCGAAGGAGATCGTCGCGCCCATGTTGATCAGGTCGGGGCCTGCCTGCGCGACCTGCACCTCGGAAAATGCAGCGCTCGGCTTGCGCCAGCGCGGCAGGCCGTTGACGTATTCGGCAACGCCGTCCCTGCCCCGATAGAGTCTTGGGTTGGAGCCGAAGAAGAATGCGTTCTTGGCATAGAGCGAGGACAGTGCCGCAGCATCGAGCATTGCGAAGCCGGCGCACCATTTCGCGATGATGGCGGAAACGATGTCGTCGGCTTCGTTGCTCATTTTCGTGTCCTTCAGCCCTTTGCGACTTCCTTCGCAAAGGTGTCGCGCAGGCCGATGGTGCGCGAAAACACCGGCTTGCCCGGCGTCGAGTCCTTGTCACGTACGAAATAGCCCTGGCGCTCGAACTGCATCGGCTCCGTCGCATTGCTCTCGGCGACCGACGCCTCGATCCGGGCGTCGGACAGAATCTCCAGCGAGTTCGGATTGAGATCGGCCGCAAAGTTCGAAGCGTCCGGGCTCGGGTTCGCGAACAACTGGTTGTAGATGCGGATTTCCGCCGGCTTCGAATTCGCCGCCGGCAGCCAGTGCATGGTCGCCTTGACCTTGCGGCCGTCGGGAGCGTTGCCGCCCCTGGTCGCGGGATCGTAGGTGCAGCGCAGCTCCACCACCTCGCCCGCATCGTTCTTGATCACGCCGGTGCATTTGACGAAATAGGCGTAGCGCAGCCGCACCTCGTTGCCCGGCGACAGGCGGAAGAACTTCTTGGGCGGATTCTCCATGAAGTCGTCCTGCTCGATATAGAGCTCGCGGCCGAAATTGATCTTGCGCGTGCCGGCGCTGGGGTCGTCCGGGTGGTTGATCGCGTCGAGCTCCTCGACCTGCCCTTCCGGATAGTTCTCGATCACCACCTTGAGCGGCTTGAGCACCGCCATGCGCCGCTGCGAGGTGCGGTTCAATTCCTCGCGGATGCAGAACTCGAGCATGCCGACGTCGACCACGCTGTTGGCCTTGGCGACGCCGATGCGCTTGACGAATTCGCGCAAGGCCGCCGGCGGCACGCCGCGGCGACGCATGCCCGCCATGGTCGGCATGCGCGGATCGTCCCAGCCCGCGACATGGCCCTCGCGGACCAGCTGGGTCAGGACGCGCTTCGACAACAGCGTATACGTCAGGTTCAGCCGGGCGAACTCGTACTGATGCGGCTGCGACGGCACCGGGAGCTTCTCGATGAACCAGTCGTAGAGCGGCCGGTGGTCCTCGAACTCCAGCGTGCAGATCGAATGCGTGATGCCCTCGATCGCATCCGACTGGCCATGGGCATAATCGTAGCTCGGATAGATGCTCCACTCGGTCCCGGTGCGCGGATGGTGCGCATGCAGGATGCGGTAGAGCACGGGGTCGCGCAGATTGATGTTGCCTGCACCCATGTCGATCTTGGCCCGCAGCACGCGCGCGCCGTTCGGGAATTCACCGGCCTTCATGCGGCGGAACAGGTCGAGGTTCTCGTCCACACTGCGGTCGCGGAACGGCGAGTTCTTGCCGGGCTCGGTCAGCGTGCCGCGCGAGAGACGGATCTCCTCCTGGGTCTGGTCGTCGACATAGGCGAGCCCGTCGCGGATCAGCTTCTCCGCCCATTCGTACAGGCGCTGGAAATAGTCGGAGGCGAAGAACAGGTTCTTGCCCCAGTCGAAGCCGAGCCAGCGCACGTCGGCCTGGATGGAATCGATATATTCCTGCTCTTCCTTGACCGGATTGGTGTCGTCGAAGCGCAGATGGCAACGGCCCGGAAACTCCTGGGCGATGCCGAAATTGAGCGCGATCGACTTGGCGTGGCCGATATGGAGGTAGCCGTTCGGCTCCGGCGGGAACCGGGTCACGATCTCCCTGTACTTGCCCTGATCGAGGTCGGCCTGGATGATGTCACGAATGAAATCGCGCCCAACCTCAGCTGCCACCGGTTCTGTCATTACGAAAATCCTGTCGGGAAATCAGCGGTCCTTCTGCCAAATTCGCGCCGTCAGGCCAAGCCCCAAGCCCGCCTCCCGGTCAAACTTCGGCGATCCTGGCGCGTACGCGCTCGACAAAGGCAGCTCGAGATGCCGGCGTGGAGCGATCCATGTCGTAATGCGCCAGATAGAACGAGCGAACGCGAGGCCCGCACATCGGTCTCAGCGCCCGAAACAGCACTTTGCGGCCGGGATCCTGCATGACGATCCGGGTCAGCCACCACGGTGAACCGTAGCTCGTCACGACACCGAACAGGCGGATATTGGTCAACAACGGCCTGATACGACCGCCGCCCAGATCGTGGGCAAATGCCGTTCCGGGCGCCCAGACCCGGTCGAAATAGCCCTTGAGCATGGCCGGCATCGAGAACCACCAATGCGGGAAGCAGAAGATGATGCCGTCGGCCCGCCGCAACTGACCGATGAGGCGCGCCACGGCGTCCTCGGCATAGGGTCCCTGAAAGTAGCTGCGCCGCTCTGCCTCGGTCATCGCCGGCGAAAAGCCCTCGCGGTCAAGATCGGTCGCGATCACCTCGTGCCGGCGTTCCAGCGTCTCGACGATGGTGTGGAACAGCGCATGGTTGTAGCTGTCCGCGAGCGGATGGCTATGAACGACCTGGATTAGCATTGGCAAAATCTCCCATCCCTATGATACACGGTCGCTCCACAACTTGACCGCCCTTGCCCGCCACAGAATGACCACATCCCAAATCATCACCCGCTTCGCTCCCTCGCCGACCGGCTTCCTCCATATCGGAGGCGCCCGCACGGCGCTGTTCAACTGGCTCTATGCGAAGAAGCACGGCGGCAAGATGCTGCTGCGGATCGAGGACACCGACCGGGAGCGCTCCACGGAGGCTGCGATCGGCGCCATCCTCGACGGGTTGAAATGGCTGGAGCTCGGCTGGGACGGCGACGTCATCTACCAGTTCAGCCGGGCCGCCCGTCACCGCGAGGTCGCCGAGCAGTTGCTCGCCGACGGCAAGGCCTATCGCTGCTACGCCACGGCCGAGGAGCTCGCCGCGATGCGCGAGAAGGCGCGCGCGGAGGGGCGCACCCGTCTCTATGACGGCATGTGGCGCGACCGCGATCCGGCAACGGCCCCGTCCGACGTCAAGCCCACCATCCGCCTGCGCGCGCCGCAGACCGGCGAGACCGTGATCGAGGACCAGGTGCAGGGCCGCGTGGTCTGGCAGAACGAGAACCTCGACGACCTCGTCCTGCTGCGCGGCGATGGCAACCCGACCTACATGCTCGCGGTGGTGGTCGACGACCACGACATGGGCGTCACCCACGTGATCCGCGGCGACGACCATCTGATCAACGCCGCCCGCCAGAAGCAGATCTACGATGCGATGGGCTGGGCGCTGCCGAGCATGTCCCACATCCCCCTGATCCACGGCCCGGACGGCTCCAAGCTCTCCAAGCGCCACGGCGCGCTCGGCGTCGATGCCTACCGCGCCATGGGATACCTCCCGGCCGCGCTCCGCAATTACCTCGTCCGCCTCGGCTGGAGCCATGGCGACCAGGAGATTTTCTCGACCGAGGAGATGATCGCGGCATTCGACCTCGCCAGCGTCGGCCGCGCCGCCGCCCGCTTCGATTTCGCCAAGCTGGAAAACCTCAACGGCCACTACATCCGCCACGCCGACGATCAATCACTCGTGAAGATGTTCGAGGACGTGCTGGACCACCTCGTGCCCAGCCGCGACGAGCTTAAGGCCAAGTTAAACGACACCACGCGGGCACAGCTTCTCAAGGCCATGCCGGCCCTGAAGGAGCGCGCCAAGACGCTGATCGAGCTGATCGACGGCGCCTATTTCATCTTCGCCGACCGGCCATTGCAGCTCGATCCGAAGGCGGCAGCCCTGCTGACACCCGAGAACCGCAAGCTGATCGGCCAGCTGCATTCCGCGCTGGAGAAAGTCGAGACGTGGAGCGGCACCGCCACGGAAGCCGCGCTACGCGCCTTTGCCGAGGAAAATAGTCTCAAGCTCGGCGCCGTTGCCCAGCCGCTCCGGGCGGCGCTGACCGGACGGACCACGTCGCCTGGTATATTTGAGGTTTTGGACGTCCTGGGACGCCAGGAAAGCCTGGGCCGGCTTGAAGATCAGGCCAAAGGCTAGGTCAAGGGCCAGGGAGGGCCAGGCTACGACGTAAGTCGAGCATGCGCGCGGTGATCTTGCAGCGCACACAGCAATAATATACCCATCTCCCCCGTACCTTCTGGAACATCCGGCCTGCCCCAATCAACTCGCATGGGGCCTCCGGCTCCGGTCCGTTTCACATTTCATCGGGGACCTACGATGGACGCAAAACCAAGCAACAAGACCGCTACACTGACGGTCGGAAACAAGAACTACGATCTTCCGATCCACAGCGGCAGCGTCGGGCCCGATGTCATCGATATCGGCAAGCTCTACGGCCAGTCCGGCCTGTTCACCTACGACCCCGGCTTCACCTCGACCGCGAGCTGCCAGTCCAAGATCACCTATATCGACGGTGACGCGGGCGTGCTGGAATACCGCGGCTACCCGATCGAGCAGCTCGCCGAGAACGGCGACTTCCTGGAGACCTGCTATCTCCTGCTGTTCGGCGATCTGCCGACTGCCGAGCAGAAGAAGGATTTCGACTACCGCGTGATCCATCACACGATGGTGCACGAGCAGATGGCCCGCTTCTTCCAGGGCTTCCGCCGCGACGCCCATCCGATGGCAGTGATGGTGGCCTCCGTCGGCGCGCTCGCCGCGTTCTATCACGACTCGACCGACATCAACGATCCGAAGCAGCGCATGATCGCTTCCATGCGCATGATCGCCAAGATCCCGACGCTGGCGGCGATGGCCTACAAGTACACGGTCGGCCAGCCCTTCGTGTATCCGAAGAACTCGCTCTCCTTTGCCGAGAACTTCCTCAACATGTGCTTCGCCGTGCCGTGCGAGGAGTACAAGAGCAATCCCGTGCTCGCTGACGCGCTGGACAAGATCTTCATCCTGCATGCCGACCACGAGCAGAACGCCTCGACGTCGACGGTGCGCATCGCCGGCTCTTCCGGCGCCAACCCGTTCGCCTGCATCGCCGCCGGCATCGCCTGCCTGTGGGGCCCGGCGCATGGCGGCGCCAACGAAGCCGCGCTCGCGATGCTCGCCGAGATCGGCACCGTGGACAAGATTCCCGAGTTCATCGCCAAGGTGAAGGACAAGAACTCTGAAGTCCGCCTGATGGGCTTCGGTCACCGCGTCTACAAGAACTACGATCCGCGCGCCAAGATCATGCAGAAGATGTGTCACGCCGTGCTCAAGGAGACCGGCCATGGCGACGATCCGATGCTGAAGGTGGCGCTCGAGCTCGAGAAGATCGCGCTCAGCGACCAGTACTTCATCGACCGCAAGCTGTACCCGAACGTCGACTTCTATTCGGGCATCACGCTGAAGGCGATGGGCTTCCCGGTCTCGATGTTCACTGTGCTGTTCGCGGTCGCCCGCACCGTCGGCTGGATCAGCCAGTGGAGCGAGATGATCGAGGACCCGCAGCAGAAGATCGGCCGTCCGCGCCAGCTCTACACCGGCGTGACCAAGCGCGATTACGTCGCGATCAAGGATCGCAAGTAAGTCTTCAGCCAACACGGCTTTCCAAACGGCGCCATCTCACGATGGCGCCGTTTTTGTTTGTGCAGTGACCTTGTAGGGTGGGACCGCGGAGCCTGTCATCGGGCGCGCATTCGCTCGACCCGGTGGCTTCGTCCACCCTACAGATTGGAGAACCTGATGCTGAGCGGAAGCTGTCTCTGCGGACGTGTTGCCTACGAGGTCGACGCAGCCCCGGGTCTAATCATGCACTGCCATTGCCAGACCTGCCGCAAGACCCACGGCTCGGCTTTCTCCACCGTCACCAATGTCCCCCGCGACCGCTTTCGCTGGACCAGGGGCGAGGACCTGCTGCGCGGTTTCGAATCCTCGCCGGGCAAGACGCGTTACTTCTGCTCGCAATGCGGATCGCACATCGTCGCCGCGCGCGACGGCAGGAGCACCCTCCTGCTGCGGATGGGCTGCCTGGACACGCCGATTGTCGAGCGCCCCGAAGTCCACATCTGGCGATCGGATGCCGCCAATTGGTACGACCCGAAATCCGAATTGCCGGAATGGTCGGAGGGAACGCGGCCGCCGGCACCGTAATTTGCGAAACAGCGAGCTGTCCTGAAACGCGCTGTCTCACGATCGCGCCGCTTTTGTTTGGTAGGTGCCCCGGATCGAGCAAAGCGCAGGGCGAGCGGATGCAGATTACGAACCCGGTGGAGGGATGGTTGCAGGTCGTGGCCTGCTCACCGTTTCCCGATGCGGCCGGCGAAATGGTGCTCCATCCCAGATGCGACATTGACGGGTTGATTATCGCCGAACGCGTCGCAGCGACGGCCGTGCGATACAACGGCTACGACGTCCCCAAGCTGAAATGGCCGTGTCCCGGGACGATGCTTCCCGTCACCGTGGATCTGGCCGATCCGACACGGTTCAGGATCGAATGGGATCTGGTTTCGACCGGCCGTGAAGCCGCCGAACAGCTCGCGGAGCGTTTGCGCGGCGCGCCGGAGGCCAACACGCCCGGCCGCCGCCCGTTTCCCCGCACTTGGCACGAGGTGGAGCATGCCGCTTCGTCGCCGGCGCTGGTCAACGGGCTGACGCCACAGCAGATGGAGATTGCGCTGGCCGGTGGCGCCGCCGTGGTCGGTCTGGTTCCGACGACGGCGAAGGTGTTGAGCGCGCACGAGGCCCAACCGAGCAGCGCGCCGGGCGGGACGTGGGATATCGCCGTCGCGGTGAACGACCCGAATGGCGGCCCGAGTTGGGAAGCGATCACACGCATGTCCTTCAGCAGCCCAGACCGCCGCGCAAGCCGCACTGCCGATGGCGTCGTGTTGCCTATCCTAGTCGACCCGGACAACCGCAGACGGATCATCGTCGACGTCGCGCGTCTCTCCTGAGGGACATCGCACGCGCCAATCTTGTTGCCACGCACAACAACAAGTCGGCGCATCGCGCCGGCAAACGCTTGACAGTCCGAACGCTCCGCGCGCAAATTCTTACACTAAGTAAGAATGACGACAGGGATGGAAATGCCGGAGCAGCCGAGAAGTCGGCGGCAGACGCGCGCTGCCATTTTGACTCACCTGCTTCAGTCGGGCGGCTCGTTTCGGCCGCCGTTGGCGAAAGCCGTACGTCTGTCCGAGGCCAGCCTGTCGCGCATCCTGTTCGATCTGAAGGCCGAAGGCCTGATCGAGGAGGTGCGGCGCCCTGCCCCTTACGTCGGCGGCCCGACCGGCCTCGTGTCGCTGGACGGCTCGGTGGCGCTTGCCGCCTTGGAGCTGGGCACCCAACGGCTCAGTGTCGGCATCGGTAGCCTGTCGGGTGAGCTGCACTACACGGAGCGTATGCTGCTGCCGAAAACGCCAACCGTCGAATCCGTCGGCCGGGTGTTTCGCGAGGCGCTGACATTGCTGCGCGAGTGGACGCGGCGCCACCGCATCACCCTCGCACAAATCGGCGTCTCCATTCCGGGCCTCGGCCGGCTGAGTGTGTCGACCAATCCGATCATTCCCTGCGATGTCGAGCGCATCAGCGCGATGCTCGGCGAGATGTTTGCCGACGTGCCGGCCGAATTCACCAATTCCGTCGTCGCGCACGCCACCTTCCACCGCTGCCGCACGGAACATTATCCATTCAGCGACACGCATCTGTTCGTCTTCGTCAGCCACGGCGTTGCTGGCGCCTGGATGGACGATCCGGCCGAGGCCGATGCCCTGCAACCGGTCGAGCTCGGCCACATGGTGTTCGGGCCCGAGGGACCGCGCTGCCGCTGCGGCCATCATGGCTGCGTCGAGGCCTACACCTCGCTTCCTGCCCTGGCGGACGTCCTTGGCGTTTCCGAAGCCGAGCTGTTGCAGCTCGGCAGCGAATGGGTGCACACGATCCCGCTCTCGTCGCGCGTTCGCCAGGAGCTGCGCCGGAGACTGTTCCGGCTTGGCCTTGCGATCGGCAACACGCTGAACGTGAAGCCCTGCGGTGGCGTCGCGATCAGCGGCTGGCCGTCGCTGCTCGCCGAGGACGATCGCAACGCCGTGATCGAGGGGATCGACGCCTGCCTGCTAGGCGGACGCAAATTGGCGCAGGTGTCACTCGCCTTCGTTCCGCCCTCGACCGGGAACGATCCGCAGGCCGCGCTGGCTTTCGCCGCATTTTGTCTGGCCAGCCGCGGCGGCATGCCTGCGGCATCGACGGAGGCTGCCTGACATGCCCTGAGCCGCGCGGCCTCAACGCGCCAACACGTTCACACCAGGAGGAACTGTCATGCCGATCACAACAACAAGGCGTCGTCTGCTCGCTGGATCCGTTGCCACTCTCGCGCTGCCGGCATTTGCCCGCGCACAAGGCGCGGCCAAGCCGCGCCTGACCGCGATCTCGCAATGGTCCGCAGGCAGCGATGGAGCGGCGATCACCGCGCTCGGGAAGAAATTCGAGGAGAAAGGCGGCGTTTGGCAGCACTCGCCCGTTCCCGGATTCACCACCGAGATGATGAACAAGCTGCGCGCTCAGATCATGGCCGGCGATCCGCCGGCCTGTTCGCAGCTCAAGGGTCCCGAGATTGCGGCCTGGTCGAAGATCGCCCCGACCGTTGACCTCGACGCCGTCGTCGCTGCCGCCGGCTATGAGAAGGTCGTCGCTCCAGACCTTGCGAAATTGCACAAGCCGGGCGGCAAATGGATCGCACTGCCGTTGCAGATCTACAGCACCAACATGCTTTTCCTCTCCAAACGCGCGATGGACAAGGCCAAGGCCGACAAGATCCCCGTCACATGGGCTGAGTTCAACGACCTCGCCGAAAAGATGAAAGCGGGCGGCGTTCCCTATCCCGTCGCCAACGGCGGCACCCGACCGGACGACGGGCAAAAATTCGAAGCCGCGCTGGCGGGCATCAGTCCCCTCGCCTACCGCGCAGCCATCATGAATCTCGAGAAGAAGACCCTGGAGGGTCCCGAGATCAAGGCTGCGTTCGCACAGGTGCGCAAGATCGCCGACTGGATGGACCCCAACGTCGGCGCCCAGCACTTCTCGACCAATCTGAAGCGCTTCGTCGACGGCGACATGGGCATGATGATCATGGGCGGCTGGGCCCAGGGCGTGTTGCGCAATGCCGGCTTCAAGTTCG
Organism: Bradyrhizobium sp. 14AA; assembly: GCF_054185205.1. NCBI lineage: Bacteria > Pseudomonadati > Pseudomonadota > Alphaproteobacteria > Hyphomicrobiales > Nitrobacteraceae > Bradyrhizobium > Bradyrhizobium sp. 14AA. The sequence continues at coordinate 263,323 of NZ_JAVAYM010000007.1, read as the reverse complement.
AGGACTTCACCATCGCGCCAGGCCCCAGCGACAATGGCAAGCCGGTCTTCCTGTTGAATGCCGACGCCTTCATCTTCTGGCAGCGCAAGGACCCTGACCTGCAAGCCGGCCAGACGCTGATGGCCCAGCTCGTCATGGATCCCGCGATCCAGACGATGTACTCGCAGATCACGGGATCGATCCCGGTGCGCACCGATGTCGATCTGTCCGGTGAAGGCTGGTCGGACGGTCAGCGCCGGACCGCAGCCGCTCTGAAAGACGCGATCGCCAGCAACCAGGCGGTCCTCAGCCTCGCGCACAACATGGCGCAGGAAAACGGCATGACCGCTGCGATGATCGACGTGATCACGGAGTACGTGAAGAACAAGACGATCAAGCCGGAGCAGGCCGCCACCCGCCTCGCCGAGGCCGTCGAGGGCGCCCGTTGACCAGCGTCGTCGCGACAAGACCGGGCCGGCCGGCGGCCTCTGACATGGTGCGCCGGCTGCCCGAATACCTGATGATCTGGGTGCCGCTGCTCTTGTGCGCCGCGCACCTCATTTCGTTTTCGCTATGGACGATCTGGATCTCGTTCACGCCGTCCACCCTCGTTCCGGTCTCGGGCTGGGTGGGCTTGCGCAACTACTCGGCGGTCGCGGCGTCGCGGAACTGGCAGATCGCCCTCGACAATCTGCTGCTGTTTGGCAGTGCGTTCGTGCTGCTGAGCGCGGTGACCGGCCTCGTGCTTGCGATCCTGCTCGACCAGCGCATCCGCGGCGAGAACGTGCTGCGATCCATCTTCCTCTATCCCCTCGCGGTGTCGTTCGTGGTCACCGGCACGGTCTGGAGCTGGCTGCTCAATCCCGGCATTGGAATCCAGAAGCTGGTCCACGACCTTGGCTGGACCTCCTTCAAGTTCGACTGGCTGATCGACCGCGACATGGCCATCTGGACCATCGTGATCGCCGCGATCTGGCAATCCTCCGGCTTCGCCATGGCGCTCTTCCTTGCCGGCCTTCGGTCCGTCGACGCCGACATCATCAGGGCCGCACAGATCGACGGCGCGGGACCGTTCCGAATGTACCGGCGCATCATTCTGCCGACGCTTTGGCCGATCACCATCACCGTCGTCGTCGTCCAGTTGCAGTTCGCGATTTCGGCGTTCGACCTCGTCCGCGCCCTCACCAACGGCGGGCCGGGAATCGCGACCCAATTGCCGGCCCTTGTCGTCTACGACCTGATGTTCCAGCGTAGCCTGCTCGGCCGCGGGGCGGCGGCGGCCGTCCTCATGCTGCTCATTCTTCTTGCGGTCCTGGTGCCCTATGCAGCGTGGCGCTATGTCCAGCAGCGGCGGGCGACCCATGCGTGAGCCAAGCTTCGCACCAGGCCGGATCTTGATCTATCTCATCGTTTCGCTGATCGCTGCAGCATGGCTCGCGCCACTGGCCGTTGTCGTGCTGAACTCGCTCCGTACCAACGAGGAGATCGCGCAGGGTTCGATGATCGGCTGGCCGCAGCACCTGGCCTGGAGCAATTACGCCGTTGCCTGGAGCGGCTTCTGCGTCGCCGAGACCTGCGCCGGCATCCGGCCGTACATGCTGAACTCCGCGCTCGTCACGATCCCTGCGACGATCTTCTCGACCCTGCTCGGGGCGATCGCCGGTTACGCGGTGTCGCTCTGGCGTTTTCGCGGCGACAACTGGGTCTACGGCATCGTGACCCTTGGCCTCTTCCTTCCCCAGCAGATGCGCCTGCTGCCCTGGACCATCGTGCTCAGGGACATCGGCCTCATCAACACGCTGGCGGGCCTCGTGCTGATTCACACGATCCAGGGGCTCTCCTTCACCACGCTGTTCTGCCGCAACTATTATGTCGCCATTCCCCATGAATTGATCAGGGCCGCGCGGATCGACGGCGCCGGCTTCTTTCGTATCTTCTGGCGCATCATCCTGCCGCTCTCACCGCCCATCCTGATCGTCACCGTGATCTGGCAGTTCACGCACATCTGGAACGAGTTCCTCTATGGCGTGACCTTCACGAGCGGCCAACAGCAGCCCGTCACGGCCGCTCTCATCGCGCTGTCCGCTGCAGTCGCGGACATCCCACAGCATGGCGTGCAGAGCGCCGCGGTGATCATCGCGGCCCTGCCCACTTTGTTGATCTATCTCCTCGGCGGCAGGTATTTCGTACGCGGCCTCACTGCCGGGGCCGTGAAATGATGGAATTGTCATGGCAGCACTGAGCATTCGAACCCTGTCGAAGCGCTACGCCAATCTTGAGGTGCTCAAGGGCATCGATCTCGACATCGAGAGCGGCGAATTCACCGTGCTGGTCGGACCGTCCGGCTGCGGCAAGTCCACGCTGCTCAACATCGTCGCCGGGCTCGATCGTCCAAGCGCAGGCACCGTGGAAATCGGCGGCCGTGTCGTCAACGACATCCCGCCCAAGGACCGCGACATCGCGATGGTGTTCCAGTCCTACGCGCTCTATCCGTCGATGACGGTACGCCAGAACATCACCTTCGGCATGGAATGCCGCCATGTGCCGAAGGCGGAGCAGGAGAAGGCGGTCGCGAATGTCGCAAAACTGCTCCAGATCGAGCCCCTGCTCGGCCGCAAGCCGTCGCAGCTGTCCGGCGGCCAGCGCCAGCGCGTGGCGATGGGCCGGGCGCTGGTGCGCGATCCCTTGCTCTTCCTGTTCGACGAACCGCTCTCCAATCTCGATGCCAAGCTGCGCGTCGAGATGCGGATGGAGATCAAGCGGCTGCACCAGCGCATCGGCGCCACCATCATCTATGTCACCCACGACCAGATCGAGGCGATGACGATGGCGACGCGGATCGCCGTGATGCATCGGGGCGTGGTGCAGCAATTCGCCGACCCTGATACGGTCTACCGCTATCCGGCGAACCTGTTCGTCGCCGGCTTCATGGGCTCGCCGCCGATGAACACGATGCCGGCACGGCTCGAGGCCGATTCCGGCGGGCTGCTGGCCGTGATCGGCGCGGGAAGGCCCGACGAGGTCCGTCTGCGCCTCCAGGGCTATGACGCTGCGGCGCCCTATGTCGGCCGCGAGGTGGTGCTCGGGATCAGGCCGGAATGCATCGCCGAGGGCGGCCGCGTATTTTCCGGCGAGGCGCCCATCGTCGTCAACGCACCGGTCGAGATGATCGAGCCGACCGGGGCCGAGACCATCGTCCTGCTGCGGCTTGGCGGCGAGCCCGCGCAGGCGCGCATCTCCCCGGACGTTCGCCCCGCGCCGGGCACCGCTGCCCCCTTCGCGCTGGACACGCGCCGCCTTTGCCTGTTCGACCCCGAGACGGAGCGACTGATCGCATGACGAAGACGATCTATTCAGGCCTTGCGGGCCAGGTGGCGCTGATTACCGGCGGCGCCAGCGGCATCGGAGCGGCCTTCGTACGGGCCTTCGCGGCCCAGGGGGCCCAGGTCGCTTTTTTCGACATCGATGAAGCGGCCGGCGGGGCGCTGGTCGCAGAGGTGGCGACGACGTCTGGCACCGCACCGTTGTTCGTGCCGTGCGACCTCCTGGACATCGAGGCGCTGCGCGCGGCAATGACAAAGGCCCATGGCGTGCTCGGCGATGCCGCAGTGCTCGTCAACAACGCCGCCAATGACCAGCGCCAGGTACTGGCCGAGGTGACGCCCGCCGAGTTCGACTGGACGATGGGCGTCAATCTCAAGCACGTCTTCTTTGCGGCCCAGGCGGTGGTGCCGCAGATGCAGGCGCGCGGCGGCGGCTCGATCATCAACATGTCGTCGATCGCCTGGATGCGCGGCGCCCCGACGCTACCGGTCTACGCCGCGGCCAAGGCGGCGATCGTCGGCTTCACCAACTCGCTGGCCCGCCTGGTCGGCCCCGACCGCATCCGCGTCAACGCCATTGCGCCGGGCATGGTGATCACCGAACGCCAGCGCCGGCTGTGGTATCCCGACGAAAAGATCATCGCCGAGATCCGCACCCGTCAGGCCATTCCCGATGCGGTGACGCCCGAGGACATTGCCGACATGGCGCTGTTTCTGGCGTCCGACGACAGCCGGCGCATCACCCGCCAATGCATTCAGGTCGATGGCGGCTTGGGCTAGCTCGTCCGCCGCCCCTTCCGCATCGTCGCGAGCACGATGTCGGCGGCGAGCACGCTCGGCGACTTGTTGCCGGTCGACATGATCTGATCGAGCCGGGCAAAGGCTTCGACCTGTTGCCGGCGCAGCGGCGAATCCGTCAGCAGTTCGGAGAGCGCCGGCGCCAGCTTCTCCGGCGTACACTCCTCCTGGAGATACTCCGGAATGACATCCTTGCCGATCACGAGGTTGGCGAGGATCACCGAGGAGACGCGGATGGCGCGGCGCAGGATGAATGCCTCGATCGCGCCGACGCGATAGGCCGTCACCATCGGAATGCCCGACAGCGCGAGCTCCAGCGTCACGGTGCCGGATTTGGCCAGCGCCGCATGTGCGATCCGGAACACGGCGCGCTTCTCGTTCTCGCCGGTCACGATTCTCGGCTTGACCGGCCAGTTCGCGACGCCTTCGCGGATAGTGGCTTCGAGATGTGGCATGGTCGGCAGTATCAGCTCGAACACGCGACCTTCGGCCTGCAAGCGGCCGAGCGTCCCGCCAAACACGTCGAGATGGTGCCTGACCTCGCTGCGGCGGCTGCCGGGCAGGACCAGGAGCACCGGCGGCTCGCCATCGCGTCGCGCCTGCTCCTCCGCGTTCGGCCGCAGCGACGGCAATTGCTCGATCAGGGGATGGCCGACATAGCTACAGGGCGGCCCGCCGAGCTTGCGATATTCCTCCGGCTCGAACGGCAACAGGCCGAGCACATGATCGACATAGCCGAGCATGGTGCGCGCCCGTCCCGGCCGCCACGCCCAGAGCTGCGGCGAGACATAATCGACGATCGGGATCGCCGGATTGCGCGCGCGCACGCGGCGGGCGACGCGATGGGTGAAATCGGGGCTGTCGATGATGACGAGCGCATCCGGCGCGGCCTCGGTCACGGCGTCCGCAGTCTGTCGGATCAGCCGCAGGATCTTCGGCAATTGCTGCACGACCGCGGCGAAACCGACGATCGACAGCTCCTCGATCGGAAACAGCGACTCCAGCCCCTCGCGCGCCATGGTGCGGCCGCCGACACCTTCGAACTGCACGCCGTCGCCGAGGCGCTGGCGCAGCACCTTCATCAGCGCCGAGCCGAGCCTGTCGCCGGATTCCTCCGTCGCGATCAGGAAGATCTTCCGCTTGGGATCGCGGCCCTGCATCACGCGGGCAGGCCCATGACGAAGAGATATTTTGCGTCGGCCAGCGCGATCATCGCCTGCGGCTCGGCGGCGATGGTGTTGCCGGCGATGACGGCGATACCGGCGAGGCCCGCGGCGGCGACCCCTTCGAGCGTGCGCGGCCCGATGGTCGGCAAATCGAAACGCAGATCCTGGTTGCTCTTCGGCGCCTTCACCAGCACCCCGCGCCCCGTCGCCGCGCGGATGCGGCCCTCCTCGCGCAGGCGCGCCACGCGCGCGAGCAGCGCGTCGGTGCCCTCGATGTCCTCGACCGCCACCACGTGACCATCGATCACGACCACGGCCTGGCCGATGTCGAACGTACCGAGCGCGGTCAAGACCGCGCGGCCGCGCTCGATGTCGGTCTTGCTGGTGTCGCTCGGCCAGCCCCTGCTGATGCACCCTTCGGGCATCAGCAGGTCGGGCGCGACGTCCTTGATGCCGACCATCCGAAAGCCGTCCTGCTCGAGGATGCGCCCGACGCCCGACAGCAGATGATCGTCGCCGCCGCGGAAAGCACGGATGACGTTGCCGAGCAGGCGGAGTGTCTTGACGTCGAACCGGATCTCCGAGAGCGAGGGTCGCACCAGAGTGCCGATGAAGATCAGGTCGCGGCAGCCCTCCTCGCGAAACAGCCGCATCGCGCGGCCGAGCTGGCCGACCGAGATCCAGCGGTGACGGAATTTCTCCACCCGCGCCGGATCGCAGGCCCCGCGCAGCGGAAACAGCACCGGCGTGATGCCGCGCGCGGCGAGCGAGTCGGCGACCGCGAACGGCATCGCGCCGCCGCCGGCGACCACGCCGACCGGCGATGAAATCTCCGAAGCCGCCGATGTCATGCCCGCGGCCATGCCAGGATCACTTTTCGATGGCGGGAAGACAGAGCGGGCGCTTGCCCTTGCCGATGAAGTCGAGGATTTCGGCGATGGCCGGATCTTCGCCGGCGAGCGGCCGGGAAGCCTCAAGCCGCTCGGCAAAGGTGCCCGGCCCGTGGAAGAGTTTTTGGTAGAACCCGCGCACCGTCGCCAGCCGCTGCTTGGTGAATTTGCGCCGCTTCATGCCGATGATGTTGAGGCCCTCGAGCACAGCATACTGGCCGTTGACCAGCCCGAACGGAATGATGTCGTCGCGCACGCCGCAGACGCCACCCACCATGACCTGCGGCCCGATGCGGGTAAACTGGTGCACCGCGGACAAGCCGCCGATGAAGACGAAGTCGCCGATCTCGGCGTGACCGCCGAGCGTTGCCGAGGTCGCGAAGATCACGTCGTTGCCGACATGGCAGTCATGGCCGACATGGCTGCAGTTCATGAAATAGCCGCGGTCACCGACCGTGGTGATGCCGCCGCCAGCGACCGTGCCGGCGTTCATGGTCACGGATTCGCGGATGGTGCAGCCCGAGCCGATCTGGAGCTTCGTCAGCTCGCCGCGATAGCTGAGCGATTGCGGCGGCGTGCCGAGCGAAGCGAAGGGATAAATGGTGCAATCGTCACCGATGGTGGTCTGCGCCGTGACATGCACATGTCCGATCAGCTTGCAGTCTTTGCCGATCACGACATTGGGGCCGATGAGGCAATAGGGTCCGATCTCGGTGCCCTCGCCGATCACGGCGCCGTCCTCGACCCGTGCGGTGGGATCAATCTTGCTCATCAAGCAATCTAACTCGTCAAGAAGGTCTGATTATATGTTGAAGTCGCTTGGTTTTCGGCTGGTTAGCGCGACTATGCCCGATCTGTCCAGTGACGTATCATCTCTGCCTGTTTCAAGTGCCGGATGAGGCGCCCGGCTCGGGGCATCAACGCGTTCACGTGGAGCTTTTGGTTACCATGGTCAGGGCCCTGGCACTCCTGCTCGCACAGCTGACGGCCGCGCCGATCGTCTCCGAGACGGTCGAGACCGGCGAACGCCGCCCCGTCGACCTCGCGACATTCGAATGCCGCGACATCACCCGCAGCACAGTGCTTCAGCGGGTCTGTTACGACCGCGCGCAGCACAACCTGATCGTCGCGATCAACGGCGCCTATGACCGCTATTGCGGCGTCGACCCCGATACGGTCGAGCGCCTCCTGGGCGCGCCGTCCATGGGGCAGTTCTTCAACCACAATATCAGGCGCGAGGACGCCGGCAGCCGCTACGATTGCAACGGGTGAGCGCCGTCCGCTCAGTCCGTCAGCATGGCGCCGACATCGGCTTCCGCGACCACCTGGCCGTTGACCTTGGCGTCGCCGTGAAACCACCACATCGCTTTGCGGCGTCCGATCGAACGCATGTGATATTCGATGGTGTCGCCGGGCAGCACGGGCTTGCGGAACTTGCACTTGTCGATGGTGAGGAAATACACCGCGCGCGGCTTCTCGGTACCCTCGACGGACGTGATGCCGATGACGCCGGCGGTCTGCGCCATGGCTTCGATCATCATCACGCCGGGATAGACCGGGCGTTCCGGGAAATGTCCCTGGAAGGCCGGCTCGTTGAAGGTGACGTTCTTGATGCCGATGCCGCTGTAGTCGGCGCGGATGTTGATGACGCGGTCGATCAGCAGCATCGGAAAACGGTGCGGCAGCGTCCGGAGGATCGCATTGATATCCACCAGCTCGAACTTAACAGGTGATTCCGCCGTCATTCCCGTCCCTCGTCCTTCGGTTCGGCCTTGCTGTCGCGTACCAGGCGCTCCACCGCGATAATTTCCTTGAACCACTGCTTGGTCGGCTTGGCAAAAAAACCACCCCAGCGTCCGCCCGCCGGGATGTCGTCCTTGACGCCGCTCATCGCGGTGACCTGGGCCCCATCGCCGATCTTGAGGTGATTGTTGATGCCAACCTTTGCTCCCAGCGCCACGTTGTCGCCGATCGTCAGGCTGCCGGCGAGTCCGATCTGGGCCGCCAGCAGGCAATTCCGGCCGATCGTCACATTGTGGCCGATCTGGACCTGGTTGTCGATTTTGGTGCCCTCCCCGATCACGGTGTCACGCAAGGATCCGCGATCGATGGTGGTGCCGGCGCCGATTTCCACATTGTTCTGGATCAGCACCCGGCCGGTCTGGGGAACCTTCAGATGGCCCTCGGGACCGAAGAAGATGAAGCCGTAGCCGTCCTGGCCGATCGAGCAGCCGGGATGGATCAGCACGTCGTTGCCGATCAGCGCGCACTGGATCGCCGTGCGGGCACCGACATTGCAGTCCCGGCCGATCTTGACGCCCGGGCCAATGACCACGCCGGCGCCGACCACTGTGCCGCTGCCGATCTCGACATCGGGGCCGATGACGGTGAGCGGCTCGACGATGACGTCGTCCTCGAGCCGCGCCGAAGGGTCGATGATCGCCGACGGCGCAATGCCGGTATTGCCGAACCAGGACTGCGGGCGCAGCGCATCGCCATGCCATTCCCGGGCGATCCTGACGAAGGCACGGAAGGGCTGCGCCACCCGCAGCACGGCCACATGCGCGGGCACCTGGGCCTCGAAGCGCGGACTCACGAGGCACGCGCCGGCCTTGGTCGCCTTCAGCTCGTCGGCATATTTCAGGTTGTCGAAGAACGCCAGATGCATCGGGCCCGCTTCGTCGAGCGAAGCGAGACCCGTGATGATTTGGCCGCCCCTGGCGGGGTCGACCAACTGCGCCTTGGTCAGCGCGGCGATGTCGACCAGCGCTGAGGCCGGCGGTTTCTTGAAGAAGATCGGCTGCGCCATTCCACCCCGTCGCGGTCCGGCTTCGGCATGAAGCGGTCAGGCCGCATCATGCCTCATCTCTTGGATCGGCACGATCCCTTTCGGAAACCGGCTCCTGTGATCCGGATCGTGCCGTGCTGATCGAACTAGAACGTGGTGCCGCCGCCGAACCGGAACTCCTGCGTGCGGTCGTGAGCGCCCTTGGTGAGCGGCACGGCGTAGTCGAAGCGCAGCGGTCCGAACGGCGACTGCCAGATCAGGCCGACACCGACCGACGAGCGGACGACATTGCCGTTGTCATACACCAAGCCGGTACAAGTTCCGGCCGAGGGCGGATTGATGGTCGACGGGATACAGTTCGAGTTCTTCGTCGTGGTCATCTCATTCGTTACCGACCACGTCGTCGGTCCCTGGTAGTCGTACAGGCCGCCGGCGTCGGCATAGACCGCGCCCTTCAGACCCACTTCCTTCGGCAGGAACCAGAACGGCATCTGCAATTCGAGCGAAGCGCCCCAGTACTTGGTGCCGCCAAGCGCATCCTGCGTGCCAAAGGGATTCAGGTCGCGCGGACCGATGCCATTCGGAGCAAAGCCGCGGACGAGGTTCGGACCCATCTGGAAGTGATCGAGCATGCGCAGATCACTGCCCAGCTTGTTCAGCATGCCGGTCTGGAGGTGAACGAGACCGACGATATCGGACACCAGCGGGGCGTAGTACTTCGCGTCGATGACGCTCTTCAGGTAGGTGACGTCGCCGCCGACGCCGGCGAAGTCCTGACGGAAGTCGACGAGCAGGCCGTCGGTGGGGTTCTTGTTGTTGTCCAGCGTGTTGTAGCTCAGCGTGTAGCCGAGCGCCGAGGTCAGGGTCTTGCCATTGGCAAGCTCCCTGCGGACCGGCAGCGAGGCTTCACCGTCGCTGTAGCAGCCGAGGCCGTTGGTCGAGCTCAGGTCGAGGCCGTTGAGGTTGGCGTAGGCCGGGCTCGGGTTGAATGCCGCCGAACCGGCTACGTTGTTACAGTTCGCCAGGTAGTACGGCAGCGTGATTTCCTGCCGATAGATCGAGTAGCGCACCTGGAGTGCCAGATCTTCACGCAGGGAGAAGCCGAGGCGCGGCGAGAAGCCGAGCGTCTTGGTGCCGTAGGAGATGTAGCTGTTGGACTTCTGCTCACGCTGATAGAGGTCGAGGCCGAGCGCGACGCGGTAGTCGAGCAGATAGGGTTCGACGAACGACAGCGAGTAGCCGCGCGCGTACTGGCCGTAGGTCACCGACGCCTTGGCGAACAGGCCGCGGCCGAGCAAGTTGCGCTCGGAGATCGAGACTTCAGCCAGCGCACCGTCGGTGGTGGAGTAGCCGCCCGAGATCGAGAAGTCACCGGTCGATTTCTCTTCCATGTCGACGATCAGGATCACGCGGTCGCTCGACGAGCCGGGCTCGGTCGTGATCTTCACGCTCTTGAAATAGTCGAGGTTCTTCAGGCGCCGCTCGGCACGGTCGACCAGCGCGCGGTTGTAGGCATCGCCCTCAGAGAGGTCGAACTCGCGACGGATCACGTAGTCACGGGTGCGGGTGTTGCCGCGCAGGTTGATGCGCTCGATATAGGTGCGCGGGCCCTCGTCGATGTTGAACACGACCGAGACGGTGTGCGCCTCGAAGTTGCGGTCGCCGCCCGGACGGACCACGGCAAAGGCATAACCGCGGCGCGCGGCCTCGATCTGCATCTCCTCGACCGACTTCTCGACCGATTCGACGTTGTATAGCGAGCCGACATTGACGCGCGAATAGGCGCGCATCGAGGCGGGATCGAAGTTCGTAATGCTGGAGCGGATATCGACCGCGCCGACGCGGTACTGAGGGCCTTCCTCGATCTTGAAGGTGACGTTGAAGCCCTTCTTTTCCGGATCGTATTCGGTGAGCGCGGCCACCACCTGGACGTCGGCGAAACCGTGCTTGAGATAGAAGCGGCGGATCAGGTCGCGGTCGGCCTCGACGCGATCCGGATCGTAGATGTCGCCGCTGGCGAGGAAGCTCAGCAGGTTGGATTCGCGCGTCTTGATGACGTCCCGCAGGCGGTAGGACGAGAACGCGACGTTGCCGACGAAATCTATCGACTTGACGCCGGTCTTGGCGCCCTCGTTGACCGTGAAGATGAGGTCGACGCGATTGTTCGGCTGCTCGATGATTTCAGGCGTGACGCGCACATCATAGCGGCCCGAGCGGCGATAGATTTCAGCGATTCGCAGCGTGTCGGACTGCACCATGGCGCGGGAGAAGGTGCCGCGCGCCTTGGACTGGACCTCGGCGGAGAGCTGCTCGTCCTTGATCTTCTTGTTGCCCTCGAAGGCAATGCGACCGATCACCGGGTTTTCCACCACGGAGACGATGATCTGACCGCCGGAACCACGGTTGATCTTCACGTCCTGGAACAGGCCGGTCTCGATCAAGGCCTTGAGGCCGTCGTCGATGGCGCCTTGATCCAGGCGGCCGCCGGGACCCGGCTTGAAGTAGGAGCGGATCGTCTCCACCTCGACACGGCGATTTCCTTCGACGGAAATCGACTGAACGGTCTGAGCGAGCGCAGACGAAGACACAAAAACAGCCCCGACCGGGGCAACCACCGGCGCGCCGAACATGATCAGGGTTGCGAGCAAGCCCCCCCGGAGTCGCAGTCCAAACTTCATGCGCAACGCGCCCTTATCATTCCGAGCCAGACCCAACCCCAACGCCGGTCTGGAGATTCCCCAAGTTCAGGCCGCTTGTAGCCAATTTCGCCGACGCCGCAAACGGCCGAAAGCGTCGTGATTTCAATTTCATTCCAAGACGTTGCTCAACAGCAACGCCACAAAAAAGCCCCTATCAGGATGCGGCCATCCGCAGAATGTCGTTGTAGGTCGCAAAGACCATCAACATCAGCACCAAACCCAGCCCGATTCGGAAGCCCATCTCCTGAGTCCGCTCGGACAGGGGCCGGCCGCGGACGATTTCCGCCGCATAGAACATAAGGTGACCGCCATCGAGCAGCGGAATCGGGAACAGGTTCAACAGACCGATCGACACCGACAGCACCGCGCACAGATTGATCACGAACTGGAACCCGGCGCTGGCCGCCTGCCCCGACATCTTCGCGATTCCGAGAACGCCGCTGACCTCGTTGGGATTGCCGTTTCCGACGAACAGCGAGCCCAGGAACTTGAAGGTGCTGGTGATGATGAACCAGACCTGCTCGACCCCGATCTTGAGCGCCTCGCCAACGCCCACCGGAGCGGTCGAGGCCTCCCCGGCCTGCGACTTGTGCTCGACGCCGAGCACGCCGACACGATGGCTGTTGCCGAACGGATCCTTGCGCTCGAGCAGCGCCGGCGTCGCGGTCAGCGAGACGATGGCGCCGTCCCGCTTCACCTGGAACGCAAGTGCCGAACCGGCATTCATCGCAACGATTCGCTGCATGTCGGCGAAGCTCTCGATCGGCTTGCCGTCGATCTGGACGACGACGTCGCCGATCTTGAAGCCGGCCGCGGCAGCCGCGCCTTCGGCAACCACGCCGTCGACGCGCGCGATCGTGCTCGGCTTGCCGTAATACAGCGCCATGCCGGCGAAGATCAGCGCGCCCAGGATGAAATTGGCGATCGGTCCGGCCGCGACGATGGCGGCGCGCGGACCAACCTTCTTGTGGTGGAAGCTGCCGGCGCGCTCCTCGGCCGACATCGCGGCGAGCGTCTCGGCCGAGGGAGTGGAGGCCTCGCTCTCGTCACCGAAGAACTTGACGTAGCCGCCCAGCGGGATCGCGGAGAGCTTCCAGCGAGTGCCATGGCGGTCGTTGAAACCGACCAGTTCGGGTCCGAAACCGAGTGAAAACGTTAACACGCGCACGCCGGCCCACCGCGCGACCAGGAAATGGCCGAGTTCGTGGAAGAACACGACGATGGTCAGGACGAACAGGAAGGGAACCGCGTAGCCGAGGAGCCCATGGCTCAACGTATTGAAACTATGGACAAAAAAGTCGATCATCGATTTCCCTCATCCAGCGCCGCAAGGCCCTGGCCCCGAACCAACTAGGATGCCTTTAAGGCAATTTGAGGCAATAGGGCGGCGGCTCTATTTCGAGCAACATGGTCAACAGAGATTGCATCGTCCGCGGACGTCAGGGGCGCCTGGTTCCCACCGCGGATCCAGTCGTCCAGCGTCGCCTCCACCAACCTGGCGATCGCGCCGAACCGGATCTTGCCGGCGATGAAGGCGGCAACCGCAACCTCGTTGGCGGCGTTGTAGACGGTGGTCGCCCCCTTCCCGGTCCGCAGCGAATCATAGGCCAGGCGAAGTCCGGGGAAGCGCTCGAAATCGGGCGTCTCGAAGGTCAGCTGGCCGATCTTGGCCAGATCGAGCTTGGCGGCCGGCCCCTTGATGCGATCGGGCCAACCTAGGCAGTGCGCAATCGGCGTGCGCATGTCGGGGGCGCCGAGCTGGGCCATCACCGAGCAATCGGAAAACTCGACCATGCCGTGGATGATCGACTGCGGATGAACGACGACGTCGATCTCGTCGGGCGAGAGCGCGAACAGATAGGACGCCTCGATCACCTCGAGGCCCTTGTTCATCATCGAGGCGGAATCGATCGTGATCTTCTGGCCCATGCTCCAGTTCGGATGCTTCAGGGCCTGCTCCAGCGTCGCCTGCTCGATATCGGCCGGCTTCCAGGTCCGGAACGGGCCGCCCGAGGCGGTGATGATGACGCGGACGAGCTCGTCGCGATTGCCCGAGGCGAGCGCCTGGAACAGCGCATTGTGCTCGGAATCGGCCGGCAGGATGCACGCGCCCGCTTTCGCCGCACGCTGCATGAAGAAATCGCCGGCGCAGACGAGGCATTCCTTGTTGGCGAGCGCGACATGCGCACCACGATCGACCGCCGCCAGGGCCGGCTTCAGTCCGGCAGCTCCACTCACGGCCGCCATCACCCAATCGGCCGGACGTGCGCCAGCCTCGATCACCGCGCTTTCGCCGGCGCCGCATTCGGTGCTGGTCCCGGCCAACGCGGCCTTGAGCTCGGCGAGCTTGGAGGTGTCGGCGATCGCGACGTAGCGCGCGGAGAATTCCTTGGCGAGCTTCGCCAGCGCTTCGACATTGCCGTTCGCCGTCAGCGCCTCGACGCGATAGCGCTCGGGCGAGGCGCGCAGCAGATCCATCGTGCTGTCGCCGATCGAGCCGGTGGCGCCGAGAACCGTGACGCTGCGGACGGCAGTCGCCGCAGCCTTGTTGTTACGCAAAGGGACTGCGCTCATATCCTCACCAAACCATAAGACCGCTTCCGGCGCTATGCACACCGTGACGGAGAAAACCGATAATCCATGCCATCAGGATGGCTGCGACAAAGCCGTCCAGGCGATCCATAAGCCCGCCATGGCCGGGAATTAAGTGACTGGAATCCTTGACACCAAACCGCCGCTTCACCGCGGATTCGAAGAGATCGCCGGCCTGTGATACCACCGACAGGACGGCGCTGACGAGCAGCAGCGGAACCGCCTTTCCAAACCCGCAGGCGGCAAAGCCCGCCGCGACTGCAAGGCTCGCCACGAAGCCACCGAGCGCTCCGGACCAGGTCTTCTTCGGGCTCACGCGCGGCCATAGCTTCGGCCCGCCAATGCCGCGGCCGGCGAAATAACCACCGATATCGGTTGCCCACACCACTAGCAGCACGAACATCAGCGCGGAGAAGCCGTTGACGAGATCCTTCCGCAGCAGGATCGAAGCCAGTAGCGCCGCCGATGCATAGGCGAATCCCGTGGCTGCCCAGATGAACTTGCCCCGCGCGATCAGCGTCACGATGGCACCGCCGATGAGGCCGACGATGACGGCGGTCTTGAGTGCGCCGAAGGCGACACAGGACCCCATCATTGCAAGAACGATCGTCCCTGCCCCGGTCAGCGCGGCCGACCCCGCGCCCACCACCGTCAGCCATTCCGCGAACAGCCCGATCGACACCAGGGTGACGAGGAGCGCCCACAGCCAGCCGCCGGCATAAGCGATCGCAATGGTCAGCGGCGCCAGCACCAGCGCTGCGAGGACTCGCATCACGAGATTGCTCGGGGCAGGCTTGGCGCCCGCCGGTGCGGCGTCGGATTCGCTCACGAGGCTGATTTCGCGACCAGGCCGCCGAAGCGGCGTTCGCGCCTGGCAAATTCGGCGATCGCGCCTTCCAGCGCCGCCTTGTCGAAATCGGGCCAGTGGATCGGCACGAAGACGAGCTCGCTATAGGCGGCCTGCCACATCAGGAAATTGGACAGCCGCTGCTCGCCACTGGTGCGGATGATGAGATCAGGGTCGGGAATGTCGGGTGCATCGAGATGCGCCCCGAGCGTCTCGGCGTCGATCGTATCAGGATCGCGTTTGCCCTCCGCGACCTCGCGCGCGAGCTTCTGCGCCGCTTTCGCGATCTCATGCCGCGAACCGTAGTTGAAGGCGACGACGAGCGTGAGGCGCGTGTTGTCGCGCGTCAGTTCCTCGGCCTCGTTCAGCAGCGCGCAGATGTCGCCCTCGAGCCCGTCGCGCTCGCCGATGATGCGGACCTTGACGCCGTCGCGATGCAGGCTCGCCAGATCGTTGCGGATGAAGCGGCGGAGCAGGCCGAAGAGATCGCCGATCTCGCTGGCCGGGCGCGACCAGTTCTCCGAAGAGAACGAGAAGATGGTGAGATAGCGGATGCCGAGCTCGTGCGAGGCACGCACCACGCGGCGCAGGGCCTCCACGCCGCGTCGGTGACCTTCCGCCCGCGGCAGGCCGCGCGCAGCCGCCCAACGCCCGTTGCCATCCATGATGATGGCAACATGCGCGGGCGCCTCGGACCGGTCGGGTCCTTCCGTTGCTGGCGCGGCGGCGTTGGACATTATGGCGGCCTCAAAGCATGATCCGGAAAAGTGCGAAGCGGTTTTCCGAAAAGATCATGCGCAAACAATAATCTAAAGCGCGATGACCATTCCTCGCGCTTTAGACGGTGAGGATTTCTTTTTCCTTGGCGGCCAGCAACTGGTCGATCTCGGAGATCGTGCCGTCGGTCGCTTTCTGCACCTCGTCGGCGTGACGCTTCTGGTCGTCCTCGGACATCTCGTGATTCTTTTCGAGCTTCTTGAGGACGTCGAGACCATCGCGGCGGACGTGACGCGCGGCGACCTTGGCGGCTTCGGCGTATTTGTGCGCGACCTTGACGAGCTCCTTGCGCCGCTCCTCGTTGAGCTCGGGGATGCGCAGGCGCAGCACCTGGCCTTCGGTCGCAGGCGACAGGCCGAGATTGGAATCGACGATCGCCTTCTCCACCGCCTTGACCATCGACTTGTCCCAGACCTGCACCGAGATCAGCCGCGGTTCCGGCACGCTGACGGTGGCGAGCTGGTTCAGTGGCATGTGGCTGCCATAGGCATCGACCTGGACCGGATCGAGCATCGAGGCGGAGGCGCGGCCGGTGCGCAGACCGCCAAGCTCGTGCTTGAGCGAGGCGACGGCGCCCTGCATGCGGCGCTTCACTTCGTTGAGGTCGAAATTACCCGTGGACATCACGTTTCTCCTTCAAAATCCCGGCGACCTCTCCGCGCCCTTCCTTGGGCGCGACCGACGAGCGGTCAGCCGGCGACAATGGTTCCGTGGCCGACGCCACGCAGAATCGCGCCGATCGAACCCGGCTCCGCGATCGAGAACACGATGATAGGCAGCGACGTCTCGCGGGCAAGCGCGAAGGCGGTCGCATCCATCACCTTGTAGCCGCCCTCGATCGCCTGCGAATGCGTCAGGCGGTCGAACCGCGTGGCGCTCGGGTCCTTCTTCGGGTCGGCCGAGTAGACGCCGTCGACATTGGTCGCCTTCAGCACCGCCTCGGCCCCGATCTCGGCGGCGCGCAGCACCGCGGTCGTATCGGTGGTGAAGAACGGATTGCCGGTTCCGCCGCCGAGCAGCACGATCCGGCCCTCGGCGAGGTATTTGTGCGCCGCAGTACGGGTGAACAGCTCGGAAATCTCGGGCATGACGAAGGCCGACAGCGTGCGCGCCGGCGTACCCTTGCGCTCGATCGCCGCTTCCAGCGCGAGGCAGTTCATCATGGTGGCGAGCATGCCCATGGTGTCGCCGGTCGTGCGCGAGACCCCCCGGGAGGAGACCTCGACGCCGCGGACCATGTTGCCGCCGCCGATCACGACCGCAACCTCGGTACCGAGCTTGCGGGCCGCGATCAGATCGTCCGCAACCCGGTCGATGGTCGGCTGATCGATGCCAAACCCCAGCTGTCCCGCGAGATACTCGCCGGACAGCTTGATCACGACGCGTCGATAGACCGGATCAGTCATGAGCACTTTCCTTGTCCGGGTGCCGCTTCCGGCGGCACGCCGGAAGGAACGTTCCGGCGCTTACTTCTTGCCGCTGGCGGCCGCGACCTCGGCCGCGAAGTCGCTTTCCTGCTTCTCGATTCCCTCGCCGAGAGCATAGCGCACAAAGCCCGCGATCTTCACGGCGCCGCCGACCTTGCCTTCGGCTTCCTTCACCGCCTGCGCCACCGACTTGCCGGTGTCGTGGATGAAGGCCTGCTCGAGCAGGCAGACTTCCTTGTAGTAGGTCTTGAGACCGGACTCGACGATCTTCTCGATCACGTTCTCCGGCTTGCCCTGCTGGCGATACTTGTCGGCGAGCACGTCCTTCTCGCGCTTGACGACCGCCGGATCGAGGCCGGTCGGATCGAGCGCGAGCGGGTTGGTGGCGGCGATATGCATCGCGATCTGGCGACCGAGCGTTGCGAGTTCGTCGGCCTTGCCGGGCGATTCCAGCGCCACGATCACGCCCATCTTGCCTGCGCCATCGACGACCGCGCCGTGGACGTAGCTCGACACCACGCCCTGGCTCACTTCGAGCGAAGCCGCGCGACGCAGCGTCATGTTCTCGCCGATGGTGGCGATCGCGTCATTGATCGCGGCCTCGACCGTGACGTCGCCGACCTTGGCGGCCTTGATCTTCTCGACATCGGAGCCGGCGTCGAATGCGACCTGGGCGACCATCTTGACCAGACCCTGGAACTGGCCATTGCGCGCGACGAAGTCGGTCTCGGAGTTGACCTCGACGACGACGCCCTTGGTACCCTTGGTCAGCGCGCCGATCAGGCCCTCGGCCGCGACGCGGCCCGACTTCTTGGCGGCCTTCGACAGGCCCTTCTTGCGCAGCCAGTCCTGCGCGGCTTCCATGTTGCCGTCGTTTTCGGTCAGCGCGGCCTTGCAGTCCATCATGCCCGCGCCGGTCGACTCGCGCAGGTCCTTGACCATCGCGGCTGTGATCGTTGCCATCGTTGAAAATCCTTTTTACCTGCCGGTTCGCCGCGGCGTGGCATTCAATCGCCCCGCCGCGGTCCATCTCAGGAATTCGCGTCAACTGAAATGGTGGCCGGATCCTATCCGGCCAACCCATCGCTCTTTTTGACTATTCCGCTTCCGCGGTCAGCGCCTTGGCCTTGGCCACCCAGGCATCCGCGCGGCTCGGCAGACCAACTTCTTCGCCGATCTTGTGCGCGGTGTCGTGATCGAGCTCGGCGAGCTGCCAGTAGTGGAAGATCCCGAGGTCGTTGAACTTCTTCTCGATCGCACCCGACACGCCCGGGA
Organism: Bradyrhizobium sp. 14AA; assembly: GCF_054185205.1. Taxonomy (NCBI): domain Bacteria; kingdom Pseudomonadati; phylum Pseudomonadota; class Alphaproteobacteria; order Hyphomicrobiales; family Nitrobacteraceae; genus Bradyrhizobium; species Bradyrhizobium sp. 14AA. The sequence goes on along the minus strand of NZ_JAVAYM010000007.1, from coordinate 244,762 downwards.
GCTTCTTGAGGTCGTCGGCGGTGCCGCGCGGACCGGCAAGGCCCTGGAAGCCGCTCGACGACGCCGCCGGCAGCTCTTCGGCCAGCGGACGGGTCGATGCACCGATGTCGATGCCCGAATCGCCCTGAGCGCGCGAAATACCGTCGATCGCCGCACGCGCGATCAGATCGCAATAGAGCGCGATCGCACGGCCGGCGTCGTCATTGCCCGGCACCACATAGGTGATGCCCTTGGGGTCGGAATTGGTGTCGACGATCGCGGCGACCGGGATGTTGAGCCGCTGGGCTTCCTGGATCGCGATGTCTTCCTTGTTGGTGTCGATCACGAAGATCAGGTCGGGCAGACCGCCCATGTCCTTGATGCCGCCGAGCGAGCGATCGAGCTTGTCGCGCTCGCGCTGAAGCGTCAGGCGCTCCTTCTTGGTGTAGGAGCTGGCATCGCCGCCGGACAGCACGTCGTCGAGGTGACGCAGGCGCTTGATCGAGGCCGAGATCGTCTTCCAGTTGGTCAGCGTGCCGCCGAGCCAGCGCGAATTGACGAAGTACTGCGCGCAGCGCTTGGCCGCGTCCGCGACGCCGTCCTGCGCCTGGCGCTTGGTGCCGACGAACAGGATGCGGCCGCCCTTGGCAACCGTGTCGCTGACCGCCTGCAAGGCGTTGTGCAGCATCGGCACGGTCTGGGCGAGGTCGACGATGTGGATGTTGTTGCGGGCGCCGAAAATGAACGGCGCCATTTTCGGATTCCAGCGGTGAGACTGGTGACCAAAGTGCACGCCAGCTTCGAGCAACTGACGCATAGTGAAATCGGGTAGTGCCATCGTTCTAATTCTCCGGTTGGTTCCTCCGGAAACGTGTGAGCAAAACGGAGCGTTCTCGCCCCGGCTGCCACCGGACGGCCTTGTGAGCCATGTTTCCGTGTGAGATGGCGCGCTATATAGCGCCATTTCGGCCAGAAGCAAGGAAATAAGGGCCTTTCGGGGGCGGTTTTCGCCCGCGAGAGGCCCCTTCCGTAAAGACCACGCTACCGCCTGGCACTTTGCCTAGCACTTGGGCTGGTTGGGCGGGCACTTCTTTGCGGCCGGCGGCGGAGCCGCAGGACGCGGCGGGGGTGCTGCCGGGCGCGGCGGCGGCGCGACGGCCATCCGGGGTGGCGGCGGTGGCGCCGGCCGGGCGACCGGCGGGGGCGGCGCGGGTCGCGCCATTGGCGGAGGCGCCGGTCGCGCGGCCGCAACCGGGGGCGCCGGTCGTGGCGGCGGAGGCGCGGCCATCCTTGGCGGAGGCGCCGACACCCGTGGCGGAGGTGGCGGCGTGGGCCGCGCCACAGCCTGGGGCCGCGGTGGCGGTGGCGCCGGTCTGGCCGCCTGTGGCGGGGCCGACGGGTGATTCTGCGGCCTGATCGGCTCACGCGCGGCCGAGGGCGGCGGTACGACCGGTCGCGCCGCGGCGCCGGGAGGCGTCCCGGCAGCGGGCGGCGAGACGGCCGGCTCCCGGGTTGCGGACTTCGGGTGATCCCCAGGCCGAATCCCGGGCGGGGTCTGGGCCACAGGCGGTTTCGGCGGTTGCACGGGCACGGCGGTCGGGTTTGTCGTGGCGGGCGCAGCTGTCGCCGGCGCGGCCACCGTTGGCGCACCGGGATGACCCGGTAGCGTCGTGCCGGGAGCCGCGGTCGTCGGCGCCCCCGGATGGGTCGGCGGTGTCCCGCCGGGTGCGGTCGCCGTCGGTGCGGGCCTGCCGCCCGGAAGCGGCCCTGCCCCCGCCGGCGGCGCCGGCGGGCCACCATGGGCGCCCGGGATCGGCAAAGTGTTGGCCTGCGGCAGCCTGGTCTGCGGCGCAACGGTTGGCGCCGCGGTCGGCGCGACATTCGCCGGCGCCACTGGACGTATCCCGGGCCTCACGGTCGGCTGGATCGTCGCGCTCGGCGGCATCGGCGCCTTGCCTTGCTGGATCAAGGCGGCGCGCTGCGTGGCGGCCTGCGGCAGGACTGGCCCTACGGAATTGGCGCGGCCGGCAATCGCCGGCGTCAGATTGCCCGGCCCTCCGGCTCCTCCCCCCGCAGCGGGTGCCGGTGCCGGCGGCTGGTTGATCACGGTGTTGATCACCGTCGTATTATGGATGTTCTGGTAGATGATGTTGTTCGGCGGCGGCGCGACATAGACCGGCGGCCTGACGAACACCGGGATCGGCACGAACACCGGCTGCGGCAGCACGAACAGGCCGACCACGGGCAGCGGCGGCGGCAGCACGACGAAATCCGGCGGCGGCGGCGGCAGGTAGTAGACCGGCGGCGGCGGAGGCGGCGCGAAGCCGAAATCGGGATCGCTGAAATACAGCACCGGACGGTCGACATAGACCACCTCCTCCGGCGGCGGGGGCGGCACGTCGTAGTCGATCATCGCAAAGCTCGGCGGCGGCTCGGCCGGTGCGGTGAGGATCGCCAGGCGCCGCCGCGCGTCGGCCGCATGCGGCCCGCGCGGATAGCGACGCAGATAGGACCAATAGGCCTCCGGCGTATCGTTGCGGTAGGTCCGCCGCCAGGTGATCGCCTCGCGGCGCGCCGCCACGATCGCCATCACGCGCTTGGCCATGGGATCGCCGGGATAGGCGGCGAGGAACTCCTCATAGGCCGGCAGCGTGTCGCGCTCGAGCGCGGCGGCATAGGCATCCTGCACGCCGAGATCGCGGATCGGCTTGTTGCGGATCGCGGCGACCTGGTCGGGCGCGGTCTCCGGCGGCGGCGCGTCGGGCCCGCGTTCGAAGAACGAGAATGGCGCCGATATCTTCTGCTCGTTCCAGGGCACCTGTGCGCCCTTGCTGGCTTCGTTGACGCGCAGGCGGACGCGGTCGAACACCTCGGCCAGCGGCAGGCCGCCGGTGCGGATCATCTCGGCCAGCGACTGCGCGTAGATGCCGTAAGGCCCCGGCTCTTCCGGCGCCACCGTACCGGGCGCGGCATTGAACGCGATCAGCATGTTCGGATCAGGCTCGACCAGGGCAAGCCCGCTCGCGATCGGCTGGCCGCCTTCGATGAAGGGCTGCGCCCGTGCGGCATCCAGCACGACGATGTTGGCCTTCAGCGGAACGGACGCGAGCTGGCGCGCATAGTCGCTGATGCGCAAGGCTTCGGTCGGAATGTCGGTGTCGCGGGTGATGTTGGAATCGACCGGGATGAAATAGTTCTCGCCGGCAAGCTGCACGCCGTAGCCGGACAGATAGATCATCGCGACGGTGCCTGGACCGGAGGCCTGCGCCTTCTGGATGAAATCGCGAAAGCTCTTGCGCAGCGTGTCGCCGTCGAGATCGCGCGCGCCGACGACATCGAAGCCCGCCGCCTGCAGCGTCTGCGCGATCAGGCCGGCATCGTTCGCGGTCGTCGCCAGCGGCGACTTGGCATAGGCGCCGTTGCCGACCACGAGCGCGATGCGCTTTTCCTGCTGCTGCGCACGGGCTGGCTGCTGTGCCCCCGCGGCGAGGACCGCGATCGGCAGGAGAAGGCATATGAAGACTTTGAGCGTCCCACGCATGGCTTGTGCCCGCTTTTGTTGTTGAGGTGGCCACAGCGCATCAGATGCGCGGCCAGCTGAATGGAGCTTGAACGAGATGCCCGGATTGAGGCGGCGGCATGGCGTCGGCGTCAGGCAGCTGCGTCAGGCACGCGTAAGCCTCGCGACGACGAACCGGCGCGAGGCGATCAGCGCGTCAACCAACTCGTTCAGCCTTGCGCGTTAGCCTTGCGCGATCAGGTCGACCGTCCCGGTCGTGAGCCGGTAGATGCCGCCGACGACCTTCAGCTTGCCCTGCTCCACGGCCGCATTGAGGATCGGCGCGGCCGACTTCAGCTTGCCGACGTTGTCGATCACGTTCTGCCGGATCGCCTTGTTGAGCACGTCCCCGCCCTGCTGCATCGCTGCCTTTGCGGAGGGCGCGATCGCATCGACCAGCGAAGGAATGTGGCCCGGCGGCGGCTTGTCGTCCTTGATCGCCTTCAGCGTCGCATCGACCGCGCCGCAGCTGTCATGGCCGAGCACCAGGATCAGCGGCGCGCCCAGCACCGCGACCGCATATTCCATGCTGGCGACGGTCTCGGTGCCGGCAAAATTTCCGGCGACGCGGCAGACGAACAGATCGCCGCGGCCGCTATCGAAGGCGTATTCCGGCGCGATGCGCGAATCGGCGCAGCTCAGCACGGCCGCGAACGGGTTCTGCCCGCCGGCCAGCGCCTCGCGCTCATGCTTGAAATCGTGCCGCCGCGACACGCCGTCGACATAGCGCGCATTGCCTTCCATCAGCCGCTTCAGCGCCGCGTCGGGCGACAGCACGTTCTGCGGTTTTGGCGGCGCCTTGGTCTCCTTGGCGAAGGCACTGCCGGTCAAGGCGAGGCCCAGCGCGGAGGCGCCAAACAGCATCGCGGCGCGCCGCGACGGTCCCATGTCGTGATTGAGGCGAACCTCAGAGCATTTTTCGCACATGTGACGTTTCCCCAGGTGCAGCGGACGAATGGAATCGTCGCGATCATAGGTCCGCTGACGTGAAGAAATCACCAATAATGATTGACGCAACTTACGCTTGCTGCAACGCAAACCATGCCGCGAAGCCGAAGCGATGACTGCACGGGCCTGCGCCCGCCTCCATCCATTCGCGATCGACCGCAAGAGCACGCAACGGCGTAAATCTCGTCGCGCCCTACAGCTGCTGCACGTCCACGACGCCCGCGACCGCCTTGATGGCACCCGCGATCTGCGGCGAGACCTTGAAGCGGCCGGGCAGCTTCATCTCGACCTCGGTCTCGAGGTCGAGCATCATCACCAGCGAGACCTCGCCATCGCCGTTGGAGCGCGGCGCGATGCCGGGGCTGCCGACTTTTGGCGCGCCGCCGTTCGACGCCGCCATCTCGGGCCCCGCGAGCCGCTTGGCGATCGATTCCAGCGGCTTGGTGTCGCGCAGGAAGATGCGCAGGCCCTTCTGCGTCTTGGCGGCGGCATCATCCAGCGGCTCGGCGTGCAGCACGCGGGCGCGGACGTCCTCGCCCTGGAGCTCGGCGCCCAGCTGCAGCAGCACGGCAGCGCCCGGCTCCAGCACGTCGCGATATTGCGCAAGGCCTTCGGAGAACAGCACCGCCTCGAAATGGCCCGTGGGATCGGACAATCCCATGATGCCCATCTTGTTGCCGGTCTTGGTGCGCCGCTCCATGCGCGAGACGACGGTGGCCGCGACCTTGCCGGCGGTGGCGCCGGTCTTCACCGCGCGCGAGAATTCCGCCCAGCTCTGCACCCGTAGGCGCTTCAGCACGGTGGCGTAATCGTCGAGCGGATGTCCGGACAGGAAGAAGCCGATCGCGTCATATTCGCGGCGCAGCCGCTCGGCCGGCAGCCACGGCTCGATCTGCGGCAGCATGATGGTCGGCGCGTCCGCCGACATGCCGAACATGTCGTTCTGGCCGATGGTCTCGGCCTGGTGCGCGCGCTGGCAGGCCGCGAGGATCGCGTCCGCGCCGGCGAAGACGCGCGCGCGGTTCGGCTCCAGCGTGTCGAAGGCGCCGGCGGCAGCTAAGCTTTCGATGATGCGCTTGTTGATTGCGCGCGGATTGACCCGCGCGGCGAAGTCGGCGAGCGAGGTGAACAGCCCGCGCTTGGTGCGTTCCTCGATGATCTGCTCGATCGCCTGGATGCCGACGCCCTTGAGCGCTGCAAGCGCATAGTAGATGACCTTGTCGCCGACCTCGAAGGTCGCGCCGGAACGGTTGATGTTCGGCGGCTCGACCTTGATGCCGAGGCGCTGCGCCTCGGAACGGAATTCGGAAAGCTTGTCCGTGTTGTTCAGATCGAGCGTCATCGACGCCGCGATAAACTCCACCGGATAATGCGCCTTCATGTAGGCGGTGTGATAGGACACCAGCGCATAGGCCGCCGCGTGGCTCTTGTTGAAGCCGTAGTCGGCGAACTTGGCGAGCAATTCGAAGATGGTCTCGGCCTGCGCTTTCGGCACGCCGTTCTTGACCGCGCCGGCGACGAAGATGTCGCGCTGCTTGTCCATCTCGGCGCGGATCTTCTTGCCCATGGCGCGGCGCAGGAGGTCGGCGTCGCCGAGCGAATAGCCCGACATCACCTGCGCGATCTGCATCACCTGTTCCTGGTAGATGATGACGCCGAAGGTCTCCTTCAGGATCGGCTCCAGCACGGGATGCAGATATTCCGGCTCCTCGTCGCCATGCTTGCGCGAGCAATAGGTCGGGATGTTCGCCATCGGGCCCGGGCGATACAGCGCGACCAGCGCGATGATGTCCTCGAAACGGTCGGGGCGCATGTCGACCAGCGCGCGCCGCATGCCCTGGCTTTCAACCTGGAACACGCCGACCACCTCGCCGCGGGCCAGCATCTGATAGCTCTCGGCATCGTCGATCGGCAGCGTGGCGAGATCGACATGGATGTCGCGCGGCTTGAGCAGCTTGCACGCGACGTCGAGCACGGTCAGCGTCTTCAGGCCGAGGAAGTCGAACTTCACGAGGCCCGCCGGCTCGACCCATTTCATGTTGAACTGGGTCACCGGCATGTCGGATTTGGGATCGCGATACATCGGCACGAGTTCGCTCAAGGGGCGATCGCCGATCACGATGCCGGCCGCGTGCGTCGAGGCGTGGCGGGTCAGGCCTTCGAGGCGCTGGGCGATGTCGAAGGCGCGCGCCACCACGGGGTCTTCGTCGCGGAACGCCTGGAGTTTCGGCTCGCTCTCGATCGCAGCGGCCAGCGTCACGGGCGCGGCAGGATTCTGCGGCACCAGCTTGGTCAGCTTGTCGACCTGGCCATAGGGCATCTGCAGCACGCGGCCGACGTCGCGCAGCACGCCGCGCGCCTGCAGCGTACCGAAGGTGATGATCTGCGCCACCTGGTCGCGGCCATAGCGCTCCTGGACGTACCTGATCACCTCGCCGCGGCGATCCTGGCAGAAGTCGATGTCGAAGTCCGGCATCGAGACGCGCTCCGGATTGAGGAAGCGTTCGAACAGCAGGCCGAACTTGATCGGATCGAGATCGGTGATGGTCAGCGCCCACGCCACCAGCGAGCCGGCGCCGGAGCCGCGGCCCGGCCCGACCGGGATGCCTTGGCCCTTCGCCCATTTGATGAAGTCGGACACGATCAGGAAGTAGCCGGCGTATTTCATGCGCATGATGACGTCGAGCTCGAACGCCAGGCGCTTGTTGTAATCCTCCTCGGTAGTGCCCTGCGAGAGGCCGTGCACGCTGAGGCGATTGGCGAGCCCCTCCTCCGCCTGGCGCTTCAATTCGGCCGCCTCGACCGCGGCCGCATCGGAGCTCGCGGCGGCGCCGACGGTGAAGAACGGCAAGATCGGCTTGCGCGTCATCGGGCGGAACGAACAGCGCTCGGCGATTTCCACGGTCGAGGCCAGCGCCTCCGGAATGTCGGCGAACAGCACCGCCATCTCGGCGCGGGTCTTGAAGCGGTGATCGGGCGTGAGCTGGACGCGATCGGTCTCGGCGATCAGCCGCCCGCCGGCGATACACAAGAGCGCGTCATGCGCCTCGTAATCGTCGGTCGTGGCGAAATACGGCTCGTTGGTCGCAACCAGCGGCAGGCCCTTCGCATAGGCGAGGTCGATCAGCCCGCTCTCGATGCGCCGCTCCTTGTCGGTGTTGTGGCGCTGCAACTCGATGTAGAGGCGATCGCCGAACAGGCCGGCGAGACGCTCGCAGCGCGCAGCCGCAAGCTCGGCAAGGCCGCCGGCAAACGCCAGCGAGATCGGGCCGTCCGGGCCGCCGGTGAGCGCGATCAGCCCTTCGGTCTCACCCTCGAACCAGTCGAACTTGATGAACGGGGCATGGCTGTCAGGCGACTCGAGGAAGGCGCGCGAGTTCAGCCGCATCAGGCTGCGATAGCCGCGCTCCTGCGCGGCCAGCAGCACCACGCGCGACGGCGCCATCGCGTTGCGCGCATTGGGATCCTGGTCGCCGAAATCGATTGCGAGCTCGCAGCCGACGATCGGCTGGATGCCGGAGCCCGCCATCTTGTCGGAGAATTCCAGCGCACCGAACAGATTGTCGGTGTCGGTCAGCGCCAGGGCCGGCTGGTGGTCTTTCTTGGCAAGCTCGGCGAGCTTGGCGATCTTGATCGAGCCCTTGAGCAGCGAATAGGCCGAGTGAACGTGAAGGTGGACAAATCCGGCGCTCGGCATGGTCGCGTGACGGCCTCTTGCAGATGGGATGGAGCGGACGCCGGCTCCAAGGGGTTCTGCACCGCCGGCCGACTCGCCTCACGATGGTGGGGCGTCGCCGTGCCAGAGTCCATTCCGGAGCGGCCGATAGGCTGCGTCGTCCTGCTTTTCCCCAAGGGGCATCTCCAACAAGGCTCCGCTCGGGTTCCCGACCTTCGGGTTACAAAACCGCCGGTCTAGAGCTGCGGAATCACCTGGGCCCAGATGGCGATCATCCCGACGAACAACGTGATCGACGCCAGTGCGGCGGCTTCTTCCACGAAAATCCTGAACATGGCCTGCTCCCTTGCTGGAACGTATGCAGAACATTGTTCTCATTTCGTTCTTAGGAGTCAAGCATTCTGAGCCAACCTGAGACAGGATGGTTAACTCGCTGAATTCAAACAATAAAAAAGCCCCGGCCAGTGGCCGGGGCTTTCGACAACCGTTCGAAGAGCGATTGGTATCAGTAACGGCCGAGGATCGGGCCGCCGAACTTGTAGTTCAGGCGGACGAGACCCATGTCGACGTCCTGCTTGATGCGCTCGGCGCCGGCGAAGCCAGCGAAGGTGACGTCCTTATCCGACAGGAAGATGTGGTTGTACTCGACGCCAACCGACCAGTTCGGCGCGAAGCCGTACTCGAGGCCAGCACCGACGGTGCCACCCCAGCGGGTGTCGTTGGCCGACGAGAGCACCGCGCCAGCGAGGTTGGAGATCTCGTACTTGTCGCTGACCACAGCCGCACCGCCCTTGACGTAGACGAGGACGTTGTTCCAGGCATAACCGACCTGGCCGGTGATCAGGCCGAACGCATCGATCTTGGTGCGGTTGCGGGTGGCGAACAGCGCGCTGGTGTTGTCGCCGGAGAAGTCGGCCCAGTTGCCCTGACCTTCCACGCCGAACACCCACTGGCCGGACTGCCAGCGATAACCGACCTGACCACCGACCGTGCCACCGGTCGCGTCGTGGGAACCTTCACGACCCACGCCGACGAAATCCCAGGTCGCGTGCGACGAACCGCCGCCGCCGTTGATGCCGATGTAGAAGCCGCTCCAGTCGTAGATCGCGGCGACCATCGCAGGCGCCTTGGTGTACGGCCGAGCCGCGAGATCGGCGGCCAGCGCCGGCGCAGCCGCGCTGAGCGCGACAAGGCTCACAGCAGCGAGCAACAAATTCTTCTTCATTTGAGTCCCGTTCCAGTTCCAGTTTCGTCGTTAGGCCCCCTGGCCGTGGCGTCGTCATAACAGCGCTCGACGGAATTGCTGTAACCTCGACGCAACAGTCGAAGCCAAAGGCCGCTGCTGCGTTAATGAACGTTTAGCAGCGCGCGCTGGAAACCCTTTGAAACAAGAGTTTTCTGTAGTTCCATTGTCGGCTGCACGAGATAAATTGCAGACGCGCGTAACATCGTCGCGCGCACATTCGCGTGATTGGAGAGTTGATATGCGCAGACAAATTTTCATCCCCATTGTCGCCACATTTTTTCTCGCGCTCGCCACATTTACACTGAGCGCAAACACACCGGCGCTTGCTTTCGGAACGCATCATGCGTTCTGCCTCACCGGCGATGAATGGCCGGGGCTGAGCAATTGCACCTTCGACACCTACGCACAGTGTCAGGCGAGCTCGTCGGGCCGCGCGCTCACCTGCATCGCCAATCCCTATTTCGCAGGTCAAAGCGATGATCCCTATGCGTATCAAAACCGTCCGCGCACGCAGACGCCCGGCTATTCACCCGGCTACTATGTGCCGCGCTGAGATGCGCCGCGCCCGCCTCGCGTTCGTCGCGATCGGCCTGCTGTTCGCGGGCGGAGCTTCGCGCGCGCAGACCTATGATCCCAACTATCCCGTCTGCATGCAGATCTACGGCCCCATCGGCTATGCCGACTGTCGCTACGCCTCGCTCGAGCAGTGCAGATATCTCGCCGTTGGACGTTCGGCGACGTGCATCGCGAATCCGTATTTTGCGCAGAAGAAATCGCCTCGCCGATCGAGGCGTGCGGATTAGGGTCGGCACAAGTAAATCGGGACGCTGATATGCGGCGTGCCCTGGATCGCATCTCCGGTGTTGACGCAGGCTGATCCGGGTTTAAGTACGGCGGACAAATCTTGCAGGGGTGGCGACGTTTCAAAGGGCTGGTTCCCGTTGACGCCACCAATGCAGGACACATGACGACCTCGCCTCAAGCGACCTCGCCGCGCGCTTCAGCGCCCCCTCACCTCGCCATCGTCCTGTTCTCGCTCGCGATGGGCGGCTTTGCGATCGGAACCACCGAATTCGCATCGATGAGCCTGTTGCCGTTTTTCGCCGCCGACTTGGGCATCGACGAGCCGACCGCGCGACATGCGATCAGCGCCTACGCGCTCGGCGTGGTGCTGGGCGCGCCGCTGATCGCCGTGCTCGGCGCGCGGTTCGCGCGGCGCACGCAGCTTCTGGTCCTGATGGCCGTGTTCGCGCTCGGCAATGCGCTCACCGCGTTGGCGCCCGGCTTCGGCTCGATGATCGCGGCACGCTTCCTCTCGGGATTGCCGCACGGCGCCTATTTCGGCATCGCCGCCCTCGTCGCAGCCTCGCTGGTTCCTCAACACCGTCGCTCGCAGGCGATCGGCCAGGTGATGCTCGGCCTGACCAGCGCCACCATCATCGGCGTGCCCTCGCCAATCTGATCGGCCAGGCGCTCGGCTGGCGCGCGAGCTTCGGCCTGGTGTCGGTGCTGGCGCTGCTCACGGTCTTGCTGTGCGCCCTGTTCGCGCCGCGCGACCACGCCGGCGGGTCGGATCCGCTGCGCGAGCTCAGTGCGCTGAGAAACGGCCGGGTCTGGATCACGCTGGCGATCGGCGCCATCGGCTTCGGCGGCATGTTCGCCGTCTACACCTATCTGGCGACGACGCTGATCGAGGTCACCAGGGTCAGCCCCGCCGTCATTCCGTTCTTCCTCGCCGTGTTCGGCATCGGCGCCACGCTCGGCAATCTGCTCGTGCCGCGCTTCGCGGACCGCGCCTTGATGCCGACGGCGGGCTGCATTCTGCTGTTTGCGGCCGCGGCGCTGCTGGTGTTTCCGCTTGTCGCCGGCAATGTCTGGCTGCTCGCGGTCGACATTTTCGCGATCGGCGCCAGCGTCTCGCTCGGCGCCATCCTGCAAACGCGGCTGATGGACGTCGCGGGAGATGCGCAGGCGCTCGCCGCCGCGCTCAACCATTCGGCATTCAACACCGCCAATGCGCTCGGCCCGTTCCTGGGCGGCTTGGCCATTCGCGAGGGGCTGGGGTGGACTTCCACCGGTCCCGTCGGCGCTGCGCTTGCGCTTCTCGGTTTCCTGATCTGGATCGTCGCCTGGCGCGACGCCGGAGCTGCTCCGGTGGAGGCCAGCTCAGGACGCAACGCGGCTACGCCTCGGAACGCTCCGGCGCGACAGGCGCCGCCACTGGCGCCGGTTGATCAAAGCCGTTCGGAAGCTGCCAGAGCTCCGGTGGCGTGAGGCGCCTCCGGTCGAGCGACGCGTGAGCTCCGACCTCGGTGGCCTCAACCGGCCAGCGTGACGATCAACGGTCCGTTTCGGGTTGCGATCACGGTGTGCTCGTACTGAACGGTCGGCGCCTCGGGGCTGCTGTAGAGCGTCCAGGGATCGTCGCCATCCTGCGCCCATTCGGCGCCCAGGGACAGGAACGGCTCGACGGTGAACACGAGGCCATCGCCCATGATGCGGCGCTCGGAGCGGTCGGGCCATGTTGCGATCTCCGTCGGCTCCTCGTGAAGCGACAGGCCGACACCGTGACTGGCAAGATTCCTGACGAGACTGTAGCCGTTCTTCCGCGCGAAGGTGCCGATGGCCTGGCCGATGCCGGCGATCGGCTTGCCGGCGCCGACCTGCTGCAGGCCGGTCCACATCGCCCGCTTGCCATCCCGGCAAAGACGTTCGATCGCGCGCGTGACAGGCGGCACGGCGAACGATGCTCCCGTATCGGCAAAGAAACCGTTCTTCTCGGCTGAGACGTCGATGTTCACGAGGTCGCCGCGCGCGATCCGCCGCTCGCCCGGGATGCCGTGTGCGACCTCCTCGTTCACGCTGATGCAGGTCGCTCCGGGAAAGTCGTAGGCCAGCTCGGGCGCCGAACGCGCCCCGGCAGCCTCCAGCAGCTGTCGCCCGATCTGGTCGAGCTCGGCGGTGGTCATGCCCGACTCGATCGCCTTCCCCATTGCCTCCAGGGTATTGGCGACGATGCGCCCGATCTCTTTCAGCCGCGTGAGGTCGTTGTCGTCAGAGATTGTCATGTCAGGGCTCTTGTCCGGGAGGCACGGACATAGCGCTTGCGAAGGCGGCTGGCAAACCGGAGACCACGTGGCCCAGATGGCTCAGAGTGAAGCTAATCGGCTATTGAGCGTCCAAGTTCACTTACGTAAATGGCCCACTCGAACTCGAATGGCCCAAGTGCGACCTCGCAAGCTGCGTCAGATCCATTTTCGTACGCAAAATCGGACCATCGGATGCCAAACTCAGTTCGAGACACGCGGGCAGTGATAGCGCCACACGCGAAGTCGCCGCACTCCGGGCAAATAAACAGGGGGACACGGTACCCGCTGAAGAGGGCGTCCGAAGTCAACGCAGCAACCGTTTTTCCATTGATGCGCCGAGCCACGTCGCGTTCGAATTGCGGGTCCGAAAGACACCCACACATATCGTATTTAGAAGCTTGAGCAGCTTCGAAGAGTGACGTTCCATTGACTACGAAATCAAAAGAATGCCGCTCCCGCTTCTGAGGATTGTCGCTACCAATTCGATGAAGGCACGCTATTTCGAATTGATCTGCCATTCTGCCTGTTCTCTCCTGCGCCGCGATTTGTCAGCCCGCGCCTCACACCGGCGTATAAATCACGAGCTTCAGCGCTGGATCGTCATTGGCTTGAAAGCTGGTGTGCTCGAAATTCAGCACGCCGAGGGTCGGATGGGACATGGTCTTGCGGCCCGAGATGGTGCCGCGGATCTCGTGCGCTTCCCACCATTTGACGAATTCCGGACTGCCCTGCCGCAGCCGCGCCAGCAATTCCGCGAAGGCGGGATCGCCCGCCCAGACGTCGTGGGTCGCGCGAAACATCGCCACCATGCCCTTCGCGATGTCCGTCCAGCCTGCCCCATATAGTTTCCGCCGCTGCTTGTCCGTCATGACGAGAAGCAGCGTGTTGCGATCTCGCTCAGGCAATTGTCCGAACCCGAACACCTCTTCGGCCGCGTCGTTCCAGGCCAACACGTCCCAGCGTCGCCCCGTGACATAGGCCGGCTGATTCAGGCTCTCGATCATGCGCCCGATGGAGGGCGGCACGACCTCGCGTACGAACGGGCGTCTGTCGCCGTCTCTCGCCAGCGCCTTCAGATGTGCGTGCTCGGTCTTGCTGAGCCGCAGCGCGCGGGCCAGCGCGTCGACGGTGGTGACCGAGGGACTGACGGTGCGGCCCTGCTCGAGGCGGATGTACCAGTCGACGCCGATGCCGGCGAGCTGCGCGACCTCCTCGCGGCGCAGGCCCGCGGTCCGTCGGCGGCTGCCTGCGGGCAGCCCCACCGTCTTCGGCGTCAGCTTTTCGCGGCGGGACCGCAGGAAGTCGCCGAATTCGACGCGGCGCGGGTCGGCCATGACGGATGTCCTCGATGGAGGGCCTGGATAATACTAGGATAATACCAGGCCTTCTTGTCCCCTCCAAGGCGGCGCATAGGGAGTTCACCCGACCTTGAGGTGAACATCATGAAAGCTGCAATACTCAAATCCCTGGGATCGCCGCTGGTCGTCGAGGACGTTCCGGAACCGTCCATCGGCACCGGCGAGGTCGTCGTCGAAATCGTCGCCACGCGCGTGCTGTCCTACATGAACGAGGTCTTCAGCGGGATGCGCAATTACGCGCTCGACCTGCCGATCATCCCGGGCCCGGGAGGCATCGGGCGGGTGCGCGCGATCGGTCCGGACGCAACCAAGCTTGCCGTCGGCGACTGGGTGTTCTGCGATCCGACCGTGCGTTCGCGCGACGACGCCGTTGCGCCCGACATCGCCCTGCAGGGGCTCACGGCTGCGGGGCCCGGCGGCATGCGCCTGCAACGGCACTTTCGCCACGGCTCGTTCGCCGAGCAGATGCGCCTGCCGACCGAGAACGTCAAACGCCTCGGCCAGATCACGTCCGAGGAGGCCTCGCAATGGTGCGCGCTGGGGACGCTGCTGGTGCCCTATGGCGGCTTTCTCGCCGCGAAGCTCCAGCCCGGCGAGACCGTGCTGGTGAGCGGGGCCACCGGCAATTTCGGCAGCGCCGCCGTCTCCGTCGCGCTCGCGATGGGCGCGGCCTGCGTGGTGGCGCCCGGCCGCAACGACAAGGTTTTGGCCGACCTCGTCCGCCGCTTCGGCAACCGCGTGAAGCCGGTCAAGCTCACCGGCGTCGAGGACGACGACCGCGAGGCGATGCAGCGGGCGGCAGGTCCGATCGACTGCGTGTTCGACATCATGCCACCCTCGGTGAGCACGAGCGTCGTGCGCGCAGCGATCATGACGGTGCGTCCCTACGGCCGTGCCTTGCTGATGGGCGGCGTCGGCATGGCCGGCGGCGCGGGCCTCGAGCTGCCCTACCCCTGGATCATGCGGAATTGCATCAGCATTCACGGCGTCTGGATGTACCCGCCGGATGCGGCGGGCCGCCTGATCGCGCTGCTGCGATCAGGGTTGCTGCGCCTGGAGGACTACGAGGTGACGGCCTTCGACCTCGACCACGCCAACGAGGCGGTCGATCACGCAGCAGCCAATGGCGGGCCGTTCAGATTGACCGTGATCCGGCCGTAATCAGCCTGCCCGCCGCGGCGGTGCGCCGTCGCGGCGGATTTGCCCGGCAGGTCAAATGGCTGGGAGACGTCACCCCATGCGTGGCCGGCGATCGCCGTCTACTGTGCATGGGGTTGTTTTCGCAGATTTGTTATTCGAGCTCGACGACCTGGCCGTTCGACAGCGACACGCGCCGGTCCATGCGGCCGGCGAGCTCCATGTTGTGGGTCGCGATCAGCATCGACACCTGGGTCGCCTTGACCAGCTGCATCAGCGCCTGGAACACGTGATCGGCCGTATGCGGATCGAGATTGCCGGTCGGCTCGTCCGCAAACAGCACGCGCGGCGCGTTGGCCACCGCGCGCGCGATCGCCACGCGCTGCTGCTCGCCGCCCGACAGTTCGGCCGGGCGATGGGTGATGCGGTCGCCGAGGCCGAGATAGCCCAGGATCTCCTTGGCGCGCTTGACGCTCTCGGACTTCTTCAGGCCGCGGATCATCTGCGGCATCATGACGTTCTCCAGCGCCGAGAACTCCGGCAGCAGCCGGTGCGACTGGTAGACGAAGCCGATATCGGTGCGGCGCAGCTGGGTGCGCTCGATGTCGGGCAGCTGCGAGGTCGGCGCGCCCGAGACATAGACCTCGCCGGAATCGGGTGCCTCCAGCAGACCCGCGATGTGCAGCAGCGTCGACTTGCCGGTGCCCGACGGTGCGACCAGCGCGACCGACTGGCCCGCCCACAGCGCG
The DNA here is from genome assembly GCF_054185205.1 of Bradyrhizobium sp. 14AA. NCBI lineage: Bacteria > Pseudomonadati > Pseudomonadota > Alphaproteobacteria > Hyphomicrobiales > Nitrobacteraceae > Bradyrhizobium > Bradyrhizobium sp. 14AA. The sequence goes on along the minus strand of NZ_JAVAYM010000007.1, from coordinate 229,021 downwards.
AGCTTGGCGCCGTCGAGGATCGTCAGCGGCACCTCGCCCTGCAAGTACTGCCGCTTTATCTCGTGGAGATAAATGACCGGTACGTCTTCCGCCCCATGCTGCTGCTCCATCAGCCCCTCACTCGTACCGCAGCGCTTCGACGGGATCGAGGCGCGCGGCGCGCCACGACGGATAGAGCGTCGCCAGGAACGACAGCGTCAGCGCCATGATGACGACGGCCGTGGTCTCGCCGACGTCGATCTCGGCGGGCAGTTTCGACAGGAAATAGAGTTCGGGCGAGAACAGCTCGGTGCTGGTCAGCCAGGACAGGAATTGCCTGATGGATTCGATGTTGAGGCAGATCACGAGGCCGACGAAGAAGCCGACCAGCGTGCCGACCACGCCGATCGAGGCGCCCGTGATCAGGAAGATGCGCATGATCGAGCCTTGCGAGGCCCCCATGGTGCGCAGGATCGCGATGTCGCTGCCCTTGTCCTTCACCAGCATGATCAGTCCGGAAACGATGTTCAGCGCTGCGACCAGCACGATCATGGTCAGGATCAGGAACATCACGTTGCGCTCGACCTGGAGCGCGTTGAAGAAGGTCGAGTTGCGCTGCCGCCAGTCGACCAGGAACACCGGCCGGCCCGCCGCCTCCGTCACCGCCTTGCGGAAGGCGTCGATACGGTCGGGGTTGGTGGTGAACACCTCGATCGAGGTGACGTCGCTGCTGCGGTTGAAATAGGCCTGCGCCTCCGCAAGCGGCATGAACACGAAGCCGAGGTCGTATTCGGACATGCCGATCTCGAACACGGCGACGATCTTGTACGGCTTGATGCGCGGCGTGGTGCCCATCGGGGTGACCGCGCCCTTCGGCGCCACCAGCGTCACGCTATCGCCGGCATGCAGGGACAACTGGTCGGCGAGGCGCCGGCCGATCGCGACGCCCTGCCCGTCGTCAAAGCCCTCGAGCGAGCCCTGCTTGATGTTCTTGGCAATCGAGGTGAGGTTGTTGAGGTCGTCGGAGCGGATGCCGCGCACCAGGACGCCCGAGGCGTTCCACGGCGAGGACGCCAGCGCCTGGCCGTCCACCACTGGGGCGGCAAGCCGGATGCCCTGGACCTGGCTGATGCGGTCGGCGACGTCCTTCCAGTCGGTCAGCGGCGATTCCAGCGGCTGCACCAGGATGTGGCCGTTCAGCCCCAGGATCTTGTCGAGCAGCTCTTTCCGGAAGCCGTTCATGACGGCCATGACGATGATCAGCGTCGCCACGCCCAGCATGATGCCGAGAAAGGAGAACCCGGCGATGACCGAGATGAATCCCTCCTTGCGGCGCGCCCGTAAATAGCGCGCCGACAGCATCCACTCGAATGGTGCAAAAGGCCGGGTTGGAACGGTTTCGGTCATGGTTTCATCCATCGCTCGATAATCCCATGATTCGGGGTCAATTGTGGCCGGATTGGCGGCCTCGATATCGGGCGATGAACAATATTCAGCCGACCAGCCGGGCGACCGCGTCCGCAGGCGACATGGTCTCGCGGGAGCCGTCACTGCGCCGCTTGATCTCGACCTTGCCGTCGGCGAGCCCCTTCGGGCCGATCATGATCTGCCAGGGGATGCCGATCAGGTCGGCGGCGGCGAATTTGGCGCCGGCGCGCTGGTCGGTGTCGTCATAGAGCACGTCGACGCCCTTGGCGGTGAGCTCCGCATAAAGCTTTTCGCAGGCCGCATCGACCGCGGCATCGCCCTGCTTGAGGTTGAGGATCGACACCCGGAACGGAGCAACAGCCTCCGGCCATTTGATGCCGGCATCGTCATGGCAGGCCTCGATGATGGCACCTAACAGGCGCGAGACGCCGACGCCGTAGGAGCCGCCATGGATCGGCACGTCGACGCCGTCGGGCCCGGCCACAAGGGCCTTCATCGCGTCGGAATATTTCGTGCCGAAATAGAAGATCTGGCCGACCTCGATGCCGCGGGTGTTCACCCGCTTGTCCGCGGGCACTTCCTGTTCGAACCGCGCGGCGTCGTGCACGTCTTCCGTCGCCGCATAGACCGAGGTCCATTGCTTGATGATCGGCGTCAGGTCGCTCTCATAGTCGACGTCCTCGCCCGGCACCGGCAGGTCCAGCACGTCGCGATTGATGAACACGCCGGATTCGCCGGTCTCAGCCAGTACGATGAACTCGTGGCTGAGATCGCCGCCGATCGGGCCGGTCTCGGCGCGCATCGGGATCGCCTTCAGCCCCATCCGCGCGAAGGTGCGCAAATAGGCGACGAACATCTTGTTGTAGGCGACGCGCGCTGCGGCCTCGTTGAGGTCGAACGAATAGGCGTCCTTCATCAGGAACTCGCGGCCGCGCATCACGCCGAAACGCGGACGCTGCTCGTCGCGGAATTTCCATTGGATATGATAGAGATTCAGCGGCAGGTTCTTGTAGGACTTCACATAGGCGCGGAAGATCTCGGTGATCATTTCCTCGTTGGTCGGCCCGTACAGCAGCTCGCGCTTGTGGCGGTCGGCGATGCGCAGCATCTCCGGACCATAGGCGTCGTAGCGGCCGCTCTCGCGCCAGAGGTCGGCGAGCTGGAGCGTCGGCATCAGCAGTTCCAGCGCGCCGGAACGGTCCTGCTCCTCGCGCACGATCTGCTCGATCTTCTTCAGCACGCGGAAGCCGAGCGGCAGCCAGGCATAGATGCCGGCCGCCTCCTGCCGGATCATGCCGGCGCGCAGCATCAGCCGATGCGAGACAATCTCCGCCTCTTTCGGATTTTCCTTCAGGATGGGCAGAAAGAACCGCGACAACCGCATGGCAACACTCTGGGAATCAGTGAGGGGTTGCAGTGAAACCGGATTGGGAGCGAAAACACAAGACCGGGAATGAGGAAAAGCCGCTAACACAACGGAATTCCTTGTCATTTTTCCGTCGACTTCAGGTTCAGCTTGAGCCGCGGCGGCGCCTTGTTACGGCTGCGCCACCTCGAGCTCGTCCTCCAGCGTGATCTTCTCGAAATCGCTCACCAGCGCGTCGATCCGCACATGCCAGCGGCCGGCAAAGGGAAGCTCGACCTTGCGCACGTGCCAGTAGCCATCCGGCCCGAGCGAGGCGCCTTGCTCCATCGGCTCGATGCCGCGCTCCGGCAGGCTCAGGGTCAGCGTCACCTCCTTGGCCGCCAGCTGCGCGCCTTCGCCGGTCATCAGCTGGAGCACGAAGTGGTCGACCCCCGCCTTGCCCGGCGAGACCAGGACCTGGAACATCGCCTTGTCGGTGTGGATGTGGATCGCCAGAGGCGTGTCCGGAACGATCGTCCGCGGCGGCGGTGTGAAGCGCCAGCCGGCGACGAGCGCGAAGATGCCGAGCGCGATGGCGCATTCGAGCAGGATCGAGCGCTTGAGGGCGGACGCGGCCTTCTTGTCTCGCGCCAGCATCGGCGTCAGCCTGACACGATTGAGTGCGGCAAGGACGAGCAGCGCGAGGACCAGCGCGAGCTTGACCGAGAGGATGAGGCCGTAGCGGGTCTCGACCAGCGCCGACAGTCTTTCGAGCTGGACGACGGCGAGCACCAGGCCGGTCAATGCCAGCATCGCGACAACCGGCACGGCGACGCGGCCGAAGCGGTTCACGACAGGCAATGCCGCAACCGGCGACTTCGACACAAGTGCAGCGAGCGGCGCGAGTGCCCCGATCCAGAACGTGACGCCGAGGCCATGGAGGAAGGTTGTGGGCCGCGTCAACATTTCGGGTGGCGCCGTCGCGGCGTGCCCGGTCATGGCCAGCGACAGACCTCCGCCGACAAACGCGATGACCGCAAGCGCACGCGCGTGCCACCCGCCATGCAGCGCCATCAGCGCTGATAGCATCGCGGTGATGGCGACCAGCAATGCCGGACCCGCGCTGGTCGCGAACGCCACCTTCCAGGGAGCGACGGTTCCGAGAGCCGCCAGCGGCAGGCCGAGGAGATCGAGGCCCAACAGGCCGAGCGAGACAACAGCGCAGGGAAGGCCGATTACGAGCGCTATGCGCGGTATGGCCGTGCCGGTCAACGACCACGCAACCCAGCGCGCAAAGAACACGCCGCCGATGCCGACAAAGATCCCGACATAGAGACCAACCCGCGCCAGCCAGATCGGCACGTCCAACCCGCGGCCTGCATCCGCGGGAGGCCTCGTTGCTGTCGGCGTGCCGATCGAGAAGACCACAGCCCCCGAGACCGGATGGCCGTCCTGCGAGATCACCCGATAGCTCACGACCGCCGTGCCCTGCGGCAGATCCGGAGGCATCGCAACCGAAATCGTTTCGCCCGACGCGTCGACGCGCACGTCGTCCCGCGCCCTGCCCGCACCATCGATCAGCCGGATTACGCCCGGCGTGACGACCTCGTTGAAGCGCAGCTCCACCGTCTTCGGCGTGTTCGCAATCACGCTGCCGCTCGCCGGTTCGACCGCAACCAGCGCCGCATGCGCTAGCGCGCCGGTCGCGAAGCCGACAACGAGGAGCAGCGTCGCGAGCGCGGCGAAGAGGCGCATCAGGGCTTTGGCAGCAGTTTCACGCCCGGCGCCGGTGACTTGCCCTCATGCGAATGTCCTGCCCCTTCGGCCGGAATTTCGATCCAGCGGCTGACGCCGGTCTCGCATTCCTGGACGACGGGGAAGTACAGGGTCGTGTTCGCTTTGAGGCCGTCGGTCAGGAACGTGCTGAGGACGAACTCGTCATAGTTCTTGTCCGCCAGCTTGCCGCCGGACCACGCCACCTCCTTGACACCGGAGGAGAGCTTGTTGCCGTGATAGTCGTATTCGCTGGCGTATTTGCCCTCGACGACATCGATGGTCCAGCCCGCCTTCGGCATCGGCTTCACCGCGATCACACCCTCCGGGATCTGCACGCGGACCTTTATCGTAGGCGAGCCCGCGCAGCCATGCGGCACGGCGAAGACGGCTTTGTACGATCCGCCCACAGCAGCCTGCTTGCCTTCGAGGAAGACGTGCGCACTCGCCGGCGTTGCCGCAAGTGCGCCCAGAACAATCAACCAGGTTCGCTTCAACATGTTCGGTCTCCCGGAGGTCCAGATCGCCCTCGTCACATCTTCATTCCCGAATGATCCGGCATTTTCTTCATGTCCATATGGCCGGAATGTCCGGCATCGCCGGGTGCCTGCGCGCCAACGCCTTGGACGTCGAGAGACACGACGACCTTGCCGGCCTTCTCGAACTGAAGCGTTACCGGCACCTTGTCGCCCTGCTTGAACGGCCCTTTCAGCTCCTGGAGCATCAGGTGATAACCGCCCGGCGCGAGCTTCACGGTCTTGCCGGCATCGATGACGAGCCCCTTGTCGAGCGGGCGCATCTTCATCACACCATTGTCCATCGCCATCTCGTGGACCTCGGCTTTGCCGGCGATATCAGCGGATACGCTGACCAGCTTGTCCGCCGCGGTGCCCTTGTTCTCGATGGACAGATATCCGCCGGCGACCTTGGCGCCGCCCGGCGTCGCCCGGCTCCAGGCCTGCGAGATCACGAGATCGCCGGCCTTGACGTCGTCGGCGCGTACGGGCGTTACGCAGATAACGGCCGAGAGCGCCGCCAGCGCGAGAATGTTTGAGAGCTTCATGTCGTTCACCTTTCTTTTCATCGTAAACATCGCCCCACCCGTCAGAACGTGTACTTGCCGGCGAGAACGAACGTTCGCCCCGGGAACGGATGGAACAGGAAATACTGCTCGTTGAAGAGATTATCGATACCGAAGTCGAACGCGAAATTCTTCGTCGCGTTGTAGTGGATCTTCAAGTCCACAACGAAAAAGTTATCGAACGCGCCGTAGACGTGGGAAACGCTGTCCGTGTTGTCCAGTGTCGAGTACTGCTTGCCACTGTAGCGTGCGGCAACGGTATAGGCCCAGCTATCATTCGGCCGATAGGTGACGCCGAACTTGGCGCGCCACTCCGGCACGTAAGGCACGTGCTTGCCGACGACAGTGGTCGGAACACCGGTTAGCGGATCCCTGCCGGCCCAGCCCGCGTCGGCCAGGATTCGCGAGTCCACATAGGTGACGCTGCCGAACAGCTGGAGACCACTGACGAGAACGTTGTCCTTGTCGGCGGACAACTCGATACCCTGCAACCTGACCGCATCGACATTGCTGAACGTGGTCGCGCTCTGGGTCGCGTTGATCATATTGGTCTGCGCGATGATGGCGTTGTTGGTCCGCTCCCTGAACAGGGTCAACCGGACGCGGCCGTCGTCCCAATGCCGTTCGATGTTGAACTCTCCGGTGAAGTCCTGCTCAGGCTTCAGGAAAGGATTTGCCACCGTGATCGTATTGCCGACGGTCACGTTCTGATAAAGTTCGAGAACCGTCGGGTAGCGATAGGCCTCACCGAAATTGGCGGTGATATTCCAGTCCTTGTTCGGATCGTAGGAGAGCGAAGCCTTTGGCGAGAAATTCGTCGAAGCAAGGCCCGGCTGGTTCGACGTGAACGACGAGGTAATGGCACCTGCTCCGCTCGCCTGGGTCACGACGTTCTGGCCATCGAGCGATTGCCAAGTCTCCAGCCTTCCGCCAAGGGTCAGCTTCAAATTCGGCTGGATTTTCCAGGCGTCCTGAAACCAGAGCGCGCCGGTGCGGGTTTCGCCCTGACTGTTTGCATAGAGCTGTCCCGTGGCGGTCGAGGCTTGATACCAGACTGCCGACCCATAGGTTGGATTTTCCAGGCGGTACCGATCGCCATGGACACCGAAGCTGACCTCGTGCGCACCGCCCGGACCCGTCGGACGCCAGATCCCCTTGGCGTCGACGTTCTGCCAATTGGTGCCATCCAGACGCTGGACCTTGCCGTTCTGCGAGAAGCCGACGCCGGTCGGCGTCACGGTGTATGGATTGAGCTGGGTATCCTCGAGATAATTATAGCTCGAGGCGGACAGGTCGAAATCGAAGACGCCTTTGGTATCGCTCTTGATTGCCACCGCATTGCTCAGATGGGTTTCGTCCCAGATATATTTGGCGTTCGCGAAGGTCGCGATGTTGTTGAAGGTCGGCAGCCCGGTCGCCGTCGACCGCAGATAGGTCTGGGGATTGGAAACCTGGTGATTGTTCCAGATTCCGAGCGAATAAGTCGCCTGCACCAGCGGCGATAGGTCGTAGGCGAGGCGCAGATTGGCTGACGTCTGCTGCGAATGCGCGAGAACGCCGGTGCCGACGACGTCGGCCTCCTGACCGACCTTGTTCTTGGCCGGGATAGCGCCGGTGGTGCCCGCCGGAATGCTACCGTTCGTCGTGTAGGTGAGCGGCTGCTGGTAGCTATCGAGGTAGTTGGCGCTGACGAGCCAGGACAGCTTGCCATCGCGATTGCCCGCGGCGGCGCTGGTCTGGCTGGTCACGTAGGTATCCTTGGTGCCGTATTGATTCCACGGCATCACCGAGACCGTTTCCTTGGCAACCGCGAACGGCTTGTCCGGCATCTTTGACGTGATCAGCAGCACGCCACCGATCGAGTTGCCGGGATAGGCGGCCGCGAACGGGCCGTTGAGGTAATCGACCCGCCCGATCGCTTCCGGCGAGATCAGGTTCCACCGCGGCGAGGAATTCGTGTTGTTGTTGCCGATCAGCGCCGAGATCAGGAGGTCGTCGTAATAGATCAGCGAGCGCGCGCTGGAGTTCACGCCCCAGCTTCGCGTCGCCAGCACTGCCTGATTGTCCCCGTCGTTGCGCTTCCGCACGAACAGGCTCGGCATGTATTTGACGGCGTCCTCGGGGTCCTTGAGGTTGATCGTCTCATCGACCTCTTTCGCCGTGATGCTGAAGGAACGTTGTGGCAATTGATAGCGCGCCACGGCGGCCGGTGCTTCCAGCGATGGGCGGGTGCTGCCCGCACCCTGTTCTCCCGAGGGAGTTGCCCGCTCGCTGGCGGGCCTTGCCGACTGGCTGCTCGCGGCGGCCGCACGCACCGCCGGTTTGCGCGGCTTGGGCTTCGCTGCGGCGGGCGCATCGACGGTCACCGGCGGCAGTACCGCACTGCTGCTTTCGGCGGAAACTCCGCTCGACGAGGCAAGCAGCGCGGCCTGAACGGCAACGATGCTCACGCCGCGGCGGGCATGACAACGTAACATGGGGCATTCCTGACGCCGGCTTTCTCTCCCGGCCATTCGACAGCATCAATCGCCAGCGGTCAGACCGCGGCGACACTGGGGTCGTCAGGAAAAGCGTGGCGGCGCCCGCGCCTGGGCGGTCGAGCCTCTATCAGGAGCGACGGTGGACGCATCCGCCGCGCGCCATACCACGCGCTCGGCGTGGCGGAACGGAGTGGAGAACGCGACGTGCGGCGGCGAATCGAGCGAGGCGCCGGCCTGCGCCAGGCAACAGAGCGCGCACGCGCCGGCATGGGCGGTCGGCGCTCCGGTCTGGTCGTTCGGGCCGCCCTGCTCGCTCGCGCTGTGGCAGATGACGGCGGCAGACAGCGGGTCGGCAACGGCCTTGCCGGCCGCCCAGCAGGCGGCAATCGGCGCCAGCACCTGCATCGCCAAAGCGAGCAAGACCAAGGGTAGGAATTTTTGCAGCCGTGCGCGCATCCGCCGAACCATTCGTTCGTCTGCTAACTAAACACCGGGCCACCCCCGAGTCGAGGTCAGTTCCGTCGCCTTCTTGGCCCAGCGCAAATTTGCCGAAATCTATGGCCCGGTAGACCACCACGGCTACGGGGCTGGCATTTGAGGCAGGTCAAAAGGCCCCGCCCGTCCACAGATTTCTTATATTTGTCATATGCTTGCACGGCTAAAGCCCGATCATTTCGTCTATTGCTCTTATTTTGAACAATCGTTGCCGAAAATGATGACAAGTGAGAAAAGTTGATCTAGCATCCCCCTTGCTCAGGCTGGCCGCGAGGTCGAAGTCTGGTGGTCCAAGTCTCGGGAGGAGCCCCTGACGCGCAAAATGCAGCGTCGCCCCGTCAATCAAGATCAAATCTTAAGATCGGGGATAATAGGGTCGACACAATTTTTGAGCGGGGCCAGGGCCCCGCTCTTTTTTTGTCTGCGGGGGCTGAAGCGCCGATGAATGCTTCTCCCAATCCGATCGAACGCAGCTTTGAGCTCGCGGCGTCGCGTTGCGCGGATATCACGCCGCTCGTCTATCGGCGCCTGTTCGAAGAGCATCCCGAAACGCGAGCGATGTTCCGCTCGCATGGCAGTGAGCTCGTGATGGGATCGATGCTTGCGCTGACGATCGAGGCGATCCTCGACTTCGCCGGCGACCGCCGCGGGCATTTCCGGCTGATCGCCTGCGAGGTCGCCTCGCACGAGGCCTATGGCACGCCGCGCGAGCTGTTCATCACTTTCTTCGCGATCATCAGGACTACGCTGCACGAGCTGCTCGGCGATGAATGGGCGCCGGATATTGCACAGGCCTGGGACAGGTTGCTCGTCGAGATCGACACATACGCAGGCGGTCCAGCCTGACGCTTTGCGCTGCACCAACACGGGCTGCGGCGATCTCGCGATTGATTGCAGATTGAGTGGCGTCAACTCTTGTGAGACACTTTCGGACATCGGTCGCGCAACCAATGACGCGCCGACGATAAAATATTGGGAGCGAGCGATGTCCGGGACGAAAGATTTCTCGACGACGAGGCGCGATCTTCTTCAGGCGGCAGCAACCGCCGGCGCAGCGACTGCCATGCTCGGCAGCATGGGCATAAACCCCGCATTGGCAGCAGAAGTCGGACGAAGCGAGAAGCCGCTGAAGGCGGCCTTCTCCAACGCAGGCCTCCAAGCCACCTGGTGCGCGCAGGGCAAGCAGGCCGCGGAATTCTGGGGCAAGCTGTTCAACGTCGAGGTCACCTGGTTCGACGGACAGCTCGACGCGGTGAAGCAGCGCGCGGCGATCGACAACATGGCCTCGCAGAAATGGGACTTCGTCGCGATCCAGGCTTTCGGCATCGGCACCCTCACCCAGCCCGTGCAGAAGATGATCGACGCCGGCACGCCCGTGATCGACATGGACACGCTGATTGCGCCGCTCGACCAGATCAACGTCCACTCCTTCCTCGCTCCCGACAACGAGTTCATGGGCGCCTCGGTGACGCAGGCGCTGTGCAACGCGATGGGCGGCAAGGGCAAGATCATCATGACCCAGGGCGCGCTCGGCCACACCGGCGCGCAAGGACGAGCCAAGGGCTTCAACTCGGTCGTCAAGCAGTTTCCGAACATCGAGGTGCTCGACACCCAGCCGGCCGATTGGGACGTCTCCAAGACCGCGCGCCTCTGGGAAACCTACCTCACCAAGTACCCGCAGATCGACGCAGCGTTCTTCCACAATGACGACATGGCGCTCGCCGCCGCCAACATCATGAAGGCGCGCAATCGCACCAACATCCTGATCGGCGGTGTGGATGCGATGCCGCCGGCGATCCAGGCGGTGAGCGAAGGCCGCATGTTCGCGACCGTCCGCAATCCGTCCTGCCGCATCCATGGCGGCGCAATCATCGCGGGCGTTTCCGCCGTGGTCGGCGGCGAGAAGAGCGGACAGGGCATTCCCAAGAACGTCGTCACCGACGGCCCGGTCGTGACCAAGGCGAACGCGCCCGGCATGCAATGGATGGAAGACCACTTCCTGATCTAGTCCTCCATGCCTGAGGTTCGTCCGCCCATCCTGGAACTGAAAGGCATCACGAAGAGCTTCGGCGGCGTCGAAGCGCTTCGTGGTGTCGACTTCGCGCTTCTTCCCGGCGAGATCCACGGTCTCGTCGGCGAGAACGGCGCGGGCAAAAGCACGCTGATGAAGATCATCGCCGGCGTGCACACCGAATTCTCCGGCCGCTTCCTGATCGACGGGAAGGACACCCATTTCCGTTCGGCCCGCGACGCACACGCCGCCGGCATCGCCATGGTGCATCAGGAGCTCAGCGTCGCGCCCGACCTCACGGTCGCCGAGAACGTCTTTCTGGGCAACCAGCCGACCAACGCCCTCGGCCTCGTGCAATGGCGTCGCATGGCGCGCGAGGCCGGCGAGCAGCTTGCCCGCTTCGGCATCGACGTCGATCCGATGACGCGGCTCGGCGATCTCCCGATCGGGCTGCAGCAGCTGATCGAGATCGCCCGCGTGCTGTTCTCCGGCGCGCGCATCGTCATCCTGGACGAGCCGACCTCCGCCCTCTCCCCGCCCGAGGTCGAGCGGTTGTTCGCAACGCTGCGGCGGCTGCGCGAGGAAGGCACGGCAATCGTCTTCATCTCGCATTTCATCGAGGACATCCTTCGCGTGTCCGACACGGTGACCGTATTCCGCAACGGCCGGAAGGTCGCCGAGACCGCGAGCGCAGCGACCAGCAAGGGCGCGCTGATCGAGGCCATGATCGGCCGCGGCGGCGAAGCGCTCGAGCACAGCTACACCGACGATCTGATGCTGCCGCAGCCGAGCGACAGCGCGGTGGTGCTGAAGGTCGACCAATTGTCGCTGGCCCGCAGCCTGAAGGATATCTCCTTCGAGGCCCGCGCCGGCGAGGTGCTCGGCATCTACGGCTTCATGGGCTGCGGCCAGCAGGAGCTGTCGCGCATCCTGTTCGGCAAGCTGAAGCCTGATAGCGGCACGCTCGCGGTCGACGGCGCGCCAAAGACCTTCGCCAGCACTGCGGCGGCGCGGCGCGCCGGCGTGGCGCTGGTGCCGGAGAGTCGGCGCGACATGCTGTTTCACCAGGAGCCGGTCTACAAGAACATCTCGATCAGCATTCTGGATCGCATCTCGTCGCTGCTGCTCAAGCCGGCGCAGGAGCGCGACATCGCCCAGCGGCAGGTCGAGCAGTTGCAGATCAGGCCGCCCGTGGTCGGCCTCGACCTCGGCATGCTCTCGGGCGGCAACCAGCAGAAGGTCGCGCTGGCGAAATGGCTCACCTATCCGCCCAAGCTGCTGGTGCTCTGCGAGCCGACCCGCGGCATGGATGTCGGCGCCAAGAACGACGTCATCAACATCGTGCGCGACCTCCGCGCCAGGGGGCTCGCGATCATCGTGCTGTCGACGGAGCCGGAAACGGTGCTGTCGCTGGCCGACCGCATCCTCGTGCTCAAGCGCGGCGCGGTGGTGCGTGAGTTCAAGAACGAGCCGGTCAGCAAGGACCGCCTGCTGGAAGCGGCGTGACGGAGAAGCACCATGGCGAGCACTGAAACGGCTCCGGCGGCGGGTCAGCGGGCACGGGGCCTTGCCCCCTTCCTGCGCTCGCAGATGCGCAACATCGCGCCGTTCCTGACGCTGATCTTCCTGTCCGCCTTCTTCGCCTTCGCCAGCCCCTCCTTCGCGACGCTGGACAATCTCGGCAACATCCTGACGCAGGTGTCGGTGACGGGCGTCATTGCGGTCGGCCTCACCTTCGTGATCCTCTGCGCCGAGATCGACCTGTCGATCGCCAGCATCGCCAACGTCACCGGCATCGCGGTCGCCTACTTCACGCTCCAGGATTCCTACGTCAACATCGCCAACATCCCCCTGCCCGGCGCGGTCGCGATTCTGCTGTCGATCCTGCTCTGCGCAGCGCTCGGCCTCGTCAACGCGCTGGGGCTGACGATGATCGGCATCCCCTCCTTCATCATGACGCTCGCGATGATGCAGATCGCGGCCGGCATCTCGGCGCTCCTGGTGCGCGGCCAGATCGCCTACAAGGTGCCGAGCCTGATCACGACGCTCGGCTCCGGCTCGATCGGCGGCATTCCCTGGATCGTCATCGTCGCCGCCATCATGCTGCTCGGCGGCCATCTGGTGCTGACCTACACGCGCTTCGGCCGCTACGTCTACATGGTCGGGGGCAACCGCGAGGCCGCCGAATATGCAGGCCTCAACGTCAAGCTCATCTTAGGTGCTGTGATGGTGATCTCGGCGGTGTGCTCGGGCATCGGCGGCATGCTCGGCGTCGCCCATTTCGGCAGCGCGCAGCAGAACGAGTTCGACACCTACCTGCTCGACTCCATCGCCGCCGTCGTGGTCGGCGGCACCAGCCTGTTCGGCGGCCGCGGCGGGATCGGCAACACCATCGTCGGGCTCTTCGTCCTCGGGGTCCTGAATAACGGCCTCGACCACGTCAACATCGACAGCTTCCTGAAGATCCTGATCCGCGGCCTGATCCTGCTGGCGGCGCTGATCATCAACGTCTATGCGCAGCGGCTGAGGGAAAAGGCGGCGGAGTAGACGGCCGCCGAAACAAAAACTCGAAAACAACCCCATGCACAGTAGAAATTGCTAGATATTTCAAGACCCTGCGCGAACCCATATTGGCCCGGGCAAGAACACAACGACGTTTGACTCGTCGGGCAAAACAGGCGCACAACTCTATCATGGCACCGATCGCGTGTCTGGGGAGCGCTGAGCTCAAGCCCGGGACGCATGGCTCTGTCGTCCGAGCCTCGCTCGCTTTCGCGCGTCCTCCCGAGTTCGACGTGCAGCCTGATGCGGGCATCTGCCTGTTATAGGAGGGCGGAGCAAAAAGCAGGTGCGTCGCCCCCGCGACACGCGCAACACGTCTGTCGTTCTGCTATAATGTAACTATGACGATCGGGATTTCCGGACCCGAACGGAAGGCACCAGGGCGAAGCGCCGTGGTGGGATTCATCATCGCGGCCATCATCGCCGCAATCGGTCTGATCCTGCTCGCGCTCGTCGGCGACTTCCTGGTCGACTGGATGTGGTTCTCGTCGATCGGCTACAGGCAGGTCTTCTGGACCACGATCGGCGCGAAAGCCGCCGTCTTCCTCGTTGTCTTCGCGGCGACCGCCGCCGTCTTGTGGACAAACGCGCGCCTTGCACTCGGCCTCGCCGGGCGCCGAAGCCGGTTGCCTGCGACCATCGACCCGCGGCTTGCGGCCGCTGCGGCGCTGCCCGATCCACTGGAATTCCTGCGCGAGCGGCTGCCGTGGCGCATCGTGATCGTCGCGAGTAGCGGTCTCTTCGCTCTGTTCGTCGCCTCGGGCGAAGTCGGCAACTGGAGCACTCTTCTGCGCTTCATCTATCAGGTGCCCTACGGCACCAACGATCCCTTGTACGACAAGGATATCGGCTTCTACCTCTTTTCCCTGCCCGCCTTTGTGGCCATGAAGAATTGGGCATTGCTGATGCTCGTCATGGGCGCACTGTTCGCCGGATCGATCTACTGGGTGTATGGCGACATCGAAGACCGAGCCCAGCGAATGTCGCCGGCGGCGATCTCGCACGGTTCGGTGCTTCTCGGCCTCTTCTTTGGCGTGAAGGCGTGGTCCTACGGTCTCGACCGCTATCTCCTACTGTACGGCGACAACGGCGTGGTGGTCGGCGCGGGCTTCACCGACGTCAATGTGGAACTGCCGCTCCTGTGGCTGCTGATCGCGCTTTCGATCGTCGCCGCTTTGGCGGCAGGCGCGAACCTGTGGGTGCGAACCTACCGCCTTCCGACCGCCGCGATCGTGCTGCTGTTCGGCAGCGCCTTGCTGCTGTCGGGCATCATCCCCGCGGTATTTCAGCGCTTCTACGTCGGGCCGAACGAGCTGGAGTGGGAGCGGCCCTACATCGAACGCAACATTGCCCTGACCCGCGAGGCCTACAATCTCAATCGGATCGTACCGAAGCCTTTCCCTGCGGAACAGGACCTGAGCTTCAGGACACTCGAGGTCAACAAGGCCACGATTGACAATATAAGACTGTGGGATTGGCAACCTTTGGCCGACACCTACGCGCAACTGCAGGAGATTCGCACCTACTACAAAGTGCGCAACCTCGATGTCGATCGATACTGGTTTGGCGACACCTACCAGAGCGTGATGATCTCGGCGCGCGAGCTGAATTCCGCGCTGCTGCCTCCCAATGCGCAGACTTGGGTCAACCGCCACATCCTTTTCACCCACGGCAATGGTGCGGTGATGAGTCCGGTCACCCAGAAGAGCGGTGAAGGGCTTCCGCTTCTCTATCTGCACGATATTCCTCCGGTTGCACACGGTGGCCCCGCTATTCGCGAGCCGCGCATCTATTACGGACAGGAGACCAACGACTACGTCATCGTCAAGGGAACCGTTCCGGAGTTCGACTACCCAAAGGGGAAGGACAACGCCTACGCAGCCTACGACGGCTCCGGTGGTATCCCGCTGTCGGGGATAGTGCGGAGACTGATCTTCTCCCACCATTTCAACGACGTAAACCTGCTGCTTTCAGACTACATCGGCGACGATAGCCGGATCATGATCCGGCGCAACATCAAGACTGGGGTCGGCACCATCGCCCCGTTCCTCACCCTCGATCGCGATCCCTATTTGGTCGTTAGCGAGGGCCGGATGTTCTGGATGCAGGACGCCTACACGACGAGCGAATATTTTCCCTACGCGCAGCCTGCGCCCGGCCACAACCTCAACTATATCAGGAATTCGGTGAAGGTCGTGATCGACGCCTACAACGGCACCATCGACTTTTACCTGATGGACCCGGCCGACCCGATCGCCGCGACCTATCAGCGAATCTTCCCCGCCCTGTTCAAGCCGTTCGCGGTCATGCCGCCCGATCTGCAAAAGCACATTCGCTATCCCGAAGACCTCTTCCTCATCCAGGCGCAGCTTTTCCAGACCTACCACATGGAAGCGGCCGATGTTTTCTATAACCGCGAGGACCTCTGGCAATTTCCGCGTCAGCCGGCCGGTGACGGCGTCTCTTCAATGGACGGCATTACCGCGATGGCCCCTTACTACATCATCATGCGGCTGCCCGGAGAGGTGCAAGCTCAGTTCTTCATCATGATCCCGATGGTGCCGAGCCGTCGCGACAACATGATCGCATGGCTCGCCGCGCGCTGCGACGAGCCCGGCTATGGCAAGTTGGTCGTGTACGAATTTCCCAAGGAGAAGCTGGTCTACGGACCGTTCCAGATCGAGGCGCGAATTCATCAGAACACGGAGATCTCCCAACAGATATCGCTGTGGAACCAGATGGGGTCGCGGGTGGTCCGGGGAAATCTGCTCGTGATCCCGATCGAGAATTCGATTCTCTACGTGTCGCCGCTGTATTTGCGGGCCGAGCAGGGACATTTGCCGGAGCTCAAGCGGGTCATTGCCGCCTATGGCGAGCACGTCGTCATGAAGGAAACACTAGCTGACGCCCTGTCGGCACTCTTCGTGGACGACGGACCCGCGCCGGCGCCGGGTGCGACCGCGGAATCGCCCAGCGAAGGGGCCGCGGCAAGGCGCGCGCAGGAGGCGCTCGATCACTACAATCACGCCATGGAGCGGTTGAAATTCGGCGATTGGACAGGCTTCGGCAAAGAGATCGGCGCGATGCGCGGTATTTTGGAGGATATCCGCCGGCAATCGGATAGCCGCTGAGGTGCCCGAGAAACGCTGTTTCGCGAGCCTTGTCGTTCAAGCCCCACCAGCGGCTATGCCCAGGTACCAGTTTGGACCCGACGCCGGCGCCAAGCGGTCCAGCTCGACCGACCGACACGCCTCGGCGACGCATCTGCTTCCAAGATCCCTTTCATTGATTGCATTGATTTGGATCATGGCGACCAGCACGAATGCCATCGAAAACGATGGCATTGAAAGTGGAGGAAGCGCCGTGAAGAAGCTTTCTGTCGCCGCTATCATCTTGGTTGCCACTGAGATCACCGCCTTCGCTCAACAAGGCAAGCCGGTCGATCTGGGCAAGCAGGCGTATGAGGTACAATGCGCCGTCTGTCATGGCTCGGACGCAAAGGGAAATGGCCTCTACGTCACAAGCCTCAAGGTCGCGCCATCGGATTTGACCTCATTGTCCAAGAAGAATGGCGGAGTGCTTCCCGTTGATCGCATCATCAAGGTGATCGACGGACGGACCGAGATCGCCGCCCACGGCTCGCGCGACATGCCGATCTGGGGCAAGCGATGGGCCTTGAACGCAGCGGAACACTATGTCGACGTTCCCTATGATCAAGAGGCCTACATACGCGCTCAAGCCCTGTCTATTGTCGATTATCTCAATCGAATTCAGCAGTAGCGCGGTCTCCATCTGGCCTCGTCAACCTGGCACGGTCCTCCAGCAGGTCGCGGGTCGGACAGCGCCGGGGCTTCCATGCGTGCGCTGGCGACGCAATGCATCGCGCCGCCATCGCAGCGATCGTGAAGGTTTTCGATCGCCCCAGATCGCCGTCTGCTTTTGGCGCTGACGTCGAGCCGTTTCGGGCTCATTCAGGGATCGCCTGCAACTCAAATCCGGCCTTGAGCAGCGGGCTCGTCGGGACCGAGATCGGATCGAACCATTTGGCATAGATCCCGGCGATCTCACCCGAGCGGAAAACCCGGGCCAGAGCCCTGTTCACCGCCAGGCGAAAGTCCGGGTCGCCGCGGCGAAACATGATCCCATAGGGATCATAACTGAGATAGCGGCCGACAACCTCGAGATCCTGCTTCCTGTCCGACTTGGCAAGCAGGCCGAACAGCACAATGTCGTCCGTCGCGAAGGAATCGGCCCTCTTCGTCTCAAGCGCGGCAATTCCGTCGGCGTAATCCTTTGCGGACAGGAGCTGGGTCCCCTTCGCCCGTCCGTCGTCGATCAGCGCCTTCAGCGCCTTTTCGTTCGTGGAGCCGCCGACGACGGCGATCGTCTTGCCCGCGAGATCCTCGATGTCCCGGACCTTATCGGCTTTCCATGTCAGCAGACGCGTGCCGGTCGTGAAGTAGATCGCCGAGAAATCGACCTGCTGTTGTCGTGCAAGCGTGTTGGTCGTCGATCCACACTCGAGGTCGACGGTCCCATCGACAACCGCGGGGATACGCGTCTGGGGGGTGACGACGGCATATCTGACGGCGAGGTCGGGCCTCTCCAGGACGGCCTTCACGTGATCCACGATCTTCAGACATAAATCGACGGCATATCCGGCCGGCTGCTTGTTCGCGTCGAGGAATGAAAAGGGAGTGGAGGCTTCGCGGTGGCCAATCGTGATGGTCCCGCTATTCCTGATCTTCTCCAGTGTCCCGGACAACTCCGCGGCGCGCGCCATGCCACCGATGGAGCCGAGCATGATCAATGAGGCGCCGCCAATAGCGCAAAACCGCAAGAGACCAGATGAAGTCCGCATTTCCGCCTCCTCTGCCTCGATGAAAAATCTCAAGGTAAAGGCGCAAAGCCGGCCTGAATTTGCGCTGGATCAATCTCGATGCGGAGACGGCCCCGTCTCGCCTCGCATGTTTGGCGAGCGGGAAATGCGCTCCTCTATTTTAGGGAGATCCGCTCTCGCTCGCCACCGCCGCCGCCCGCCCCGCAATCTCCTCGCTCCGCCAGCACCGCACCGCATGCCCATCCGGCCGCGTCTCCAATGACGGACCGGGCTCGTGGCGGCACACGTCCACGGCATATCGACACCGCGGGCTGAACGCGCATCCGTTCGGGGGATTGAGCGGGTTGGGAAGGTCGCCGCCCGTCGTCGCCAGCGGTGCATGGCGCAGGGGATCGGGGATGGCGGCGATCAGGGCTTGCGTATAGGGGTGCGCCGGCCGCTCGAAGATTTCGCGCCAGTCGCCGTTCTCGACGATGCGGCCGAGATACATCACGGCGACCCTGTCGCTCATGTGCTCGACGACGCCGAGGTCGTGGCTGATCATGATGTAGGAGAGACCGAGCGTGTCCTTCAATTCCAGCAGCAGATTGATGATCTGGGCGCGGATCGAGACGTCGAGCGCCGAGACCGGCTCGTCGCAGATGACGATCTTGGGATTGAGGATCAGCGCGCGCGCGATGCCGATGCGCTGGCGCTGGCCGCCGGAGAATTCGTGCGGGTAGCGGTCGGCCTGTTCGGGCCGCAGGCCGACACGCCGCAGCATGGTCGCGACGCGGTCCTCGATTTCGCTTTTCGCGCTCACGCCATGCACGCGCAGCGGATCTTCCAGCGTGCGGCGAACGGTCTGGCGCGGATTGAGCGAGGCGTAGGGATCCTGAAACACGATCTGCACGGTGCGGGCCAAGGCCTTGCGATCGCCGGACGGACTGTTCGTCACGACCTGCCCGTCCACCATGATGCGGCCGCGCGTCGGCGCCAGCAGGCCAAGGATCGATAACGCGACCGTCGACTTGCCCGAACCGGACTCGCCGACGAGGCCGAGGCATTCGCCGCGCTTCAGGGTGAGATTGACACCGTCGACGGCACGGAGCAGCCGCCTGTTACGGCCGAGCAGGCCGCCGCCCAGCGGAAAGTGAACCGCGAGATCCTCGACGCTGAGGATGAGATCGTCGTCCGGCTTGGCCCCTCCCCGCATGTTTTGCGCGTCATGCATGGTGATGACACCTCACCAGCCCGCCGGCTCCCAGCAAATCCGTCTGCGGCGCGACTGTCCGGCAGATATCGGTCGCCTGCGCGCAACGCGGATTGAACCTGCAGCCATCGGGGAAGCTGGTGATGGCCGGGACCACGCCCGCGATCTCCTTGAGCCTGGTACGGCCGAGCGCGGCGCGACTGCCGAGCCGCGGCAGCGAGTCGACGAGGCCCTGGGTGTAGGGGTGCGAGGGCGAGCGGAAGATGTCGGCCGAGCCGCGCTCCTCGACAATCCGGCCGGCATACATCACGGCCACGCGGCGGCAGACATTGGCGACGAGGCCAAGATCGTGGCTGATCATCAGGATCGCGGTTCCCCGCTCGGCGCATAGATTCCGCATCAGCTCGATGATTTCAGCTTGCACGGTCACGTCGAGCGCGGTCGTCGGCTCGTCGGCGATCAGGAGATCCGGGCCGCAGGCAAGCGCGATGGCGATCATCACGCGCTGGCGCATGCCGCCGGACAGCTGGTGCGGGTAGTCGTTGACGCGCCGCTCGGGCGCGGGAACGCGGACATTCGCCAGTGCCTCCACCGCCAGCTGATTGGCCTCCCGCCAGCTTTTGCCCTTGTGCAGCACGAACATCTCGGCGATCTGCCGTCCCACGGGCGAGACCGGGTTCAACGCCGTCATTGGTTCCTGGAAGATCATGGCGATGCGGTTGCCGCGCAGCTGCCGTTGCCCGGCAGCCGAAAGGTGCTGGAT
Organism: Bradyrhizobium sp. 14AA; assembly: GCF_054185205.1. Taxonomy (NCBI): domain Bacteria; kingdom Pseudomonadati; phylum Pseudomonadota; class Alphaproteobacteria; order Hyphomicrobiales; family Nitrobacteraceae; genus Bradyrhizobium; species Bradyrhizobium sp. 14AA. Next base: position 209,072 of record NZ_JAVAYM010000007.1, on the reverse strand, counting down.
TTCCTTCCCGTCAAATCGGATGACGCCGCCGCCGATCGACAGCGGCGGCCGCAGCAGGCCGATCAAGGCGAGCGCCGTGATGCTCTTGCCGCAGCCGGATTCGCCGACAAGGCCGAATGTCTCGCCACGATCGATGCGGAATGAAATGCCCTCGGCCGCCGCGACGCGCCTCGATCCATCATCGAGATCGATGCGGAGATCCTCGACCTCGATCAGTGGCGCGCCGGTCATGTCCGCCGGCTCCGCGATTGCGGGTCGAGAATGTCGCGGAGGCCATCGCCGAGCAGATTGAGGCCGAGCACCGTCAGGAAGATGGCAAGGCCGGGAAACAGCGAAAGCCACGGCGCCGTCGTGATCTGGTCGCGGGCCTCCGACAACATGCTGCCCCAGCTGGGAAAGGGCGGGCGCACGCCAAGGCCAAGGAACGACAATGCGGCTTCGGACAGGACAGCGCTGCCCATGCCGAGCGTGCCGATGACGACGATGGGTCCCAGCATGTTCGGCAGCAGCTGCGTGATCATGATGCGCAGATCGCCGTAGCCGAGCACGGTTGCGGCCTGCACATAGCCCTGGCTCCTCAGCGACAGCGCCGAGGCCCGCGCGAGCCGGCAGGTGAAGGACCAGTTGGTCAATCCGAGCGCGATCAGCAGGCTCGTCAGGCCCGGACCGAGCACCGCCATGATGGCCAGCGCGAAGATCAGCGAGGGGATCGCGAGCATGAGATTGGTCAGGGCGTTGACGACATCGTCCCACCAGCCGCCCCAATAGCCGGCGCTCAGGCCCAGGGCCACGCCGATGACGCTGTTGATGAGCTGCGAGACGATGCCGACCGTCAGCGAGACGCGCGCGCCGTAGACGACGCGGGAATAGATGTCGCGGCCCTGCCCGTCGGTGCCGAACCACCAGGTCCAGCTCGGAGGCTCCTCGGCGTTCATCAAATTGGCGTCGAGGACCGGATCGGTGTGCGCCAGCCAGGGCGCCAGCAGGCCGACGAGGATCGCAAGCGCGAACAACAGCCCGCCGATGATGAGATTGGCGCGGAGCTTCATGCGTATCTGATCCTGGGATCGATCACGCCGTAGAGCACGTCGATCAGCAGATTGATCGCCAGAAAGAACAGCACCACCACGAGAATGGAGCCCTGGACCGCCGGAATGTCGCGCTGCAGGACGCTGTCGACGAGCAGCGAGCCGATGCCGGGCCAGGAGAACAATTTCTCCACGACGACCGCCTGCCCCATCAGCGCGCCGAATTGCAGGCCGACCGTGGTGAGGATGATGACGAGGGCGTTGCGCATCACGTGCCACTTCACGACCCGCGTTTCGCTCATGCCCTTGGAGCGCGCAGTGCGGACGAAATCGGCGGTCATGATCTCGAGGACGGCGGCGCGCGTCGTCCGGGCGAACAGCGCCATCGGCGAGACGCCGAGTGTCACCGCCGGCAGGAGCAGATATTTCAGTCCCCCGTCGCCGTAGCCGAAACTCGGCAGCCAGCCGAGCTTCAACGCGAACAGATACATCAACAGCAGTCCGAGCCAGAATTTGGCCAGTGACAAGCCCGACACCGCCAGCACCATCGAGGCGGTGTCGACAAGACTACCCGGCCGCAAGGCGGCGATGAAGCCGAGCGGCACACCGAGCACGACCGCAAACGCCATGGATGCGAAGATAAGTTGCAGCGTCGGCCATGCCCGTTTGGCGATCATGATCGTCACCGGCTCGCGGGTCCGGAACGAGGCCCCCAGATCACCGGTCGCGAGCCGGGCGATATAGGCGCCGAAACGCATGTAGACGGGCTCGTCCAGGCCGAGCTGCTTCTTCATGCGCAGCTCAACCTGCGGATCGCTGTCGTCGCTCATGGTCGAGACGATGCTGCCCGGAACGACGCTGAACAGCACGAAGACCAGCAGCACGACAGCAAGCACCGTCGGAATGGTTTGCAGGAGGCGACGGATCAGGAACGAGAGCATCGGCACTTTTCCTCTCTCCCTTCATCGTTACGATGGAGGGAGCGCGAGAGCGCGTGTCACTTCGCGGGCGAGGTCTGGTCGACCCAGAGGTCTTCGACGTCCTGATGGGTCAGCTCCGTCGCGTTCAACTGAATCCCCTTCAGCCACGGCTGCACCGCCATGACCGCCTTGTTGTAGTTGAAGAACCAGACCGGCGCCTCGTCATAGAGCAGCGCGTTGGCCTTCTGCAGCAGCTGGCCACGCTTGGCGGGATCATCCGCCTGCCCGGCTTCATCGACCAGCTTGTCGAAGTCGGCATTCCTAAAGTTCATGTAGTTGCAGGCCGATTGCGGCGTCGCCGAGTGGAAGCATTTGAGGGCGGCCTGGGGATCCGGGCCGGTCGCCTGGGAATAGATGAAGGCCTGGTAGTCGCCGCTGCGAACCACCTCCGCCAGCACCGCGGTCTCGACCTGCTTGACCTTCGCCTTGATGCCGACCTTGTCCAGCATCGGGATGACGGCCGTGACGATCGGCAAGCCCCAGCTTTCGTTCTGGCTCGTGGTCCATTCGAATTCGAAGCCCGAGGGATAGCCCGCCTCCGTGAGCAATTGCTTGGCCTTGGCGGGATCGTAGGCATAGGGCTTCATGGTCTTGTCGTAGAGGGGCGAGGTCAGCGGCAGCCAGCTGGTGGCGCGATAGGCCTTGCCCTTGACCAGCTTGTTGATGATCAGGTCGGTATCGATCGCGAAGTTGATCGCCTGCCGGACGCGCTTGTCGGCGAACGGCTTGAAGGAGGTGTTCATCCCCATGTAGCGCGTGAAGACTTCGGCGACCTCGACGATGGTGCCCTTGAGGTCCGCGTCCGACTGATAGGCGACATACTGCGCAGGTCCCAGCACCGAGGTGTCGATCTCCTTGTTGCGGAAGGCGACGTCGCGTGCCGCGGCCTCACCCATCACCGACACGATGACCTTGTCGGCGTAGGGCTTGCCGGGCTTGTAGAACCGGTCCCACCGCTCGAGCACGATGCGCGATCCCGGCACATGCTCGACGAACTTGAACGGCCCAAGGCCGATCGGCTTCTGGATGAAGCTCTCCTTGGCGGCCTCGTCGGCGGGATAGATCGAGGTCAGCGCGGTGAAGAAGTAGAAGCCGGGATCGACCTTCTCGGTCAGCTTCATCTCAATGGTGAAGTCGTCGATCTTCTTCAGGCCGGAGATGTCCTTGGCCTGGCCCTTCTCCACCGCGGCCGCGCCTTCGATCACGCGGACATAACGCGCGCCGGGATAGGCCTTGGTGCCGTCCATGATGCGGTTGTAGGACCAGATGACGTCGTCGGCGGTCATCTTGCGGCCGTTGTGGAAATAGGCGTCGTCCCGCAGCTTGAAGGTGTGAACGAGGCCTCCGCCCGAGACCACATCCTCCCTGGCGAGCTCCAGGACCGGCTTTCCTTCCGCCGAATTCCAGATGTAGAGCGAGCGATGCAGCGCCTTGGCGTAGATCTCGTCCTGGGCGCGCTGCGTCGTGTGAATGTCCAGGCTGGTGAAACTCGAGCCATAGGGCGCGGTCATGCGGATGGTTCCGCCCTTGCGCGGGGTCTGGGCCTCCGCTGATCCGGCAAGCGCCAGTCCCAACCCAGCGACGATCGCCACGATCCTGAACATCATGTCCCCTCCGACAATGCACGCACATTCCAGTCACGGAGTTGACCACTCGCGGCACGTCGAGTGCAAGCACCTCTTTTGCTCTTGATGGCGCAGTTCCTGGCAACGCATCCTCCGAGACGCCCGCCCCGGAGGCCAACCCTCGGGAAGAGGTCGTGCGCTGCGGCGAGACCTTCAATCGGTCGAGAATCGGAAGCGGAAACAACCATCTACGAGCGGTGAACGTCCTGCGGGATCGTTACTACCAAGCTCAAGACAAGGGCCTTCAGCCCTGGGATCTCGCCAGGGTGGGAATCCGAAAAGATGAAGAGCCGAACGCTAGGTGTTCTGCTCGCCGGCGGTCTGATTGCCGCCAGATAGCTCCGGCTGCCAGTCGCGCAGCTTTCGCGCGGCGCCGGCAACGTCGGCGATCGTTCGAAACGCCGCCGCCTCCACCATCATCCCTCGCGCGAGCCGCACGGCACGCGCCTCGCTAGCCGCCCGCTTCTTCGGGTCCTCGATCAGCTCGAAATCGATATTGTGGGCCAGACCGAAGATACGGCGGATAGTCTTGGCCGCGGCGAAACCGACAGTGTCAGTGAACAGCCGCTGCATGTAGGCCTGCCGCTCGGCTTCCAGCCGCATAGCGCCCTTCTCGCCGGCGAAGAGGGAAACCGGATAGGCATCGCCCGCCGCGCCGGCGCGCCAGAGATCGAGGAATTTGCGGGCGAACTCGTTCCAGACCTTTTCGACCGTCGTCAGCACCCAGCCTTCGAACGCCTGCCGCTCGCCCGGCGCGCGCTCATGGCCGGCGGAGGCAAAAAAGGCCATCAGCAGGTTCGCCAGCACGGCGCCGATGTCGAAACCCATCGGGCCGTAGAATGCGAATTCCGGATCGATCACCCGCGTCTGGCTCTCAGTCACCATGATCGAGCCGGTGTGGAGGTCGCCATGAAGCAGCGCCTCGGGGCTTGCCATGAATTTCAGCTTCAAGCGGGAAATCGCGACGTGCAGCTCCATGTCATCACGCAGGCTGGCAGCGAGTGCATCGAGATATGGCGCGGTCCAGCGGTTCTGCTCGGCGATGCGGTAGGGATCGGTGAAGATCAGATCCTCCGTGATCTTGCAGAGCGCATGGTTACCGGCGAAGGCGGCGATGCCCTCCTTCTTCTCGGCGGCGGAGAGCGCGAGGTCGGAGGTGAAGAACAGCGTCCGCGCCATGAAGGTGGTGATGTCGTCCACGAAGCCAGGATATTGCGTTCCCGCGACCAGCCCCTTGCGCATGATGATGTGGGGCTCGAGCAGCTCCATCACCGTCAGCGCCAGCGTCTCGTTGTGATGCAGAAGCGCCGGCACGAGGCCGGGCGCGAGCTGGGCCTGCCGGGACAGAGCAAGGTATTCATAGTGGGCCCGCGACAGCGGCAACGGCCAGCTTTCGCCGACGAGGCGGACGTAAGGCAGCGCCTGCTTGACGGCGACGCCGCCGCGTTCGCCCTTCACGATGAAGACGAGATTGAGATTGCCGTCGCCGACTTCGGTGATCGTCCAGCCGGCCGGCTCGCCGCCGAGGAGTGTCTTAAGGTCCGTCAGGCCCGCGAGATAATCCCGCAAGGCCGCTTCATGCAGAATCCGGTAATCCCCCTGCCCCTGCGCCATGACGATCCCATCCCATGCTTGGCATGGCCGGATCGTTACTCCCGCTCCAGGAAGCTCGAGCCGATCCCGGCCGTTCTTTTGATCGGATCGTAATCGCAATAGACGCTGTCCGCCACCAGCGTGTAGCTGGCGCTGACCGTGTATTTGTCGAGCTTGACCGAGTTCAGCCCGATGACCGAGGTGCTCTTGCCGCCGTTCCATTTGAACGGCGTCGAGCTCTTGGCCTGCTCGCAGGCCATGACCGCCTCGTTGAAGACATAGCCCTCGACGAACGCCTTCAGCGTCCGCACCTGCACCGCCATCTTCCACTCGAAATAGCCGATGGCACCGAGACCGGCGACGATCAGCACCAGAAGCGCGATGACGATCCTCTGAAAAGTCATTCGTTCCCCCCAAAAACAATATCAAAAAAGTCTAGAACGGCATTCCCATCAGTTTCGACAGGCGTTCGATCGAGAGATAGCCGGCGTGATAGGCCGCTATGCCGATCCCATAGATGATCGCCGAGATGATCGTGGTCCAGATCAGCTTGCGGCCCATCCGCGTCAGGATCGGTGCGCCGGGGTCGGTGCCGGGTGCGCCGACGCCGTCCTCGTGCTGGCTGCGCACGCCGAACGGCAGCGTCAGGAACAGCGCGATCCACCAGATGACGAAGTAAATCGCGAGCGCGGTTGAGATCTGAATGGCCATGGGGCGGCCTTAGGCCTGCTCGATTTCGACCAGCGCGCCGGAAAAATCCTTGGGGTGCAGGAACAGCACCGGCTTGCCGTGGGCGCCGATCTTCGGCACGCCGTCGCCGAGCACGCGCGCGCCCTCCTTCACCAGCGTGTCGCGCGAGACGATGATGTCGACGACCTCGTAGCAGACGTGGTGGATGCCGCCGTCGGCATTGCGCTCGAGGAATTTTGCGATCGGCGAGGCCTCGCCGAGCGGCTCGATGAATTCGATCTTGGTGTTGGGCAGCGTCGCGAACACGGTGGTGACGCCATGCTCGGGCAGCGCGACGGCCTCCGAAATCTGGGCACCGAATGCGGCGCCGTAGATCTTTGCGGCCTTCACAGCGTCCTTGGTCGCGATCGCGACATGGTTGAGCCGGCCCAGCATGTTTCTCTCCCTCAGAGCATGATCCGGAAAAGGCGGAGCGACCCGCCCGCGAGATCATGCTGACACGTTACACCGTCAGTACATGTACCAGACAGGGGGGCTTTTTGCCCCAATGTTCGTTGATCACGGCCCGGACAGCGCGTCGCACCGACTCGCCCAATGCATCGGGATCGCGGCGGCGCGCCTTCGGCAGGCCTTCGACGGTGGAGACCACCGCGTCGAAGACGAGGTCGTCGAAGGTCTCACCCTCCCTGTTCTTCTCGGGAATACCGACGAGATCGACCTCGGGATCGTCGGCCAGCTCGCCCTGCTCGGTCATGGCGATGGCAACGAACGCACAGCCGGAGAACGCCATGCGGCGGCGCTCGATCACGGCGCGGGACTTGGAATCCTCCAAAATCGTGCCGTCCTTGTAGAGGCGGCCGGAGGGCACTTCGCCAATGATGCCGGGATCGCCCGGACCGAGCTTGATCAGGTCGCCGTTGCGGACGACCAGCACGCGCGGCACGCCGGCGGCGCGCGCGAGCTTGGCGTGCTCGTTCAGGTGCAGCGCCTCGCCGTGGACCGGGATCAGGAGCTGCGGCTTCACCCAGCCGATCATGTCGCGCAATTCGTCGCGGCGGGGGTGGCCGGAGACGTGGACCAGATGGTCGCGATCGGTGATGATCTCGACGCCCTGCAGCACGAGATTGTTGATGATCGAGCCGACGGCCTTCTCGTTGCCCGGGATGGTCCGCGAGGAGAAGATGACGCTGTCGCCGCGGTTGAGCGTGATCTCGGGATGGTCGTCATTGGCGATGCGCGCCAGCGCCGCGCGCGGCTCGCCCTGGCTGCCGGTGCACAGCGCCAGCACCTTGTCCTGCGGCAGATGGCCGTAGACCTCGGGCGAACGGAAATTCTGCACGCCGTCGAGATAGCCGCATTCGCGCGCGACCTGCACCACGCGCTCCATGGCGCGGCCGACCACGACGACCTCACGGTCGGCAGCCCTGGCGGCGGCGGCGACAGCCTTGATGCGCGCAACGTTGGAGGCGAAGGTCGTGACCGCGACGCGGCCCTTGGCTGATTTCACGAGGTCGATGATGGTCCGGGCGACCTCGGCTTCCGAGGGCGAACGGCCGTCGCGCACTGCGTTGGTGGAATCGCCGATCAGGGCGAGCACGCCCTCCTCGCCGAGCTCGCGCAGCCGCTTCTCGTCGGTCGGCGCTCCAAGCGTCGGGGTCGGGTCGATCTTCCAGTCGCCGGTGTGCAGCACCGTGCCGGCTTCGGTATGGATCGCCAGCGCATGCGCCTCAGGAATCGAATGCGCGACGGGAATGAACTCGACGTTGAACGGGCCGATATCGATGCGCCCGCCCGATGGCACCACCGTCACCGGGATTTTTGGCGCGTTGCGCTCGGCGGCGCATTTGGCCTCGAACAGCGCCGCGCTGAACTGCGTCGCGTAGATCGGGCATTTCAGCTTGGGCCAGAGATCGATGATGGCGCCGAAATGGTCCTCATGGGCGTGCGTCAGCACGAGGCCCATCAGGTTCTTGCGTTCCTTCTCCAGGAAGCTGATGTCGGGCATGATCAGGTCGATGCCCGGCAGGTGCTCCTCGTCGCCGAAGGAGACGCCGAGATCGACCGCCATCCAGGCGCGCTGCTGGCGGCTGCCGAGGCCGTAGATCGACAGGTTCATGCCGATCTCGCCGACACCGCCGAGCGGCGCAAACACCAGTTCGTCGGGCTTTGCCATCACGCAGCTCCCACCGAGCGCACCGGGCCGAAGAACACCTCGCCTGCGGCCACCGGCACCCGGCGGCCCTCCGCGGTGCGGACGATCAGGCAGCCGGTGTCGTCGATCGTGTCAAAAATGCCTTCCAGCGTCGTCGCTCCCGTGTTGATCGCAACCCGCTCGCCGAGCCCGGCGGCGCGCTCCAGCCACAGCTTGCGGATCTCCACAAAGCCGCGACCATTGTCCCAGATGCCGCGGAACTCGACCCAGGCATCCGACAGGGCCGTGAACAGTTCTTCGGCGCTGATCTGGACGCCGAGTGCTGCGAGCGACACGGCGGGCGTCGGGGTGCCCTCGGGCGCCGCCACGACGTTGGTGCCGATGCCGACCACGATGGCGAGGCGGTCGCCGACGGCCTCCGCCTCCAGGCCGATGCCGACGAGCTTCTTGCCGTTCGCGAGGACGTCGTTCGGCCATTTCAGGGCGTATCTTGGCCGGTCAGGACCGAGCCGCAGCGCGGCCTCGAGGCTGACCTTCTCGAGGGCCGCCTCTTCCGCCAGTCCCGCCGCAAAACCGATGGTGGCGGCAACCGCTGGCGCAATATCCAGCACTTCGAGGACGCTGGCGGCGAGATTGCCCTTCGGCGCTATCCAGGCGCGCTGGCGCCGGCCGCGGCCGGCGGTCTGCTCGGATGTGACGAACCAGATCGGGCCGCGTTCGCCACCCCTGGCGTGCTCGATCGCCTCGGTATTGGTCGAGCCGGTCCGCTCAAAAGCTGCGAGCCTGTAGCCCGCCGAGAGTGCGCGAGGACCGAGCGCGAACCCCATCCTAGAACAGCGACTTTGCCGCGGCGGAGGCGACGCTCACCACGGGGCCTGCGAACAGCGCGAACAGGATGGTGAACAGGCCCGCAACCGCCAGCACCGTCTTCACCTCGACGCGCACCGGATCGACCTGACCGGCCGGCTCGTCGAAATACATCGTCTTGACGATGGTGAGATAGTAGTAGGCGCCGACCACGCTGGTCAGCACGCCGATCACCGCGAGCGTGAACAAATTCGCCTTGATGGCAGCGACGAAGACGTACCATTTGGCGAAGAAGCCGGCGAGCGGCGGAACACCGGCCAGGGAGAACAGCAGCATCGCGAACATGAAGGCGAGCACCGGATTGGTCCGCGACAGGCCGGCGAAATCGCTGATCTGCTCGACGGCCTGGCCGTTGCGCTTCATCGCAAGGATGACCGAGAACGAGCCGAGCGTCATCGCGACATAGATCACGATGTACATCAGGACGCCCTGCGCGCCCTCGACCGTGCCGGAGGCAAGGCCGACCAGGGCAAAGCCCATGTGGCCGATCGAGGAATAGGCCATCAGGCGCTTGATGTTGCTCTGGCCGATCGCGGCGAAGGAGCCGAGCGCCATCGAGGCGATCGCCACGAACACCAGGATCTGCTGCCACTGCGAGACGATGCCCGGGAACGCGGTCAGCGTGACGCGGGTGAAGACGGCCAGCGCAGCGACCTTCGGCGCGGAAGCGAAGAAGGCGGTGACCGGCGTCGGTGCGCCCTCATACACATCAGGCGTCCACATGTGGAACGGCACGGCCGAGACCTTGAAGCAGAGGCCGGCGAGCAGGAAGACCAGGCCGAACACGAGGCCGATATTCGAGACCGTCGCGGCCGCGGCGATGCCGGTGAAGCTGACGGTGCCGGTGAAGCCATAGATCAGCGAGGCGCCGTAGAGCAGCATGCCCGACGACAGAGCGCCGAGCACGAAATACTTCAAGCCGGCTTCGGTCGACTTTGCGTTGTCGCGGTTCGAGGACGCCACGACATAGAGCGCCAGCGACATCAATTCGAGGCCGAGATAGAGCGAGATCAGGTCGCCGGCCGAGATCAGCACCATCATGCCGAGCGTCGAGAGCAGCACCAGGATGGCGTATTCGAAGATGCGGCGCGAGGGATCGGACAGGAACTCGGTCGACAGCACCAGCGTCACCGCCGAGCCGATCAGAGCCAGGATCTTCATGAAGCGGGCGAAGTCGTCGACGATGAAGCTGCCACCGAAGGTGACGTGCTTGCCCGCAGGCTGCGCGTAGACGAGTACGCCGACCACGACCAGGAGCAGGACCGCCAGCGAGGTGATCGCCTTGGTCGTCCCCTCCCCGCGATAGGCCCCGAGCATCAGAAGCGCCATCGCGCCGACCGCGAGCACGAGCTCGGGCAGCGCCGGCGCCAGTTGATAACCTGCAGTCGAAAAGCTCATGGCGATATCCTGACCTGCCCGATCACTGGAGCAGTGCGGCGGCCTTCACGGCCGTCACAGCGGTGTTGTAATTGTTGACGAGTTGCTGGACCGAGGCGGCCGACATGTCGAGCACCGGCTTCGGATAGACGCCGAACAGGATCGTCAGCGCGATCAGCGGGAACAGCGTCACGCACTCGCGCAAGGTGAGATCCTTCATGCTCGCCAGCGACGGCTTGACCAGCGCCCCGAACACGACCTTGCGGTAGAGCCACAGCGCGTAGCCCGCCGACAGGATCACGCCGAAGGTGGCGAAGAACGCGGTCGGGATCGAGACCTTGAAGGTGCCGAGCAGCGTCATGAACTCGCCGACGAAGCCGCTGGTGCCGGGCAGACCGACATTGGCCATGGTGAAGATCATGAAGGTCAGCGCGTACAGCGGCATCCGGTTGACGAGGCCGCCATAGGCCGCGATCTCGCGGGTGTGCATGCGGTCGTAGACGATGCCGACGCAGAGGAACAGCGCGCCGGAGACGATGCCGTGCGAGATCATCTGGAACACGCCGCCGGCGACGCCCTGCATGGTGCCTGCGAAGATGCCCATGGTGACGAAGCCCATATGCGCCACCGAGGAGTACGCGATCAGCTTCTTCATGTCCTCCTGCATCATCGCGACCAGCGAGGTGTAGATGATGGCGATGGCCGAGAGCGTGAAGATCAGCGGCGCGAAGTCGTGCGAGGCCAGCGGGAACATCGGCAGCGAGAAGCGCAGGAAGCCGTAGCCGCCCATCTTCAGCAGGATCGCGGCGAGCACCACGGAGCCGGCCGTCGGCGCCTCGACGTGCGCGTCGGGGAGCCAGGTGTGCACCGGCCACATCGGCATCTTCACCGCGAAGGAGGCGAAGAAGGCGAGCCAGGCCCAGGTCTGCAAAGACCGCGGCACGGCAGTGTGCATCAGGGTCGGGATGTCGGTGGTGCCGCCGTTCCAGTACAGCGCCATGATGGCGAGCAGCATCAGGACCGAGCCGAGCAGCGTGTAGAGGAAGAACTTGAACGACGCGTAGACCCGGCGCGGACCACCCCAGACGCCGATGATCAGGAACATCGGGATCAGGCCGCCCTCGAAGAACAGGTAGAACAGCACGAGGTCGAGCGCCGAGAAGGTGCCGACCATCAGCGTTTCCAGGATCAGAAACGCCATCATGTATTCGCGGACCCGGCTCGTGACCTTCCAGCTCGCGATGATGCAGAACGGCATCAGGGCGGTGGTCAGGATCACGAAGGGCAGCGAAATGCCGTCCACGCCCATGTGGTAGGTGATTCCGGTGGCGAGCCAGTTCGCCTTCTCGACGAACTGGAAGTCGGGATTGGCAGGGTCGAAGCGCATGACCAGGATCACCGACACCGCGAAGGTGATCAGCGTGGTCCACAGCGCGATCCAGCGCGAATTGCGCCGGGCCGCCTCGTCATCGCCGCGGCTGAGATAGACGATCAGCGCGCCGACCACCGGCAGGAACGTGGTGACCGAAAGGATGGGCCAGGTTGTCATTTACTGGCCTCCAAAGCCGAACATGAACCAGGTGATCAGGCCGGCGGCGCCGATCAGCATGGCAAACGCGTAGTGATAGAGATAGCCGGTCTGGATCTTCACGACGTTACGGGTGATGTCCAGGACGCGCGCCGAGACGCCGTCGGGGCCGAGACCGTCGATGATGAAGCCGTCGCCCTTCTTCCAGAGCTGGTAGCCGATCCACTTCGCCGGACGGACGAAGATGAGCTCGTAGAGCTCGTCGAAGTACCATTTGTTGAGCAGGAACTGGTACAGCATCGGCTGCTCTTGAGCGAGCCGAACGGGGATGTAGGGCCGGCGGATGTAGAAAAGGTACGACACCAGGAAGCCCAGCACCATCATCACCGTCGGCAGGAAGGCGATGGTCTCGGGGATGTGGTGCATCTCCTCGATGATGTGCGGGTTCATCTTCACGGACTCGCGGAAGAACTCCTCGACGCCGTGGCCGGCGAACAATTCCTTGAACGGGAAACCGGCGACGATGGAGCCGACCGCGAGCGCGCCGATCGGGATCAGGATCCAGAGCGGGGCCTCATGCGCGGCCTCGTAATGATGCTCGTCATGCGGCTCGCCGTGGAAGGTCTTGAAGATCAGGCGCCAGGAGTAGAACGAGGTCAGGCCGGCGGCGACGACCGTCATCAGGAAGCCGTACACCGCGAACGGATTGTGCGAGGCGTAGGCGGACTCGATGATCGCGTCCTTGGAGAAATAGCCGGCGGTGAGCGGGAACCCGGTGAGCGCCAGCGTGCCGACCACCATCACCGCATAGGTGTAAGGGATCTTCTTCCAGAGGCCGCCCATGTTGCGAATGTCCTGCTCGTGGTGCATCGCGTAGATCACCGAGCCGGAGCCTAGGAACAGCAGCGCCTTGAAGAAGGCGTGCGTGAACAGGTGGAACATGCCGACCGAATAGGCCCCTGCTCCCATCGCCACGAACATGTAGCCGAGCTGCGAACAGGTCGAATAGGCGACGATGCGCTTGATGTCGTTCTGGACGAGACCGATGGTCGCGGCGAAGAACGCGGTGGTCGCGCCGAAGAACATCACGACGGCCTGCGCGGTCGGGGCAAGCTCGAACAGCGGCGACAGGCGCGCCACCATGAAGACGCCCGCGGTGACCATGGTCGCGGCGTGGATCAGCGCCGACACAGGCGTCGGGCCTTCCATCGCGTCCGGCAACCAGGTGTGCAGCAGGAACTGCGCCGACTTGCCCATCGCACCCATGAACAGCAACAGGCAGGTCAGGGTCAGCGCGTCGGCGTGCCAGCCGAGGAAGTTGATGGTCTTGCCGGTCAAGCCGGGCGCAGCGTGGAAGATGGTCTCGAAATCGGTCGAGCCGGCCAGCATGAAGATCGCGAAGATACCGAGCGCGAAGCCGAAATCGCCGACGCGGTTGACCACGAAGGCCTTGATGGCGGCCGCGTTCGCCGAAGGCTTCTGGTACCAGAAGCCGATCAGCAAATAGCTCGCCAGACCCACGCCTTCCCAGCCGAAGAACAGCTGCACGAGGTTGTCCGCGGTCACCAGCATCAGCATGGCGAAGGTGAACAGGCTGAGATAGCCGAAGAAGCGCGGCCGGTACGGATCCTCGTCCATGTAGCCGATGGAATAGAGGTGCACGAGCGAGGACACGGTCGTCACCACCACCAGCATCACGGCGGTAAGCGTGTCGACGCGCAGCGTCCACCAGACCTGGAGGTCGCCGGAGAAGATGAAAGGCAGCAGCTGGATGCGGGCGTCATGATGCATGAAGCCGACATCGACCAGCGTCATCCAGGACAGCGCCGCCGCGACGAACAGCAGACCCGTCGTGATCAGCTCGGCGCCGCGCGAACCAGCCGCGGCCGGCTCGACCGGACCGTGGCCGTGATCGTCATGGGCGTGATCGTCGTGGCCATGGTCGTCATGGGCGGCCGCCGCATGGGCATCGCCGTGACCATGGTCGCCGTGATGCTCGACCTCGTCGCCCGAGGGGTTGCGGGCATGCGCGCCGACCAGGGAGATGAGCCCGGCCAGAATGGCGCCCAGCAGGGGCAGGAAAACGATTGCCTGAACCATTTGAGAGCTCAGCCCTTCATCAGATTGACGTCCTCAACCGCGATCGAGCCGCGGTTGCGGAAATAGACCACCAGGATGGCGAGACCGATCGCGGCTTCAGCGGCCGCAACGGTGAGCACCAGAAGCGCGAAGACCTGACCGACGATGTCGCCGAGGAAGGTCGAGAACGCCACGAGGTTGATGTTGACCGAGAGCAGGATCAGCTCGATCGACATCAGGATGACGATGATGTTCTTGCGATTCAGGAAGATGCCGAGGATCCCGAGCGTGAACAGGATCGCGCCGACCGCCAGATAATGTCCGAGCCCGATCGTCATTTCACCCACTCCGCCGCATCGGCATCCGAGAGCCCCTGCCCCGGCGTCACCTTGCGCATCGCCATCGCCATGTCGGGCGTGCGCGCGTTCTGAACGTTGATGTCCTGCCGCTTCACGCTCGCCTTGTGCCGCAGCGTCAGCACGATGGCGCCGATCATGGCGACCAGCAGCACCATGCCCGAGAGCTGGAAGTAGTGGATGTACTTCGTATAGAGCACGAGACCGAGCGCCTCGGTGTTGCTGACATTGGCCGGGATCGCCGCCGTGATCGTCTTGGCAACGCCGGGGTTGATGACCCAAAAGCCGACGGTGAGCAGCAGCTCGAACAGGAAGATGCCGCCGATCACGAGGCCCACGGGCAGGTACTCGATGAAGCCCTCGCGCAGCTCGAGGAAGTCGACGTCGAGCATCATGATCACGAACAGGAACAGCACCGCGACCGCGCCGACATAGACGACGATCAGCATCATGCCGAGGAATTCGGCGCCCATCAGCACGAACAGGCCCGAAGCGTTGACGAAGGCCAAGATCAGGTACAGCACGGAGTGCACGGGATTGCGCGAGACAATCACCATCACCGCCGAGGCGACGCAGACGCCGGCGAAGAGATAGAAGAACAGCGCGGGAAGGATCATTGCCTCACCTCACCGGTACGGCGCGTCGAGCTCGATCGCTTTCGCGATCTCGCGTTCCCAGCGGTCGCCGTTGGCGAGCAGCTTGGCCTTGTCATAGAACAGTTCCTCGCGGGTCTCGGTCGCGAACTCGAAGTTCGGACCTTCGACGATGGCGTCGACCGGACAGGCCTCCTGGCAGAGGCCGCAATAGATGCACTTCACCATGTCGATGTCGTAGCGCACGGTGCGGCGGGTGCCGTCGTTGCGACGCGGACCGGCCTCGATGGTGATGGCCTGCGCCGGGCAGACCGCCTCGCACAGCTTGCAGGCGATGCAGCGTTCCTCGCCGTTCGGATAGCGGCGCAGCGCGTGCTCGCCGCGGAAGCGCGGCGAGATCGGGCCCTTCTCGAAGGGATAGTTCAGCGTCGGCTTCGGCTGGAAGAAATAACGCATGGCGAGGAAGAACGCCGAGACGAATTCCGACAGCAGGAGCGAGCGTGCAGTGGCGTTGATGTTGATACCCATGACGGCCCTCACTTCGGCGCGATGCCGGCGAATTGCAGCACGCCGGCCACCACGACCACCATCGCCAGCGACAGCGGCAGGAACACCTTCCAGCCGAGGCGCATCAATTGGTCGTAGCGGTAGCGCGGCACGATCGCCTTCGCCATCGCGAACAGGAAGAACATGAAGAACACTTTGAGCGAGAACCAGATGATCCCCGGCACCCAGTTGAAGGGCGGCAGGTCCACCGGCGGCAGCCAGCCCCCGAGGAACAGGATCGTGGCCATCGCGCACATCGTGACGATCGCGACGTATTCGCCGAGCATGAACAGCAGATACGGCGTCGAGCCGTACTCGACCATGAAGCCGGCGACGAGCTCGGATTCCGCCTCGACGAGGTCGAAGGGCGGACGGTTGGTTTCCGCCAGCGCCGAGACGTAGAACACCACGAACATCGGGAACAGCGGCCAGACGTACCAGTTCAGGATGGTGAGCTGCGGCAGCCCGATCAGGCTGGCAAGGCCGCGCGCATGCTGGGCCTCGACCACGGCCGAGAGGTTCAGCGTGCCGGCGCAGAGCAGCACCGTGATGATGACGAAGCCGATCGAGACCTCGTAGGACACCATCTGCGCCGCCGAGCGCAGCGCGGCCAGGAACGGATATTTCGAGTTCGACGACCAGCCGGCCATGATGATGCCGTAGATCGACAGCGACGAGATCGCGAAGATGAAGAGGATGCCGACATTGATGTCGGAGATCACCCAGCCGAGGTTGGTCGGGATCACCGCCCAGGCGGCGAGCGCGAGCACGCATGAGACCAAGGGAGCAAGGAGAAACACGCCCTTGTTGGCGCCGGCCGGAATGATCGGCTCCTTCAGCACGAACTTCAGCAAGTCGGCGAAGGATTGCAGCAGGCCCCAGGGGCCGACGACGTTCGGGCCGCGGCGGATCTGCACCGCCGCCCAGATCTTGCGGTCGGCGAGCAGGATGTAGGCGATCGCGACCAGCAGGACGACGAGCACCAGGACGCTCTCCGCGACCATGATGATCAGCGGCCAGAGGAAACCGGTCCAGAATGCGCTTTCGAAGAATTCCATCTAGCTCACTCCGCTGCGGTCAGCATCTGCCCGGAGGCAAGCCGCGAACATTCCGCCATCACGGCGGACGCGCGCGCGATTGGGTTGGTCAAATAGAAGTCCTCGACGTTCGGCTTGAACGGCGCCTTCTCGGGCGAGCCGCCCTTCCCCGCCAGCTTCTTGATCTGGTCGGCAGAACCGGCCTCGATCTGGTCGAGACGGATCAGGTGCGGCACGGCCTTGAAGATCGCCTGGCGCAGCGCCGAGAGCGAGTCATAGCCGAGCTTCTTGCCGAGCGCTTCCGACAGCGCACGGACGATCGCCCAGTCCTCGCGGGCTTCGCCCGGCGGGAACGCGGCTCGGCCGGTCATCTGCACGCGGCCTTCGGTGTTGACGTAGATCGCGGACTTCTCGGTGTAGGCCGCCGCCGGCAGGATGACGTCGGCGCGGTGCGCGCCGCGATCGCCATGGGTGCCGATATAGACGACGAAGGTACCGTCAGGCGCGTTGATCTCGTCGGCGCCGAGCAGGAACAGCAGGTCCAGCGTGCCGAACGTCGTCATCTGCGCGGCGTTCAGCCCGCCGCCGGTTGCGGAGAAGCCGATATCGAGCGCACCGACGCGCGAGGCGGTCTCGTGCAGCACGCCAAAGCCGTTCCAGCCGTCCTTCACCGCGCCGACATCCAGCGCGAGCTTGGCGGCGGCGGCGAGGATGGCGGCACCGTCGTGACGGGCGGCCGCGCCGGCGCCGACCAGGATGATCGGGTGCTTGGCGTTCTTCAGCACGTCCATGAAGGAGTGCTTGCCGGCCGCAAGCTCACCGAGGGTCTCGGTGCCTGCGCCGAGATGGTCATAGTCGTAGGTCAGATCGGCCTTGGGGCCGATCACGCCGACCTTGAAGCCGCCGGCGCGCCAGCGCTTGCGGATGCGGGCGTTGAACACGGCCGCTTCCTTGCGCGGATTGGCGCCGATGATCAGCAGCGCGTCCGCCTGCTCGACGCCGACGAGCGTCGGGTTGAAGATGTAGGAGCCGCGGCCGAGCGCGGGATCGAAGGCATCGCCGCCCTGCACCGCCAGATTGCCCGAGCCATACTTGGACAAGAGGTCCTTCAGCGCGAACATCTCTTCGACGCCGGCGAGATCGCCCGCGATCGCGCCGATGCGCTTGCCGTCGGTGCGCGCCGCCTTCACAGCGATCGTGGCGAAGGCTTCGGTCCAGCTCGCGGCGCGCAGCTTGCCGGCTTCGCGGATATAGGGCCGGTCGAGACGCTGGGTGCGCAGGCCGTCGACGACGTGGCGGGTCTTGTCGGAGATCCACTCCTCGTTCACGGCCTCGTTGATGCGCGGCAGCACGCGCATGACTTCACGGCCGCGGGTGTCGACGCGGATTGCCGAGCCGAGGCCATCCATGACGTCGACCGACTGGGTCTTGCCGAGCTCCCAGGGACGCGCCGCGAAAGCATAGGGCTTCGAGGTCAGCGCGCCGACCGGGCAGATGTCGACGAGATTGCCCTGCAGTTCCGAGGTCAGCGCGTGCTGGAGGTAGGTCGTGATCTCCATGTCCTCGCCGCGACCGGTCGCGCCCATCTCGGGGGCGCCGGCGACTTCCGCCGAGAAGCGGACGCAGCGCGTGCACTGGATGCAGCGGTTCATCGAGGTCTTGACCAGCGCGCCGAGATACTTGTCCTCGACGGCGCGCTTGTTCTCGGCGAAACGGCTGGTGTCGACACCATAGCCCATCGCCTGGTCCTGCAGGTCGCACTCGCCGCCCTGGTCGCAGATCGGGCAGTCCAGCGGATGGTTGATGAGAAGGAATTCCATCACGCCTTCGCGTGCCTTCTTCACCATCGGCGAACGCGTGGAGATTTCCGGCGGCTCGCCCTTCGGGCCCGGACGGCAATCACGCACGCCCCAGGCGCAGCTCGCGACCGGCTTCGGGCCGCCCTTCACCTCGACGAGGCACATCCGGCAGTTGCCGGCGATCGACAGCCGCTCGTGATAGCAGAAGCGCGGAATCTCGGCGCCGGCCGCCTCGCACGCCTGAAGCAGCGTGTATTCGGCGGGGACATCGATCTCTTTGCCGTCGATGATGAGCTTGGTCATTCTTCTTACTCCGCCGCGACCATGTTCACGGGATCGCGGACGCCGGCATCGTCGATGTCGGCCTTGTGCGAATACTGGTCGATGCGCGCTTCGATCTCGTGACGGAAATGCGCGATCAGGCCCTGGATCGGCCATGCGGCTGCGTCGCCGAGCGCGCAGATGGTGTGGCCTTCGACCTGTTTTGTCACTTCGAGGAGCATGTCGATCTCGCGCTTGTGGGCGCGGCCATCGGCCATGCGGGTGAGCACACGCCACATCCAGCCGGTGCCCTCACGGCACGGCGTGCACTGGCCGCAGCTCTCATGCTTGTAGAAATAGGAGATGCGGGCGATCGCGCGGATCAGGTCGGTCGACTTGTCCATCACGATCACGGCCGCGGTGCCGAGGCCCGAGCGCAGCTTGCTCAGGCTGTCGAAATCCATCGGCGTGTCGATGATCTGCTCGGCCGGCACCATGCGCACCGACGAGCCGCCGGGGATCACGGCCTTGAGGTTGTCCCAGCCGCCGCGGATGCCGCCGCAATGCTTGTCGATCAGCTCACGGAACGGAATGCCCATGGCCTCTTCGACGTTGCAGGGCCGCTCGACATGGCCGGAGATGCAGAACAGTTTTGTGCCGACATTGTTCGGACGGCCGATGCCGGCGAACCAGGCCGCGCCGCGGCGCAGGATGTCCGGCGCAACGGCGATCGACTCGACGTTGTTGACGGTGGTCGGGCAGCCGAACAGGCCGACGTTGGCTGGGAACGGCGGCTTCAGGCGCGGCTGGCCCTTCTTGCCTTCGAGGCTTTCGAGCAGCGCGGTTTCCTCGCCGCAGATATAGGCGCCGGCGCCGTGGGCGACGTAGATGTCGAACGGCCAGCCGTTGACGTTGTCCTTACCGACGAGCTTCGCCTCATAGGCCTGGTCGATCGCGGCCTGCAGATGCTCGCGCTCGCGGATGAACTCGCCGCGGACATAGATGTAGCAGGCATGCGCGTTCATCGCGCAGCTCGCGATCAGGCAGCCCTCGATGAGGAGATGCGGATCGTGCCGCATGATCTCGCGATCCTTGCACGTGCCGGGCTCGGACTCGTCGGCGTTGACGACGAGATAGCTCGGCCGGCCGTCGGTCGATTCCTTCGGCATGAAGGACCACTTCAGGCCGGTCGGGAAGCCGGCGCCGCCGCGGCCGCGCAGGCCCGACGCCTTCATCTCGTTGATGATCCAGTCGCGGCCCTTGTCGATGATATTCTTCGTACCATCCCAGGCGCCGCGGCGCCGCGCGCCCTCGAGCCCCCAATCGTGGAGGCCGTAGAGGTTCTTGAAGATGCGGTCCTTGTCCTCGAGCATATCAGTGCTTTCCGATCAACGATTGGACTGCTTGTAGGCAAGTCCGGCGGCGCAGACGGCGAAGGTCAGCGCCCAGAGCAGGCTGGATTCCAGCGACGCGTTCAGGCCGAAACGCTGCAGCAGGAAGATGAAAGCAGCCGCCACGGCGGCGTGCATCGCGATGAAGCCCCACTTGTTCATGGCACCCCTCCCCTGCACCGAAGGCTGCGAGAGACCACGCATCAGGTGGTCTCCTTCAGCGTCGTCGGTCCGTTGATCGGCGCCGAGAACTGGCGGCCGTTCTGCGGACCGGGCTTGGGCGGATTGCCCGAAGCGAAGCCATCGAGCACCTTGCCGAAGCTTTCCTTGGTCAGGTCCTCATAGGTGTCCTTGCCGATCATGACCATCGGCGCGTTCACGCAGGCCCCGAGGCACTCGACCTCTTCCCAGCTGAAATTGCCGTCCTTGGAGAGATGGAAGGGTTCGTGATGGATGCGGTGCTCGCAGACGTGGATGAGATCCTCGGCGCCGCGCAGGCGGCACGGCGTGGTGCCGCAGACCTGGACGTGGGCCTTCTTGCCGACGGGTGCGAGCTGGAACATCGTGTAGAACGTCGCGACCTCGAGCACGCGGATATAGGGCATGTCGAGCATGTCGGCGATGACGCGGATCGCGGCTTCCGAGACCCAGCCGTCGTGCTGCTCCTGAGCCCGCCAGAGGATGGCGATGACGGCGGAAGCCTGACGTCCGGCCGGATATTTCGCGATCTGCTGCTTGGCGAACGCGAGGTTCTCCTCCGTGAACGCAAAGCTCGCGGGCTGGACTTCCTTCGGTGCTAATCGGCGAACGGACATATCTTATCTCTCACTGCATACGGCGCGCGGTTTTGGCATTCAGGGCATTGATCCTGTCCTGCCAGAATGCGCTTGCGGTGCCGAAAACGTTGTAGCCGACGTGGGTCGAGACCTTGATGCGGTCGAGGATCGACAGCTCGGTCACGGTCTCCATCCGGTTGCTGCGCGGATCGAACACGATCAGCTTCAGCGGGGTCTGTTCGAGGATGTAGCGCGACACCGAATGGTTGCGGTCGCTGCCGTGCTCCTCGCACATGATGACGCTGTCGGCCTGGAGCAGCCGGGCGCCGCCCTTGATCGCCTCGATCTCGACGCCCTCGACGTCGAGCTTGATCAGATACTTGCCGCTCGCCGCAACCTTGCCGTCGTCGATGAGATTGTCGAGCGCAAGCACCGGCACTTCCTCACCGCCCGCCGACGGAGCGCCGGCAATGCTGAAGGCCTCGTGCTTGGTGCCAGATAGCCGCGCGGTGCCACGCGTTGCGCCGATGGCGCATTTCATGGTCTCGAAGCGATTGCCGTTGACGCGGGCGTTGTTGGCAAGCTTCGGATAGTTCTGGCCCGACGGCTCGATCGCGATCGCCTTGTGCGAGCCGAACGGCTTGCTCGACACCAGCACCGACCAGTAGCCGTAATTGGCGCCGCAATCGAGCAGCGTGTAGTCGACGTCGATGGAGTCGGCGAACAGCAGCTCGAGCTCGTCCTCGTAATTGTAGGAGCGGTTGAGCAGCTTGCTCCAATAACCGTCGCCGTAAGGAAATTCGAACACGGCGTCGGGATTGAGCCTGATCGCGATGTCGCGCTTGGGAAGCGTCTTCGCCAGCAGATTGGCGCAGGCGATGTAGCCCATATGCGAGAAGTGCGAGGAGATCTTCGATCCCGTCACCAGCGCCAAGGCAGCCGTCCGCTCCCACAGGTTGGCCCCTTCAAGGGCCCCCGAGGCGCGGTCAAACTGGATGGGCGCTTGCGCCATCACCGATCGACCTCTCCGAACACGATGTCGAGCGAGCCGAGGATCGCCGAGACGTCGGCGAGCAGATGGCCGCGGCAGATGTGATCCATCGCCTGCAGATGGGCAAAGCCCGGCGCGCGGATCTTGCACTTGTAGGGCTTGTTGGTGCCGTCTGAGATCAGATAGACGCCGAACTCGCCCTTGGGCGCCTCGACCGCGGCGTAGACTTCGCCGGCCGGCACGTGAACGCCCTCGGTGTAGAGCTTGAAATGGTGGATCAGCGCTTCCATCGAGCGCTTCATCTCGCCACGGCGCGGCGGCGCGACCTTGTTGTCTTCGACGACGATCGGGCCCTTACCTTCAGGCGCATTCAGCTTCTGGATGCACTGCTTCATGATGCGCACGGACTGGCGCATCTCTTCCATGCGGATCAGATAGCGGTCGTAGCAGTCGCCGTTCTTGCCGATCGGAATGTCGAAATCCATCTCGGCGTAGCATTCATAGGGCTGCGACTTGCGCAGGTCCCAGGCCGCGCCGGAGCCACGCACCATCACGCCCGAGAAGCCCCACTCCCAGGCTTCCTTCAGCGGCACCACGCCGATGTCGACGTTGCGCTGCTTGAAGATGCGGTTGGCGGTGAGCAGCCGGTCG
The DNA here is from genome assembly GCF_054185205.1 of Bradyrhizobium sp. 14AA. Classification (NCBI taxonomy): domain Bacteria; kingdom Pseudomonadati; phylum Pseudomonadota; class Alphaproteobacteria; order Hyphomicrobiales; family Nitrobacteraceae; genus Bradyrhizobium; species Bradyrhizobium sp. 14AA. Next base: position 186,752 of record NZ_JAVAYM010000007.1, on the reverse strand, counting down.
AGGTCGTCCACGACCTTCAGGAACGGATCGCACCAGGCCTCGATGTCGTCGACCAGCTTCTGCGGCAGGTCCTGATGGACGCCGCCGACGCGGAAGAAGGCTGCGTGCATACGGCTGCCCGAGGCGCGCTCGTAGAACACCATCAGCTTCTCACGCTCTTCGAAGCCCCACAGCGGCGGGGTCAGCGCGCCCACGTCCATCGCCTGCGTGGTAACGTTGAGCAGGTGCGACAGGATGCGGCCGATCTCGCAATAGAGCACGCGGATCAGCTGGCCACGGCGCGGCACCTCGATGCCGAGCAGCTTTTCGGCGGCCATGCAGAAGGCGTGCTCCTGGTTCATCGGCGCGACGTAGTCCAGCCGATCGAAGTAAGGGATCGCCTGGAGATAGGTCTTCTGCTCGATCAGCTTCTCGGTGCCGCGGTGAAGCAGGCCGATATGCGGGTCGACGCGGGCGACGATCTCGCCGTCAAGCTCCAGCACGAGGCGCAGCACGCCGTGCGCCGCCGGATGCTGCGGCCCGAAGTTGATGGTAAAATTGCGAAGGTTTTCGGGTTGCTCGTTCATGATCAGGCCTTCGGTCCCGCCTTCTCGTCACCGGGAAGCGGATAGTCCGCCCCTTCCCACGGCGAGAGGAAATCGAACTTGCGGAATTCCTGGTTGAGCCTGACAGGCTCGTACACCACGCGCTTCTCCTGGTCGTCGTAGCGGACCTCGACGAAACCGGTGGTCGGGAAGTCCTTGCGCAGCGGATGGCCCTCGAAACCGTAGTCGGTGAGGATGCGGCGCATGTCGGGATGGCCGACGAAGAACACGCCGTAGAGGTCGTAGGCCTCGCGCTCGAACCAGTCGGCGCCCGGGAACACCTCGATCAGCGAAGGCACCTGGGTGGTCTCGTCGGCCTGGGCCTTGAGCCGGATCCGCGCGTTCAGGGTCGGTGACAGGAAGTGATAGATCACGTCGAACCGCTTCTCGCGGTCGGGGTAGTCCGCCGCCGTAATGTCGGTGAAGTTGACGAAGCGGCAGTTCGAATCGTCGCGGAGGTACGTGACCACCTCGACGATCTTGCTGGCCTCGACATCAACCGTGAGCTGGTTGAAGGCCACCGAGTGACCGAGGGCGGCGCCCGGAAGCGCGCTAACGATCGTCTGCCCCAGGGCGTCGAGCTTGGCGTCGTCCATGACGTAAAACCTTAGCGTTCGATGGTGCCGGTGCGGCGGATCTTCTTCTGCAGCAGCAGCACGCCGTAAAGCAGGGCTTCCGCCGTGGGCGGGCAGCCCGGCACGTAGATGTCGATCGGCACGATGCGGTCGCAGCCGCGCACGACCGAGTAGGAATAGTGATAGTAGCCGCCGCCATTGGCGCAGGAGCCCATCGAGATGACGTAGCGCGGCTCGGGCATCTGGTCGTAGACCTTGCGCAAAGCCGGAGCCATCTTGTTGGTCAGCGTGCCGGCGACGATCATCACGTCGGACTGGCGCGGCGAGGCACGCGGGGCGAAGCCGAAGCGCTCGACGTCGTAGCGCGGCATCGACACCTGCATCATCTCGACGGCGCAGCAGGCGAGACCGAAGGTCATCCACATCAGCGAGCCGGTACGGGCCCAGGTGATGAGGTCGTCCGTCGCGGCCGTGAAGAAGCCCTTGTCGGACAGCTCGGAATTGACCTCGAGGAAGAACGGATCAGTGGCCCCGACCGGCTTGCCGGTCGACGGATCCAGAATGCCCTTGGGGGCCGGCGCGATGACCGGACCAGCGGACGATGCAGGGTTCAATCCCATTCCAGTGCCCCTTTCTTCCATTCGTAGGCGAACCCGACCGTCAGCACGGCGAGGAACACCACCATGGACCAGAAGCCGGTCGCGCCAAGCTTGCCGAACGCCACCGCCCAGGGAAACAGGAACGCCACCTCGAGGTCGAAGATGATGAAGAGGATGGCGACCAGATAGAAGCGGACGTCGAACTTCATGCGGGCGTCGTCGAAGGCGTTGAAACCGCACTCATACGCCGACAGCTTTTCCGGGTCCGGCTGCTGGAACGCCACGATGAAGGGCGCGATCAGCAGCACCAGGCCGATGAGGCCCGCTACCCCTATGAAGACGACGAGTGGAAGATAGTTCTGTAGAATGCCGCTCATTGACGAGCCCTTTTTCCCGCAGCCTCGGGACAGCCACGGATTCGTCCGATTTGGAATTATTCTGAGCCTTAGCGCAGTGCACCAATGGGCGCAAGACACGCTCTTTTCAGGCCCTTTGCCGCCCCCAGAACGGTGAAAATCCCGGAATCACCCCGCGGCTGGTATGAAGCAGATCGCTGAACCCGACAAGGGCGGCTGCGGTTTTGCGAGGCGGCAGTTCTGAGATTGCGGCGTACGGGCCGGGACAGCTATTTCCCGTGTATCACCCGGCCAAAATGCGCTGGCTTTTGCGTGCGGCAACGCACCAAGGCCGGGGCGATGACCATCACCGGCCCGATTGTCACCCCGGCGACATATTGCCGACTGTCGCCCAGCGCAACCCGGCAGACCGGAGATGCCAGCGGTTGCACGGGATAGATGCAGCAAAGACACGTATCCACAGGCGCGAGCGGTTCTGGGAGCCATGCAACATTACCGGACCGGGGCTCGCCTGGCGAATGCGTCGGCGCCCTGCCCCGGATCGGCCGCGAGCGCGGCGTCGGCGACTGCTCGTCGCGCGCGCCGCGCTCGGATGAGCTTCGGGCCGGGGGGCATGGCCGGAAGCTCATCGATCCCCTGAGCGGCAGTCCGTCAGGCGTCGCGAGGCCTTATCCCTCGCCTCTCCTCATCCTTTGCCTCACCATTTGTAGGAAACGCTGGCGGTGACGCGCCGGCGGTCGCCGTAGAAGCACGACGTGGCCGAGGCGCAGCTTGCGACATAGATCTTGTCGGTCAGGTTGATCACGTTGAGGGCGGTGCGCCAGTTCTGCCATTCATAGTGGAGCGCGAGGTCGCCGAGCACGACCGCGGGAACCTCGAGCGTGTTGGCCGTATCGGCCCAGGACGAGCCGATATAGCGGACGCCGCCGCCGAAACCGAAGCCCTCAAGCGGTCCGTCCTTGAAGGTGTAGTCCGCCCAGCCTGACACCAGCATCTCAGGCGTGTTGGTCGGCGTTTTGCCGATCAGAGTCGGATCCAGATCCTTGCTGTTGAAGATATGATAGGCCGTGAAGGCGCCGATCAGCTTCAGCTCCTTCGTGGCATTAGCCACCGCTTCGAGCTCGATGCCGCGCGAAGTCACCTCGCCGGTCTGGTTCTGCAATACCGGGATGATGCCCGGCGCCGTCGTCGCCACATTCTGCCGGACCAGATCGAAGGCCGAGACCGTGAAATAGCCATCGAACCCCTTCGGTGCGACCTTCACACCGATTTCAGCCTGCTTGCCTGTCTCCGGCAGAAACAGCTTGTTCTGCGCGTTGAGGCCGATGATCGGATTGTAGCTCGTCGAATAGGAGACATAGGGCGCAATGCCGTTGTTGAAATTGTAGATCAGTCCGGCGCGCCCGCTGAACCTGCTGTCGTCGCGGCCGTCGACCGTAGCGCCGGTGTCCCGGGCTTCTTGCGTCGTCTCGACCCAATCATTGCGGCCGCTCAGCACCAGCGTGAAATTGCCGAGCTTCATCTGGTCCTGGACGTAGGTGCCGGCCTGCTTCTGCGTGATCTGGAAGTTGCGGAACGGCGTTGTCGGCAGCGGAGTTTCCGCCTGGCCGTAGACGGGGTTGAAGATGCTGACCGGGGACACGCCGAACCCGAAGGCCTGATAATCGTCGATCTGGTAGCCCTTCAGGTCGACGCCGAACAGCATGGTGTGCCTCACCGGGCCGGTGCTGAAGCGATACTCCAGCTGATTGTCGAGATCGGCCTGATTGGCGGTGTTCTTCGCATACCAATTGTAGCGATTGAGCGTGGCCGTCGCCTGATTGCCGTAGTCGTTGCCGACATAGCCGCGATAGGTCACGTCGACATGGGCAAACCGCGCATTCTGCCGGAACGTCACATCGTCGGTGAGATTGCGCTCGAACTGATAACCGAGCATCTCCTGCTCGCGCGTGAACTTGTCGACGCTGGGATCGCCGGCAAAGAAGCTGGTCGGGATCTTGCCGAACGAGGCATTGGTGACCGTGCCGACATAGGGCAGGAAGTTGATGCCGCGGGTCTCCTGCCGCGAGGCGGAGGCCAGCACCGTGAACGTCGTGTCGGCATCCGGCTTCCAGGTCACCGACGGTGCGATGAAGTAGTTGTTGTCGGGCGTGAAGTTGACCTGCGTCGGGCCGTTCTGGACCTGACCGACGACGCGGTAGAACAGCTTGCCGTCCTGTTTGCCGTCCTGGGGCTGCGTCGCGACGGGACCGCCGACATCGAAGCCGACATAGGCGTTGCCGAAATTGTTGACGCCGGTCTCGATGAAGCGGACGGGCTCCGCGGGCGGGAGCTTGCTGATGACGTTGACGATGCCGCTCGGGCTCGATCCGCCATAGAGCACGGCTGACGGGCCGCGCAGCACCTCGACGCGCTCCATGTTCGGCGTCTGGAGCTTCCAACTCGCATAGGACGTGTAGAACAGCTGCATGCCGTCGAGGAACAGTCCGACGTCGTCGGACTTGAAGCCGCGGATCAGCCACCAGTCGTTGCGCGTATCAGCACCAAAGGTCCCTGCCCGCACGCCGGCAGTGTAGCGCAGCACCTCGTCGAGCTTGTTCGCCTTCTGGTCGCGGATCTGCTCGGCGCCGATGACGGACACCGACTGCGGCGTCTCCATGATCGGCGTGTCGGTCTTGGTGCCGGACGAGCTGCGACCGGCGACGTAGCCGTTCACCGGACCATTCGGCGTCTCGACGAAGCCGACATTGCGCTGCGGCTGCGGCTTGCTGCGATTGGCGGTCTGCACCGACGCCCGCGGCGCACGGCGCTGCGGCGTCGCGGCAGTACGGCGGCGCGCTTCCGGCGCGGTGACGGTCACCGACGGCAGATTCTGCGCGCCACCCTGCGCGGCAGATTGTGCAAGCGATGCCTGCGGCACCAAAACCCAAGCGGATGCGGTCGCCAACACGGCCGACCGCAGCATTCCAAGACTGTTCAACGCGCCACCCCAAAGCTGCATGTTCGATGCGTCATGCCGCCGTGTCCCGGCAACGGCATGCGCTTGGGGTGACGCTTATGTGAGGGTGCGCGAATTCCCTAATTGAAAGCTTCTTAGAGAGACTCTTAGAAGCGATCCAATATTTCCGGCAATTGCCGAGACATCAGCGCGAATTCTTCTCGCTCTCGAGCATCTCGGCGGCGATCGCCGTGAGCTGATCGACCTGTTCCAGCAGCGTGAGGAACTCGGCTTCGCTCAGAAGTTCCAGCAGCCGGCGATTGCGCTCCTGCGCGCCTTCCACGATCGCATCATGCGCAGCGAGGCCCGCGGTCGTCAGCGAGATCAGCACTTCGCGGCTGTCTTTCGGATTTGCCGATTTTGCGATCAGCTTGCGCGACAACAGATTTGCCAGCGCGCGGCTGATCTGTCCCTTGTCCTGGCCGACAGCCTCGGCGAGCCGCGCCACGCTCATCGGCGGCCGGCGGCCGAGCGAGGCGACGAGACCGAACTCGACCGAGGACAATCCGGTGAGGCGCTTGTAGCGCAGGATGGCGCCGCGCTTGAGCAAATTGGCCAGCACCATCAACCGCGACGACAGCATCACGGTGATCGGCGCCGGCGGCTCGCTCTCGTCCGCTTCGGGCGACGTCGACCCGCCCCTGCTCTCGCTCTGGCTCATGGTCCACCTCTGCCAAGAAAGCCGGGGCCTGCCAAGCCCGATGCCGGCCGCCTCCTCAAATGCGACTAAGAGGCATTTAGAGGATCGTTGACATTGTCATCGAATTATCTTTCACTGGCGCCAACACCTTAAAAAAAGGCCCGGCCGTCACGGCCCACAGCGGGAGGACCAGCATGACCATCACCCAGCGGGATCGCGATCTCGGCACGGCCTATGCGATGAAGCCGGCGCACACCCGCACCGAGCTCACCTCGGTTGTGCGCGGCACGCCGATGGGCGAACTGCTCCGCCGCTACTGGCATCCGGTCGGGCTCATCGGTGACGCCACCGACACCCCGAAGAAGGTGCGCGCGCTCGGCGAGGATCTCGTGCTGTTCCGCGACAAGCACGGCCGCCCCGGCCTGCTGCACGCCCGCTGCTGCCACCGCGGCACCACGCTCTATTATGGCAAGGTCGAGGAAGACGGCATCCGCTGCTGCTATCACGGCTGGAAGTTCGACACCGAGGGCCACTGCCTGGAGCAGCCCTGCGAGCCCGACGGCGGCCAGTTCAGGGACAAGGTGCGCCAGCCCTGGTATCCAGTCGAGGAGCGCTACGGCCTGATCTTCGCCTATATGGGCCCGGCCGAGAAACGTCCGGTGCTGCCGGCTTACGAATGCCTGGAGACAATGGACGACGGCGAGCTGGTCGAGGCCGACGATTCCTCGATCGGCGGCGGCGGCCCCGCGGTCATCCCCTGCAACTGGCTGCAGCATTTCGAGAACGTGGTCGATCCCTATCACGTGCCGGTGCTGCACGGCTCGTTCTCGGGACCGCAATTCACCAACATGATGGCGTCGATCCCCGAGGTGAAGTTCGAGAAGTCGCCGCGCGGCGTCCTCGTGCGCTCCGAACGCAAGCAGGACGACGGCAAGGTGTTTTATCGCGTCAGCGAGGCCGCGCTGCCGACCTTGCGTGTCGTGCCGAACCCGCGCGTCGCGCAGTTCGCCCGCGTCGAGTCGATCGGCTGGGTTCTTCCGATCGACGATGCGTCCTTCCGCATCTACGTCGCCGGCCGCGTCAAGGCTCCCGGCGAGATCAGCCGCATGCGCTCGAAATTCAACGGCAAGTTCTGGTGGGACATGACCGAGGAAGAGCACCAGCTATTCCCGGGCGATTACGAAGCCCAGGTCGGACAGGGCGAGACGACGGTTCACTCCGAGGAGCATTTCGGCCAGAGCGACCGCGGCATCCTGCTGATCCGGCGCATGCTGAGCGACCAGCTCGAAGCGCTCGCCGCAGGCCGCGACCCGATCGGCGTCTCGTTCGACGCAAGCGCGCCGCCGGTCGAATTCGAAGCGGGGAATTACATCCGCGAAGGATGAGCTATCAGCCCTCAGGGCTGGACCGACAACGATAACAAAGACAAATTGGGGGAAGCGATGGTCGATGTGACGTCACAAGTGTCGGTGCAAGCGGCTGCCGCGGCCAAGCCCTCGGCGCGGCGCTATTACGTGCTCGGGCTGCTCACAATCATCTACGCGCTGAACTTCCTGGACCGCACGATCTTCAACGTGCTGATCGAGCCGATCAAGAAGGAGTTTGCCCTCAGCGACACCATGATGGGCCTGCTCGCGGGCTTCGGCTTCGCGCTGTTCTATTCCCTGCTCGGCATTCCCATCGCCCGCGTCGCCGACCGGCTCAACCGGCGCAACATCGTGGCCGTGGCTTTTGCGTTCTGGAGCGCGATGACCGCGCTGTGCGGCGCGGCCACCAGCCTGACCTCGCTGGCGCTGGCGAGAATCGGCGTCGGCATCGGCGAGTCCGCGGGCTCGCCGGCCTCGCAGTCGATCGTCGCCGATCTCTTTGCCAAGAACGAGCGTCCACGCGCGCTCGGCATCTACGCCATCGGCACCTATCTCGGCGTCTTCCTCGGCTATTTCGTCGGCGGTTACATCAACCAGCACTATGGCTGGCGGATGGCCTTCTACGTCGCCGGCCTGCCCGGTATCCTGCTCGCACTGATCCTGTGGCTGACGATCTCCGAGCCGAAGCGCGGCGCCATGCAGGAGAGTTTCGTCCCCGAGCCGCTCGGGCCGACGCTGCGCTTCCTGGCGTCCCAGCGCAGCTTCATCGTCGTCCTGATCGGCTTCTGCCTCACCACCTACACCAACTACGCGACCGCGGCCTGGATCCCGCCGTTCCTGGCGCGCGTGCACCATCTGTCGAGCGCCGAGATCGGCACCTATGCCGGCACCTTCAAAGGCCTCGCCGGCATGGCCGGCACCCTGCTCGGCGGCTTCGTGGTGGCGCAGATCAGCCGCCGCGACGACCGCTGGAAGCTGTGGGCGCCCGCGATCACCTCAGGCCTCGCCGGGCCGGTGTTCGCGATCTGCATGCTGACGCAGGACTTCAAGATGATGGTCGCCATGCTGGCGCTGACCTCGTTCCTGGTCGGCTTCCATCTCGGCCCGATCTTCGCGATCGCGCAGACGGTGGCCAAGCCGAGCATGCGGGCGCTTGCCTCCGCGTTGATCGCACTCACCGCCACCTGCTTCGGCCAGGGTGTCGGCCCGCTCGCGGTCGGCATGGTCAACGATGCGCTGAAGGGCAGTTATGGCGCCGAGGCCGTGCGCTATTCCCTGCTCTCGGCCGCGGTCACGACCACGCTGGGTGCCCTCCTGTTCATCTGGGCCGCCCGCTCGATCCGCAATGATATCGGCCGGGTTGCCTGAGGCCACGGGCCTGCCCGGCGAAACCAGCCGGGCGGGCAGATGAAACCATTTTGCGGAACCCGCGAAACCATCCGGAAACAGATGGTCCTTAAGAGATGAGCCTACAGACGGCGGCAAAGCCCGTCGGGAGGCTCAGATGAACCACTCCATTCACTCTGCTGATCGTGCGACCCACCTGAAGATCGTGGTGGTGGCGCTGGTTGCCGGCATTGCGGTGGCCGGTTTCGGGATCGCAGCGCGCACCAACGCCGATTACAGCCAGACCGCCCAGTCCGCCCACGTGGTCAAGGCCGGCAAGCCGGTCGTGGTCACCAGCGCGGGCACGTCGGAGATTCGCTGAGACACACTGTTTCGGGCTGACCCATGGCCGCCTCCGGGCGGCCTTTTTCGTTTTCCAATGCAATACTTAGCCGAGATACACTGGCGAGGCCGCAACGTCCTTGACTTCACCAAGCCCCGCCTTTAAGTCCCCCCTCGTTCCGCGCGCTTTCAGCGAGCCACGCGGGAGTAGCTCAGTTGGTTAGAGCGCCGGCCTGTCACGCCGGAGGTCGCGGGTTCGAGCCCCGTCTCTCGCGCCATTTTGGCAACCCCTTCAAAAACTTAGCCCGAACTTCTCGATGCCTTTCGCGGCCTTGCCCGCGAAGTCGGGAACTCGTGGCATAGTCAGCCCGCGCCCGAATCGTCTACGCCTCGGGAACTTGCCGTGCTCAGCGCCGTCTTTCCGGCCACCGGCAAGAACCGAGGAGGCCAGATATGGCGAAGAAGGCAGCCGCTCCCGCCACCATCACCCTCAAGCATCTCGCCGCCGACATCGCGGAAAGCCAGGACCTGTCGAAGAAGCACGCCGAAGCCGTGCTCACCGACATGGTCGACCTGATCACCAAACACCTGAAGAAAGGCGACCGGGTCCGCATCGTCGGGCTCGGCATCCTCCAGGTCCGCAAGCGCGCCGCCCGCACCGGCCGCAATCCCGCCACCGGCGAGCCGATCCACATCAAGGCCAGCAAGAAGGTCGCGTTCCGACCGGTCAAGGAACTGAAAGAGGCGATCTAGAGCCATTTCCGTTCCGATTGCACCGGACGGGGCTCTAGACTCTAGTTTTAACGCGTTTTTCTTTACGCGAACCGGGATCCACTTTGCTCGAAAACGCTTTGCCTACTTTTCATTAAGCCTGATCCGTCATCGTTCCGGCCGCAAGGCGGCCCGCTTTTCTGGTATATCGCCTTTCTCCCCTGACCCGGCGGTTTGACCAGAAATGTCCTCCCTCATCTTTTCGCACACCGTGACCGAGCGCTTCCTGCGCTACGTCACCATCGACACCCAGTCCGATCCGGAATCCCCTCGCTCGCCCTCGACCGAGAAGCAGAAAGATCTCGGCCGCGTGCTCGCCGCCGAGCTCAAGGCAATGGGCGTCGAGGACGCCCATCTCGACGAGTTCGGCTACGTCTACGGAACGATTCCGGCCAATACGACCAAGAAGGTGCCGGTGATCTGCTTCTGCTCGCACATGGACACCTCGCCCGACGTCACCGGCAAGGACGTCAAGCCGCAAATGGTGAAGAACTATCGCGGCGGCGACATCACCCTGCCTGGCGACACCAGCCAGGTGATCCGCTTTGCCGAGCACCCCGCGCTGAAGAACCAGATCGGCAACGACATCATCACGACCGACGGCACCACGCTGCTGGGCGCCGACAACAAGGCCGGCGTCGCCGAGATCATGGATGCCGCGCATTTCTTCATCAACAATCCCGACGTGAAGCACGGCACCATCAAGATCCTGTTCACGCCCGACGAGGAGATCGGCCGCGGCGTCGACAATGTCGATCTGAAGAAGCTCGGCGCCGATTTCGGCTACACCATGGACGGCGAGAGCGCCGGCAGCGTCGAGGACGAGACCTTCTCGGCCGACGGCGCCACCATCACCATCAACGGCGTCAGCGCCCATCCCGGCTATGCCAAGGGCAAGATGGAGCACGCGATCAAGATCGCGGCCGCCATCGTCGAGCGCCTGCCCAGGGAAGGCTGCTCGCCGGAGACGACCTCAGGCAAGCAGGGCTTTCTGCATCCGATCGGGATCGACGGCGCGCTGGAGCAGGCGACGCTGTCCTTCATCGTGCGCGACTTCACCGAGGAAGGGCTGAAGGAGAAGGAGGTTCTGCTCGAGGGCATCGTCCAGGACGTGATGAAGGATTATCCGCGCTCGACCTACACATTCGAGGTGCGGGAGCAGTACCGCAACATGAAGCAGGTGATCGACCGTCACCCGCACATCCTCGAATACGCCATCGAGGCGATCCGCCGCGCCGGCCTGCGGCCGATGCGCACCGCGATCCGCGGCGGCACCGACGGCTCGCGCCTGTCCTTCATGGGCCTGCCCTGCCCCAACATCTTTGCCGGCGAGCACGCGTTTCATTCGCGGCTCGAATGGGTCAGCCGGCAGGACATGGAAAAGGCGGTGCAGACCATCGTCCATCTCGCGATGATCTGGGAGGAGAAGGCCTAGCGCCTTTCATGGACACCGACATGGCCGGGCTTGCTCCCGGCCATTGTCCGGGCGCATAGCAGCGTCGCCAATCCTGGATCTGCATTTCATGCAACACATCGCATCCGGTCGCGCCAGGCTCGCAACAGAGGTTGCGGGCGACGGCACTGCCGTCGTCTTTCTTCATGCCAACGTGTGCGACCGGCGCATGTGGCGCGCACAATTGAACGGGATTGCTGGCACTCACAAGGCGGTCGCCTATGACCGACGCGGGTTCGGCGAAACGCGCGCCGAGCCCGAAGACTTTTCGGCCCTCGCAGACCTCGTGGCGGTGCTGGAGGCGACTGCGAACGGCAAACCCGCAATCCTCGTCGGCTGCTCTCTCGGTGGTCGCATCGCGCTCGATGCCGCTGTCCGGCACCCGTCGCGTGTTCACGCCTCGTTCTGATTGCCCCGAATGTCGCGGGCGCCCCCGATCCGGTCTATTCCCCCGACATCGAGGAACTGATGAAGCAATCGAGGGAGGCCGAGGCATCCGGCGACCTCGATCGGATGAACGCGATGAAGGCGCGCCTCTGGCTGGATGGACCGCTCGCGCCCGAAGGTCGCGTCGCCGGTCCCGCTCGCGATCTGCTGCTTGATATGAACGGCCTCGCGCTCCGCTCTCCACCGTTCGGCTCAGATGTTGACATCCGCCCCTTCTTCCACCGGCTTGGTGAGGTCGCGGTGCCGACCCTGGTCGTGTGGGGCGATCTCGATTTCCCTTACGTTCAAGAACGCTGTCGCCATGTCGTCGCGGCTGTCCCGGGGGCGGAGGGCCACGAACTGTCGGACGTGGCCCATCTGCCCAGTCTGGAGCGCCCAGCTGAAATCACGTCTCTCATTGCCGGATTCATCCACCGGCATGCGGGAGCAGACCTGTAGGCTTACGGCACCGGCATCGTACGTGGGCTGCGATGGAAGCGGTTCGAGCTTGCCATCCAGTTCGGCAACGGCTCTCCGTCGCGATGCCGACCACCGGCGACCGCTGCAGCCCAGGCCACGGCGGCGCCGATCAGGGCCGCAGCGGCGACCGAGAAGGCGACGATGACCGAGTTGCGCCGCGCGCGGCTGATGGCCGTATGGGCCTCCGCGATTGCCGCGTCGACCCGCCGCTCGGAGTCCGGCGCCGCCAGTCCCGTCAGTGCGGCGACCTGCTGCACCAGATAGGTTCGATCGTCGGTGCTGACGCCGCCATGGCTCGACGACGTCATCAGGATGCGTCCGGCTTCGGCGCGGGCTTCCCGCATGTCGGTGTTGGGTGGCCGCCGCGGGGCGCGGAACAGCTTATCCAGCTCATAGCTCAACAGCGGCTCGGCGGAGGTTGCAGTCCCGGCCGAACTGCGCATCGGCGAACGGTCGATCGCGGCAGCACCGATGATGGCCAGCAGCGCCGCGCCGATCAGCACGGCGAGAGCCCAAGACATCAGCCCGTGCAGCCCGTCCCGCCGCTCGGCATCGTCCTCGATCGTCGCCAGCGCCGGCGCCGGTTGCGTGATCCGGCCGGCGATGTAACCGCCGAAGCCGAAGCTGATGATCGCCTGGATGATCAGATACAGCCCGGAGAGCAGCGCCAGCGCCACCGACGCATCGCGCCATGTCGGCGAGGCCGAACTGACACCGAGGCCGATGGCAACGCCAAAGCTGACCAGGATGAACGACATTGCCCCCGCGGCGAAGGCGCCTGCGAGCACCGAGCTCCACTGGATGGTGCGGCGGTCCTCGGCAGAAGCCAGGCCGCCCTCCATCGCGTTGTCCTGAACGAGAGTTTCCATTGCCGTTCTCTCAGCGCAGGCCGAAGAACGACAGGATCGCCATGATCACGACGATCAAGCCGATGAGATAAATCAGTCCGTCCATAGCCCATCCTCCTCAAATGTTTCTGCTCGCTAATGGGGAGGAATGACGAACGTTCCTAATTCAGCATCGGGCGTGGAACGAACCGGCGAGATGCGGATTGTCTGCTCGAGTCCCAAGGATGAAGATTGTGAGCACAAAAGGCCTCAGCCGGTCAGCCCCGGGCTGGGGCCTTCCTTTTGCGCTTCCTGTCCTATGTTAACGACGCCGGCTCTCCGATCCTCAAGGATGCGACCGGGGCGGAACCTCCGGATCGGGGAGAGCCGCGTGGATCGCAGAACGGCGTGCCTTCATCAGGCAGATGCATTTCGGGAAAAGGCGATCGCCGATCCCGAGCAGCACGACAAATGGATCGACGAAGCCATCAAATGGCTGGAGCTGGCGATGGAAGCCGGCCGTTGCGCCATCGTCTCGGTCGAACCCGGCGATGTTCCAGAGATGGCACGCGAAGCGGCAGCCGATGCTCAACTGAGCCCGATCACGCGCCAATGAGCTGCTCACGTCCTGCGGCAATTGTTCAAGGGACGTAACAATGTTGCGGGTCGACACTGTTCCCGCCGCCATGCTAGGCCGGGCACAGACCGCAACGAAAGTGACGACGTGCTCGCGACCCGCCAGCCCTCAGGATTTCGCCGCCCCCGCAACTGGCGCGGGCTGCTGTCTGTGCTGATCGCGGTCGTCTATCTGCTCGCGGGCGCGCTGCACGGCCTGCACGACATCGACGTCACCACGCCCGGCGGCGGCTCGGAGATTGCTGCGGTGCTTGATGGCTCAACCGGCCACGGCGACCACAAGGCGATCGGCGGGCATCATTGCCATGGCTGCTTCTCGGTGGCGGTGGTCCAGCCGGCGCCGACGGCCGCATCGGTGGCGCTTGCGTCGACAACGCGCCCGCAACGTGCACCCCGGCTCGCCGGCATTGTCCCCGATACCGACTCCCCGCCTCCCAAGCATATTGCCTGAACGGATTGGTCGGGCGCCTGCGCCCATTAGGTTCATCCTTCACAGGTCGGTTTCATGTTTTGCAGGGGAATGGCCGCGCGCATGGCGTGCGCGGCAGCGTGTCTGATTGCCGGATTGGCGCTCGCGCCGTCTCACGCCCAGACCTTGACGATGCGCAGCGCGTTGTCGCGCGCGCTGGCCGCGAGCCCGCGGCTCACGGCGGCGGAGCGCGACGTTGGCGTCGCCACGGGCCAGCGCATCCAGGCGGGCGCGCTTCTCAATCCGGAACTGTCCTACGAGCAGGACAATTCGTTCGGCTCCGGCAACTATCGCGGCACGCGATCGGCCGAGACCACGCTTCAGATCAGCCAGGCCTTCGAGCTGTTCGGCAAGCGCGAGGCGCGGATTGCCGCGGGCGCCGCCGGCATCGAGGTCGCCGCGATCCAGCGCAAGGCCGTCAGGCTGGAGGTGTTGTCGGAGACCGCGATCGCGTTCCTCAGCGTGCTCGGCGCCCAGCGGCGCATCCAGATCCTCGACGAGCAGATTACCGCCATTGACCAGCTGACGCCGCTCTTGCGCCGCCGCGTCGAGGCCGGCGCCTCCTCGCCGGCCGAAACCGGCCGCGCCGAGGTCGCCTCCGCCCTGGTGAAGGCCGACCGCGAGCGCTTCAAGGCGACGCTGGCGAGCGCCCGGCGCGAGCTTGCGGTGCTGATGGGCGATCCCGCCGCGAAATTCGGCGAGGTCTCCGGCCGGCTCGATACCATGGGCAAGCCGCCGACGTTCCAGTCGGTGGTCGCCGCCATCGATGCCAATCCGCAGCTGGTGCGCTGGACCGCGGTTTACGCGCAGCGGAATGCTGAACTGCTGATGGCGCGGCTCAGGCCTTATCCCGACGTGCGGATCGCCGCCGGCTGGCGCCATTTCAACGAGACCAATGACGACGCGGTGCGCCTCTCCGTCTCGGTGCCGATCCCCGTGTTCGACCAGAACCAGGGCAATATCCTCTCGGCGCAGGAAAGCCTCGCCAAGACCAAGGCCGAGCGCGAGGCCAATCGCAACACGCTGATCGTGATTGCCGGCCGCGCCTACGATTCGCTCCAGGGTTCGCTGCGCGAACTCGCGGTGCTGCGCGAGACCGCCATCCCCAAGGCCACTGAAGCTTCGGAGGCGATCTCGCAAGGTTACGGCCAGGGTCGATTCACGCTGCTCGAAGTCCTCGACGCGCAGGCAAGCGTCACCCAGGCGCGGCTGCGCGAGCAGGAGGCGCTCCAGAACTTCCACGCCGGCGTTGCGATCATCGAAGGCCTCGTCGGCAATCCCTTCACGCTGGCGCGGGAGAGCGCACGATGAAGACGTCCTCCACCATTCTCGCCGCCGTCATTGCCGCCGCACTCGGCGCCTTCGGCTATTCACTGGTCGCGCCGGCCAGGGTCGCGCCCGCCGAACATGCCGCGGAGAAGAAGCCAGAGAAGCCGAACGACCATGTCGAGCAGGACGAGCACGGCGCAGACCGCATCCGCATCTCCGACGTCAAGCTGGCAGCGGCCGGCGTGACCTTGGCGGAAGCCGCAAGTGCGGCGCTGACCGATACGCTCGCCTTCAACGGCATTTTGCGCGCCAATCAGGAGGCGGTCGTTCAGGTCACGCCGCGCTTTCCGGGCATCGTCAAATCGATCCAGAAGCGCATCGGCGACAAGGTGGCCAAGGACGATCTGCTCGCCGCGATCGAGAGCAACCAGAGCCTCACCGTCTACGAGCTCAAGGCGCCGATCGCCGGCACCATCATCGAGCGGCAGATCTCGCTCGGCGAATATGCGTCGGAGCAGAAGCCGGCCTTCGTCGTCGCCGACCTCTCCTCGATCTGGGTCGACCTGTCGATCTACCGGCAGGACCTCCGGCGCGTCCGGATCAACGACGAGGTGCTGATCGATCCCGACGACGGCCGCGGCGAGATCAAGGGCACCATCTCCTACATGGCACCGATCGGCTCGAGCGAGACCCAGACCGCGCTGGCGCGCGTGGTGCTGCCCAATCCCGACGGGCGCTTGCGTCCCGGCCTGTTCGTCACGGCGCGGCTGATCCTCGCAGCGCGCAACGTCGCGGTCGCCGTGCGCCGCAGCGCGATCCAGACGCTGGAGAACAGGACCATCGTGTTCGTCCGCGAGGACGGCGACAAGATCGAGGCACGCCCGGTGGAGCTCGGCGACTCCGATCCGAGGTTCGTGGAGATCCGTGCCGGGCTCTCGGTCGGCGAGCGCTATGTCGCCGAGAACAGCTTCGTCGTGAAGGCGGAGATGGGCAAGGGAGACGCGGACCATGATTGACGCCCTCCTCGCCTTCTCGGTCCGCCAGCGCTGGCTGGTGGTCCTGTTCGCCCTTGCCGCGGGCGCCTTCGGCGTCTGGAATTTCACGCGCCTGCCGATCGACGCAGTGCCCGACGTCACCAACGTCCAGGTCCAGATCAACACGCGGGCGCCGGGCCTGTCGCCGCTCGAAGCGGAGCAGCGCATCACCTTCCCGCTCGAGACCGCGATGGGCGGCCTGCCCAGGCTCGACTACACCCGTTCGATCTCGCGCTATGGCCTGAGCCAGGTCACCGTCGTGTTCCAGGACGGCACCGACATCTATTTTGCGCGCCAGCTTGTCAACGAACGCATCCAGCAGGCGAAGGACCAGCTGCCTGCAGGTACCGAGGTTGCGATGGGGCCGGTCTCGACCGGGCTCGGCGAGATCTACGTCTACTCCGTCGAGGCCAAGGCCGGCGCGACATCGCCGACCGGCGCCGAATTCACTCCGACGGAGCTGCGCACCATCCAGGACTGGATCATCAAGCCGCAGCTGCGCACCATCCCGGGCGTGATCGAGGTCAACTCGATCGGCGGCTATGAGCGGCAATTCCACGTGCTGCCGATCCCCGGCCGGCTGATGGCCTACAAGCTCGGCTTCCGCGACATCATGACGGCGCTCGCCGCCAACAATGCCAATATCGGCGCCGGCTATATCGAACGCAACGGCGAGCAATATCTCGTCCGCGCCCCCGGCCAGGTCGCCAACATCGAGGACATCAGAGACATCGTGATCGGCTCGCGCGGCGGCGTGCCGGTGCGCATCCGCGACGTCGCCGACGTGCAGGAGGGCCAGGACCTGCGCTCGGGTGCGGCGACGGCGAACGGCAGCGAAACCGTGCTCGGCACCGCCATGCTGCTGATCGGCGAGAACAGCCGCACGGTAGCCCAGCGCGTGAAGGCCAGGCTCGCCGAGATCGCGAAGTCGCTGCCCGACGGTGTGATCGCACGCGCCGTCTACGACCGCACGCATCTGGTCGAAGCGACCATCCAGACCGTCGAGAAGAACCTCGTCGAGGGCGCAGCGCTGGTGATCGCGGTGCTGTTCCTGATTCTCGGCAACATCCGCGCCGCATTGATCACCGCCTGCGTCATCCCGCTGTCGATGCTGTTCACGATCACGGGCATGGTCGAGAGCAAGGTCAGCGCCAATCTGATGAGCCTCGGCGCCATCGATTTCGGCATCATCGTCGACGGCGCGGTCATCATCGTGGAGAACTGCCTGCGGCTGCTCGCTGCCGAGCAGCATCGCCGCGGCCGGCTGCTGTCGCTGGAAGAACGGCTCGAGACCATCCGCGCGGCGAGCGGCGAGGTGATCAAGCCGAGCCTGTTCGGCACGCTGATCATTGCCGTGGTCTACCTGCCGGTGCTGACGCTGACCGGGACCGAAGGCAAGATGTTCACGCCGATGGCGCTGACCGTGCTGATGGCGCTCGCCGGCGCGGCGCTGCTGTCGGTCACCTTCGTCCCGGCCGCCATCGCGATCTTCGTCACCGGCAAGGTCTCGGAGAAGGAGAACATTTTCATGCGCGAAGCGAAGCGGCTTTACGTGCCGCTGCTCGACCGCGCCATTCGCTACCGCGCCAGCGTCGCACTCGGTGCCGTGCTGATCGTCGCCGGCAGCCTTTTCGCCGCGACCCGCATGGGCGGCGAGTTCATCCCGAGCCTGGATGAAGGCGACATCACCATCGAGACCATCCGGATTCCCGGCACCAGCCTGACCCAGAGCGTCGACATGCAGCTGCGGCTGGAGAAGGCGGTCAAGCAGGTGCCGGAGGTCGCGACCATCTTCTCCAAGGTCGGCACCGCCGAGATTGCCAATGACCCGATGCCGCCGAACGTCGCCGACACCTATGTCACGCTGAAGCCGCGCGAGGAATGGCTCGATCCCGCCAAGCCGAAGAACGAGGTGATCGAGGAGATCGAACGCGCCGCCAACACCCTGCCCGGCACGGCCTATGGCATGACCCAGCCGATCCAGATGCGCTTCAACGAGCTCATCGCCGGCATCCGCAGCGACGTCGGCGTCAAGATCTTCGGCGACGATCTCGACGTGCTCGCCGGGATCGCCCAGCAGGTCAACGGCGTGGTCCGCGGCATCGAGGGTGCCGCCGACGTCAAGACCGAGCAGATCGCGGGCCTGCCGATCCTCACCGTCAAGCTCGACCGCCAGGCGCTGTCGCGCTACGGCCTCAGCCTCGGCGAGGTGCAGAATCTGGTCGAGATCGCGATCGGCGGCAAGCCGGTCGGCAAGCTGTTCGAAGGCGATCGCCGCTTCGACATCGTGGTGCGGCTGCCGGAAAACCTGCGAGCCGACCCCGAGACGATCAAGTCGCTGCCGATCCCGCTGCCGCCGGGGGAGGATGCGGCCGCCGTCACCAAGACCGCCTGGCCGGGTGCATCGGGGACGGCGCTGCGCTACGTACCGCTGTCCTCGGTCGCGGCCATCGAGATCGCGCCGGGCCCGAACCAGATCAGCCGCGAGAACGGCAAGCGCCGCGTGGTGGTGATGGCCAACGTCCGCGGGCGCGACCTGCGCTCCTTCGTCGCCGAGACGCAAGCCGCCGTCGCCGAGAAGGTCAAGCTGCCGCCGGGCTACTGGATCGGCTGGGGCGGACAGTTCGAGCAGTTGGTCTCCGCCACCAAGCGGCTGACGATCGTGGTGCCGGTGGCACTGCTGCTGGTGTTCCTGCTGCTGTTCATGGGCATGGGATCGGCGGCGGATGCGGCGCTGGTGTTCTCCGGCGTACCGCTGGCCCTGACCGGCGGCGTCGCGGCGCTGCTGCTGCGCGGGATTCCCTTGTCCATCAGCGCCGGCGTCGGCTTCATCGCGCTGTCGGGCGTCGCCGTGCTCAACGGCCTCGTCATCATCGCCTTCATCGAACGGCTGCGCAGCGAGGGACGGCCCATCGCCGACGCCGTGCGCGAGGGCGCGTTGACGCGGCTGCGGCCGGTGCTGATGACGGCGCTGGTCGCCTCCCTCGGCTTCGTTCCTATGGCCATCGCCACCGGCGCCGGCGCCGAAGTGCAGCGGCCGCTTGCGACCGTGGTGATCGGCGGCATCATCTCCTCGACCATGCTGACACTGCTGGTGCTGCCGGCGCTCTACGTGCTGTTCCGCCGTGACGTGAGAAGCGAAACGCCTACAATGGCGACCGATTTGGCAGCTTCCGGGGAGCGCTAGAGGTGGGCAACCACGACCATCACGGTCATGACCATCATGACCATGCCGGCCATGACCATGGGCACGATCACGGCCATGCCCACGGTCCCGGCCACGCGCATGTCCATGCGCCCGCCAGTTTCGGCAAGGCGTTCGCGATCGGTATCGCGCTCAACACCGCGCTGGTGGTGGCCGAGGCGGTCTATGGCTATATCGGCAACTCCACCGCGCTGCTTGCGGACGCCGGCCACAACCTGTCCGACGTGCTCGGCCTGGTCGTGGCCTGGGGCGCGTCGATCGCGGCAAAGCGCGCGCCGAGCGGCCGCTTCACCTATGGCCTGCGCGCTTCCACCATTCTTGCAGCGCTGGCGAATGCGGTCTTCCTGCTGGTCGCGACCGGCGCGATCGGCTGGGAAGCGATCCTGCGGCTGCGCGAGCCGGAGCCGGTCGCGGGCGTGACCGTGATGGTGGTCGCCGGCATCGGCATCCTCATCAACGGCTTTACGGCCATGCTGTTCGCCAGCGGTCGCAAGGACGACATCAACATCGAAGGCGCCTATCTGCACATGGCCGCCGACGCTGCGGTCTCGCTCGGCGTCGTGGTCTCGGCGGCGCTGATCATCTGGACCGGCTGGCTCTGGCTCGATCCCGTCACCAGCCTCGTCATCTGCGCCACCATCCTCTGGAGCACGACGAGCCTGCTGCGCGGCTCCATCAACATGTCGATGGCCGCGGCGCCCAAGGGCACCGACCTGGCCGCAATCAGGGCATTCCTGCTGGCGCGGCCGGGCGTGTCGGCGATCCACGATCTCCACGTCTGGCCGATCTCGACCACCGAGACGGCGCTGACCTGCCACCTCGTCATGCCCACTGGGGCCGCCGACGCATTCCTGATGGAGACGGCGCAGCTGCTGAAGACATCCTTCCGCATCGGCCACACCACGCTCCAGGTCGAGACCCATCCGGACAATGGCTGCGCGCTGGCGCCGGATGATGTGGTGTAGGGGGTTGCTGCGGATGATATTCGCCGATTGAGCGCATACGCATCTACACTGTCACTAGGAATGACGAGGTTGGCGCAGCGTCCCAAATCTCTCACCGTCACCCTGAGGTGGCCGCTTCTTCAGCGGCCCTCGAAGGGCGACGGCCCGGCTGCATCCCGGCCGTTCATCCTTCGAGGCTCTCGGCGCGATGCTGAGCATCGCGCCACTCGCACCTCAGGATGACGGGTCTGATAGAGACGCAAACCGCTACGATAGCTTGCGCTTACCCCGCCTTCGCCGTCACGATCCAGATCGCGCCCTGCAGCGCCACGCTCTGCCCCTTCAGGAACGGCGCGAGCATTTCGCGGATCGAGGCTTTTGCGGCCTCGTACGTCTCGGGCGGATGGCCTTGCAGCGCCCGGCTGGCGGGGCCGATCTGGAGCGCGCCGTCGACCGCGGCGTCGAGCCCGCCGCCGATCGCGATGTCCATCGCAAGATTGTGCGGCTCCATCGCCACGTCCGCGAAGCCGGCACCTTTCAGGATGCGCATCACGCGCTCCTCCGAGGCGAAGGCG
Organism: Bradyrhizobium sp. 14AA; assembly: GCF_054185205.1. Taxonomy (NCBI): domain Bacteria; kingdom Pseudomonadati; phylum Pseudomonadota; class Alphaproteobacteria; order Hyphomicrobiales; family Nitrobacteraceae; genus Bradyrhizobium; species Bradyrhizobium sp. 14AA. Next base: position 165,876 of record NZ_JAVAYM010000007.1, on the reverse strand, counting down.
AACGGGCCCGGCTCCTCCGGCCCGACCGGCGGCATCTTCGGCACGTGTTTGTAGACCGCCATCAGCGGCGCCATCATCCACGGGTTTTCCTTGGGCTCGCGCCAGCAGGCAAAGGCGAGCCGCCCGGACGGCTTCAGCGCACGGCGGAGATTGGTGAAGGACGCAATCGGATCGGCGAAGAACATGACGCCGAAGCGCGAGGCCAGGAGGTCGAAACTCGCCGGTTCGAACGGATGCACCGTCGCATCCGCCAGCACGAAGTCGAGCGGCAGGCCTTTCGGCGAAAACGCACGCGCCTGCGAGAGCATGGGATCGGAGACGTCGAGACCGAGTGCGAAGCCATCAGGCGCCACCGCCTTCGCGAACGCCACGGTCGTCGCGCCGGAGCCGCAACCGACGTCGATCACACGCTCGCCCGGCTTCGGCCCGGCGCGATCGACCAGGACGTCCGCGATCGGCCCGAGCAGCTTCTCCTGCACCGCATGGCGGTCGGCCCAGCGCTGCCCGCTCGGTCCGTTCCAATAGGCAATCTGGTCGGCGTTCTCTGCGTGTCCGCTTGGCTGTTGCATCATATCTCCGGTCATTCCCGTTCACGCGACGCCTGCCGCCATCGCCGTCCAATCGCGCGGCCGCCGGCACAGCGGCGATATCACGTCAGGCCCCCCGGCGCAGCCCTTTGTTGGGCGAGCTCGGCCGCTGCTCTGCTCGACATGCTGCAACGCAGGCGGCTTGAATGGGTTCGCCCCGGGGTGGTAGAAGCGCTGCATGCGTTCATTGATAAAGAAGATCCCTGCCCTGAGGCGGGCTTATTACCGTCACAAGATGCGGCGGCCACAGAGCCAGTCGAACGAAACCGTCATTTTGGATCGCTTGGCGGAACGCTGCGAAAAGACATTCGTCGAATTCGGTTTCCACCCTGCCGAATTCAACTGCGCCAGCCTGGCGCGTCGGCCCGATTGGAGGGGTCTTCTCATAGACGGCAATCGGACCCAGGTTGAAGATGCGAAAGCGTTGCTGCCACCGAACGTAGAGGCAGTTCATAGCTTCCTCAGCCTCGAGAACATCGGCTCTATTGCTTCTCATTTTCGAAAGATCGGCGTCCTGTCAATCGACGTGGACGGCAACGATTACTGGTTCCTCAAGGCCCTGATCGACTCAAGGCCAGATGTGATCTCGGTGGAGTATAATTCAACATTCGGCGTAGAGCCGATAAGCGTGCCTTACGATCCTGCTTTCGACCGACATCAAAAGCACAGCAGCGGATGGTATCACGGCGCTTCGCTGACCGCCCTCGCCGGTTTGTGCCGCCAGCACGGCTATGGTCTGGCGGCAATTTCGGACAATGGCGGCAACGCCTTTTTCACGCCGGACGGCACCTTGGATCCGATCAGGGAATGGCGGCCGAGCACGTTCCGGCAGAGCTATTCCGGAATCGCTCAGCCCGGCCAGTGGGAAGCCGTCAAGTCACTCCCCTATATCAGAGTCTGATGTAAGCCGTTGCGGGACTTGAGGCGATCGGGGAGCGCTTGTCTCCGAGGATTTCATAACACGGGCGGCGCTCTAACCAGTTGAGCCAACCGCACCTCACCGGAAGGACGGCTCCCGGACGCAAGGCCTGTTCCGGCGACGCCGGATGCGGGCCGTCGCTGCCGCCGCGGAGTTGACACGATCGGGCACCGCTGGTCTAACTCGGGAAACATGGGGTAACCCTTTGAAATCCGAAAGATCAGTCGGCATCGATTGCCTGCGCGCAATCGCCATTATCTGGGTCCTGCTCTATCATTTCGTCCCGATGCAGGTATTCAACCGGGGCACCTTTGGCGTCCTGCTGTTCTTCATCATCAGCGGTTATTGCATCGCGTTCAGCGTCGATAGCTCGAAGACTGCCTGGCACTTCTACGCAAAGCGGGTTGGCCGGCTGGTGCCCGCGCTGATCGTCTGCGGCTTTCTGACCACGTTGTTCAAGCACCTGGCTCCGGATCTCGTCGAGCATGGCCGGGAAGCACCGTGGCTCCATTACGCCTACACGCCCTTCGCGCTTGCCACGCTCAACGTTCTCCAGAAGAACTACGCGCCCCCGGACTGGGCCTACTGGTCCTTGATGATCGAGTTTCAGTTCTACTTTTTCTGCTGCATGATGATGGCTCTGGGCCAGAAGCAGCGCCTGATCATGATGCTGTGCGCGATCACCGTCTTTCGCACGTTGACCACCAGCACCGACTACTACACGTCGAACGATTTCTTTCCGTTCTTCATTGCTGGAATGAGCGTGGCCGCCATCGTGAAGGGGCGCACGAAGGAAGCGGTTGCGGGTCTTGCTGTGGCTGCCTCCGTCGAACTCTATCATCTCGTCTTCCACTACAGGCAGCCGTCCGTTCCGATCGAGATGTACCGCTCGGTGCTGCTCTGGGTCGGGACGGCGGCGGTCTACCTTGCTGCCCGGTACGACCATCTGTTGCCGCGGTGGTTCGGCGTTTTCGCCTTCGTCGGCCTGATCAGCTATCCGCTCTACCTGATCCATCAGGATGTCGGGAACATGATCCTGCAATGGGCACACATCGGCCGCGACTCGACTCCGGACTTGCTGGTACGGGCCTTCGTCCTCCCGTCGTTCCTCGGCGGAATCGCCTGGCTGGTCTATGCGCTCGTCGAGAAACCCACGATCAAACCGCTGACCGCCTTCCTGGCCAACCCGCTCGCCTGGCTCCGCCAATGGCAAGCGGCGACGATCCCGATCGCGGCGGACGAGCCCAGCGGCGATGTCGCGCCTCAGGAGCTGGTGCGATAACGTCAATCAAATTCCGCAAAGCCCGCCGGCCGCCGATCGCGCGGCCTCAACCGATGCGCCTGACGAGCCGCGCCGGATTTCCGCCCATCACGACATTCGGCTCGACATCGGCAGTGATCAGGCTGCCGGCCATGACCTGAACATTGTCGCCGATGGTCCTGTTCGGAACGACGCCGCTCTTGATGCCGAAGAAGCAATTGGCGCCGACCTTGACTCCTCCGCCGAACGTCACACCGGCCGTCACCTGGGACAGCGCACCGAGAACACAATCGTGGTCGACGCTGGAAAGGGTGTTGACGATGGTGTCACGCCCGATCAGGGCTCTCGAGCCGACGACAGCACCGGCACAAATCACGGCGCCGCTCTCGATCTCGGCGTCCCGCGCGACGAAGGCTGTCGGAGCGACGCACGGCGGCATGTTCACCCTGGCTGCCCGCAAGCGCGAGGCACAGAGTTCGCGCGCCGCGTTGGCGCCTATTCCGAGATAGGCGTCCCCGGGCGGAAGCTCACGGAAATAGTCGTCCTCGGACATCACGCTTCCGGGCAGCGCCGCCTCGCCGTCCGGGCTGCGCACGACAAAGACGGGCGAGACATCGAGGAACGAGGCGATCACGCGCGCATGGCCGCCTCCACCGAAGATATATGCCTTAGCCATTATACCTTAGCCCTGGGATTTCTTCGTCAGCATGTAGGCCATCACGACACCATCGCTCTTGCGCGACAGGGAGGTCTCCGTCGCGAGCACGGCTTCGGACTGCTCCCATTTGTGAATACGGAAGACGATACGGTCCTTAATGTCGGCGTTGGCAAAGTAGTAGATGTCGCGCGAGACCGTGCTCTGTTCGGAAAACTCCGCCGAGTATCGCAGCGCGCAGATGTCGCTGATGATGGGATAGGACGCGAAGTAGAGCAGCCCGACGCCATTGACGTCGTGAAATGGTATGATGTCGTATTCCGTCTCGAACAGCGGCGCTGCCGGCGTCCTTGCCCTCACCTCACGGTATTCCGACACGAAGGCCGGCAGCGGAACTTCCGGAATCGGACAATTCGGCGGAATCGTCGGCTGCCCCTTCAGGAGCGAAGTGTTGTTCGCTTCGCCACGCCGGGAAAAATTCGACATCAGGCGCGCCTCACCCGCAGCAAGGTCGTGGCGCAGCGTGATGTCCGAGATGAACGTGCCGGCTCCGAACCGGGAAATCGTCCCGGTGAGATCGAGGCCGCTATCCTCGCCGATCGCACTGAGCGGCTTGCGCAGCGAATAGCCGATGCGCGTGAACGTGGCGTACAGGCGGTTGCCTCCGCCGTCCTTCAATGCCGAGCTCGGGCTGCCGAGGCCCGAGGTGATCATGGTCCAGTGCATGTCGCCGAGCTCCTTCAGGAGCCAGGACTCCGACAGCCCTGCCATCGCCATCTGCGGCATGTTCACGAACAGGCTGCGCCGCTCCATGGCCGCCGCTGCGGATGCGCGCGAAGGCTGCTGCACCGACGAAAGGGCCAGGATGTCGTTCAGGGTCTCCACGCGTCCCCAGGCCTCGTCACTGACGGGCCGTCCAAGCGCAGTCTCGATCCTTCCCCTCAGCACCACCAGCCCGAAACTGTCGATCGGCAGATCCGCGAGCGGAGCAGAAAAGTCGGGGCTGCCGGGTACCTCTTCCGCAATGATCTGGCGCAGCATCCGACGTCCCCTGGCAAGTCTTTCTCGCGCGACCGCCCCGACGGAAGCATTCCCTTGTTGGGGCAGCCGCTCTACGCGTCCCCGTTTGGGCCGATATGCCCGACGAGCAGACGGGCCGCAAGCAGAAGATACAGACGGAACCGGACGGATTATCGGCGAGAGGCCGCCAACCCACGCACGGAATTATCGCAGGCCTGCGCACGGGCACCAAGCCGGAAATTACCAGATCGGAATGATCGAGCCGCGCCGGCTCATGCGTCGCAACTCGCGCAGGCAAGCCCGGCAGCGGTTTCGATAGATCAGATCAAGCAGAGCACACATTGGCCGTCCCTCCGTTGTGACTTGCGGACTGACACTGGCCCACTCCCGCGCGGCCGCCTGTGACGTTCGTCACATAGGGGCTTTTGCCTTGATGGCACTCTGCGACTACTCTGGTGACATTGCGATTTGGGGCTGCAATGGGCGCGTTTCGGATTTTTCTATTTTTATTGGCCGTCTGCTGTCTGGGCTGCGCGCCGGCGCACGCAGAACGGCGCGTCGCGCTGGTGATCGGCAATTCGGCCTACAAGAGCGCACCGAGGCTGAGCAACCCGGTGAACGATGCGAGCCTCGTCGGCGGCATGCTGAAGAAGGCCGGGTTCGACAGCGTCGACATCAGGCTGGACGTGAACGCTGCCGACATGCGCAGGGCGCTGCGCGAGTTCGCCGGCAGAACCCGCGATGCGGACGTCGCCGTCATCTACTATGCCGGACATGGCATCGAGCTGGATGGCGCCAACTACCTGATCCCGACCGATGCGATGCTGGAAACCGACGGCGATGTCCTCGACGAGACGGTCGCGCTCGATCGGGCGCTGTTCGCGGTCGAGCCCGCGAAACAACTGCGCCTGATCGTCCTGGACGCCTGCCGCGACAATCCGTTTGCCAAGACGATGAAGCGCACCGTCGCTGCTCGCGCGATCGGTCGCGGCCTCGCCAAGGTCGAGCCGACCAGCCCGAACACCATGGTCGCCTATGCGGCAAAGGCCGGCTCGACCGCCTCCGACGGAGACTCCAGGAACAGCCCGTTTGCAGTAGCGCTGGTCGAGCGCCTCCCCACGCCCGGGCTCGACCTGCGCAAGGCGTTCGGCTTCGTCCGCGACGACGTTCTCAAGAACACCGGCTACAAGCAGGAGCCTTATGTTTACGGCTCGCTGGGCGGCGACGACGTGCCGCTGGTTGCGACGAAGCCGGTCTTCGCCGGCCCCCAGGCCAACCCCGACAGCGAGATCCGGCGCGACTACGAACTGGCGCTTCAGCTCGGTACGCGTGACGGATGGACAGCCTTCCTCAAAAGCTTTCCGAGTGGCTTCTATGCGGATCTCGCCAAAGGCCAGTTGAACAAGATCGCCGCCGAAGAAACCCGCGCGGCCACGGCAGACAAGGCCCGGCGGGCGGAAGACGAGAAGGCCCGGCTCGCCGCCGAGCGGGCCACCAAGGCCGAGCAGGACAAGGCGGCAACCGCGGCCAAGGCGGCCGAGGAGAAGCGCCTTGCCGCCGAGAAGGCCAAGCAGGTCGAGGAAGCCAAGGCAGCTGCGGCCGAGCAACGACGGAAAGACGCCGAGGCGGCAGCGGCAAAAGCTCTCGTCGACAAGCAAGCGGCCGAGAAGGCGCTGGCCGAGAATTTCGCGAGCGACAAGGCCGCAGCTGAGCTCGCCGCGAAGCAGGCCGCCGAGAAACAGAAGGTCGCGGCAGTTGCGCCCTCTTCGACCCCGCCAGCGATGTCGCCGCAGGAAACGACGAAATTGGTGCAGTCGGAACTCCGCCGCGTCGGCTGTCTGACAGCTTCTGCAGACGGCGATTGGAATGCGTCGTCACAACGTTCGCTGATGCTGTTCAACAAATATGCCGGCACCAAGTTCGACACCAAGCTCGCGACCTTCGATGCACTGGACGCGATCAAGGCCAAGCCGGGGCGCGTCTGCCCGCTGATCTGTGATCGCGGCTTCAAGGCCGACGGCGATGGTTGCGTGAAGATCACCTGTCGCGCCGGCTACAGCGTCAATGACGACAATGAATGCGAGAAGGTGCAGGACAAGAAGCCGGTCGCGAAGCGCGATGATGGACAAAAGCGAGATGCTGAGCGCAAGAACGCAGAGAGGTCGCCGCCCAAACCTGAAGCGAAATCATCGAGCCAGCTTTTCTGTGGTGCGGCGGGATGTCGTCCCACAAGGCCTGGTTGCCACGTCGAGGGGGCTGGCTCCTCGGGAGTGGGTTCCGTGGGGCAGAGGGAAGTGTGCCCCTAACTGATGGAGCCGCGCAGCATTCCTGCAGAAAAGACGTCGACAAGTCGGCCATCGGGTATCCGCGGCGGCTTTCCGGGATCGCGAAGTTGTTGGAAGTCTCGCTCGCCAGCCGCAGCCCGCGAAGTGGAGTTGGTGGGCGGTCACGGATTCGAACCGCGGACCCTGTCGGTGTAAACGAGATGCTCTAACCAGCTGAGCTAACCGCATCGCCACCTATTAACCCCACGCGGGCTGGCCCGGACGCCTGTGACGTTGGTCACATATGGGGGCTTTGCCTTGATGGCATGCTCTGGCCTATTCTGGTCACATTGCGATTTGGGGCTGCAATGGGCGTGTTTCGGATTTTTCCATTTTTATTGACGGTCTTGTGTCTCGGCTGCGGTTCGGCGCACGCGGAAAAGCGCGTGGCGCTCGTGATGGGCAATTCCGCCTACAAGAGCGCGCCGAGGCTCGCCAATCCCGTGAACGACGCCTCCCTCGTCGGCGGCATGTTGAAGAAGGCGGGATTCGACCTGGTCGAAATCAAGCTCGACCTCAATGCCGCGGAGATGCGCCGGGCGCTACGCGACTTCGGTGGCAGGACGCGTGAGGCCGATGTCGCCGTGGTCTATTATGCCGGTCACGGCATCGAGCTCGACGGCGCCAATTACCTGATCCCGACGGATGCCAACCTCGAGACCGACAGCGATGTCCTCGACGAAACGCTGCCGCTGGACCGCGCCCTGTTCGCGGTCGAGCCGGCCAGGCAGCTCCGGCTCGTCATCCTCGATGCCTGCCGCGACAACCCGTTCGCGAAAACCATGAAGCGGACCATGGCCGCGCGTGCCATCGGCCGCGGCCTCGCCAAGGTCGAGCCGACCAGCCCGAACACCATGATCGCCTTCGCGGCAAAGGCCGGCTCCACGGCCTCGGACGGCGACTCCAAAAACAGCCCGTTTGCCACAGCGCTGGTCGAGCGCCTGCCGACGCCGGGGCTCGACCTGCGCAAGGCATTCGGCTTCGTCCGCGACGACGTGCTCAAGAACACCGGCTACAAGCAGGAGCCTTATGTTTACGGCTCGCTGGGCGGCGACGACGTGCCGCTGGTTGCGACGAAGCCGGTCTTCGCCGGCCCCCAGGCCAACCCCGACAGCGAGATCCGGCGCGACTACGAACTGGCGCTTCAGCTCGGGACGCGTGACGGATGGACAGCCTTCCTCAACCGCTTTCCAAGCGGCTTCTATGCCGATCTCGCGAAAGGCCAGCTGAACAAGATCGCCGCCGAAGAAACCCGCGCGGCCACGGCGGACAAGGCTAGGCAGGCGGAAGAGGAGAAGGCTCGCCTCACCGCCGAGCGCGCCAACAAGGCCGAGCAGGACAAGGCGGCAGCCGCAGCCAGGGCGGCTGAGGAGAAGCGTCTTGCCGCCGAGAAGGCCAAGCAGGTCGAGGAAGCCAAGGCCGCCGCAGCCGAGCAACGACGGAAAGACGCCGAGGCGGCAGCAGCGAAGGCGCTCGCCGACAAGCAAGCCGCCGAGAAGGCGCTGGCCGAGAAACTCGCGAGCGACAAGGCCGCAGATGAACTCGCAGCGAAGCAGGCCGCCGAGAAACCGGCCTCAGGCAATGCGGAGCAGAAGATCGCGGCCGTTGCGCCCTCTTCGACTCCGCCGGCCATGTCGCCGCAGGAAACGACGAAATTGGTGCAGTCGGAACTCCGCCGCGTCGGCTGCCTCACAGCTTCCGCAGACGGCGATTGGAATGCCTCGTCACAACGTTCGCTGGCGCTGTTCAACAAATACGCCGGCACCAAATTCGACGCCAAGCTCGCGAGCTTCGACGCGCTGGACGCGATCAAGGCCAAGCCGGGACGCGTCTGCCCGCTGATCTGCGATCGCGGCTTCAAGGCCGACGGCGATGCTTGCGTAAAGATCACGTGTCGCGCCGGCTACCGCGTCAATGACGACAACGAATGCGAGAAGGTGCAAGACAAGAAGCCGGTCGCGACGCGCGACCAGCCCAAAGCTCGGGATGACGAGCGCAAGCAAGTCGAATCATCGCCTGCGAAACCGCAGGCAAAGACGAGCGGACAAATGATTTGCAACAATGCTGGTTGTCGGCCGATTAGAAGCGGGTGCAGATTGGTGGAACTTCCAATGGGACGCGTGGTGCTTCAAAGGCAAATTGAGGAGTGCAACTGAGCCCAGCTCGATGATTGGAAAGTCGGAAACTGCCGCAACCGCGGCGCTGGGATGCATGATGCCGATCGGTAACGCAGTATAAGTGTGACCCTCGGAATGTTCTATTCGCATTGTGATTTGGGGCTGCGATGGGCAGGCTTCGGTTTTTTGGTTTGATCATTCTTGCTGTCTGGCTCGGGTGCGGATCGGCGCACGCGGAAAAACGCGTCGCGCTCGTGATCGGCAATTCCGCCTACAAGAGCGTGCCGCGCCTGGTCAACCCGGTGAACGACGCCTCCCTGGTCGGGGGCATGTTCAAAAAGGCCGGGTTCGATACCGTGGACGTCAAACTCGACCTCAGCGCCGTCGACATGCGCAAGGCGCTGCGCGACTTCGGCGGGAAGGCGCGAGAGGCCGATGTCGCGGTGGTCTATTATGCCGGCCACGGCATCGAGCTGGACGGCAACAATTATCTCATTCCGACCGACGCCGCGCTGGAGACGGACACCGACGTCTTCGACGAGGCGTTTCCGCTCGATCGGGTGTTGTTCGCCATCGAACCGGCCAAGCAGCTCCGCCTCGTCATCCTCGACGCCTGCCGCGACAATCCCTTTGCCAGGACCATGAAGCGCACGATCGCCGCGCGCGCCATCGGCCGCGGCCTTGCCAAGGTCGAGCCGACCAGCCCGAACACCATGATCGCCTTCGCGGCGAAGGCCGGCTCGACCGCCTCGGACGGGGACTCCAGGAACAGCCCGTTTGCCGCAGCCCTGGTCGAACGCCTCCCCACGCCCGGGCTCGACCTGCGCAAGGCGTTCGGCTTCGTGCGTGACGATGTCCTCAAGAACACCGGCTACAAGCAGGAGCCCTATGTCTACGGCTCGCTGGGCGGCGGCGACGTGCCGCTGGTTGCGGCGAAGCCGGTCGTCGCCGGCCCCCAGGCAAACCCCGACAGCGAGATCCGGCGCGACTACGAACTGGCGCTTCAGCTCGGGACGCGTGACGGATGGACAGCCTTCCTCAACCGCTTTCCGAGCGGCTTCTATGCCGATCTCGCGAAAGGCCAGCTGAACAAGATCGCCGCCGAAGAAACCCGCGCCGCGACGGCAGACAAGGCTCGGCAGGCTGAAGAGGAAAAGGCCCGGCTTTCTGTCGAGCGCGCCAACAAGGCGGAGCAGGAGAAGGCGGCTGCCGCCGCCAGGGCGGCCGAGGAGAAGCGTCTTGCCGCCGAGCAGGCCAAGCAGGTCGAGGAAGCCAAGGCGGCCGCTGCGGAGCAGCGGCGCAAGGAAGCCGAGGCCGCCGCAGCGAGGGCGCTGGCCGAGAAGCAAGCCGCAGAGAAGGCGCTCACCGACAAGCTCGCCAGCGACAAGGCTGCAGCTGAGCTCGCCGCGAAGCAGGCCGCCGAGAAACAGGCCTCCGCCAACACGGAGCAGAAGGTCGCGGCGGTCGCGCCCTCTTCAACCCCGCCCGCGATGTCGCCACAGGAAACCACGAAGCTGGTGCAGTCGGAGCTGCGCCGCGTCGGCTGTCTGACGGCCTCGGCCGACGGCGACTGGAATACCTCGTCCCAGCGCTCGCTGACGCTGTTCAACAAATACGCCGGCACCAAATTCGACGCCAAGCTCGCGAGCTTCGACGCGCTCGACGCGATCAAGGCCAAACCGGGGCGCGTCTGCCCGCTGATCTGTGATCGCGGCTTCAAGGCCGACGGCGATGGTTGCGTGAAGATCACCTGTCGCGCCGGCTACAGCGTCAATGACGACAATGAATGCGAGAAGGTGCAGGAGAAGAAGCCCGTCGCGACGCGCGAGGGCTCCAAACGGCGGGACGAGCAGCGGAAGCAGGTCGAATCTACGCCATCCAAGCCGCAGACTTCCGGACAGATAATCTGCAACGACGCCGGCTGCCGTCCCGTGAGGAGCGGGTGCAGGCTGGAGCAGACTTCAACCGCAACCGCCCGCAGAATCACTGATCGGCAGTTCGAGGTCTGCAATTAAAGGATAGGGAGCAAGCAAGCCCACTTTCGCCCCTGCGGGCTTCGGCGCGGCGGCTTTCGCCCGCCGCCTTCCTGTGACGTTCGTCACATAGGGGGTTTTGCCTTGATGGCACTCTGCGACTACTCTGGTGACATTGCGATTTGGGGCTGCAATGGGCGCGTTTCGGATTTTTCTATTTCTATTGGCCTTTTTCTGTTTGGGCTGCGGAGGAGCGCAGGCGGAAAAGCGCGTGGCGCTGGTGATTGGCAATTCGGCCTACAAGAGCGCACCGAGGCTGAGCAACCCGGTGAACGATGCGAGCCTCGTCGGCGGCATGCTGAAGAAGGCCGGGTTCGACAGCGTCGACATCAGGCTGGACGTGAACGCAGCCGACATGCGCAGGGCGCTGCGCGAGTTCGCCGGCAGAACCCGCGATGCGGACGTCGCCGTCATCTACTATGCCGGACATGGCATCGAGCTGGATGGCGCCAACTACCTGATCCCGACCGATGCGATGCTGGAAACCGACGGCGATGTCCTCGACGAGACGGTCGCGCTCGATCGGGCGCTGTTCGCGGTCGAACCCGCGAAACAACTGCGCCTGATCGTTCTGGACGCCTGCCGCGACAACCCGTTTGCCAAGACGATGAAGCGCACGGTGGCCTCCCGCGCCATCGGCCGCGGCCTTGCCAAGGTCGAGCCGACCAGCCCGAACACCATGATCGCCTTCGCCGCGAAGGCCGGCTCGACCGCCTCCGACGGCGATTCCAAAAACAGCCCGTTTGCCGCAGCCTTGGTCGAACGCCTCCCCACGCCCGGGCTCGACCTGCGCAAGGCGTTCGGCTTCGTGCGTGACGATGTCCTCAAGAACACCGGCTACAAGCAGGAGCCCTATGTCTATGGCTCGCTGGGCGGCGGCGACGTGCCGCTGGTTGCGGCGAAGCCGGTCGTCGCCGGCCCCCAGGCAAACCCCGACAGCGAAATCCGGCGCGACTACGAACTGGCGCTCCAGCTCGGGACCCGTGACGTCTGGACCGCTTTCCTCAACCGCTATCCGAGCGGGTTCTACACTGACCTGGCCAAGGCCCAGCTCAACCGGATTGCGGCTGAGGATGCGCGTGCAGCGGCCGCAGAAAAGGCCCGGCAGGCGGAAGACGAGAAGGCGCGGCTCTCGGCCGACCGCGCCAAAAAGGCCGAGCAGGACAAGGCCGCCGCCGCTGCCAAGGCGGCCGAGGACGCGCGGCTTGCCGCCGAGAAGGCCAAGCAGATCGAGGAAGCCAAGGCGGCCGCAGCCGAGCAGCGGCGCAAGGACGCCGAGGCGGCAGCTGCGAAGGCAATGGCCGAGAAGCAGGCCATCGAAAAGCGGCTGGCCGAGAAGCTCGCCAGCGACAAGGCCGCCGCCGAACAAGCCGCCAGGCTTGCGTCCGAGAAGCAGGCTGCCGGCGCGGAGCAGAAGGTCGCGGCTGCAACACCCTCCTCTACCCTGCCGACGCTGTCGGCGGAGGAGAGGACGAAGCTGGTGCAGTCAGAACTGCGACGGGTTGGTTGCCATCCCGCTCCCGTGGACGGCATCTGGACAGCCTCATCCGAGCGCTCGCTCACGCTGTTCAACAAATATGCCGGCACGAAGTTCGACGCCAAGGTCGCGAACTTCGATGCGCTCGACGCGATCAAGGCCAAGCCGGGTCGCGTCTGTCCGCTGGTCTGCGACCATGGCTTCAAGGCCGACGGCGACGCCTGCGTCAAGATCACCTGCCGCGCCGGCTATCGCGTCAATGACGACAATGAATGCGAGGAGGTGCAGAAGAAGTCGGTCGCAACACGCGATGACGCCAAGAAGCGGGATGAGCAACGCAAGCGGGTCGAGTCTGCGCCGGCAAAGCCGCAAGCCACTGGTCAGCTCGTTTGCAACGCGGCAGGATGCCGCCCGGTTCGACCGGGATGCAGGCTCGGGTACGCGAGGTCCGGACAAGGCGTTACGGTGGCCGAAGGGACGCGGGAAGTCTGCAATTAGGAGCCACTTCCATGACACCTAATAGTGTCAGAATATCTGCATCCCGCGCAGCGCGTCTCACCTGTACACACTGCGGCCGCATTCGTTTCACCGAACGGCCACACCGGAATCAGACGCCAACCAGATTTCGTCGATAGGTTTCGCCGTTCCTCAAACTGGAAAGGCATGACCATGCGTAGCTTCACGGCATCCGTCATCGTTGCAGCTCTCTCCCTCGGAACACCGGCTCTCGTGCAGGCACAGGGAGCATCGTCGCAACCCGGCGCGGAGTCCCCGTCTGCTCAGTCCAGCACGGCGATCCGGAGCATACAGGTTGTCGACGTCAAGGAATTGCAGCCGGCGGTGCGCGCGAAAGTCGATGAACTCGTGGCGCAGACAAGCGACAAGGACATACAGTCGCTTCGGCAGTCCATCGACGCCACACCGCAGGCAGCCTCCGTGCTCAAGGCCAAGGGCTTGAGCTCGTCCCAAGTCGTCGCCATCAACATCGCCGACGGCGTCCTGACGATGTTCACCAAGACAGCCTGACAACCAGGCGGGGTTCCAGGCCGAGGCGTTGCGCAGCGGCGGCGAGCATGATCGCCGCCTCATCGGGCGCGCTCGGCCCTTGCTCCGACACCCGCCGAGGCGCTAAAGAGGGCGCCGTGGGGCGGTTAGCTCAGCTGGTTAGAGCATCTCGTTTACACCGAGAGGGTCCGCGGTTCGAATCCGTGACCGCCCACCAGCCTTCGCCTGCTTCGCAGGCTACGGCTTGGCAAGCCAGCCGAGGCGCTCATTGGTGCGAAGCTGGCGAAGGCTGCCACGCCGAAGCCGTTTGGCGAAGGCGGGCTTGTCGCGAGCCAGCTCAATCCCCCGGCCGCCCTGGAAGCAGCGCTACCGCGTCGATCCACACCGCCGCCGACTGGCACCAGATCTGCCTGACGGGGCGTAGCGCGTCGCGCTGGCGGATGCTGCCCCAGCGGATGCCCCAATCGTCGGCCTGGTCGCCCTCACCGCTCGTGAACAGCGGGGAACCGCAGTCGGCGCAGAAGTGCTGGAAGCGCATCCGGCCGTTGTCACCGCGCTTGCCGTAGATTTTTGGCGTGCCGCCGGTCAGGCGCACATCGGCCTTGTTGCAGACGGCCGTCACGCGGAACGGCGAGCCGGTCAGGGTCTGGCAGTCGCGGCAATGACAGACCGAAACCGCCTCAGGGTCGATCTCGGCCTCAAAGGCGATCTTCCCGCAATGGCATTGCCCGTCGATCTGCATCGCCCGCTCCCAAAACAAAAACGGCGCCCGAAGGCGCCGTTTTATCATCTTTTCGCTTGAGATCAGTGAGCGGTCAGGCCACCGGCGGCTTCGTCGCCGTCCGACTTCACCGTCACCTTGGTGTCCTCTTCCCAGACGATCGGCACCGGCTTCTTCACCAGCGCCTTGGCGACGACGTCGTCCAGGCGCGAGACCGGGATGATCTCCATGCCGCCCTTGATCGCATCGGAAATCTCCGTGAGATCCTTGGCATTGTCCTCGGGGATCAGCACCGTCTTGATGCCGCCGCGGGCAGCAGCCAGCAGCTTCTCCTTCAGGCCGCCGATCGGCAGCACACGGCCGCGCAGCGTGATCTCGCCGGTCATCGCGACATCGTGGCGGACCGGGATGCCGGTCATGACCGAGATGATCGCGGTGGCCATCGCCACGCCCGCCGACGGACCGTCCTTCGGCGTCGCGCCTTCCGGCACGTGCACGTGGATGTCGCGCCGGTCGAACAGCGGCGGCTCGATGCCGTAATTGATCGCGCGCGAGCGGACATAGGACGCCGCCGCCGAGATCGATTCCTTCATGACGTCGCGCAAGTTTCCGGTGACCGTCATCTTGCCCTTGCCGGGCATCATGACGCCTTCGATGGTCAGCAGTTCGCCGCCGACATCGGTCCAGGCAAGGCCGGTGACGATGCCGACCTGCGGCTCGCTCTCGATCTCGCCGAAGCGGTACTTCGGCACGCCGAGCAACTCTTCCAGAGTCTTCTCGGTGACCTTGACCGACTTCTTCTTGGAGATCATCAGCTCCTTCACCGCCTTGCGGGCGAGTGTCGAGAGCTCACGCTCCAGGTTACGCACGCCCGCTTCGCGGGTGTAGCGGCGGATCAGCAGAAGCAGCGCGTCGTCGTCGATCGAGAACTCCTTGGAGTCCAGGCCGTGCTTGGTCACCGCGTTCGGGATCAGATGCTTGCGCGCGATCTCGACCTTCTCGTTCTCGGTGTAGCCCGCGATCCGGATGATCTCCATGCGGTCCATCAGCGGGCCCGGAATATTGAGCGTATTCGCGGTCGTGATGAACATCACGTTGGACAGATCGTAGTCGACCTCGAGATAGTGGTCGTTGAAGGTCCCGTTCTGCTCGGGGTCGAGGACCTCGAGCAAGGCCGAGGACGGATCGCCGCGGAAATCGGCGCCCATCTTGTCGATCTCGTCCAGCAGGAACAGCGGATTGGACGACTTCGCCTTCCGCATCGACTGAATGATCTTGCCGGGCATCGAGCCGATATAGGTGCGGCGGTGACCGCGGATCTCGGCCTCGTCGCGCACGCCGCCGAGCGAGACGCGCACGAACTCGCGCCCCGTCGCCTTCGCGATCGACTTGCCGAGCGAGGTCTTGCCGACGCCGGGGGGCCCGACGAGGCACAGGATCGGGCCGGTCAGCTTGTTGGCGCGCGACTGCACCGCGAGATACTCGACGAT
Source organism: Bradyrhizobium sp. 14AA (assembly GCF_054185205.1). Taxonomy (NCBI): domain Bacteria; kingdom Pseudomonadati; phylum Pseudomonadota; class Alphaproteobacteria; order Hyphomicrobiales; family Nitrobacteraceae; genus Bradyrhizobium; species Bradyrhizobium sp. 14AA. The sequence goes on along the minus strand of NZ_JAVAYM010000007.1, from coordinate 150,267 downwards.
GCGGTCCTTGACCTTCTCGAGCCCATAGTGATCCGCATCCAGGACCGCCTGCGCGGCTTCCAGGTCCTTCTTCACCTTGGACTTCTTGTTCCACGGAATCGACAGCAGCCAGTCCAGATAGTTGCGCACGACGGTCGCTTCCGCAGACATCGGCGACATCTGGCGCAGCTTCTTCAATTCATGCTGCGCCTTATCGCGCGCTTCCTTGGACAGCTTGGTCTTGGAGATCTTCTCTTCGAGATCGGCGAGCTCGTCGCGACCGTCGTCGTCGCCGAGTTCCTTCTGGATCGCCTTCATCTGCTCGTTGAGATAATACTCGCGCTGGGTCTTCTCCATTTGCCGTTTGACACGAGAACGAATCCGCTTCTCGACCTGCAGCACCGAGATCTCGCTCTCCATCAGGCCCAGCACCTTCTCCAGGCGCGTGGTGACGGACAGCGTCTCCAGGATCTGCTGACGATCGGCGATCTTGACCGCGAGATGCGAGGCAACCGTGTCGGCGAGCTTGGCGAAATCGGTGATCGCCTGCACGACGCCGACGACCTCGGCCGAGATCTTCTTGTTGAGCTTCACATAGCTCTCGAAGTCGGACACGACCGAGCGCGACAGCGCTTCCGCCTCGACCGACTTCGCATCGGTGTCGGCGAGCGCAATGGCGGTTGCTTCATAGTAGTCGGCGCGATCGGTGTATTTCTGCACGCGCGCGCGCTCGAGCCCTTCGACCAGCACCTTCACGGTGCCGTCGGGAAGCTTCAAGAGCTGGAGCACGCTGGCAAGCGTACCGGTCTCGTAAATGGAATCGGGCGCCGGATCATCGTCGGACGCGTTCTTCTGCGTCGCGAGCATGATCAGCGCATCGTTCTTCATCACCTCTTCGAGCGCGCGGATCGACTTCTCGCGGCCGACGAAGAGCGGCACGATCATGTGCGGGAAGACGACGATGTCGCGCAGCGGCAGCACGGGATAAGCGTGCGTTTCGCCATGAACGATGGTTGGCCGGGGTTTTGGATTAGTCATGGCCTTTTCCTTTTGCTTTGCCCCCTTGCACGCAGCCCGCCATGCTCATGCGCAACCGCCACAAGGTGCCGAGGTGATCCGCAAGACCGGTCGGTCCTTTTGAAAAGTTGGACCGGCTCGCCGGATCGGAACTGAGGCGAATCTTGAAGAGAAGTCTCGCTCGCCGCCGACATTAGGTGGCTATCGACCCGGGGGGTGTCAAGTCATTGAAAAACGCGCGCCATCAGGCGCTTACGCACGCAAATAAGCGACGCAACACCGGCTGCGGAGATACACTTCCGCAGCCTGACTTGATGAGACGATTGGAGCGTTCCAGCGCCGGGAAATCAGGCGCTGGCGTTCTCGACCGCGCGATCGGACCGATCGGCGTAGATGTAGAGCGGACGCGCCGTTCCTTCCACGACTTCGCGGGAGATCACGACTTCTTCCACACCTTCGAGGCCCGGCAGGTCGAACATGGTCTCGAGCAGGATGGCCTCGAGGATCGAACGCAGGCCACGCGCGCCGGTCTTGCGCTCGATCGCCTTGCGGGCGACCGCGCCAAGTGCCTCGTCGGCGAAGGTCAGCTCGATGTTCTCCATCTCGAACAGCCGCTGGTACTGTTTCACCAGCGCGTTCTTCGGCTCGGTAAGGATCTTCTTCAGCGAGGTCTCGTCCAGATCCTCCAGCGTCGCCACGACGGGCAGACGGCCGACGAACTCGGGGATGAGGCCGTACTTCAGGAGGTCCTCGGGCTCGACGTGACGGAAGATCTCGCCGGTCCGGCGATCCTCCGGCGCCATCACCTGGGCAGCGAAGCCGATCGAGGTCGACCGCCCGCGCGCCGAGATGATCTTCTCGAGGCCGGCGAACGCACCGCCGCAGATGAACAGGATGTTGGTGGTATCCACCTGCAGGAATTCCTGCTGCGGATGCTTGCGGCCGCCCTGCGGCGGGACCGAAGCCACCGTGCCTTCCATGATCTTCAGCAGCGCCTGCTGCACGCCCTCACCCGACACGTCGCGCGTGATCGAGGGGTTGTCGGACTTGCGGCTGATCTTGTCGATTTCGTCGATATAGACGATGCCGCGCTGGGCGCGCTCGACATTGTAGTCGGCGGCCTGGAGCAGCTTCAGGATGATGTTCTCGACGTCCTCGCCGACATAGCCGGCTTCGGTCAGCGTCGTCGCGTCCGCCATCGTGAACGGCACGTCCAGGATGCGGGCGAGCGTCTGCGCGAGCAGCGTCTTGCCCGAACCGGTCGGACCGATCAGCAGGATGTTCGACTTCGCGAGCTCAACGTCGTTGTGCTTGGTCTGGTGATTGAGGCGCTTGTAGTGGTTGTGCACCGCGACCGACAGGACCTTCTTCGCATGGCTCTGGCCGATCACGTAATCGTCCAGGACCTTGCAGATTTCCTTCGGCGTCGGAATCCCGTCGCGCGACTTGACCAGCGAGGACTTGTTCTCCTCGCGGATGATGTCCATGCAGAGCTCGACGCACTCGTCGCAAATGAAGACCGTGGGACCTGCGATCAGTTTGCGGACTTCGTGCTGGCTCTTGCCGCAGAACGAGCAATACAGCGTGTTCTTTGAGTCGCTCGTGCCGACCTTACTCATTCATCTCTCCGTCCGCGGTTCGATCCCGTTCCGCTCGATCGCTCCATTCCGGCACGATGGCCAGCATGAAGCTCAAATAGAGCAAATTCCGTACCAAAAAAGACCCTACGCGTTACTACATTCCGTGCGAATCACGGTCACTCGATTCTCCGCGATCATAGCCGATCGATCGTAGCCAACCATGCTGTCACCCGACTATCAAGAATTCGCTAATCGGGGGTCGGCGGCTACCCGTGACAATACCGTGATTTCCGGTCTTGGCACGGGCGAAGTGATCGAAATGACCCCGGCGTTGCTGGATTGCCACGAAAAACAAGCACGAAAGCGGAACTTTCTGCCTGCCGCAGGGCGCAAAACGACGTTTTGCGATGCGCACACGTGTCCTTAACGTGAACGCCGCCCTGACGGTCCCCGGCAATCCCGAAGGATCGCCGTGACGGACCAGTAGTGCTACGGAGCCTTCGCCGCCGGTTCCTCGGCGCGCTTGTCGATGACCTTGTCGACCAGGCCGAACTCCTTGGCGTCGTTCGCGGTCAGGAACTTGTCGCGCTCCAGCGCGTCCTCGATCGTCTTGTAGGTCTGGCCGGTGTGCTTCACGTAGATCTCGTTGAGCCGCTTCTTCAGGTTCAGGATTTCCTGCGCGTGCAGCATGATGTCGGTGGCCTGGCCCTGGAAGCCGCCAGAGGGCTGATGCACCATGATGCGCGCGTTCGGCAGCGAGAAGCGCATGTCCTTCTCGCCGGCGCAGAGCAGCAGCGAGCCCATCGAGGCGGCCTGGCCCGTGCACAGCGTCGACACCGGCGGGCGGATGAACTGCATGGTGTCGTAGATCGCAAGACCCGACGTCACCACGCCGCCCGGCGAGTTGATGTACATCGAGATTTCCTTCTTCGGATTTTCCGCCTCAAGGAACAACAGCTGCGCGACGATCAGCGTCGACATGCCGTCCTCGACCGGGCCGGTCACGAAGATGATGCGCTCTTTCAGAAGGCGCGAGAAAATGTCGTAGGCGCGCTCGCCACGGTTGGTCTGCTCGACCACCATGGGCACGAGGTTCATGTAGGTTTCAACCGGATCGCGCATGAGTCACCTAGGGTTTTAAGAGGCGGACATCGCCAGTCTTGGCTGCCAGTTTGGGCTGGATCTGCCGGAAGGCCGATGGACGTCCCGTGATGCAGGAACTTGGTAGAGTAGAAGGCGTAGCGACAGATATAGCCCAATTCGCGCCTGACAAGTGCGGAGCGGATTAAGGCTTAATCCAAGGGGCAGTTGAAGCTGATTCGTGCAAAGAGGCCCAGCCAGCCATCTGGCTAGCCGGGCCTCTTCGCTGATCATCCTTAATGGAAGGCTTGCTCAAAGCCTTCAGGCGGCGGTCTTTTCCGCCTCGTCGTCCTTGTAGAGGTCCTCGCGCGAGACCTTCTTCTCGGTCACGTTGGCGAGCTCGAGGATGAAGTCGACGACCTTGTCCTCATAGATCGGTGCACGAAGCTGGGCCAACGCCTGGGCGTTGTTGCGATAGTAGTCCCAGACTTCCTTCTCGCGGCCGGGCATCTGACGGGCGCGCTCGATCACGGCGCGGCCTACCTCGTCGTCGGTCACGGAGATCTTGTTCTTCTCGCCGATCTCGGAGAGCACGAGACCGAGCCGCACGCGGCGGTCGGCGATCTTGCGGTACTCTTCCTTGGCAGCGTCTTCAGTGGTGTCCTCGTCGGCGAAGGTCTTGCCGGCGGAGTCCATCTCGGCCTTGACCGAGTTCCACATCAGATTGAACTCCTCGTCGACCAGCGACGGCGGCGCCTCGAAGCGATGGGCCTCGTCGAGACGATCGAGCAGCGCGCGCTTGACGCGCTGGCGCGTCGCGGTCGCGAACTCGGCAACCAGACGCTCGCGCGCGGCTTCCTTCAGCTTGTCCAGCGATTCCAGGCCGAGCGTCTTGGCGAACTCGTCGTCGATCGCGATGTCCTGCGGCGCCTCGATCAGCGTCGCGGTGGTCTCGAACTCGGCCGGCTGGCCGGCGAGCTTGTCGTTCATGTAGTTCTTGGGGAACGACACCTTCAGCGTGCGCGTCTCGTTGGCGCCGATGCCGGTGAGCTGCTCCTCGAAGCCGGGGATGAAGGTGTTGGAGCCGATGACGACCTGGATGCCCTCGCCGGTGCCGCCCTCGAAGACTTCGCCGTTGATCGAGCCCTTGAAGTTGATGGTGACGCGGTCACCCGACTCGGCCTTGGCGCCCTCGGCCTTGGCGGCATAGCCGCGGTTGGTGTCGGCGATGCGCTTGATCGCCTCGTCGACGTCGGCATCGGCCACCTCGGCAACGGGCTTCTCGACCTGGAAGGTCTTGAAGTCGGCGAGCGCGATCGCCGGCACCACCTCGATCGCAACCGTGTAGGTCAGGTCGGTCTTGCCGTTGAGCAACTCCTCGACCTCGGCCTGCTCGGTCGGCATGGTGATCTTCGGCTCGGTCGCGAGGCGGAAGCCACGCTCGGAGAACAGCTGCGTGTTGGTGTCGCGGATGGTCTGGTCGATAGTCTCGGCCATCACCGAGCGGCCATACACCTTCTTCAGGTGAGTGACCGGCACCTTTCCGGGGCGGAAGCCGTTGATGCGGACCTTGTCCTTGAGGTCGACGAGCTTGGCGCCGGCCTTGGCGTCGAGATCGGACGCAGGAACGCTGATCTTGAACTCGTGCTTCAAACCTTCCGAGAGGGTTTCTGTGACCTGCATGGCGTCCAATCTTCTTCTCGTTCGGCCCCGGCGCGCATGCGTCGGGACGCTGTCATTAATCGATCCGGCGCAAGGCAAACGCCTCAACGCCGATGGTTCATCGGACCGGCTCCCTGCGGATAAACATCCGCGAGGAAGCAGACCCTCGTAATCCGTGCAAACGCTGAAAGCGCTTGGTGCGGGCGGAGGGACTCGAACCCCCACAACTTTCGTCACTGGAACCTAAATCCAGCGCGTCTACCAATTCCGCCACGCCCGCGTAAATTTGCATCAAGACCGGCCGCGATGCCGCGGGCGGCGGGCTTATAGCATGTGCCCGCCTGTTCGCAGCAAAAAAATGGCCTGATGGAGGCAGGCTTCAAGTAGGTACGGCGGCTGGACTTATCCAGCGCGGCGTGGTCCGGATCGGCCGCATGAAACCGCGGATTTTCGACCCTGATCGGCGCGAGGTTTTGGCCGGGCTTGGCGCCTCGCTTGGAGCCTCCCTTGGCGCCTCGGCGGCCGGGCTGATCGCCGGCGGCGCCGCACCTGCGATCACCGCCCAGCTCGCCCTTCAGGCAAGGCCAGCAACCCTGGCGCTCAGGCCGGGGCAGCCGGCTACACCAATCTGGGAGCTGGCCGCCGTAAGCCATCTCGGGAACGTCCGTCTCAAGCGCGGCGACCGCTGCGAGGTGGTGTTTCGCAACGACCTGCCTGTCCCACTTGCCCCGGTCTGGTACGGCCTCAATGGCCCGGCTGCGGCCGATCCGCTCCGAGGCCGCGCGCCGACCGCGCCCGACACAGCCGAAACGTCAATCATTTCAATACCAAGCTCGGGAACCCTGCTGACCGACTTCCGCCTCTTCGAGGACGCCCTGAAGCAACCCGCGCGCCCGCTTCCGGTCATCGCGCAGGAGACATCCCCCCTCGCCATCGATCGCGACGAGGTTCTGCTGATCGAGGAATGGCGCCTGCAGCCGGACGGAACCGCGCTCCCGCCGGCACGCGATCCGAAGGACGCGTCACTGCTCTATACGCTCAACGGGCGGACTTCATTTGAACTCTCAGCCGCAGCTGGCGAGCGGTTGCGACTGCGCATTATCAACGGCTCCCAACGCACTGTTCTGGCGTTCAAATTGGAAAGCCACGAGGTCCGCGTGATGGCCCTGGATGGACAACCGGCCGAGCCGTTCCCGGCGCGCAACGGCGCCCTGGTGCTGGCCCCGGGCGGACGGGCCGATGCCCTTGTAGATGCGGCCACATCGGCCCCATTCCTGCTGCATGACGGCAAGGAGGCGCGCCAGGTCGGGAGCCTTAAGGTCTCCGGCAAGCTGGAGCGCGCGCCACTGTCGCCGCCACAGCCGCTCCCGTCGAACGACCTGCCTGAGAAGCTCGATCTGAAAGGCGCCCTGCGGTTCGATGTCGCGCTCGGCGCACCCGAGGCCGGCTGGACGCGGCCTGCGAATTTCTCCACAGCCTCCGCCCCCGTCTTCCGCACCAAGGCCGGCCGCACAATCGTGCTGGCCCTCAAGAACGCAGGCCCGGTCGCGACCGTCTTCCACCTGCACGGCCACCATTTCCGCCTGCTCGACAAGCTCGACGACGGCTGGAAGCCCTACTGGCTCGACACGCTCGCGATCGAGCCCGGCCAGACCCAGCGCATTGCATTCGCCGCGACCGCGCCCGGCCGATGGCTGATCGAATCCGTCGTCACCGACTGGGCCGCGCCGCGGCTGGTGCGCTGGTACGGGGTCGAGTGAGCTTTCAGTACTCCACCCCGAGCGCACTATAGATTCGCCGGTGCACGGCCGGCAGCGTCTCGGTGAGGTCTTCCGCGATCAGCCCCGGCCCCGCTTCGCTCGCCGCTTCGCCATGCATCCACACGCCGATGCTGGCGGCCTCAAACGCCGGCACGCCTTGCGCCAGCAGTCCTGCGATCATGCCGGCAAGCACGTCGCCGGCGCCCGCGGTGGCGAGCCAGGGCGGCGCGTTGGCGGCGATGGTGGCACGACCGTCGGGGGCGGCGATCGTGGTGTCCGGCCCCTTCAGCAGCACGACCGCGCCGGAGCGCTCGGCTGCGGCGCGCACGCGCTCGAGCTTCGAGCGGCCTGGATGCTTGTTGCTGAGATCGGAGAACAGGCGCGGAAACTCACCCTCGTGCGGCGTCAGCACCACGGCCGCGTCGTGCGAGGACTTGATCGATTCGAACAGGCGCTCGGGATTCGCGGCAAAGCTCGTCAGCGCATCCGCATCGAGCACCAGATGCCGTTGCGCCGTTAGCGCGGTGTGGACGAGATCGCAGGTGCGTTCGCCGATTCCGGCGCCGGGACCGATGATGCAGGTGTTGTAGCGCTTGTCTCCGAGCAGCTCGCCGAACTCGACCACGGTGTCGACGGGGCGCACCATCACCGCCGTCAGCGCGCTTGCATTGATCGCGAGCGCATCGCGCGGTGTGGCAAGGGTCACCAGCCCGGCGCCGGCCCGCAGTGCCGCGCGCGCGGCGAGCCGCGCCGCACCGGTCGCGGCCGCATCGCCTGATACCGCCAGCACATGCCCTCGCGCGTATTTATGGCCGTCGATCCGCGGCACCGGGAACGCCCCGCCCCAGAAATCCGGATCGTTCTCGAAGATCTCAGGCGCGATCTCGTCGAGCACCTGCGCGTCGATGCCGATATCGGCGACACGCACGCGCCCGCAATGGGCGCGGCCCGGCAGCAGCAGGTGCGCCGGCTTCTTGCGGAAGAACGTGACGGTCTCGGTGGCGTTCACCGCGACGCCCAGCACGGCGGCACTGGTGCCGTTGATGCCGCTCGGCAGATCGACGGCGAGCACCAATGCGCCGTTGGCGTTGATCGCCTCGATCATCGCACCCGCCTCGCCGTCAACGGGACGGCTGAGCCCCGCGCCGAACAGCGCATCGATGATCAGCGCGGGTCTTCCGATCGCCTGCGGATTGAACGGCAGCACCGGGTGCTTCCAGCCGCGCGCGGCGGAGGCCGCATCGCCCTGGAGCTGGTCGCGCTCGCACATCAGGATCACCGAGACCTCGCGGCCCTGCGCGGCGAGCTCGGCGGCTGCGACAAAACCGTCACCGCCATTGTTGCCGGGGCCGGCCACGATCAGGATCGGCCCCTCCTCCGCCAGCGCATTGGCGGCCTCGGCGACCGCCTGACCCGCGCTCAGCATCAGCTTGAAGCCGGGCGTGCCTGCCGCAATAGTGAGCTGATCGGCACGCTGCATTTCGGCGTTGGTCAGTACTTCCATGCCACTTCCCTGGTCCAAACGCCTTTTCAACAGGCACGTCCCGTGCCGACCCACCCAACGGAACAACGATCTGCACAGATATTGAACCGTTTGCCTATTTCGTAGTCTGCGGTATTTTGAGCCGGTCGGCGCCACCTATCAGAGATGCTCGTTAAAAGGCTGATAACGCTCCAATAATCAGGGCATTTGCAACTTGGCATAGACCCTGCTTTCGAGGAAGCCGCTTCGGTTTGTCGTGCTCACTGGCATTCATCAGGGTGTGGCCGGCCGTTGCTGCCGGGTTGGTCAGGCATCCCGGCATACCGAAGACAAGATCGTGCGTGAGAAAAGCGCATCCTGACGAAGACGTTGCTATTTGATCGAAAGGCCGGGAGGCGCGCAGTGAAGAAAATCGAAGCCATCATCAAGCCATTCAAGCTCGACGAGGTGAAGGAAGCGCTTCAGGAAGTCGGCCTTCAGGGCATCACCGTCACCGAAGCCAAGGGCTTCGGCCGGCAGAAGGGCCACGCTGAGCTTTACCGCGGCGCAGAATACATCGTCGATTTCCTGCCGAAGGTAAAAATCGAGATCGTGATCGGCGACGATCTGGTCGAGCGTGCGATCGACGCGATCCGCCGCGCCGCGCAGACCGGGCGCATCGGCGACGGCAAGATTTTCGTCTCCAACATCGAAGAGGCGATCCGCATCCGAACCGGCGAATCCGGGCTGGACGCTATCTGAGCCGGGTGCTATCCCGAATTTTGCGACACTCTGACAAGAAAAAGGCTGCTTCGGCGGCCTGATTTCGTTTGTGCGGTCGCGCGCGAACTCGCCAAAAGCGAGAACAATCTTGCTCATCTGGAAACCGACCCGCAGAGCCAAAAGGGGTATGCATGAAGACCGCCAAAGACGTCCTGAAATCGATCAAGGACAACGACGTCAAATACGTCGACCTGCGCTTCACCGATCCGCGCGGCAAGTGGCAGCACGTGACCTTCGACATCGGCATGATCGATGAAGACATCTTCGCCGAAGGGACGATGTTCGACGGCTCCTCGATCGCCGGCTGGAAGGCGATCAACGAGTCCGACATGTGCCTGATGCCGGATCCGGTGACCGCGACGATCGATCCGTTCTTCGCCGAGACCACCATGGTCATCACCTGCGACGTGCTCGAGCCGACCACCGGCGAGCCCTACAACCGCGACCCCCGCGGCATCGCCAAGAAGGCCGAGGCCATGGTGAAGTCGATGGGCGTGGGCGACAGCGTGTTCGTCGGCCCCGAAGCCGAGTTCTTCGTGTTCGACGACGTGCGCTTCTCCGCCAACCCCTACAATACCGGCTTCCGTCTCGACTCCTCGGAGCTGCCGACCAATTCCGACACCGAATATGAAGGCGGCAATCTCGGCCATCGTGTCCGCACCAAGGGCGGCTACTTCCCGGTCCCGCCGCAGGACTCCGTGCAGGACATGCGCTCGGAAATGCTCGGCGCCATGGCCAAGATGGGCGTCAAGGTCGAGAAGCACCACCACGAGGTCGCCTCGGCCCAGCACGAGCTCGGCATGAAGTTCGACACGCTGACGCTGATGGCCGACCACATGCAGATCTACAAGTACTGCATCCACCAGGTCGCGCACATCTACGGCAAGACCGCCACCTTCATGCCGAAGCCGGTCTATGGCGACAACGGCTCGGGCATGCACGTGCATCAGTCGATCTGGAAGGACGGCAAGCCGGTGTTCGCCGGCAACAAGTACGCCGACCTGTCGGAGACCTGCCTCCACTACATCGGCGGCATCATCAAGCATGCCAAGGCGATCAACGCCTTCACCAACCCGTCGACCAACTCCTACAAGCGCCTGGTCCCGGGCTACGAGGCCCCCGTGCTGCTCGCCTATTCCGCGCGCAACCGCTCGGCCTCCTGCCGCATCCCCTACACCGCTTCGCCGAAGGCCAAGCGCGTCGAGGTGCGCTTCCCCGATCCCCTCGCCAATCCCTATCTCGGCTTCGCCGCGATGCTGATGGCCGGCCTCGACGGCATCAAGAACAAGATCGATCCGGGTCCGGCGATGGACAAGGACCTCTACGACCTGCCGAAGGAAGAGCTGAAGCAGATCCCGACCGTCTGCGGTTCGCTCCGTGAGGCGCTGGAAAACCTCGACAAGGACCGCGGCTTCCTCAAGAACGGCGGCGTGTTCGACGACGACTTCATCGACGCCTACATCGAGCTGAAGATGACCGAAGTCGCCCGCTTCGAAATGACCCCGCACCCGGTCGAGTTCGACATGTACTATTCGGGCTAAGCGGCCCGCGATCACGACATGCGAAGGGCGCCCCGAGGGGCGCCCTTCTTTTTGCGCGCAGTCATCTTCCACTGCACTGGCTGTGTTTCAATTGCATTCTCGTTAAGGTTGTTCTAGAGGCTGGAGGCGAAAGGGAATCTGCCAACCGACAACGTCGGATTCGCGATTGGCGCCGACAAGTCCCAGAACAAACTCGCGACCAACTATGATCGATATTCCCGAACGGCAAATAAGAGCCGTCTATGACGATCAGACGATACGGGTCTACCAGGCCTATAGCGACGAGATTGCGGACGCGGCTCTGGCAAAGGGCACATTCGTTTCTCCGCCCTTCAAGATCAGCCGCATGACTTGGATAAAGCCGTCGTTTCTCTGGATGATGTATCGCAGCGGCTGGAGCTACAAGGACGCGGGCCAACGGCGGATTCTCGCGATCGACATCAGCCGCGAGGGATTTCACTGGGCCTTGGACAATAGTTGTCCCAGCAAACCCGACGCCTCCATGAATGAGGCGGACTGGAATAAGCTAAAGACCAATTCGCCCGTACGGATTCAGTGGGACCCGGAGCGAGATCTCCATCTTCGAGCGCTGCCCCACCGCGCCATTCAGATCGGGCTCGGCGAAGCGGCTGTGCCACTCTATGTCGGCCAATGGATTCGGAAAATCACTGAGGTGACCGACCTCGCCCGCACGATTCATAGTCTGGTGAAGGACAACAGACTGGACGACGCTGCGGCCAGACTGCCGCCCGAGCGCGCCTACAACGCCATCGTACCGTAGAGATGAACCGTGCGGTTTGGAGCCGTCAACTTTTGTTCTGCGTCTGACTCCACTTCGTTCTCAAAGAACGAATCGGAATCGCGAAAATCGGCGCGCAGCAATTCTTGCTGATTGGTTTATTCGATCACAGTTTGTAGGGGCTGAAGCTTCAGCAAACGCGGGACGAAATTGGTGGGGTACGCCGTACGGACTGCGCTCCGCACAATCCGCACGGCTAACCCACCCTACAAGATACGAGTCACCACGTCGCCGTGAAGGCCTTCTGCAGCTCGGCAGGCGCCGTCACGCCACCCACGATCAGCAACTGCGTGAGCACGCGGGCCTTCTGCGGATTGAGATCCTCGGACACGACGAACCCGTTCTTGTCGTCGTCGACCTCGACGTTCCTCGTGACGAAGCCGGAGCGAACGCGCGTCGAGCGGACCACGATGATGCCCTTCTTCGCCGCCGCCTCGAGCGCATCGAGGGCCGGCTTCGACGTGTTGCCGTCGCCGACACCGGCCAGCACGATGCCTTTGGCTCCGTGGGAAATCGCGTCCTCGATCGGAACGGCGTCCATGTTGGCGTGCGAGTAGACGATCTCGACGCGCGGCAATTGCTCGCCGGCCGGAAGCTGATAGTTCGCACGCTTGAAGCCGGCGGCCTGCGCCATGAAACGAATGCCGCCGGCGGTGTCGACATAGCCGACCGGCCCGTCATTGGCAGAATTGAACGTCTCGATGCTCGTGGTGTTGGTCTTGGTGACCGAGCGGGCACCTTGAATCTTGTCGTTCAGCACGGCCATCACGCCGCGGCCGCGCGCGCGGGGATCGGCGGCGACCTGCACCGCCTCGTAGAGGTTGCCGGGGCCGTCCGCGCTCACCGCCGTGGCCGGGCGCATCGAGCCGACGATCACCACCGGCTTGTCGCCGCGCACCACGTTGTCGAGAAAGAACGCGGTCTCCTCCAGCGTATCCGTGCCGTGGGTGATGACGACGCCATCGGCCTCGTTCTTGTCGAAGGCCTCCTGGATGCGGCGGGCCAGCGCAAACCAGACCTTGTCGTTCATGTCCTGGGACCCGATCGACGAAATCTGCTCGGCGTTCAGCTTGGCCAGCTTGTCCAGGCCCGGCACCGATTGCATCAGCTGCTCGCCCGTGATCTGGCCGGATTTGTAGGCGCCGGTGGCTCGCGCGTCGGCCTGGCCCGCGATGGTGCCGCCGGTCGCGAGCACCAGGATGCGCGGCAGGCCAGCGGCCGCGTCCTTGCCCGGCTCCGCGGCCTGGACGGCTGCGCTCCCGCACGCCCAAAGTGTGAAGGCAAACAGGGGAATGGAAAGCATTGAAATCCAGCGTTGGCGGCGACCGGCTGCACTGGCGGTAGACGTCGTCATCGAATTGTCCTCCCGTTCAAGTAGGGATCGACATTCGATACGCCCATTAAGGCCGAAGATGGGTCATCCACTGCTTATGGCTGCGGGTTGTCCCGCCGCGGCATGAAATGGTCGAGCAGACCCGTAGGCAGCGGAAAGACGACAGTCGACGACCGTTCGCCCGCGATGTCGTGCAGGGCCGCGAAATAACGCAGCTGCATCGCCTGAGGCTCCTGCGCGAGAATCCGGCCGGCCTCGACGAGCTTTTCGGCAGCCTGCTGCTCGCCCATCGCATTGATCACCTTGGCGCGCCGTAACCGCTCCGCCTCGGCCTGCTTGGCAATCGCGCGCACCATGGTTTCGTTGATATCGACGTCCTTGATCTCTATGCCGGTCACCTTGATGCCCCAGACGTCGGTCTGCTTGTCGAGGATTTCCTGGATGTCGGCGTTCAACCGGTCGCGCTCGGCGAGCATCTCGTCGAGCTCGTGCTTGCCGAGCACCGAGCGCAACGTCGTCTGCGCGAGCTGGCTGGTGGCAGCCATGTAATCGCCGACCTTGATGATGGCCCGTTCGGGGTCGACGATGCGGAAGTACAGAACGGCGTTGACCTTGACGGACACGTTGTCCCGCGAAATCACGTCCTGCGGCGGCACGACCTGCACCATCACCCGGAGGTCGACCTTGACGAGTTGCTGCACGACCGGAATGAGGAGGATGAGGCCCGGGCCCTTCACGCCGGTAAAACGGCCGAGCGTGAAGATGACGCCGCGCTCGTATTCGCGCAGGATTCGAATGGCCTGGGATAGAAACATGATGACAAGCAGCGCAAGCGCCGCATAAGTCAGATATTCCAGCATCATGATGTACCTCCCTCACCGGTCCTGGCTGGTGCGCGCCGTATCAGCAGCGTCAGGTCGACGACGTTCGCGACTTCGACCGTCTCTCCGGGCTTGAACGTTTCGGCGCCGCGCGCCTGCCAGCGCTCACCATGGGCGAAGACGTGACCTTCGCTCCCATTCCAGTCGAGAACCTCGGCCGGCAAGCCTCGCATCGCCTTCGCGCCGACCCGTTCAGGAGCCCTGGCGGCACGCCGAAGCGAACCAAGCACGACCAGCGCAAAGCCGGCGAACACGGCTGCCGTGATGCCGATCACCCACCACGACAGGTGGTAGCCGGGCGCCTCGACCCTGAAGAGCATCAGCGCTCCCAGCACGAAAGCGATGATCCCCCCGAGACCGATCACCACCGTCGGATTGAAGGCTTCGACGGTGAGAAGCACGATGCCGACCAGCATCAGGGCAAGGCCGGCATAGTTGATCGGCAGCAAATTGAGCGCATAGAGACCGATCAGCAGGCAGATCGCGCCGACGACGCCGGGAGCGACGGCTCCGGGAGACATGAACTCGAAGATCAGGCCGTAGATGCCGACCATCAGGAGAATGAACGCCACATTCGGATCGGTGATGACCGCCAGGAAGCGGGATATCCATCCGGGGTCGATGGCTTCAACGACTGCATCCTTCGTCGCGAGACGTTGCGTCTTGCCGCCTGCGACCTCCACCACACGGCTATCGATTTGCCTCAGCAATTCAGCCTGATCGCGCGCAACGAGTTCGATGGCATGGGCCTGCAGCGCGCCGTTGGCAGAGAGAGTGGCGGCCTCACGGACCGCCTTCTCCGCCCAGTCCGCATTGCGGCCACGCAGCTCCGCAAGGCTGCGGATGAAAGCAACCGCATCATTGGTCACCTTTGCCGTCATGGCATCCTTGGGCTCGCTCTGCTGGTCCCCGTCCTTCTTGTCCTTGCCGCCCTTATCCGGTGCGCCGCTCGGCAGCCCCGGCAGCGGTCCGCCAATCTGCACCGGCGTTGCCGCACCGATATTGGTGCCCGGCGCCATCGCCGCGATGTGGGTCGCATAAAGGATATAGGTCCCCGCGCTCGCCGCGTGGGCGCCGGAGGGAGCGACGTAACCGACGACAGGCACGGGCGAGGCCAGCACATCCGCGATGATCTCGCGCATACTGGAATTGAGACCGCCGGGCGTGTTGATTCTCAGAAGCACGACCTCGGCGCGCCGTTCGCTTGCCCGGGCCAAGGCCTCCTTCACGTAACTGGCCGACGCAGGGCCAATCGCCCCGTCGATCGACACAATCAGTGCACGACGGCCGTTCTCCTCCGCTGAGCTGGGAAGGAGGCAGCAGATCAAAGCAACGACGCCAATCGCCGCAACGAGGGCCGCCTTCATGGTCTGCACGGCAGGGCTCCCTTGCAGAGCATATGGTGTTCGTCTGTTGAACCTCAATGCAGCCGTGCGCGGGTGCAGGCCCCTGTCGTGATTGTGCGATGCAATGGAAACCGCCTCGTAGATCGGTTGAGCACGGGGCGGTGGCGGGCGGACCATGCCTTGAGCTGATCCGCCACGCATTCTGTGCTGCTATCGCCGCGCGATCCGCACCCCATCCGGTCCGATCGGGCCGAACGTGCCGGCGATGATCTCGCTCGTCGGCTGCATGCCGCCGAGCGACCAATGGGAGGGCTCCTGCTCCTCGATCCTGACCCAGACGTTGCGGCGGAAATCCGCACTGCCCTGCCCTTCGACCTCGACCAGGAGGTCGGTGACGCGTTCGAGCAACGTCTTCTTCTGCGCGGCATCCAGGATGCCGCGGACGGTGGAAATGGTGACGTAAGGCATGTCTTTCTCCAATCATGTCGGTTGACGACGGCGGCAGATTGGACCGGACAGCGCAGGCGAGGCAGTGGCGGATAAGACAGAGATCGGGCAATTTCCGCCATGCGCCCCGCGCACCGATCGGCTAGGATCGCGGCCCGACTGGAGGTTTCATGAAGCTCGCAATTCTGGCGCTGGAAGGCTGCATGCATTCGGCGATCGCCGGGATCGCCGACATCCTGTCGCTCGCCAATCACGTGATGCAGCAGAGCGGTGCAAAACCCCGCTTCAGCTGGCAGAAATTGTCGCTCGACGGCAAACCGGTGCGCGCCGGCGGCGGCCAGATGGTCGCGGTCGACGGCGCGATCGGGCAACGCGCTCGCTTCGACGCGATCCTCGTCCCCGGCAATCTCGTCGATCACGTCACGGCGGAACGCCTGCAACCGCAATATGCGCGGGCGGGCGCCTGGCTCCGGCAGCAGCACGCCAATGGCCGGCTGATCGGCGCGTTTTGCAGCGGCGTGTTCCTGCTGGCCGGCGCCGGCCTGCTCGACAACCGCCGCGCCACCATCACCTGGTGGCTGCAAGGCGAACTGCGGCAGCGTCATCCCGCCATCGACCTCGCCCCGGATGCCGTCATCACCGTGGCGGACCGCATCGTCTGCGCGGCCGGGCCGATGTCGTGGGTCGACCTGCTGCTCAGGCTGATCGAGATGGTCGACGGCAAGGAGACCGCGAAACTATGCGCGGACTACGTCGTCATCGACACCGCGCAGCGCACCCAATCGATCTTCATGCCCGTCGGCTATCTACTGTCGCAGGACCCGCTGCTGACCAGGGCCGACCTGCTGGTTCGCCGCGCCGGCAAGAGCCCGATGACGGTCAAGCGTCTTGCCGATGCGCTCGGCCTCAGCGAGCGCACG
This sequence comes from Bradyrhizobium sp. 14AA, assembly GCF_054185205.1. NCBI lineage: Bacteria > Pseudomonadati > Pseudomonadota > Alphaproteobacteria > Hyphomicrobiales > Nitrobacteraceae > Bradyrhizobium > Bradyrhizobium sp. 14AA. Next base: position 133,677 of record NZ_JAVAYM010000007.1, on the reverse strand, counting down.
CTGAACCGGAAGTTCCAGGAGCTCACGCACGAGCCGCCGCAAGCCTTCATCATGCGCCGCCGCGTCGAGCACGCGCGCACGCTCTTGGAGACGACGGCGCAGCCGGTCAAGGCCATCGCACGCGCGGCCGGCTATGAAGACGAGAGCAGCTTTCGCAAGGCGTTCCGCAAGCTGACGCTGATGTCGCCGCAGGCGTATCGGGCGCGACGGATGGAGCGGGCGGCGTAAGCGGCGGTCGAAAGATCCGATCACTGAAGGATTCCGCAGGATCGACACAATTCCGACGCGCCTGCGTCTCCATTGCCGATCCGGAAGACGCCGGATGCTACGTTCGATTAATACATTGGCTAGGAACGCAAGGCACCCAGCCCTGTTAGCAGGCGAACTGAAAAGCCATTGCCCGAGGCCATGAGAAGCGCTCGAAAATTTCATCGCTAGCCACGTCTGGAGGCGACGCTCTCTGGTGCCGGCCAAATCAGGAGCCAGGAATGCACCAGATCATCAGCGGCGGGATTCCAGATAGAAACGGCGGCAGGCGGGCGAAGCGCCATCCTGTGATCCTTCGAGCCTCCTCCCTTGTGATAGCGGGCGTGCTGTCAGTTCTGCTGGTCAGCGCTGTCGTTCCACCGATCCTCGCCGATCAATCTGATCGGGCAGTGGTCAACGCACCGCTGACCCTGTTGACAGCGCCGATCGATGGCGAAATCGGCTCGCTCTCCAAACGGATTGGCAACGCAGTGGAACCCGGAGATTCGCTGGCGCTCATCTCCAATGCGCGGGTCGACAAATCCGCGCTGATAGCGTTGGAGCAGAAAATCTCTGACGCACGTGCGAAACTTGAAGCAACGAGGCAAAAGAAGGACTCAGACAAAGCCTATGTCGATGCACTGGATTCCGAGATCGACAATCAGACCGCAACGCTGCGAGCGCAATTTCAGTCGCAGATCGTTGCATTGCGCGCAAAAGTGGCGGAGTCCGACGCCCTGAGCCAAGCAAAGAAGTCCCTGGTTGACCGCCAGTCAACTCTGGTTGCTCGCAACGTCGCAAGCATGGACATGCTGAACCCGACCAAGGCGCAGTATTCAGCGGCGCTACACAACGCCGATGCCGACAGGGCCAAGCTCAATCAGAAGATCGCGCAACTCGATTCGCTTCAGAAAGGCATCTATGTCGGCGACGATCTTGTTGGGACTGGTATCCTCATTCAGAAGCGCCGTGACATTGGCCTCGATGCCACGCGAATGGAGATCGAGGAGAACGAGCTGTCCGCGGCACTGCGGGACCAACAGTCCCTCGTCGACAAGGAGCGTCAAAGACTCGCGAGCCTTGCTGACGCCGATGTCGTGGTTTCCACGCCGGGCAATGTCTTGACCATGGGAGTTACGCCGGGTCGGCGCGTCAATGCCGGCGACGCCCTCGCCTCGCTCGTTGATTGCAACAAGCGATTCGTTGTCGCGATCTTTTCCTATCGACAGGCCCAGAGCATGAAGGTCGGAACGCGCGTTCGCATCGAGAACGCCGATTTCAAATCCGGCACCGTCGAAACCATCCTGCCAAAGACGACCGACAAGGTCGACGAGCGATACGCGGTTCCCTTCCCGCAGACCGAGCGGCGCGAACTTTACGCGATCATTACGCCAGACGATCGTGACAGCAAGGTCGCGAGTTCCGGGCCTGCCGCATCCAGTGAAACGACGCCTTGCACCGTCGGCCAGTGGGTCACCGTCACCAAGGACAAGGCGGTGCTGCCGTCGATGTCCGTGACTTGGCGCCGGGTCGAAAAGCTCGTCGCCTCTGTGAATACCGACGAGCGGCAAGCGTCTGCCGAGAGCGAGGAAACTGCACATCCAACGGGTATCGCCGCTCTGATCAGCGTGTTCCGTTCTGTTGCAGCGGTCTCCCAGCCTTCAGTGCCGTGACCATGCAGTCTTCCGGGAGTTACAACGTCGCCGCGAGGCGAGGCGTGGTTATCGCTATTTGGCTGGCCATGATGACGCCCGCCGCGGGAGGTTCGAACGAGGATCGGGCTTCCGGCGCTGGAAGCGATTGCGCCGCCTTGGCGAAGGCCGTGACGTCGCAGGCGGCCGGCGCCGACGCGGTGTTCGTCCGCAGCTATGAGCCTGGCGAGGGCGAGAGCGGCCTGCCGGCGGGATTGGCCACGTCTGCGTTCATCTACGACAATTCGCTCGCGGCAATTGCCCTTGTGGCTTGTGGCGATGTGAGCCGGGCAACCGTCATCGGGAACGCCCTGACCCGCGCCGTTCGGAGAGATCGCACATTCACGGATGGCCGGGTGCGCAATGCCTATCGCGCTGGTCCATTGAGTGAAGGCGCCCCGACGCTACCTGGGTGGTGGGACGGGGACAAGAATATCTGGGCTGAGGATCCCGCACAGGACGGCAGTTCGACCGGCAACGCCGGCTGGACCATTCTGGCGCTGCTAACGCTGCATCAAGCCACGGGCGAGGCGTCGTTCATGGCGGATGCCGAGCGCCTGATGGATTGGGTGACGGCCAACGTCTCATCGGGTGCCGGCTTCCGCGGTGGTTTTCATGGTTACGACCCGCATTCGGTCCCCATCACCTGGATATCGACAGAACACAACGTCGACATTTCCGCGGCGGCCGCCTGGCTCTACCGCCTCAAGGGCAAAGCCAAGCATGCAGAAGCCGCATCGCAGGCGCGGCGCTTCGTCGACGGGGCATTCGCCGGGGACCATTTCCTGTTGGGAACGAAGCCCGACGGCACTCTCGCCGATCCGTCGATGCTTGCCCTGGACGTCCAGCTTTGGCCATGGATGGCGATTGCCGACGGCCCCGCCAAATGGCGATCCGCGCTGAAATTCGCCGCCACTCATTTGAACGTCGGCGACGGGTTCGACTTCAACGGCGACAGGGACGGCGTGTGGATCGAGGGCACCGCGCAGGCCTCGCTGGCGTACCGGATTGCCGGCGATCCCGTGAAAAGCAGGCAGCTGCTGATGACGCTAGAAGCCGCCCGCACGAGGTCCGGTTTTCTCAACGCAACCCGAACCGGGCGGGTCTCGACGGGCCTTTCGATCGACCCGACCAACACAGCACCGGATTTCTTCTACTTCAACCGCCCGCATCTGGCCGCGACCGCATGGGCGGCGCTGGCAGCGACGGCATGGAATCCGTTTACGGGAAGAAGGGTTGACTGATGTTCGAAGCCGCCGCTGACATCTCGTCCATCCTCTCGATCGACATCGGCCTGCTGATCGGATTGCTCGTCCTGACGCGGCTGCTCGACCCCGCCCGCAGCGGCGACCGTATGCTGTTTGGAACAGCCGCCGGAGCTCTGCTCGTCACATACGCCCTGTGGCGCTGGCACGATACCCTTCCTGCGCTTTCATTCACGATGCAAGCTTGGTGGCAATACCTGTTCTTTGCGTTCGAAGCGCTCGCCATCGCCTACACGTTGATGTCGATCATCATTCTTTTCCGGAGCATTGACCGATCCGGACAGGCCGACGCGGCACAGCAAAGGATGGAGCAGACCGGCAACTATCCTCCCGTCGATGTCTTCATTTGCACATATGACGAACCGCTCGAAATTCTGGAAAGGTCCATCCTGACGGCGCTGGCGCTGGACTATCCCCATGTCACCGTCTGGGTCCTCGATGACACCAGGCGCGGATGGCTGCGCGAATTTTGCGAGGATGCGGGTGCGCGCTACATCACGCGTGCCGGCAACGAGCACGCCAAGGCGGGGAACCTCAACAATGCTCTCGCATTCACCGCGGCGCAGACCAATGCTCCGGTCATCATGGTGCTGGATGCGGATTTCGCGCCGCGTCCGAATTTCCTGCGGCGCACGATCGGGCTGCTTGCGAGCCCGCGGGTCGCCGTGGTGCAGACCCCGCAATTCTACCACAACCCCGATCCTGTCCAGCACAATCTGCTGGCAGCGCAGAGTTGGGTCGACGACCAGCGCTTCTTCTTCGATGTCTTTCAGCCGGCCAAGGATGCATGGGGATGCGCGTTCTGCGTCGGCACGGCCTTCGTTGTTCGCCGCAATCGCTTGACCGAGATCGGCGGATTCCCGGACAAGACGGTCACGGAAGACATCCATCTGACCTACGCTCTGCTGGCGAAGGGTTACGAGACCTGGTGGCTGAACGAGAGGCTCAGCGCCGGCCTCGCTGCCGAGGGCTTGCCTGAATACGTCACGCAAAGAGCCCGCTGGTGCCTCGGAACAGTCCAACTCGCTCTGCTTCGCGATGGGCCCCTCCTTGGTCGTGGATTCTCGCTGACCCAACGATGGCAATATTTGCATGGCATCCTGAATTGGCTGTGCAAGCCGTTTCTGGTCATGCTGCTGGTAGCACCGTCCGTCTACTGGTTCGCGGACATTCCTGCATTCGAGGCCGACTATCTCTCATTCCTGCGCTATGGCGTGCCGGCGCTGCTCGGCCAAATGATCTACATGGCCTGGGCCTCGCGGTCGCGTACCCTGCCGCTATTCATGGAAGCGACACATGCCATTGCCGCATTTGCGATTTCCGCGGCTCTTATCGGCGCCGCCGTAAAGCCGTTCGGCAGGCCGTTCAAGATCACCAACAAGGGCGGAGACCGCTCGGAGCCCAAGACCCGTTGGACGTTCGCGGCGCTGTTCGGCCTCATCTCGTTCGGCTCTGCGGCCAGCATCATCTGGGCATTTGTTTCACCCTATGCCGCCAGCGAGATTTCGCCTCTCGATTATTTCAATCTGCTGTGGGCCGGCGTGGCGATGTTGATCGCCTTCATCGCGTTTCTGGCCTGCTTCGAGCTGGGACGCGGCGAGATATTGTTTGACGTCGACGAGGCGACCGAACTGGCATCGGATGGCAAAGTCGTTCCCGGTCTGCTGACCATGCTGTCGATGTCGAGCGCCCGGGTGGCCTGCAGCGGAAGCCGGGCCGTCCGTTCGATGAGCGGGCCCATGCGGTTGCATCTCAATTCACTGGGCTGGATCGACGCGGAGATTGCGGATCACGACAGGCTCACCATCGGGGTGCGGCTTCGGCCAACTGCTGCGCAGCGCAAGGCGCTCGCAATCCGACTTTTCGGCTCGCTGGACGGCAACGTTGCCGACACCGCCAGCATCCGCGGGACAATTGCCGGCACGATCAGGAAAGGGCTGCTAGGCAGGTAGCTCAGCCCTCGCCGCACTTCGCCTACGCTGCCGCCTTCTGCCGCGCCACCATGGCCTCGCCAAAAGCCTCGAACAGCTTGCGGTTGATCGGATTTTGCTGCGGGTCGTATTCGGCGTGCCATTGCACACCGAGCGCAAAGGTCGGGGCTTCCGCGATGCGGATCGCCTCGATGGTGCCGTCCTCGGCGACGCCCTCGATCAGCACGCGCTTGCCGGGATCGAGAATGCCCTGGCCGTGGAGCGAATTCACCCTGATCTTGTCGCAGCCGAGCAGCTTTGCGAACGCCCCGCCGGGCGTGAGGTCGACGTCGTGGCGGTCGGCGAAGACGACGGTCGGATCAGGATGGATCTCGCCGTTCTCGAGCCGGGGCATGCGATGGTTCATGCGGCCCGGGATTTCGCGGATCTCCGGATGCAGCGAGCCGCCGAAGGCGACGTTCATCTCCTGGAGGCCGCGGCAGATGCCGAACAGCGGGATGCCGCGGGCGACGCAAGCCACGGAGAGCGCCAGCGCCACCTCGTCGCGATGGATATCGTAGGGCTCGTGCCGCTCGCACGGATCGACATTGAAGCGGGTCGGATGGACGTTGGCGCGGGCGCCGGTGAGCACGATCCCGTCAACCACGTCGAGCAACGCGCCGATATCGGTGATGTCGGGTGCTCCCGCGAACATCATCGGCAAGCCGCCGGACACCTCGGCCACGGCGCGCAAATTGCGCTCGCCGACCATCTGGACCTGAAATCGATTTTCGACGCGATGGGCATTCCCGATCACGCCGACGACCGGCTTTCTCATCTCCCTTTCCGACCTCCGCGCAAGAAGATTCTCCAAACATGCCCTTGGGGTGGAACAAATTCAACAGAAGGGATCGCGGGACGGCAATGCTATTTTCGCGCAAATGCCGGCCGGAGGGCCGCCAAGGCCCCTTTTCGCGCCGGCGGCGTTGGCTCGTAAGGCCAGGGACAGGCCAGATCGCGCCGGGGCCCGGCTTGATCCGACGGCGGATTTCGCGAAAGAGTGCCCCGCCCGCCGCCCGTGAAAAGGACCCGATGTGACGATTTCCAGAGATGAACGGCCTAAGACACGCAACGATCTCGCCTGGGCGATCTCGGTCGGCGGCATCGGTGTCGTGCTGTTCACGGCCATGCTGGTCTTCACCTGGTATTTTGCCGCCACCGTGCTCCTGATCTTCACCGGCATGCTGCTCGGCGTCGCCCTCAACGCGCTGACGGGCGCCCTCGGCCGGCGCGTGCACCTGCCGCATGCGGTCCGGCTCGCGATCGTCTGCATCGTGCTCGCTATGCTACTCGCGGGCGTCGCCTATCTCGGCGGCGCCACCATTGCCGAGCAGGCCTCGCTGCTGAGCAAGACCATCAAGTCGCAGATCACCAATGTCAGGTCGTTCCTGGAAAGCCACGGCATCGACACCAGCTTCTTCGATCTCGGCAACGGTGCGCCCGCCGCCGCGACCGACGCGGCATCGACGCCCGCCCCGAACCCGGGCTCGCACGGCGGATTGCCGGGCGGTGCCGGCGCACTCGCCTCGAGCGGCGGGGCGATCGTCAGCCAGACCTTCAAGCTGCTGTTCGGCGCCATCAGCGCCGTCGGCAACATCTTCATCGTGCTGTTTCTCGGGCTCGCCTTCGCCGCCCAGCCCAGCGCCTATCACGACGGCCTGTTGTTCCTCGCACCGGCCAAATATCGCACCCGCGTCACCCTCATCATCGACCGCATCGGCGAGACGCTGGAGCGCTGGCTGATCGCGCAGATCATCGTCATGATCGCGGTGGGCGCGGTGACCTGGATCGGGCTTGCCGTCATCGGCATCCCCGGCTCGTTCATCCTGGGAATCCAGGCCGGCCTGCTCGCCTTCATCCCGACCGTCGGCGCCATCATCGCCGGCGTCGTCGTGGTGCTGGCAAGCCTCGCCTCGGGCTGGATCCCGGCGCTCTCGGCCTTTCTGCTCTTCATGGGCGTGCACGCCATGGAGAGCTATGTGCTGACGCCGATCCTGCAGCGGCAGGCGTTGGACATCCCGCCGGCCACGCTGTTCGCGTTCCAGATCCTGCTCGGCGTCGTGTTCGGAATCTGGGGCCTGGCGCTGGCGCTGCCACTGGTCGCCATCGCCAAGGTCATGATCGACCATTTCAAGACGTATGAGGCGCCGCCACTCGCGGAGGCGGCCTGACGCGCCTTAAGTCGTCAATACAGTCTCGGTGTGCTCGACCTCCGGGGGCGAGGCAAAATACTGGCCGACAAGGCCGCGCCATTCGGTGAAATTCTCCGAGCCGCGGAAGTCGACGGTGTGGTTCTCCAGCGTCGCCCACTTCACCATCAGCCGGTAGCGCTGCGGCTTCTCGATCGACTTGTGCAGCTCGAAGCCGTGAAAGCCCTTGGAGCGGCCGAACGCGGCCTTGGCCTTGGCGACGGCGGCCTCAAAGTCCTTCTCGCTGCCCGGCTTGACGTCGATTTGCGCGATCTCGGTGATCATCGGTTTCCACCCATTTTGTTCGATCGGCGTGTCTACCGCACCCCTCCCAAAAGAAAAAGGCGCCGAAACGGCGCCCTGGTCGGCTGGAAATGCTGGTCTCTTCAGGCGAGCAGCAGAACGGTGCCTGCCACGATCAGCGCGCAACCGGCGAACAGCGCGAGCGGCCAATAGCTGCGGCCCTGCGCATATCGCCCCTGGGCACGGCGCTCGGTGATCAGTGCGCTCTCGTATTCGTCCGCGGTGGAGAACAGACAGGCGAAACCGCCGCGGGCCGAGGCCGCAGCGGCTTCGAGCGACATCAGGGCAGCTTGCGGGTTCTGTCGACGGATCGATTCCATGACCACGATGGTAGGGATCGAATGGTAAACAGGGGATTACCGCAAGGCCTCCTGCGTATCAGGCCGTCGCCGGCTGTGTGCGCGGCACAGCGATCCGCGCGGCGCTCTGGCGGCGCCAATTCTCCAGCGACAGCGGCAGCTCTTCCGCCGCCTCGACGCGGTTACGGCCGCCGCGCTTGGCCTGGTAGAGCGCGGTGTCGGCCGAGGCCAGCAACACCTCGAGCTCGGTGCCGGCCGGACCGCCGGCGACACCGATGCTGACGGTGGTGTCGACCGGGCCTTCATCGACCACGACGCCGGAGGTCTCGAACGCCTCGCGCACGCGCTCGGCAACCAGCACGCCCTCCTCCAGCGAACACGGCAACAGCGCCGCGAACTCCTCGCCGCCGATGCGGCCCGACATGTCGGTGATGCGCAAATTGCTGACGACGACGGTCGAGAACAGTTTCAGCATCTCGTCGCCGGCGGGATGGCCGAAGCGATCGTTGATCGACTTGAAATGGTCGATGTCGAAGATCATCACGGTCACGGGCCGCCCGGCCTTGGCCTCGCGCTCGATCACACGGCCGCAGGCTTCCGAGAAGCCGCGGCGGTTGAGCATGCCGGTCAGCGGATCGGTGGACGCGGCGGTGCGGTGCGCGGTCACCGTGCGCTCGGACACCAGCATGAAGATCACGAAGACCGTGCCGACGGCATAGAGCACGAGCTCGACCGCGAACACGGTGACCCAGATGCTCGAGGAAAAGCCCGCATCATGCGGGCGCAGGAAGCTGCCGAGCAGGATCGGCAGCATCAAGACGCAGCCGTGCATCACCGGCACCACAAAGGCCGGCCAGCGCCGTTGCAGGCTCTTGCGCCGCTCGACCCAGAGCTCGCTTGCAGTCAGCGCCGCATAGACCGAGACGATGCCGGCGCCGATGATCATGCGCAGCATCGACGCCGCGGGATCGAGCAGCGAGACGGCGGCGACCCAGGCGAGCGCACCGAGCACGAGGCCAGGCCAGTTCGGCTTGCGGCCGTGGAAGACGCGCGCCGCATTCCACACCATGCCGCAGGCCACGAAGCCGACGGCATTTAACGCCAGATAGAGATGCGGACCGAGCTTGTCGCCGGCCGCAGTCCATAGCGCGACGGAGGCAGCACCGAGCAGATAGGCGGTGCCCCACCATTTCAGCGCAGGACTGTTCTCCTGCTTGCCGAAGAACACCATCATGGCGCCGAGCAGTGCGGCAACCATGGTGGCAACCAAATAGAGCGTGATGCTATCGAGCGACATCATGTCGGCCCCCTCTTAGACATAGCAGTTACGCGATCGGCCCAGCCGATTTGCGCGCCCTTCCGAATGCGACGCTATGTCTCGCGGGTTCCATTCAGGTTTTCACGCGGCAGCAAGTTTTCGGGAAACACTCCATCAATTTGCGTACAAACGAACAACAAAAAGGGCGCTGAAATCAGCGCCCTTTTGCATCTCATTGAAGCCGCTTTCGCGGCGAATGCGACCGAAGCGATTAACGCTTCGAGAACTGGAAGGACCGGCGGGCCTTGGCCTTGCCGTACTTCTTACGCTCGACCACGCGCGAGTCGCGGGTGAGGAAGCCGCCCTTCTTGAGGACCGTGCGCAGCTCCGGCTCGAAATAGGTGAGCGCCTTGGAGATGCCGTGACGGACCGCGCCGGCCTGGCCGGACAGACCGCCACCGGCGACGGTGCAGATCACGTCGTACTGGCCGGAACGCGCGGCCACCGAGAACGGCTGCTCGATCATCATGCGCAGCACGGGACGAGCGAAATAGACCTCGACCTCGCGCGAGTTGACGGTGACCTTGCCGGCGCCCGGCTTGATCCACACGCGGGCGACTGCGTCCTTGCGCTTGCCGGTGGCATAGGCGCGGTTGAACTTGTCGACCTTCTTCTCGTGCTTCGGCGCGTCAGGCGCGGCCGCCGTCTTGAGCTGCGAGAGCTGGTCGAGCGACTGGATGGATTCGGCCATGTTATGCGGCCCTCGTGTTCTTGCGGTTCAACTTGGCGATGTCGATCTTCTCGGGCGTCTGAGCCTCGTGCGGATGATCGGCGCCGCCATAGACGCGGAGATTGCCCATCTGGACGCGACCGAGCGGGCCACGCGGGATCATGCGCTCGACGGCCTTCTCGAGCACGCGCTCGGGATGCTTGCCCTCGAGGATCTGGCGCGCGGTGCGCTCCTTGATGTGGCCGACATAGCCGGTGTGCTTGTAGTAGGTCTTCTGCTCGCGCTTGCGACCGGTCAGGACCGCATGCTGCGCGTTGATGATGATGACGTTGTCGCCGCAATCAACGTGCGGGGTGTAGGTCGGGAGGTGCTTGCCGCGCAGGCGCATGGCGACGATGGTGGCGAGGCGGCCGACGACCAGACCCTTGGCGTCGATCAGCACCCACTTCTTCGTCACCTCAGCCGGCTTTGCCGAAAAGGTTTTCATGTCAGAGTTTCCGTGGACGGGGAGCATCGGCGCGAACACCGCACCGGACTGCGCGGTTTTCTAAAGAAGGGACGCGCAACGGTCAATGCCCGAGGACGTAAATTACTTGATAAAAATCAATGGCTTAAAAATATGGTACCAAGGTACCTGCAAAAAGCTCAAACATTTGGAATGGAATAGGTCGAGGTGACGTGGGCGATGGGATCGGGTGAGGTCCCGGACAACAGGTTCACCTCGCCGACCGCCAGCCGCTTGCCGAGCTTGAGCAGCCGCGCCTCCGCCAGCACATCCTGGCCGGGCTGGCCCTTGCGCAGGAAGTTGATGTTGAGATTGGTGGTCACCGCGAGCCCGATCGGCCCGATCGCGGACAGGAGCACCACGTACATCGCGAAATCGGCCAGCGCCATCAGCGTCGGGCCGGATACGGTTCCGCCCGGCCGTAGCATCCGTTCGCTGTAGCGCTGGCGCAGCAGGCAGGTCTGGCCGTCGGCACTCTCGATCGTGATGTCGTCGCTGCTGAAGGCCTGGGGGAACTCGTCACGGAGAAACTGCTCGACCTCCGCCACGCTCATTTTCGCTAATGCCATGCTACCCCTCACCCTCGCTTCACGTCCCCTGTTACATTAAGTTATCTGCGTCATCCAATTGCAATAATCCAACGGAAACGCTCCGATGTCCGCCCAGGCCGCCCGCGCCCCCTCCCCGCAACCGCCGATCCTGCTGCGCGAGACCGCAGGCCCCATCGCGGTCCTGACGCTCAACCGCCCGGCCGCGCGCAACAGCCTGTCGGAGGCGATGATCGCAAGCCTGCATGCCGCCCTCAACGAGATCCGCGACGACAGCGCGATCCGCGGCGTCGTGATCGCGGCCAACGGTCCTGCCTTCTCCGCCGGCCACGACATGAAGGAACTCACCGCCCGCCGCGCCGACCCGGATCGCGGCCGCGCCTTCTTCGCCGAGATGATGAACGCCTGTAGCGCGATGATGCAGGCGATCGTGCATTTGCCGAAGCCCGTGGTCGCGGCCGTCCAGGGCATCGCGACCGCGGCCGGCTGCCAGATCGTGGCAAGCTGCGATCTCGCGATCGCCTCGGAAGTTGCGAAGTTCGCCACGCCCGGCGTCGATATCGGTCTGTTCTGCTCGACGCCGATGGTTGCGCTGTCGCGCAACGTCCCGCGCAAGCAGGCGATGGAGATGCTGCTGACGGGCGAGCCTGTCACGGCCGACCGTGCCCGCGAGATCGGCCTCGTCAACCGCGTGGTGCCCGCCGGCACCGAACTCGGCGCCGCGATCGAGCTCGCGCATCAGGTCGCGCTCAAATCGGCCTACACCGTCAAGCTCGGCAAGGAGGCGTTCTATCGCCAGGCCGAGATGAACCTTGCGGACGCCTATCGCTATGCGGCAGAGGTGATGACCGAGAACATGATGGCGCGCGACGCCGAGGAAGGCATCGGCGCCTTCATCGAGAAGCGCACGCCGACATGGCGGGATGAGTGACAACAAGAAAAGACGGCAAATGAACCACGACGCCTATCCCGACAATTACATCCGCAGCATCCTCAACAGCGTGAAGTCGATCGCGATGGTCGGCGCATCGCCGGTCAACGTGCGGCCGAGCTATTTCGCGTTCAAATATCTGGCGCAGCGCGGCTACGACATGATCCCGGTCAATCCCGGCCATGTCGGCAAGGATCTGCTCGGAAAGCCCTTCGTCGCCTCGCTGTCCGACATCGGCCGTCCCGTCGACATGATCGACATCTTCCGCAATTCCAGCCACATCATGCCCGTGGTCGAGGAAGCCCTCACGCTCGATCCCTTGCCGAAGGTGATCTGGATGCAGCTCGGCGCACGCGATGAGGCAGCAGCGGCGAAGGCCGAAGCGGTCGGTATCAAGGTGGTGATGAACCGCTGCCCCAAGATCGAATATGGCCGCTTGTCGTCCGAGATCTCCTGGATGGGCGTGAATTCGCGCACCCTGAGCTCCAAGCGCCCGCCGGCACCGACGCAGGGCATGCGTCTGTCCCTCAATCGGATGAGTGTCGGCGGCGGTGATACCGCGGCATCCGATCGCGCCGCCAAAAACAAGACCGAGCAGAGCTGACGCAATCCCGAAGGATTCGTTTCGCGAACGCGGCAATGCGTAGCACGATCGTTCCCAAACGATCTTGATGTGAAGCGGCGGCTTGACGACAGCCACGGCGCCCATCAGCATGCCGCGCGATTTCAGACCAAGAGAACAGGACGCCCTCAATGAGCGATCGCCTTCCGGGATTTTCCACCCTCGCCGTGCATGCCGGTGCACAGCCCGATCCGACCACCGGCGCGCGCGCGACTCCGATTTATCAAACCACCTCTTTCGTCTTCAACGATGCCGACCACGCCGCCTCGCTGTTCGGCCTGCAGGCGTTCGGCAACATCTATACCCGCATCGGCAACCCCACCAATGCGGTGCTGGAAGAGCGCGTCGCCGCGCTCGAAGGCGGCACCGCTGCGCTTGCGGTGGCCTCGGGCCATGCCGCGCAGGTCGTGGTGTTGCAGCAATTGCTGCAACCCGGCGACGAGTTCATCGCCGCGCGAAAACTCTATGGCGGCTCGATCAACCAGTTCACGCACGCATTCAAGAGCTTCGGCTGGAACGTGGTGTGGGCCGATCCCGATGACATCGCAAGCTTCGAGCGCGCGGTGACGCCGCGCACCAAGGCGATCTTCATCGAGTCCATCGCCAATCCCGCCGGCAGCATCACCGACATCGAGGCGGTCTCGACGGTGGCGCGCAAGGCGGGCGTGCCGCTGATCGTCGACAACACGCTGGCCTCGCCCTATCTGATCCGTCCGATCGACCACGGCGCCGACATCGTCGTGCACTCGCTGACGAAGTTTCTGGGCGGCCACGGCAATTCGCTCGGCGGCATCATCGTCGACGCCGGCACCTTCGACTGGTCGACCGGCGGCAAATATCCGATGCTGTCGGAGCCGCGGCCCGAATATCACGGCATCCGCCTCCAGGAGACCTTTGGCAATTTCGCCTTCGCGATCGCCTGCCGCGTGCTGGGCCTGCGCGACCTCGGTCCCGCGCTGTCGCCCTTCAACGCCTTCATGATCCTCACCGGCATCGAGACGCTGCCGCTGCGCATGCAGAAGCACTGCGACAACGCCAAGGCCGTCGCCGAATTCCTCGCCGGCCATCCGGCGGTGGCCTCGGTCAGCTATGCCGGCCTGCCAAGCGACAAGTACAACCAGCTCGCGCGCAAATACGCGCCGAAGGGCGCGGGCGCCGTGTTCACCTTCAGCCTGAAGGGCGGCTATGACGCCGGCGTCAGCCTGGTGTCGAAACTGCAGCTGTTCTCGCACCTCGCCAATGTCGGCGACACCCGCTCGCTCGTCATCCACCCCGCCTCGACCACCCACAGCCAGCTCGACGACGCCGCCAAGGTGAAGTCCGGCGCCGGCCCCGACGTGGTGCGGCTCTCGGTCGGCATCGAGGACAAGGAAGATCTGATCGCCGATCTGGAGCAGGCGCTGGGGGCATAATCATCGCTGTCATTCCGGGATGGTCCGAAGGACCAGACCTCAGGTGCGCAATTGCGCACCGGGGAATCTCGAGATTCTCAGGTGCGCAATTGCGCACCATAGTTCGGTGCTTCGCACCGCCCCGGAATGACCGCGACCGTTTTCGGCGACCGCCGGTTAACAGTCATTAACCATATCTGCCCCATACATCGTCTTTGGATCGCCCCTTTGATTCGGAGCTGACGATGCTGCGCTGGATGGTGCCTGCCCTTGCGGCGATGCTGACGGTTTCAGCTGCCGTTGCCGCCGACTTGCCGGCCACGGCGAAGCGGCGGGCCGCCGTGCCGCCGCCGGAGCCGCCGCAGGTCTATGTCGATACCGATCCGGATGCGCTGATCTCACCGGCCTATGGCATCGGCAGCTACATCCGCAACCTGCCCGGCACGCCGCTCCTGCCCGGCTCCAACACCTTGCCGGGCTATTACGGCCGGCCCTGGAGCTACGATTATCAGGGCCCGTATTACGGCGGGAAGCAGGTCGACTATTTCTGGCGCCTGCCCTACGCGTGCGGCATCTACGGCTATTGCTGATCAGCCGGGCTGACTGAGCGGAACCGCACGCGGCTGCGCTTCCGTCGAGTGCCGCGAAGCCAGCCGCTCAACCTGCATCACCGCAAGCGTCAGCACTGCGATCGCGACCGCCTGGTGCGAAAGCGCAAGGTCAATCGGCACCTGATTGAGCAGCGTGAGGATGCCGAGCACAGCCTGCAGGGTCACCGCTGCAAACAGCCAGAGCGCGCCGCTCGCGGCTGAGCCTGCGCGCGAGCGCACGGCGTCGATGGCGTGCAGCGCCGCCAGCGCGAACAGCGCATAGGCGGCCATGCGGTGCTCGAACTGCACGGTCAGCACATTGTCGAACATGTTGCGCCACCACGGCGTCTCGAACCACAGCCGCTCGCTCGAGGGAATGAACGCGCCGTCGATCTGCGGCCAGGTGTTGTAGGCGCGCCCGGCGCGCAGGCCCGCAACCAGCGCACCGAAATAGATCTGCACGAAGGTCATGACGAGCAGCAGCGCGCTGGTGAAGCGCAGCCGCGCAGAAACCGCGATCCGCGGCCGCTCCTTGAGCCGCCGCACCGTCCAGATGATGCCGGCAAAGATCAGCAGCGCGAGCAGCAGATGCGTCGCCAGCCGGTATTGCGAGACCTCGACGCGTTCGGTCAGGCCCGAGGCCACCATCCACCAGCCGACCGCGCCCTGAAGGCCCCCGAGCGCGAACAGCAGCCACAGCCGCCGCTTCAGCTCACCCGACAGGCCGCCGCGCCAGAGGAAGAACAGGAACGGCAGCAGATAGGCGACGCCAATGACGCGGCCGAGCAGCCGGTGGCTCCACTCCCACCAGAAGATCTCCTTGAACTCCGACAGGCTCATGCCGGCGTTGAGCTCGCGATATTGCGGGATCTTCTTGTAGGCATCGAACGCCTCGGTCCACTGCGCCTGCGAGAGCGGCGGTATGCTGCCGGTGACCGGCTTCCATTCGACGATCGACAGGCCGGATTCCGTCAGCCGCGTCGCGCCGCCGACCAGCACCATCAGCGCGATCAAAGCGGCCACGGAGATCAGCCACCAGCGCACGGCGCGATGCGGGTTCGTTGGAGTGGAAATCGTCGTCATTCGGAGCAAAAACCAGACTTGAACCGGACTGCGTGCCCCTTATAGTCCCCCGCTTCCGCAGCGCAAGTTACGCGAAAGCCGCAGCATTCCGCCCATGACGATCCGCACCCGCAAGTTCCTCGGCACCATCCTGCTTCTGGTGCTGGCCACCGTCTGGGCCCTGCTCGGCATGGCCGCGGCGCAGATGCCGTGGATCGCCGAGTCCGGTTGGCGGCAGGCGATCTATTACGTCGTGGTCGGCATGGGCTGGGTGCTGCCTGCGATGCCGATCGTGAGCTGGATGCAGCGTCCGGATCGCGCCAAATCTAATTCGTAGCACTGCCCGTCGGCTTCACCGGCGCAAAGCCAACACCCGACACCAGCCCACGCAGCACCCGCAGCGAGCGCACCCGGCCGTCCCAGGAAATCCGCGGCAGCGCGCGCAGGTTGGTGCGCCCCTCCGCGTCCACGATGCCTGATATCGTCGAAACCGCGCTGGCAAACCCGGCCTCCTCGGCCATCACGACGTGGCTGCGCCGGAACGAAGCGCGATCACCGAACGGAAAGGCGAGATGCCTGATCTCGCGGTGGAAGGCCGCTTCCGCCACCGCCTTGCCCATCGTCATCTCGCGCAGCGCCGCCGCGTCCTTCATGTTGGCGAGAACCGGATAGTTCACGGTCGCGCTGCCGATCGTGACGAGCGGATCGGCCGCGAGCTTCGCCAGATCCTCCCAATCCATCGACGCCTCGCGCGAGAGCGCGGCGAGGTCGATCCGGTAGCGCGTGCAGAGATCGGCGATCGCGGCCGACAAATCCGCCGGCGGCAGTGAACGCAGCCAGCTCTCGAGATGCGAAAACAGCGCCTGCTTCTGGGCATTGCCGGTGACGGTGAAGCGCTGCTCCTCCTCGCCCATCATCAGGCTGATGCGGCTCTCGCGCGCGATCAGCTGCTCGAGGGCGAGCCACCAGGCTTCACCGACGCCGTCGGGAAACGCCGTAGGCACATAGACGGTGAACGGCACGGCGTGGCGCGCCAGCACCGGATAGGCGAAATCGATCAGGTCCTTGTTCGCGCCGTCGAAGGTGAGCGCCACGAAGCGCCGCTGCTCCGGCAGCGTCACCGCGCGCCGGCAGACCTCGTCCATGCCGAGAAAATCGTAACGCCACCGCTTCAGCGCGCGAATGGCGCGGTCGAGGAATTGCGGCGTGATCTCGTTCGCGCGCAGCGGCTGAAACCCGCCGCGACGCCTCGGCCGCACATGGGCAAAACGCAGGATGGCGCCGGCACCACGACTGCGCAGCGCAGCCTGGCCGCTGAACCAGGTCAGCTCGAGGCGCAGCCGCTCAAGCCATCTGTCGTCCGATGCCAATATGCCCACCTTCGCGCCAGCCGGCGCCCGTTCCCTCTCTCATTGTCATTACCCTTTGTTGACATTTCTTTGCAAAGGTCCGCCACAGGCCGAAATACCTATATTTTTGATTTCTCGACAGGTTTCGCGAATGACCATGGCTGCGGCGATGCAAAGCCGGACGGCAGAAGCGCCAGCGCGGTCGAAAGCGAGCCGCATCGCCCGTGTCGATATCGTCACCGATCTCGGCGCGACCGAGGCGATCTGGCGTTCCTTCGAGGAAGCCGGTCACCTCTTCACGCCCTATCAGCGGTTCGATCTGCTCAGCCCCTGGCAGCGTCTGGTCGGCGAACACGAGGGCGCCAAGCCGTTCATCGTGATTGCCCGTGACGCCGAGCACAAGCCGCTGCTGTTGCTGCCGCTGTCGCTGCGCCAAAGCCACGGCGTGCGCACCGCCTGCTTCATGGGCGGCAAGCACACGACGTTCAACATGGGGCTGTGGGACGCCGAGTTTGCGGCGCAGATCTCTGCCGGCGATCTCGACTCCCTCCTTGCCGCCCTGCGCCCGCATGTCGACGTGCTCGCGCTGACGCAGCAGCCGCTGCGCTGGAACGACCAGCAGAATCCGTTCGCGGCTTTGCCGCGGCAGAGCGCGATCAACGGTTGCCCGCTGCTGGCGATGGAGCCCGGCGGCCCGCCCGCGTCGCGGATCAGCAACTCCTTCCGCCGCCGCCTCAAGAGCAAGGAGAAGAAGCTCCAGGCGCTCGCCGGCTATCGCTATCACCTCGCCACGACGGACGCCGACGTCACCCGCCTGCTCGACTGGTTCTTCCGCGTCAAGCCGGCGCGGATGGCCGAGCAGAAGCTCCCCAACGTCTTCGCCGAGCCGGGCGTCGAACAATTCGTCCGCAGCGCTTGCCTGGCGCCGCGCGGCGAAGGCCGCGTCATCGACATCCACGCGCTCGAATGCGACGACGAGGTGATCGCGATCTTCGCAGGCGTCGCCGACGGCCAACGCTTCTCGATGATGTTCAACACCTACACGATGTCCGAGCACGCCCGCTACAGCCCCGGGCTGATCCTGATGCGCTACATCATCGACCGCTACGGCGAGCGTGGCTACCGCTCGCTCGACCTCGGCATCGGCTCGGACGACTACAAGCGGATGTTCTGCAAGGACCACGAAGAGATCTTCGACAGCTTTGTTCCGTTGACCTCGCGCGGAAAACTCGCGGCGATGGCGATGTCCTCGCTGAGCCACGGCAAGCGGCTGGTGAAGCAGAACCAGATGCTGTTCGATCTGGCGCGGCGGCTGCGGCAGGCGTTCGGGTAGCGCCGAAGTCTCGTCGAAAATCTCGCCACTCGCGAGCTGCCCTTCCCTTCTCCCCTTGTGGGAGAAGGTGGCGCGAAGCGCCGGATGAGGGGTATTTGTCCTCAGACTCAAGAGACAATTGGACTCGCGGAGAGAGACCCCTCACCCGTCTCGCCGCTAGCGCGGCGAGCCACCCTCTCCCACAAGGGGAAAATCCATCAAAAGAAAATCCCCAACAAATTCAGCATACTAAAGCCATTTCAACAGTTTATGTACTCCAAACGATAGAAAATCAGTATACATCAAAGTATACTCAGGGCTCGACCAAACCAAAGACCTGAGCCCATGACCAAATCAGATCAAGCAGTGACCATTCCTTACGGCATCCAGCAGAGCGGCTGGTGGCATTACTTCCGCCGCGTCCCGCTTCACATGCAAGAACTCGACAAGGCGCACAAGCGCTTCGTCAAGGCGGCCACGAAGATCAGGGTCGAGGACGATCCGAAAGGCCGCGCCGCGCGCAAGGCCATCGAGATAATCAACAACGAGACCGAAGCCTACTGGCGCGACCTAGTGGCCGGTCGCAATGCCGATGCACGCAAGCGCTACCGGCTCGGCGTCAAGCGGGCGCAACAGCTCGGCTTTACCTACGCTTCGCATCAGGATGTCGCCACCAGCATCCAGCTCGATCAGGTGCTCCGGCGCATCGAGACGCTGGACAAGACAGGCTGGCGCGATCCGGTGACGCAGGATGCGATGCTCGGCGGCACCTTGCAGGCATCATCGGTGCTGCTGTCTGAATTGGTCGATCAGTACATGCGCCTGCCGAGCGTGCTGCTGTCATCGAAATCGGGCGGCCTGAAGGGCAAGAGCGAGGAGCAAATCGCCAAATTCCGCAAGCATCGTGAGAAGGCGATCGAGCTGCTGATCGCGCAGATCGGCGACAAGGACATTCTTGCCGTCAGCGCCGCAGACGCCAACAAATTCACCGATTGGTATTTGCAGTACATCACGATCAACGCGCTCGGCACCGATGGACCGCGCAAGCATATCGACGTCATCCGCAAGATGATCCGTTCGATTTGCGAGCGTGATCGGCTCACCGATCCCGACGTGTGGGGCAAAAACCCGTTCCCGCGCCATGAAGGCAAGCGCAACGCCTTCTCAATCGCGTTCGTCAGGGACACGATACTCGCGCCCGGCGCGCTCGATGGCATGAAGCCGACCGACCGTGACCTGCTCTACGTGCTGGCCGATACGGGTGCGCGGCTCTCCGAGATTTGCCATCTGCGCAAGCCGTTTATCCATGTCGGGCCGAAGCACAACATTCCGCACATCAGCATCAGGCCAGTGGGGCGGCAGCTAAAATCCAAAAACGCGATCCGCGACGTCCCCCTGATCGGCGTCGCGCTGGAGGCGATGCGGCGCAACCCGGACGGCTGGCCGCAGTACCGCGACAATGCCAGCGCAGCATCGAAAGAGATCAACCGATGGATCAAGAGGCTGCTTCCTGCCGATGCCGAGATCAGCGAAAGCGACGATGAAAACAAGGAAGGCACCTGCCTTCACGCATTGCGCCACACCTTCAAGGATCGCTTGCGGGAGGTTCGCGCCGAGGACGAGATGAAGGTGGCGCTGATGGGGCAAGATGTCGGCAACACCGGCAAGACGCCCGATTACGGCAATGGCTATTCGCTCGAAACCAAGGCGGAAGTCATGGCTATGATCGATTTCGTCGCATCAAGCGGCACGGTTTGATTTCTTGCTTGCGGTTTTAAGCAAGTGCGCGCAGGATTAGCGCAGCTCTTGGGTCCGTGCGCGCTAGCTAAAGGGTCGTGCCTCTTGAGGCAGCGACATCGCGAAAACCCCAAGCCCAGCGCCCGAAGCTGGTACACGGTGATGAGCAACCCCTTTCAGAGTTTTTGGAAGCGGAGCCACGCCCGTGAGCAGCCAGCCTTGGCAATTCAAGCCGCGCGAAATCCGTCGCGCCATTCGATCCGTCCAATCTGCGGGACTTGAGGTCGCGCAGGTCGAGGTCGGACGCGGCGGCCAGATTGTCATCAACATTCGTCAGCCAGCACCCGCGCAGCAGCAGGTTGCCGCCGATGCCGACGCCAATCCGCGCTGACGGCGCTTTGCCGACCATGTCGGCGGATTCGCCGATCACCGAAGAGAGCATCAGGCGCGCCCTGCTCGTGGTGGCGCGCGTGATCACCGAGTGCAACAGGCCGGAATATGGTCCGCTGCTGGAGCGGTTGGAGCGCGAATTGCAGATGTACAAAGAGGCACGCGACCCGGTCTCGCGGGCGCGCGCGATCCTGCAAGCCTACGACACTGCCGCGTCGCGGCCGGCCGCGACGGCTGCGCCAGGCAGCGGAAAGACCAAGAGCAAGGCTGCCACCGATGGCACAGTATTTTGAAACAGGTACCAAAAAAGGTCGTGGCATGGCGCAGCGGTCCCTCGATCTGATCGAGGCGATGCGCGCTGTGACCGAGGTCGCGCAACCGATCACCGGTCGCGGCGTCGGGTACAAGCTGTTCACTCAGGGCCTCATTCCATCCATGGCGAGAGCGGAGATGCAGCGGGTGTACCGCCTGCTGCTGAAGGCGCGCGAGGAGGGCATCATTCCGTGGGAGTGGATCGTTGACGAAACCCGCGCAATGGAGCGGGTGCCAACATGGGCCAACCCCACCGAGTACGCCGAAGCCACTGCGCGCGACTATCGCCGCGACTTCTGGGATCAACAGCCCCGTCGGGTCGAGGTCTGGTCCGAGAAGGGCACCGTGCGCGGCGTGCTTCAGCCGGTGCTCGATCACTACGCCGTTGGCTTCCGCGTGATGCACGGATTTAGCGGCGCGACCACGATCTACGCCGTTGCTCAGGATTACGACGGCCGCGAGCTTGTTGTGCTGTACGTCGGGGACTTCGACCCGAGCGGCATGTACATGTCCGAGCAGGACCTGCCCGACCGCCTTGCCCGATATGATGGCGACCACATCGAGCTAACACGGATCGCGCTGAAGGTTGACCAACTGGAGGGCCTGCCGTCGTTCCCGGCCACCGACAAGCGGAAGGACCCGCGCTACCAGTGGTTCATCGCCAACCATGGGCGTCACTGCTGGGAGCTTGACGCCATGGACCCGAACGATCTGCGCGATTGCGTCGAACAGGCGATCATCGACCTGATCGAGCCTGTGGCGTGGCAACGATGCGAGGTCGTCAACAGAGCAGAGCAGGAATCCCTCAAGACCATCCTCGAACAATGGCCGCGCCAGGGCGCTGGGACACCAACATGAGGAGCGAGCCGAACGTGACCCACCACCAATAGCGAAACGCGGGCGCTTACCGGCACCCGCGCTCCAAAGAACACATCCACTCCTGATCCAGCCGGGCGGGCGGACATCAGGATCGATCAACCCCCTCAGGCACCGAAAGCCACGGAGGAGTGTGCCGATGTCTAAGACAACTCAGTCCCGCCCGCAAGATCATCACGACGACACCGCGGACATCGCGAGCAGTGGTCCGCGCGAGGTCACATCGCTTAAGGACCGCGAGCAATTTCGTAGCGCTCTTGCCGCATCTGACCTTTCCCGCGTGGCGCTCAAGCTGGCCCTCCAGATCAGTTGCCATTTCAACGGCAAGACCGGCCGCTGTGATCCCGGCCTTCTGAAGCTCGCCGAGGAGGTCAAGATACCGCCGCGCACGGTCGAGCGGGCAGCCGCTGAACTCAAGAAAGGTCGCTGGATCGTGGTCGAGCAAAACAGGACCGATCGCGATGCCAACGCTCAAATCCGCATGTTCATCCCGACCGGACTGCCCGCCAACATAGTGGCGGACACTCCAACGGAAGCGCCCGCCAACATAGTGGCGGACAGTCCGGCATCGGACTGCCCGCCAAAAAACGCCCGACTGCCCGCCAAAAAACGCCCGACTGCCCGCCAATACGGTGGCGGGACAGAAGAACAGTTTGAACAGTTTGAACAGGAGCGCGGCGAAGCCGCCGCGCGCGCCTCCCGTGTCGATAGAGACAGTGCTTCCAACGACACCTTCGTTGACGCGCCAGTTCCCGAGCCGCCAGCACCTGTGTCGGGCGCTCTCGCGCCGACAGAACCAGACGAACATCAATCAACATCATCACCACCGAACCCATCGCGACAATCTCCCCATCGCGACAATCCCGAAGCCCCAATGGGTCGTGCCGCGCACGCGGACCTCGATGAGCAGTTCGCGAGCCTCAAGCGCGTCTACCCGCCCTCGCGCGTTGGCGACGAGGAAGCTGCCTTCCGGGTGTTCTGCGCCACGATTGGTGGGCGTCCGCTGTTGGATGTCATGGAGGGCGTGCACACCGTGATGATTGAGAGCCCGGAGGTGCCGCCGCTCGCCGAGGCGCTGCAGATCGCTGCGCGCAGGCAAGCCGCGCAGGAGCGGCTGCACTGACAACCAGCGAGAGGAGAGGAGGACGACCATGAACTTCGTTTACAACGATGGCGGCAGAGCAGCCGCAGGCTTCAAGGGCCGCGCCGGTGACTGTGTCGCTCGCGCCATCGCCATTGCTTCGGGTCGCGACTACGCGACTGTGTACAACGAACTGGCGGCGGGCAACGCTGCGCAGCATGTCACAATGCGGTCGCCCAAGAAGCGCGGACGGACAGCGCGTGACGGTATCAGCACGAAGCGCAAGTGGTTCAAGGACTACATGCAAAGCCAAGGCTTTGTGTGGACGTCTACCATGGCCATTGGATCAGGCTGCAAGGTGCATCTGCGGGAAGATGAGCTACCCAAGGGCCGCCTCGTGGTCTCCGTCAGCAAGCACTGCGTCGCCGTGATTGACGGTGTCATCCACGATACCCACGATCCCGGACGCGACGGCACGCGCTGCGTTTACGGCTACTGGACGCACGCGCAGAGGAGCTGACATGGGCCGACACGAACGCCGCGCGGACCTCGCCCGCTTCCGCCGCGACGCATCACGCCGCGACCTGCTAACTTTTCTGGTCGAGCCGGATGATGCTCGCCTCTCCAAAGCGCCGCTGTTGCAACGCACGGCCAGCAACTGGCTCGATGCCCTCTCGACGCGGGTCAGACATTGCATCGTCTGCAGTTCGTGGCTGGTGGACAGGCAGCATGTCGGCGCATTGCTGCTAGCGACATCAGCGACGGTCCGGCCGACATCGGCCAGTGCATGCGGCGTCTGCCGGGAGTGCTGGAGTGCCGATCTTGGCCTTGAGGTGCTCGAACGTGCGGCCACCACCGCGTTGCAGGCGGCGGTGCCCAAAGGCGTGTTCGCGCCGTTGAGCACGCGCACGTGAAGTCGCTTCGCACCAGCGACCTCAGGCATGCGGACCCGGTCGGCTGGGGCCATGGCCGGACGCCAGCCGTGCAACTGGTAATCGATGAGAGAAATCATCTGCTGGCCGAGGCGGCGAAGTTCTTTCCGGGGGCCGGTGACCGCGAAGTGGCACGGAGGCTCCGCACCGCATGTCTACGCTATCAGGCAGGCGCATGGCGGCGAGAGCAAGCGGCGTTGACCTGTCCCGAGCGCCATGTCGACAAGCTCGGCGGTCTGCTGTGGCAACTCTTGAAGGGGAAAGATCACACGCCTTCCGAGGCGACGATCAGGGCCGCGCTATATCGTAGTCGCCGCGCCGCATGGGCTACTCCCTAGCCAATCGATGTGATCCGCTTCCACCATCGAGATGATGGAGGCGCACCATGACGTTTGAGCCAGCCACGAACACCGGACCTCACACGATCACCACGTTCTCGACGCCGAACGATCCGACCGCCGTGCTGCCTGATGCCGCTGCCGCCAAGTTTGTCCGGTTCGTGCAGCGTTGCCGCGACCATCACGCTGCGGTGCCGGGGTTTGCAGACCTGCAGGAGCAGTCGCACGCGGTGATCAGGCACAAGAAACGGATCGATGATTTGACCCGACCCAAGAGCGAGGGCTTCCACGGCCTGCCGGAGCTTGCGCCGCAAGTCGTCATCGAACGCCGTGAATTGGAGCGGGCCGAAGCCGAATTAAGCAGGTTGGCGTCACTGAAGGAAATTCGCGGCGCGAGATGGAACACCGCCAAACAGCTTGAGGCCCGCGTCATCGACTGGGTGATGCGCGGGGGAATTCCCACCAACTGCATCATCGAGCCGATTGAAGACCCGCCGCTGTCGGAACTGCTGAAGAAGGGAGAGACCATCGCCGACGCCGTCGATCGTTTTCGGCACCGGCTGCGCGAGCTTACGGCCGACGCCCATCGGGTGCGCTCCGCGCCGTGGCCGTCATCGGTAGTGAAGCAAGAAGCCAAGGCGCAGCTCGAACAGATCGCCGAGGCAGCCACGCCGAACTTCGACAGCATGATCGAACACCACGCACCGCTCGTTCTCCCGAGGGTTTCGCTGTCGTCATTGGTGCCGGGCGTTGAGCCTACTCTCGCGTTTGCGGAAATCACCGATCCAAGGCTCGTCTGCCGGGTGCTGATGGAGCAGGTACTGGCCAAGGTCTACGCCGGGCTTGATGAGGCCGCCGACGACAAGCACGCCCTCGACCAGCAGCAGCGCGAGCGGATGGAGGCGCAGATCAGCGAGGACGTGCTGGCTATCGAGCGCAGTGAGGTCGCCTGCATCTGGCACGCCGAAGCCAACAAAGGCGAGGTGATCGACTTTCGCCCTGACACATCGCCGCAAGCACTGCTCGGCGTAACTCTCAGAACCGTACCGCGCTCCGCCCCATCCGGCACCAGCGCGCAGCATGCCATCAACATCGTCGGAGCGCGGCGATGACCGATCGTGCAGGCCGGGGGCCTGCCTGCCTTCATCCCCGGCATTGCGCGAGGCGCGAGGGCGTTTCGAGTATTGGCCGCCCTCGCGCCACCCTTTGGATTGATCGCGCCGCTCTCGACGCCGCGATTGAATTGCTCTTCGGTCAGCAGCGCGAGATCGTGAAGCGTCATCTTGCGGGCAAATGTGGAGCATGCTCCACATTTCGAAGGTGATCGCACGTTGCGATCTTCATCAGCTTGTTCGCAGTCTTATCACGTGCTCGCGCCGCCGGGAACCGATCGACCGGCAGGCGCGTCAGGGCGGCCCGCCTCGCTGGCGCAGGGCGTGCCGCTCCGGGGCGAGGCCGTCTGCTGCGAGATGCGCCTCGCCCACCTCTTGATCGAGACGGAGATCAGCGGGCGATGCAGTTGAGAATGCGTGAGCGGCACGAACTTGAAAGCTACGACGAATACGCGCGCGTCGTTGTTCGTCTCGACGACAGGACGCGCGTGATCGAGTGCCGGGACGGCGTGCAATGGATCGTCCAGCGCGGCCACCCCGGTCACCATGGTCAGACCGAATGGACTGGCGTCTCGTTCTGCCGGACCAAGGAAGCGCTGCTGCGGTGTGCCGGACGTCGCGCCGGAGAGAACCCGGTCCTCGACGCGCTGCCAAACCGCTTCCCGGAGGCGAGAGAGGCTAAGACAGCCGAGATGACCGAGGTGGCCGAGGGTGAGTAAGGCCCGGAGCGTCCGGCCCGGCTACGTCAGGCCACCGTGCCGGTTTTGACGAGGTTCTGATGGAGCCCAACCATGTCGCACAGGAGAACAGCAGACGGGGTGGCACAGCCCGTGTCGCCCGTGTTCGCCGCGTGGCTTGCGATCCAATCGCGCGGCCCGGTGTGCGAGCGCTGGCAGCGGTTCACCGCGTTCGCTTTCGATGTCGGCCCGCGCCGGTCGTGGCGGCATCTAGTGATCCGCGATGATCCGAGCGGCGAGTCCGGGCCGGGCAATGCACGATGGCGGCCTGCGAGATGGTTCGTGCGGCGGCCGACCGCGAAGACACGTTGAGCGGAACGTCTGTTTACTTGACAACCCGATACGTTGGCGCGCTTCCGCCGCTCCGGTTTCTCCGGCTCGATGCCATGATGGATGGCCTGCTTCATAGAGGCACAAGTGAAGCGAAAGGCCGATGCAATTCTGGCGGTCGCGGCCTAGGTCCTCAATTGCATTCGCTCGAACGTCGTTGATTCCGTAGCTGCGCCGACGGCTACATCATAAGCCGGGAAGCCATCAACGGCGAACAGGCGCACCCTAACGCAGACTATTCTTTCGTTATGATTGGATGCCTGTCCCACTGTGAGAACGTGTAGATGGTCGGTTGGTGGCGAGGGAACGTTTATGGCGCGGCCAACGTAATGCGAGAGATACATAGGACGAATATTGCGGACCGCATTAGTTAAGAACGGATCGAACGAACCAACGCCTAAAGAACCGACAGCAAAGGAATGAGCGATCTTTGCGATGAATCTTCCAAAATCGTCACCAGACAGTGATCTTGCACCTCCCAGAATAACACTATTGCCCTTGCCTGCGACATTCCTCACTCTTTCCCAGAAATCAAGCGGGGTCGCGATGTTCAATGATTCCAATCGAAAACGGCCATCATCCAAGGGCTGCTGCAAAAATATGCCAGCAGGATAGAGGTTGGGGGCGATCATCGGGCTTGGATGATCGTCCATCGGAATTTCTTTTCGTGTGAAGTCGTCAAGGCTCTCGTGCAGTTCGAGCCTTGTTCCAATGGTCGGCTTATCCGACGGCTTGACGTAGATGGCGAAGGATTTTGGCCATCTTCTGCGATGGCCGCGCCGCATTTTGAAGTGAGCGCGAGAATTTCCATAGAGGCGATTGATCACGCGACCTTCGAAGGCGTGCGTTTCCAAAGCGCATTTGTGGCAGGTTGATTTCGGGAGCAGATACCTTCCTCCAATGGCATCCGGAATGATATGTTCGTCGTGAAGAGCTGGGTCACCCTCTGATCCACAGTAGATGCACCGCCCAACTGGCGGGAATGTTATGGGGATCGATACAACTCGCTTTAGCGGGATCACAATGACCTCAAAGAAACGATGCTGCGGGTGCGGGCGGTCCCCATGGTTTGAGCAACGCGCAGGTCAACTCGGGGATGGTCGGTATCGAAAATGACTTGGTTTACGTCTTGCTCCCTTCCGAAGGTACCGCTCTCGAAAGTACATGCGAGGGTGAGCTTTTCGGCGGAAACAGGCGGCGTACATAACATGGCGACAGCACCGCCAACGCTTGCAATGATACCGATCCCGAACATCAAACTTGGCCCTTCCATCGTGGTCATGCTGCCGCCGCGCGATCCTCTTTGTCCGCCCCGCGCATCACGATCCTGAGCGCGTCGTCCGGCAGGGGCCGCTGCAACCCCCTTGCCTCGTCCCATGGCGCGCGCATCCAAACATCGCGCTCCTCGTCGGTCATGAGGATTACCGGCATTGCCTTGGGGTGAATCGGCTCAACCACCGCGTTGGGCGCGGTCGTCAAGAAGCCGTAGACCTGATGTGGCCCCGGCACCGGCTTCGACTTCGTCCCGCGATCTCCGTTGAACGTCGTCCAGATGCCTGCGAACGCCGTCAACGGACGGTCCTCATTCAGCGCGAACCAGACCACGTCCTTCTTCTTTGTCTCTGGGTTCGGCTCTGGAGCGTATTCCGCGAAGCTGTTGAACGGGACCAAGCACCGGTTCTCCGGCTTGAGCCAGCCGCGCCAGTGCGGCGACGACGTGTTGCGGATGTTCGTGACCGGCGGCCCGCCGGTGCGTGGCGGTGGCGGCATGCCCCAGCGCATCAGCGCCATCTCGGTGTTGCGGATCACAGGAGCAGGATAGTCAGGAAAGACGCCCGGCATCGGCGCGAGATTGCCGACGTAGCGGTTGATGACGCGAAACAGCGCAGCGATGGCGGCTTGATTGGTGGTGATGCTGTAGAGGTTGCACATGAGCGTCGCATTTGTCAGATCAGATGCTTCAGTCGTTCCAGTTTCTTCAAGGCCTCAGACACCATATATCCATCGCCGTCTATGTGTTCCTGATAGCTATCGTAATGCGCGTTTGCGAGGTCGGCTTCCAACTGCAAAATGACGGAGGAGATTTCGCGAGGCAGGAAAATGGACGCCGCCGCAGCATCCTCGAATTTCTTTTTTGCAGTGCTCCATCTTCCCTTTACTTCTTCTAGGTACTTCTCGGTGTAATCTTTCGCGTGAACTACATCGTCCCACAGAATGTCGTTAGCGCGGTGCATTTCGCGCAGTGCCGCAAGCAGGTTCGAGAAGGTCGTCGCGTCCCGTTCCCAGCTTTTCTGCGATTTGAAGGTTTCGACTGCCCAGACCACGGCCAGTCGAGCGATTATCAAGGCACCTATGCCTTGCACTGCCAGCTTTAGGACATCCCAAATTTGTTTCGTGTCTGCCGCGTAGAACAGCGCGAGCACGGAAGCTGCGGCGGTTGTCAGCAAAACGCCCAAGACGAACGACGGAAGCTCCAGCCGCATGACTTAGCGCTCCCCCGGCCACCACGTTGACGAGGGATTGCTCGTCGAAATCTTTGTCGGCCGCAACGCGACCAGTTGACTGCGCTTGTACGGATAGCCGCGAACCTGCGAGCAGTCCTTGCAGCGCATGTACCGCTCCAGCTCATGGACCGGCGTCGCCTTCGGACGCCGCACAATGTCGAGGGCAACGGTCTGGTTGGTGTCACAGCCGAGGCACCTGACTTCCAAATAGCCGTAACCGGCATTGAGCGCGTCGCCGAGCGTCGGTGATGGCTGGACGGGTCCTTGAAATCCGAGCATGCGCGCGTTCCACGCCTCGACGGCGAGCCGGTCGGCCTTCTTGCGGGCTTCGGCCGCATGCTCGGCCGCCGCCCGGACCGAAGCCCCATAGATGCTCTCTCGTGATTTCGTGCCCATGCGCCGAAAGATCGCTCAGGCGTCCGGCGGTCGGCAAGCCGCTACGCCTAGCGGCCAATCGCCCGCCCGGCACAACCGGACGGTCAAGGGCGGCCCAATACGGGTCGAAGGCCCGCAGGGGCGGCCACGGCCGAAATAATGCCGGAGATTGAATTCTACAACAAAAACAATGTTTTACTGCGGTCATAGATGGTGGCTGAACGGTCGGATATCAACCGCCCACAGGAGCAAGCCCGTGCCAACCCCGAAACCCTTCACGGTCTTTCAGACGATACCCGGCCAGCCCTTCCCCAAGCCGCTTTTCGTCGTCCACACCTATTCGCTCGAAGCGGCCCGCGCGGTCGCCGCCGCAATGATCGCGGGCGAGACCATCGTTGTCGCCGTCTCGCGCGACGGAGCGGGCCGATGACGATCCCCGCCACACGCAACGGCCTCAACGCGATGACCTGCGTCAGCGCCCTCCAGAAGTGCATCCGTCGCGGCATGGAGCGCGAGGCGATGGAGTTTGCCTGCGAACTCATCCACACCTCGAAGGCATTCCACACGATGGTCTGCAATCGGCTCGAAGTGATTTGCCACGAAGACCTCGACACGCTGGCGGCACCGCACGTCTTTCCGTTCGTCGCCGCATCGCTCGCGGCATCACGGGAGCGGTATTCCAAGTCGATCGGCGAAGCCCGGTTGATGGTTGGCAATGCGATCCGCATGATGTGCCGGTCACCGAAGTCCCGCGCGGGCTGCCACTTCGCAGCCGCCATCGGCCTGCGGTCATCGCTGGAGGGCTTCGCGCCGACAATCCCGGACTGGGCCAACGATCAGCATACAGTCGCCGGGAAGAAGCTGGGGCGCGGTCTTGATCACTTCCGCAGGGAAGGTGCCAAGCTGATCCCGCCGCCGACCGGTGATGATCCCTACGAAAACGAAGCCTACCGGCTGTGGGCGATCAAGCAGCAGGGCAGGCCGTGAACGTCCGGTTCGGCCTAGGAGCCGACGTAGAACGCAAGTCGCATTTTGACCCGATTAGCGGACATCACGTCGTAGAACAGACGATTGTCGAAGCAACAACTTGAGGGAGGCGTGAACTAGTCAGCAACCTTGACCAACCCAACGCCGCGAAAATCTGCTAGTTTCGCGTTTGGCCCCCTACGGGGGAGGCAACGGTGACGAACTCGGAAGTCCCCAACGAGCTACCGGACAGACCAACATCCGATAACGAGCAACCGGACAAAGCGACATCCGACTGCAATCTCGCGACATCCGATCGCAATCTAAAGAGTCGCCTCCGGGCACGATTGCAGTTGATCGGCGGCGTGCTCGCCTCGATTGCCGCCGTCGGCGCGATCGCGGGTGGCCTCGTCGGCTACTGGAATGTGTGGAAGACAATCCGGACAGACGTTTTTCCGGACAAGCAACAGACGCAGAGGGAGGCCACGGCCCGGCCCGATGTTGCTCCCCGGTTGTCTCTCGTCGTCCTGCCATTCGCAAACCTCAACAACGATCCGGAACAGGACTATTTCGCCGACAGTATTACGACCGATCTGACGACCGATCTCGCGCAAATGCCCGGCGCATTCGTCATCGGACGCGGGACGGCCTTCACATACAAAAACAAGCCGATCGATCTCAAGACGCTCGGGAAGGATCTCGGCATCCGGTGGGCAGTCCAAGGGGCGGTGCGGCGCAACGGGGATCAGGTTCGGGTAAACGTATCGCTCACGGATATCGCGAGCGGTCGGGACGTCTGGTCGGATCGTTTCGATGGCGATCGCACGAATGTCGCCGCCTTGCAGGACCAAATCACGGCACGGCTCGCCCGCTCGCTCAACATTGAACTCATCCAAGCCGAAAGCCGCCGTAGCGAAATGGACCGATCACATAATCCTGACGCCGTGGACTTCACGATGCGCGGCTGGGCAAAGTTCTATGAGCCCCGGTCGAAGACGGAAATTGCGCAGGCAAAGGAGCTATTCGACAGTGCGCTGCGCCTCGACCCGGACAACGTCGATGCGATGATCGGGAAAGCATGGTGCTTAGCTCTTAATACACTCATCGGATGGTCTGCGTCCGTGCCTGACGACAAGAAGATCGCGACCGACCTTATCGACAGAGCCCTTTCAAAAAACCCTGCAAGCGCGCTGGCTTACGTGGTCAAGGGGGAAACTTTTCGAACATTTGGGCGTCCTGAGGAGGCGTTGCGTGAATACGACGCTGCGCTTGAAATCAATCCGAATTTCCCGGTCGCCTACGGTCAGAAAGGACTTGCACTCGTCCTCTCCGGGCGGGCGCGGGAAGCGTTCTCGCCGCTTCAGCTGGCACTCCGCCTCAGCCCGAAAGATCCTTCTGCCGTCGGTTGGCGTTACAACCTCTGCCATGCACACCTGCACCTGCATGAATACCAAGAAGCCATCGAGGAATGCAGGCGGGTGATCAATATTAACAACGCATTATGGTTCGGCCATGTAGATCTGGTTTCGGCTTATGGAACTATAGGGCAATTCGAAGAGGCACGGCGGAGCTTGACTGAACTGAATAAGATCCGACCAGATTTCACGATCCAGTGGTTCCGTGAATTTGGCTACGCATACTCAAGCAACCCGCAGTATCGTCGGGAATTTGATGAAATTCTCGAAGGGCTGAGGAAGGGAGGCGTCCGGGAGCAATAGCGTGGAGGCAAGTCGATTGCTGACGAGGCGACGAACGTCTGCTTCTGGCCCTTCCGAGACTTTTGGGTCCGACCAAAAGTCCGGTTTGCGCCGGAAAAGACGATGTCCGCCTCCGATCATTGGCTACAGGCCAATCCACACCGCCAGCGCGACCGCGACGACGACCACCGCGATGAAGATCAGCATTTGAATGTTCGACATGCGCCACATCGCACACCGCCATTGTATACCGATCCGCACAAAATTAAATCGAGAATGCGCGATGGCAAATATCCTCAAAGGGAGCGGTCGCGCGGGCCCCGCGCGCTCGGCCCTCCCCAAAGGACCCCGGACGACCGATTGCGGAGGGTCTCGCGAGGTAGTGTCAAATTGAGAAGTGGATCAAGGCCGCCCCGGAGGTCAAAGCTGGATCTGACGTGCTACTGTCCTCCGTGGGAATGCGGGGAACTAGAATGGGATTTTGCCCGGTTTGTAAGACATCGGCGAACCTTGAGGAGCCGACTGGTGGTGACTACAGGAGGGTAGAATGCCGCAAGTGCGGCAAGTTTCAGATCACGGGCTCGGCGCTAGCCATGTTGCCCTCTCGGATTGCAAACGCGGACGAACGGACGATTGCCCGCCTAAGCCATGCGATCCGGCTGATGTCCACAATGACCGATGCCAAGTGGCCCGAAATCAACTCGATCAATCTTGACGAACTTCTCAAGCGTCCGCTTCCCTCCATCGAACAACAGATAACGAACTTCCTCCTCTGGGCCGCAGCACAGCTCGACGACGATCAACTCGGTACGGTAGAGCTTCCGGATGAAGATGATCTAACGGGAGTAGTTGGCACCGTCGATGGAGGTCGGGTCGACGAATTAGTTTCGCGCACTCGAAAGGACGGACTGATCGAATTTGTTCCGGACCATCGCATTCGGATCACCAAAAAGGGATGGGCGCGTCTTCAACCAAAGACCGACGTGGTGTCCATTCCGCCTGCGCCGCCAGCCGTCGACCAAATCATCAAGGCACATTGCAATAAATGCCATGGACCGAAGAATTCATGGGTTCGTGCGGGCCATACCATCGGGGGCTCCGAAGGTCCAATCTCATGGACCCACACTTACGAGGTGCTCCAGTGCTGCGGTTGCGACACCCTTTCGGTCCGGCATGAGCACTGGTTTTCTGAGTGGGATCAAATCGACCACGACGAAAGCGGGCAGCTAGTAATGCGTCCCGGTATAAAGGAAACCTATTATCCGGCACCAACTGTTCGAGCTAAGCCTTCATGGTCGGACAGTATCGAAGACGAGGTTCTTAGAGATGTGTTTGACGAGCTCTATACAGCCCTCGACGGGGGCTTGAATGTGCTCGCGTCGATAGGGGCGCGTACCCTGCTCGACAGGGCGGGCTACTTGCTAATCGGCGATCCGAAGGGAGGATTTGAGGGCAAGCTGTCGGCATTGGTAACCGGGGGATTTATTAGCTCGCAGGAGAAGAAGACGCTCGACGCGGTGGCAGACGCGGGCAATGCGTCGGCACACCGGGGCTACACCCCCACCGCTGATCGCTTGGGGCACATCGTGGACATACTAGAGAATTTCCTGCACCGAGCGTTCGTCCTGACGAAAGCAGCGGAGGACATCCGGAAGTCGACGCCGCCTCGCAAGGGTCCCACCTAGAAGGGGGCACAGGCGACAGAGACCGATCAAGAGCCCGGTGCGGTCGCGGCGAGATCATAAGACGATAGCGCCGGAGGCTAGGGCTCGTCGGCATCACGTGCTAGGAGGTCGAGACCGGCCAGCCGGAAGGCCACTCAGCGGGCTTCTAAAGCGTTCCCAAGGGCCTCCGTTTAGGATACTCAGCGGGATACATGAAAAAGACGGCCCGAGAAATTCCCTCGTAAATTCAGATAGTTTAGCAGAGTTATCGAAATCGACTTCTCCCACAAGGGGAGAGGGTAAAAGAGCCTACGCCGCCACCACGCGCAGCGTCTCTGCCGCGCCTGGCGCCTGCACCGGCTTGCTCAGCATCGTCACCTCGCTGAAGCCGACGGCCCTCAGCTGCTCGCACATCAGCGTGCGCGCATCGGGCGTCATCGACGCATCGGGCACCACGACGGCGCGGGCATGCGCCGTCAGGAGGTCCGCCGGGAGGTCCGAAGCGCTGCCGGCATCGAGCAGCACGTGGTCGTAGGCGCGCAGCAGCGCATCGACCGCGAGCGTCACCCGCGGCGATTGCAGCAGGCTGCGGTCGAAGCCGGGACGGCCGGCCATGACCAGATGCAGCCGCGACAGCTTGTCCCGGGTGATGACCTGGGCGAACGACGCCTCGCCTTGCATCAGCTCGGCAAGGCCCGGCGCGGAGGCGTCGACGGACACGGCGGCGATGGTCGGCGAGGACGCGGCGAGATCGACCACGACGACGCGGGCGTCGCGCGCCAGATGCCGGGCGAGCGTCAGCGTCGACAGCGTGATGGCTTCGCCCGATGCAGTTCCGAGCACCGTGACCTTCTTCGCCGCGGCGCCCGCGGCGCGCAGGCTGTCGGCAAGATGTTCGATCTCGGCGAACTCGGCGACGTCGGCATCATCAGTCATCTCGGGCTGAAGCGGTGCTGGCTCGGGCTCGGCCATGACAGGATCGACAATCGGCTCGACGATCACCGGCTCCCGGTAAGCCGAGGCCTGCGCTGGCGCCGGCGTGAACGCGGCCACGGCGCGCGGCGCGGTCTGACGCAACAGCTCGCCGGTGACGACGACGCCGGACGACAGCAGCAGCGTCGCGATCGTGGCGATCAGCACGATCGGCAGCTTCTTCGGATAGGCCGGCGTATTCGAGACGATGGCACGCGAGATGATGCGGCCGTCGGTGGGCGCCGTGTCGATGGTCTCGCGGGTGTTGGCCTCGCGATACTTGGCGAGATAGCTCTCGAGCAGATCGCGCTGCGCCTTGGCTTCGCGATCGAGCGCACGGAGCTGGACGTCCTGGCCGTTGGTCGAGGTCGCCTGCTTCTTGAGCTGTTCGAGGCTCGCGGTCAGGCTGTCGACCCGGCCGCTGGCAATCCGCGCGTCGTTTTCCAGCGAGCGCGAGATCTTGCTCGCCTCGTCGCGAATCTGGGTATCGAGATCGCCGAGCTGGGCCTTCAATTCCTTGATGCGCGGATGATTGCCCAGCAGCGTCGAGGACTGCTCGGCAAGCTGTGCGCGCAGCGTCACACGCTGCTCCGAGAGCCGCCGCACCAACTCCGAGTTCAGAACCTCGGATGCCTCGATCGGCTTGCCGCTCTGGAGCATCTCGCGGATCAGCCGCGCCTTGGCTTCCGCGTCGGCCTTCAGCGCGCGCGCATTGTTGAGCTGGGTGTTGACTTCACCCATCTGCTGGTTCGACAGCGTGGTGTTGTTGGTGCCGACGAACAGGCTCGACTTCGAGCGGAAATCCTCGGCCTTCGTCTCGGCGTCGGAGACCTTCTTGCGCAGATTCTCGATCTCGCCCGCAAGCCATTGGCTCGCGTTGCGCGCCTGGTCCTGACGCGCGCTCTGCTGCAGCACGAGATAACCGTCGGCGATCGAGTTGGCGACGCGTGCGGCAAGCTCGGGATCGGCGGACTGGAATTCGACCACGATGACGCGCGACTTGTCGACGGCGTAGGCTTGCAGACGCTCATAATAGGCATCCAGCACGCGCTCTTCCGGCGTCATCGAGAACGGATCGCGGCCGATGCCTATCAGCGCGGCCAGCGACTTCAGCGGCGAGATGCCCTGCAGCACCGGATCGAACTCGGGCCGCTCCGCAAGCTTGTTCTTCTTGATGATCTCGCGCGCGAGATCGCGCGACAACACCAGTTGCACCTGGCTGGTGACGGCCTCTGCGTCGAGCGCCTGACGTTCCTCGGTGCGGTCGCTGTTCGGGCGCAGGAACACGTTCTCGCGGCCGTCGATCAGGATGCGGGATTCCGACTTGTAACGCGGGGTGACGAGATTGACGATCGCGACGGACGCGACGAGCGCGAGCACTGTCGGCACGATGATCCAGCCGCGCTTGCGTGCCAATGCCGCGCCAAGCGCGTGCAGATCGATGTCGCCGGATTCGACCGGCGCCGGCTTTGCAACGACGGGCTCAGGCCTTGCTTCGATCTTCTTGAGTTCAGTCTTGGGCGCGGCTTCGGCTTTGGGCTTCGAAACCGCCCGCTCGATCACAGCCTTGTCCTTGCCGGCACGCCAGAACGCTAAACGCATCGAACACTCCCGCAGGGCAACGCTGCGACTCTACCTCAACCCCGGCGATTACACTCCATTAAGGTTGCTGCTGGGTTAATCGCTGCATGCGGCGACTTGCGCATACGCACTCGTCATCGTTTGTTAACCACGAAGGCTCTTAATCCCTCGCGATATTTCGTGAGAATTGTTCGAGCGCTGGTTTTGATCATGCCCCCCTCTCCCGACCAGCCGCTCCGCATCCTGCACGCCGTGCGTGCTCCGGTCGGCGGCATCTTCCGCCACATCCTCGATGTCGCCAACGGCCAGGTCGACCGCGGCCATCATGTCGGCATTCTCGCCGACAGCCTGACCGGTGGCGAGCGCGCCGACAAGGCGCTTGCCGAGCTTGCGCCGCGGCTGAAGCTCGGCGTGCACCGGATGGCGATCCGCCGCGAACCGTCGCCCGACGATGTCCTGGTGTGGCTTCGCATGCGGCGCCTGATCGCCGCGCTCAAGCCCGACGTGATGCACGGCCACGGCGCCAAGGCCGGCGCCTTCATTCGCATGCGGGGTCGCTCAGATGACACCATCCGCATCTACACCCCGCACGGCGGCTCGCTGCATTATCCGCTCAACACGCTGAAGGGCGAATTCTACGCGCGGCTCGAGCGCTCGCTGACGCGTTCGACGGACCTGTTCCTGTTCGAGAGCGCGTTTGCCCGCGATACCTATCAACGCATCGTCGGCACGCCCAAGGGCGTGGTGCATTGCGTCTTCAATGGGGTGACGCCGGAGGAATTCGAGCCGGTCACGCTCGCCGACGATGCCACCGACCTCGCTTATGTCGGCGAGTTCAGGCACATCAAGGGCGCCGATCTCCTGGTCGATGCCGTGGCGCGCCTGCATGAGGGCGGCAGGAAGGTCACGCTGACGCTCGGCGGCGACGGTGAGGAAACCGCGGCGCTGAAGGCGCAGGTCGAGAGGCTAGGCCTCACCAGTGCCATCCGCTTCGTCGGCCACGTCAAGGCGCGCTACGGCTTCTCCAAGGGCCGGTTGCTGGTCGTTCCCTCGCGCGGCGATTCCATGCCCTATGTCGTGATCGAGGCCGGCGCCGCCGGCATTCCGATGATCGCGTCGCGAATTGGCGGCATCCCCGAAATTTTCGGCATCGACAACCCCGCTTTGTTCGCGCCGAGCAATCCCGAGGCCATGGCGGAGGCGATCGCTGCGGCGATGGACGATCCGCAAGCGACCGCGCAGCGCGCGACGTCCCTGCGCGAGCGCATCTCGGCGCATTTCTCGCAAGCCGCGATGGTCGACGGCGTGATCGCGGGTTATCGCGACGCATTTACCAATCACTAACCACCCTTAAGGCCGGCTTTAGAGAATCTTCCGATTTGTCCGATAATCCAGGAGCTAGGGGATACCTGCCCGGGGGCGCACGGCCGTGGCCCGCGGGTTCTTGGAATGGACGTGGAAGCCCGTGGAACCGCTCAACGCACGCTCGATGCTCGATGCCGCGACCAGCGTCGCGGCGAGACCGACTGACCAACCGTTCGTGGAGCGCCGCCGCCGGCTCTCGCCCGCAGCGCTCGACGTCGTCAACCAGAAGGTCGCCCGCGCCTATTCGCCGATCGTGATCACCGGCTTCGTGCGCCTGGCCGACTTCGCGCTGCTGAGTCTCGTCGGCATCGTGGTCTATGCCGGCTACGTCATGCCGCTCGCGGGCTCCTTCAGCTGGGTCTATCCTGCGGAGATCCTGGCCGTCGCGATCGCCGCGGTGGTCTGCTTCCAGGCCGCCGACATCTACCAGGTGCAGCTGTTCCGCGGTCAGTTGCGGCAGATGACGCGGATGATCTCGTCCTGGTCGTTCGTTTTCCTGCTCTTCATCGGCATCTCCTTCTTCGCCAAGTTCGGCAGCGAAATATCGCGGCTGTGGCTTGCCGCCTTCTACTTCCTCGGACTCGTCGCGCTCCTCTGCGAGCGTCTGGTGCTGCGCTCGCTGGTGCGCGCCTGGGCGCGCGAGGGCCGGCTCGACCGCCGCACCATCATCGTCGGCTCCGACAGCAACGGCGAGCAGCTGGTCGAGGCGCTGAACGCGCAGGAGGATTCCGACATCCACGTGCTCGGCGTGTTCGACGACCGCAACGACAGCCGCGCGCTCGACACCTGCGCCGGCGCGCGCAAGCTCGGCAAGGTCGACGACATCGTGGAATTCGCCCGCCGCACCCGCGTCGATCTCGTGCTGTTCGCGCTGCCGATTTCCGCGGAGACGCGCATCCTGGAGATGCTGCAGAAGCTCTGGGTGCTGCCGGTCGACATCCGCCTCTCCGCGCACACCAACAAGCTGCGCTTCCGCCCCCGCTCCTATTCCTATCTCGGCGAGGTGCCGACGCTCGACGTGTTCGAGGCGCCGATCACCGACTGGGACCTGGTGATGAAATGGCTGTTCGATCGCATCGTCGGCAGCCTCGCATTGCTCGCAGCCCTGCCGGTGATGGGCCTCGTCGCGCTGGCGATCAAGCTCGACAGCCCCGGCCCGGTGCTGTTCCGCCAGAAGCGCTTCGGCTTCAACAACGAGCGCATCGACGTCTACAAGTTCCGCTCGATGTACCACCATCAGGCGGATCCGACGGCGTCGAAGGTCGTGACCAAGAACGATCCGCGCGTCACGCGCGTCGGCCGCTTCATCCGCAAGACCAGCCTCGACGAGCTGCCGCAGCTCTTCAACGTGGTGTTCTCCGGCAATCTCTCCCTGGTCGGCCCACGCCCGCATGCAGTGCAGGGCAAGCTCCAGAGCCGGCTGTTCGACGAAGCCGTCGACGGTTATTTCGCCCGCCACCGCGTCAAGCCCGGCATCAGCGGCTGGGCCCAGATCAACGGCTGGCGCGGCGAGATCGACAACGAAGAGAAGATCCAGAAGCGCGTCGAATTCGACCTCTATTACATCGAGAACTGGTCGGTGCTGTTCGATCTGGTCATTCTCCTGAAGACGCCGATCTCGCTGCTGACCAAGAACGAGAACGCGTATTGAGTTGAGCTTCTTCGTCATGCCCCGGCTTGACCGGGGCATCCAGTACGCCGCAGCGCCAGCCGCATCCTCCAATGCGCGCCGCGGAATACTGGATCGCCCGGTCCAGTGCGCAATTGCGCACAAGGCCGGGCGATGACAGCGGTGTTTGTGGCGTAAGAGTTGCGTAAGAGCGTGAGCATGTGATGGCGTATGCGGCGACAGCCGGTGGAGTGAAATTTGCCGCACCCGCTGCGCCCGGCGTGCTGGCGGTGCAGCGTGCGCTGGTGTGGCTGGTCGGCGCCTCCGGCGCCATCGTCTTCATCGAGCCGAGCCCGTATGAAATCGCGACGCTGCTCGCCACCGTCATTTTCTTTGCCACCGGCCTGCGCCTGCGCCTTGCGCTGATGCCGCTGGTGCTGATGCTGGTCCTGCTCAATGTCGGCTACACCATCAGCGCGATCCCGCTGTTCGAGCAGCCCGAAGTGGTCAGCTGGATCGCGACCTCCTGGTACATGGCGGTGACCGTGGTGTTCTTCGCCATGGTCCTTTCGGAGGACACCGCGGCTCGGCTCGACATGCTGCGCCGCGGCCTCGTGGTCGGCGCAATGGTCGCCTCGCTGTCGGCAGTCGCGGGCTACTTCCACCTGGTTCCCGGCGGCGACGACCTTCTCACACTCTACGGACGCGCGCGCGGCACGTTCAAGGACCCGAACGTGCTCGGCGCCTTCCTGATCCTGCCGGCGCTGTTCGCGCTCCAGAGCGTGGTCTCGGACAAGCTGGCTAAGGCCTTCCGCAACGTCATCGCCTTCGGCATCATGTCGCTTGCCATCCTGCTCGCCTTCTCCCGCGCCGCCTGGGGCGGCCTGGTGCTGACCTCCGCATTCATGCTGGCGCTGATGGTGCTGACCAGCCGCACCAACGCGCAGCGCTCGCGCATCGTCATCATGGCGATCGTCGCCGCCGTGCTGGGCCTCGCGCTGATCGCGGTGCTGCTGTCATTCGATGCCACCGCCGAGATGTTCAAGCAGCGTGCGAGCTTCGACCAGAGCTATGACGAGGGCCGCTTCGGCCGATTCGGCCGGCATATCCTCGGTGCAGAGATGGCGCTCGACCTGCCGTTCGGCATCGGCCCGCTGCAATTCCACCGCTTCTTCCCCGAGGACACCCACAACTCCTACCTGAACGCCTTCATGTCCGGCGGCTGGCTGTCCGGCATGTGCTATCCCGCGCTGGTCTTCACCACCGTCATCATGGGTATCAGGCACATCTTCGTCCGTGTGCCCTGGCAGCGCGCCTATCTCGCGGTGTTCTCCGCCTTCATCGGCACCGTCGGCGAAAGCTTCGTGATCGACACCGACCACTGGCGGCACTTCTGGATGATGCTGGGCGCGATGTGGGGCATGATCGCCGCCGCGCAGGTCTACAAAATCAAGGCTTCGGACGAAGCTTCTTCAGCTTGAGCTCGGGCCGCTTCTCTGGCGGTGTATCGAGCAGGCCTTTCAGCGCCTCGGTTGCCGCGAGCACGCCCTTGTAGCCCTCGTTGGCGAAGCGCAACAGCAGGCGCAACTCCTCGTCGGAATAGGCGCCAAACACCTTCTCCATCGCCTGCTGCATCGGCACGTAGAACTGCCCGATCTTCATGGCCGCCTCCGGCACGACGGCAATGAAGACCTTGCGGCGGTCGTTCTCGTCGCGCTCGCGGCGCACCAGGCCAGCTTTCTCGAGCCGGTCGATCACGCCGGTGATGGCGCCGGTGGTCAGCCCCGTGACCTCGGCCAGCCGGCCCGCGGTGACGCGTCCTTCGAGATACAGGATGTCCATGCATTCGAGGTCGGAATTGGCAATTCCGGCAACATTCGCAACGGTCTGGCCATAGAGCACGCCCTG
Source organism: Bradyrhizobium sp. 14AA (assembly GCF_054185205.1). NCBI lineage: Bacteria > Pseudomonadati > Pseudomonadota > Alphaproteobacteria > Hyphomicrobiales > Nitrobacteraceae > Bradyrhizobium > Bradyrhizobium sp. 14AA. The sequence goes on along the minus strand of NZ_JAVAYM010000007.1, from coordinate 92,930 downwards.
CGCGGACGACCGGCGCATCGCCTCCTCTAGCTCCTGCAACAGCGCAGCGCGCGCCTTCGTCCTTGACAAGGCCGACCTCATATCTTAGTCGATATATATCTTAGTCACTAAGAGATTTAGCGACCGTAATTTCTCCTAGCACCACGGAAACGTCGGGAGCAAGCCACCATGTCCAACCGTCCCCGCAAGGCCCTGATCATCGGCGCCGGTATCGCCGGGCCCGTCGCCGCGATCCTGCTGCGCCGCGCCGGCATCGAGTCCGCGATCTACGAGGCGTGGCCCTATTCGAAAGGCATCGGCGGCGGCCTGCAGATCGCGCCGAACGGCATGCATGTTCTGGACGAGATCGGCCTCTCGAACGAGCTGATCAGCCGCGGCTCGGTCGCAGAATCCTTCGACTTCTATTCGCAAGGCGGAGAGCGGCTCGGCTCGATCAATCGCGACATGGCGCGGCGCTTCGGCCAGCCCGCGGTGAACGTCTGCCGGGCCACGCTGAACGAGATCCTGATCGACAAGGCCTGGTGCGCTTGCGTCTCGCTGTATTTCGAGAAGCGCCTGATCAAGGTCGAAGATCGCGGCGACCAGCCGATCATCGCCTACTTCTCCGACGGCACCACCGCCGAAGGCGACTTCCTGATCGGCGCCGACGGCGTGCACTCGGTGGTGCGCCGCCAGGTGGTGCCTGATGGCCCGCAGCCGTTCGACACCGGCCTGATCGGCTTCGGCGGCTTCGTGCCGCACGCCGTTCTCGACGGTAGATCAATCGGCCGGCACGTCGAGACCACGTTCGGCCAGAGCGGCTTCTTCGGCTACGGCTATTGCAGCCCGGATCCGACCGACGGCGTAATGTGGTGGAGCACGCAGCCTGCGCACGGCATGGACGCGGCGATGTTCCGGGCGCTTGACGAGACGACGCTGAAGCAGCATCTGCGCGGCTTTCATCGCGGCTGGCACGATCCGATCCCCGACATCATCGAAGCCGCCGAGAACATCGTCGTCACCGACACGCTGGATGTCGCAACGCTGCCGACCTGGTCGCGCAAGCGCTCGCTGCTGATCGGCGATGCCGCGCATGCGACCAGTCCCCATGCCGGCCAGGGCGCCTCGCTCGCGCTCGAAGATGCGATGCGGCTTGCCCGCCTGATGCAGGAAGGCCAGGAGCTCGGCGCCACCTTCCAAGCCTTCGAGGCGGAACGCCGCCCGCGCACGGAAAAGATCGTCGCCATCGCCCGCCGCAACGGCAACAGCAAACGCGAGTTCAGCGCCACCGGCGCCTGGGTCAGAAATCAGATGATGAAATGGCTGCTGCCGCTCGGCGCCAAGGGCATGGACTTCATGTACGCGTATGACGCGCGGGCGGTGTAGCGGCGCGAACCCTGTCGTAGGGTGGGCAAAGCGAAGCGTGCCCACCAATCTGGAAGCGAAACCGCGGACAGATGGTGGGCACGGCGCGTTGCGCCTTTGCCCACCCTACGATCTTGCGTAAGCGATTAAAACCGAGGCCCTACCCCTCCACCCCGAACGTCAGCCCGGCGTGATCGACCAGCCGCTTGATCAGCTTGTGCTGCATCGCCGCGCCCGGCGTCCAGAAGCCGGCCGGAACGTCCGTCGCGTCGCGCAGCAGGCAGATCGCGCATTCGGAGATCATCTTCGAGGTCGAGCCGTAGCCGGGATCGCGGTCGCCGGTGACGCCGGCGCGAACCATGCGGCCGTCGGGCGCGATCGCGACATAAAGCAGATTGAAGAGACCCTTCTCGCGCTCTTCCTTCGACGGTCCCTCACCCGGCTTCGGCGCATTCGGGCCGGTCTTCTCGGCGTTGGCCGCCATCACGCGTTTTGCATTCGCTTCGCCCTTCTCGCCGGGACCGGTCAGGACCATCTCGTCGTAGACGAAGTCCTGGCCGTAGGGAAAGCCCATCAGCATGTTGGAGCGATGGACGTTGCGGGTGTTGATCAGCGCCATCATGAACGGCGCGGTCCAGGATTGCAGGTCCTCCTCGAAGGCCGCCCTGTTGCCCTTCGGCTGCTTCGGGCCGATGAACCCCGGCGTCAGCGCAAAATGATCGTTGAGAATGGCGACGAGGCTGAGATCCTTGGCCACGGCATCGAAGGTCGCCTTCGCGCTCGCGGCGGTGCCGCCCGACAGCGTGCCGCGCATGTCGCGCACGCGGCCCTTCACGCGCGCGGCGGGTGCTCCGAACACACGCTTGGCCTCTTCCTGCACGAAGAACGTGCCGAGCTCGAACGGCACGGAATCATAGCCGCAGGAAAACACGATGCGCGCGCCGCTCTCCTTGGCCGCCGCATCGTACTTGTCGATCATCTGCCGCATCCACACCGGCTCGCCGCAGAGATCGAAATAATCGGTTCCGGTAGCAACGCAGGCCGCGAGCAGGTCCTCGCCGTAGAACTGGTACGGACCGACCGTCGTGATCACCGACATCGTCCGCTCCGCCATCGCCTTCAGCGACGCCGCGTCGGACGCGTCCGCCACGATCAGCGGCGTGTCGGCGGACGCGCCGATCGCATCGCGCACGGATTTCAGCTTGTCGAGGCTGCGGCCCGCCATCGCCCATTTGAGCGCCTTGTCGCCCTTGTAATGCGTCGCCAGATATTCGGCGACGAGCTGACCGGTGAAACCGGTCGCACCGTAGACGACGATGTCGAATTTCGCAGAGCTCATGGTCGTCCCTTACTTTTTCGCGTAACTCACGCCCATGCCGGCACGGACGTCGCTTTGAATGCCATAGGGCGGGATCGGATAACGCAGGCCGTTCCTGGCCAGCGCCTTCATGCCCTCGATCGCCTTGGCGAGATGCGAAGGCTTCAAGGCCATCAGCATCTCCTCGTCCGGCACGCCGCCATAGCGCCGTTCGGCATAGCATGGCAAGGACAGGCTGGGTTCGCCGGTTTTCAGCGCTCGCCCCCAGGAATCCGCGCAGGCGGTCTCGCCGACCACGCCCCATTCGAATTTCTTGTAGCCGGTATATTGCAGCCCGTTGATCAGGATGATCATCTGCCCGGGCGTCGCGTAGACGAGGCAGATGTCGGGCGGATCGAGCCGGCCGCTCGCGAGCGGACTGACCGCGAGCGCCTGGTACTGGCCGAACGGAACCACGTCCAGCGCCTCCTGGCGCTTGCGCGCGTCCTCGGCGGTGCCGTGCCAGACCCCGACATAGTTCTCGCCGGCGAGCCATTTGTCGTCCTGGGGGCTAAGCCCAATCACCGCACGGCACTGCGCGCCGACAAGGTCGTCGGCGGTGATGCCGACGGTCCAGCCGAGCCGCGCGGCCATGCTGACGATCTGGTCGGTGGTGTGGATCGCGTTCGGCCGCCGGATCTTCGCAATCGCCTCCATCTCCGCAGCGCGCGCGAACAGCTTCATGCCGATCACAGTCGTCTTCAGCCGCAGCAGGCCGTTGAGATCGGCGACGAGGCCGGCAAGATCGATCCTGTCTGCATTCTGCTGCTGCATGGTGTTCCCTCCGGCCGGCGATCGCGCGCCGTTTGTTCTTGTTGTGCGGTCCTTGTTCTAATCCTTGGCCGGCCCCGGCAGCAACTCGCCGGTCCGTCCCATGATCCGGTAGGTCAGAAGACCGATCCATTCGCGCACCGCAACGTCGGTCCGCGCAAGACCGTCCCCGCCGACGCGGGTGAACGTGAAGAGATCGTCACGCCCGCCCATCCGCCAATCGACGGGATAGGCCTCGACGTCGAACCCGGCCTTGCGAAAGATCCCCATCGAGCGCGGCATGTGAAAGGCCGACGTGACGAGGAGCCAGCGCTCGCCCGGTTTCGGCGAGACCAGTTGCTTCGTAAAGATCGCGTTCTCCCAGGTGTTGCGGGACTCGCGCTCGAGGATCAGGCGCTCCTTCGCGATGCCGAGGTTTTCCAGGATCGGCGCGGAGTAGTCTGCCTCCTTGGACTCGGTCGCGACCAGGTTCGCCGTGCCGCCCGTAAAGACGATGCGCGCATTGGGATAGCGGCGCGCAAGCTCGGCCGGCGCCAGCAGACGATCGGCGGCGTGCGAGACGACCGGTGTGCGATGCGCCGCCGACAAATCGGTATCGATGGAGCCGCCGAGCACGATGATGCCGTCGGGCGCGCCGCGCGAGGCGTCCCAGGCCGGAAAGCGCGACTCCAGCGGATAAAGCAGGAGATTGCCGAGCGGCGAGAACGCGGCCAGCGCCAGCAGGAGCAGCGTGGTCACGGCCAGCTTGCGGCCGAGCGCGGCAAATCGCGTCGCCATCAGCACGAGCGACAGGATTCCGAGCTCGACCAGGAGATTGATCGGCAGCAGTGCGGTGCCGAGGGTCTTGGAAAGAACGAAATACAGGGGAGCCTCGCTGGAATGATCGTACCGGGCTTGACCCGCCCGTCCATCTTCAGAAATCTTCTTGAAAGAGGATCGATCGCCCGGTCAAGCCCGGGACCGATGAAACCGAACGGACACGGCAAATGGCCCATCACCACCTGCATTCCTGCCCCGAGACCTGCCATTGGGGCTTCTTCGAAGCGGCCCTGAAGCCCGTCCTCACCGTCAAAAGCGGCGACGAGGTGACGGTCGACACCATCAGCGGCGGCCCGGACATGCTGCCCGACCGCAACAAGTTTCACATTCCGCCGGAGATGTTCGAGGTTCACGCCAGGAACGAGCGCATGCTGCCCGGCCATATCCTCACCGGTCCGATCGCGGTCGAGGGTGCCGAGCCCGGTGACGTGCTCGCGGTCGAGATCCTCGACGTCCAGCTCCGGCAGGACTGGGGCTGGAACATGATCAAGCCGCTGTCGGGCACCCTGCCCGACGATTTCCACGAGACGCGCATCCTGAACATTCCCCTCGATCAGAAGCGGATGGTCGGCCGCATGCCGTGGGGGCTAGACCTGCCCTTGAAACCGTTTTTCGGCGTGATGGGCGTGTCGCCGCCCCCGGCCTGGGGCCGCATCTCCTCGCTGGTCCCGCGCGCGATGGGCGGCAATCTCGACAACAAGGAGCTCGGCGCGGGTGCGACGCTCTATTTGCCGGTGTTCGTCCCGGGCGCGCTGTTCTCCTGCGGCGACGGTCATGGCGTGCAGGGCGATGGCGAGGTCTGCGTCACCGCGATCGAGACCGCGCTGCAGGGCCGCTTCCGCCTGACGCTGCGCAAGGACCTCCGGTTCGACTATCCGCGCGCCGAGACGGCGACGCACTACATGACCATGGCGATGGACCCCGATCTCGACCAGTGCGTCGTGCGCGCGCTGCGCGACATGATCGCGCTGCTCGGCGAGACGCGTAACCTGTCGCGCGAGGACGCCTACACGCTGTGCAGCCTGGCCGCCGATCTCAGGGTCACCCAGACCGTCAACGGGTCCAAGGGCATCCATTGCATGATCGAAAAGGCCCTCGTGCACGGCTGAGCCGGCCCGCCTCTCCCCGACCTGCTGACGACAAGCCGCTGCCCGGCGGCTCGCGCGGCGCGCCGAGTCGCGTCAGTTTTCCTGAGCGATTCCAACAAGCTGATACACCGGTTCGGCCCGGATTTGACTTTCACCCCTGAACCTAAATAGAGTCTTAATCGTTACTTTTATGTACCTGCGTAAGAGGCTAGCGTTTAGGCATGGCCACCGAAAAAGCCGAGACTGACCGCATTCCCGTAACCTTGGCGCTCTCGACCATCACCTATCTGGAGAAGCTGGTGAGACAGGGCACCCACGGCACCAGCGTCCCCGGCGTCGCACGTACCTTGATCGAGGAAGGCATCCGTCTCGCCATCAAGGACGGGCTTTTGTCGATTCGCGACAATGGCAGGACGTGAGCGCGCGCCGAACGTGAGGCGGACGGATCTCGAGGGCGGATGGCCGACATCTGCAACCTGGGACCGCTATAATGCCTGTTCTCTCACCCACTTGGACCAACGAACGAATTGAACTTCTGAAGCAGCACTTCGAGGCCGGCCTTTCCTGCCGCGAGATCGCCGCCGACATCGGCGTCAGCCGCAACGCCGTGATCGGCAAGCTGTCCCGGCTCAATCTGACGCGCAGCCGCGCGGTCGAAGACCGCAGGCTCGAGCGAAGCCTCGCGCCGCCGGCCCGCGCGTCGCGAGCGGTGCCGCGACTGCAATACGAGATGCTCGCCACGATCTATGGCGAGACCGACGCGCCCGTGGTCGGCGGCCCCATCGACGATGCCAATCGCTGCTCGCTGCTGGAGTTGTCCGACAATCGCTGCCGCTGGCCGATCTCGACGCCGGGCGAAGACGATTTCTGCTTCTGCGGCAACGCCGCGCCTGACGGCCAGTCCTATTGCGCCGGCCACAGCCGCCTCGCCTACCGGCCGAATACGCGCGCCCGCGTGATGCGCGGTTAGATTCTGACGCGTTTTCTCGACGCGAACTCGAAAACGCTTTGCCCAAAAACGAAAAACCTCCGGCGGGGCATCACCGGAGGTTTCTGGAGGCTTAGCGTGAAGCTAAGAGCCGCAACTTTCGTATTTGGCTGAGAGCTATATAGCTGATTAACTCAGGTAAGTAAATAAGTTTGAGGACGATCGAATCGCATAGCTCGTCTTCGTCTCCTGCACGGGCCCCGCCGGATTTTCCGAAGGCCCTCTTGTCGTAGAAAAGCCCCGGCGGTCTCCCGCCGGGGCTTCGTCAAGTCCGCAAACCCTGGGCTTACCAGTTGCGCTGGGCGCGCAGCAGCATGCTGTAGGTGTCCTGGTCCTTCAGCTCGTAGGTGGCCGCCGGCTTGGCGACGCCCGTCAGTGCACCGGTCGTGACCACGCCCGAGTACTTCTGGTCGAGATGGCTGTAGGTGAAGTCAGCCGAGAAGGTCAGGTTCTTCACCGGCGTCCAGCGGGTGATGACACCGACCTGGCCGATGTTGAAGTCCGGGTTGCAGGTGCCGGTCAGGGTGGCGAACGCGGCGCTGCCGCAGATCAGGCCCTTGGCGGTGCCGCTGTAGTTGACCGCAGCCCACGCACCGTAGACGGCCGTGTTCCAGAACGGGCTCCAGTTGTGGGTGTAGGCACCACGGAAGCCGTAGGTCTTGGTCAGCTCGAGGCCGCCGCCCGGACCGAACACCGCGTCAGACACGCCGGCAAAGCCGATGCTCTGATACGCCGCGTTCGAGCTGCCGAACATCGAGTAGCTGGTCGCGGCCAGCTCCTGGAAGTTGTAGCGGCTCGCACCGTCGGTGTAGACGCCCGAGATGTTGATCGTGTCGCCGGCGCCGGTCGGGATGTTCTTGATCTGCAAGGCGAGCTGAACGGCCCAGCCCCACTTGTCTTCCGGATGGCCGGTGACTTCGCTCGCGCCGTAATAGCCGACATGGTTGTCGTGCGCGGCGACCGACGCCTGGAACAGGCCCCAGGCCTGATCGACGCGGACCATGCCGACGATATCGGGCGCCCGGCTGCCGCCGAGGTTGTTCGAGCCGTAGGCGCCGCCGAGGACGCCGGTGGTGCTCATGCCCGCGGTGTTCCAGATATTGGTCTGGAAGACCTGCGTCTGGTCCTGCACGGAGAACGCGGCCGTCACGCCCTGGCCGAAATCGGCCGTGTAGGTGGCCTGAACGACGCCGTTGGTGGTGCCGCTGCCGCCGACGAGTTGGTCGAAGTTGTTGCCCGGATAGTTGATCCAGGGCGCGTCGAACTGCGACACGGCCTTACCCAGCGTGAAGCCGGCGAACTGGATGAAGGCGTAGTAGACGCCGAGCGAGCCGCCCGAGAGGTTGCCGTCGGTGCCGTTGACGTTGCCGCCGGTGGAGCCGACGAGGCCCGTGCCCGCGGCGTTGAGACCGAGCGTGCCGCTGTACTGGGTGGCGCCCGTTCCCGAACCGGTGCCGACATAGTTGCCGGTCGTCCAGGTGAAGACCGCATCGAAATAGGTGCGGACCACGCCGTACTCGGTGGCGGTGCGCGTGTCGATGTTGAGATCTTCACGGGCGCGCATCGAGTAGTAGTTCGTCAGGCGGTTGTTCGCCGCGAACACGTTGCTGTACTGGCCGCTGTAGTTGCCGCCCGAGTTGAGCGCGACTTCGGCACGCAGGTAGCCGCCCAGCTTGATGCAGGTGTCGCTGCCCGGGATGTAGTAGAAACCCGCGCCATAGAGCGAGCAGATCTTCACGTACTCGACCGCCTTGGCCTTGACCGGAAGATCAGCCGCCTGCGCTCCGCCGACGGCGATGAGACCCGCCGCAGTGCCGAGCAAAAGGCTCTTCACCATTTTCATTTAAAACCTCCAAGTTGCTCATTTTACGGAGACTGGACCGTGAGGCCCCCCAGATCCCCGTCTCTTCAAATCCGCTCGGCCGCTTCGCGCTTTCGGACGCACCCGCTTTCGACGCGAGGGACGTGAGCGAACCACCTGCAACGGGACGATCGAGTACCCCCCACCGTCGCGAGCAATATGCCTGCGCTGTTCCGCTAATCAAAATAGTTTATTTGGTAAGCTTTGTAGTTTCGCTAAACCTGTGCCCCGGGCGCAACACTCAGGGCAAGCGAATATGCTGACCGGGTCATCTTTGTAATTTTAGTGACAAAATTACCCTGCTCTGCACTTGCGTCAGGGCAGGCTTGCGTGGACTATGGCCCTGCACGAACACCAGCCAGAAAGATTCAAGTTCACGGGAGTGACGCTGTGTCCGCGACGAGGAAAGAAGGAGCGCGCCTGCGCTCGATCGGCAATTTGGATATCATCAGGCGCTTCACCTGGGAGATATCGTCGATCAACATGTATCTGGAGGAGCTGCGTCAGTTCTGGGCGCGGACGCTCGGCATCAGCGGCCCGCAATGGCTGATCCTGATGGCCATCTCCGACCTCGACAAGGACGACGGCATTCCCGTCAACGTCGTTTCCAAGCTGCTCCACGTCGATCCGTCGTTCGTCACGACGCAGTCCAAGCTGCTCGAGAAGAAGGGCCTGCTGCGCCGCCGCCCCTCGCCGACCGACGCCAGGGTGGTCCGGCTGTCCCTGACCGACAAGACGCAGAAGCATCTGGCGAGCCTCAACGAGCAGTACAAGACGATCAAGGAATTCGTCTTCCAGGAGTTCGACGAGAACGAGCTCACCGAATTCACCGGCAAGCTCGCGACGCTGAAGACCCGGCTCGAGAAGGCCTGCGTCCGCCTGACCCTCGACTTCTGACGCGAAGCGCCGTCGCTATTCTTTGAGCATGACCTTTTCGGAAAACCGCTTCACACTTTTCCGGGTCATGCTCTAGATCCTGCCGGCGGTGCCGAGGCGCGATTCCAGCCAGTCGAAGATGTATTCGTTGGCGAGACTCGGATTGTCCGCATGGGCCTGGGCCGCGCCGGTCTCGGCCGCGGTGAACACCTTCAGCATGACATCCGAACTGCCGAGCCGGGATTTCTGCACGATCTGACGGGCCCGATCGGCCTTGAGCCAGCCGTCCTCGCCGAGCGTGATCAGCACCGGACAGTCGGCGCTGGACGCCATCAGCGGCGCGTGCGGCACCGGGACGATGCTGACGTCACTCATCGCGAATCGGCTGGCGAAGAACGCCCGCTCGTGCAGGTCCCACAGGCCGCCGTCGCAGACGGCAGCAGCAAACCGCGGCTCCTGCAACACCGCGCGCGCCACGAAGGACGAGCCCCAGCCGTCGGCGACGATCGCGACGCGCTCGAAATCGACGTCGCTGCGCGTCTCCAGATAATCCATGACGCTGGGGATCGCGCTCTCGAGATCACGGCGCCGCAACAGCGCATCGAGAAAGTCGTCGCGCTGGTCGCCGAACAGGTCGAGCGCCAGCATCGAAAATCCGCGCTCGCGCGCATGCGGCGCGAGCTTGAACAGGAATTCCTCCTTGCGGTGGCCGGGCTCGCCGATGCAGATCACGACCGGCGCCCGCCCGCCTCCCGCCAGCGCGGGCAGGAAGTAGCCCTGCAGGGAATGCTCGTCGAGCCAGGGGATCGTCACGACCTCGCCGGCCGGGCGACGGGCCGTGAGATAGCGGCGGGCGCATTCCTGCATTGCGAGCACCGCGACCCAGCGACGCTCGTCGGCCTGGTCGAGCGGCATTGCCGCCGCACCGTAGTAGTTCAGCGCACGCAGCCAGTTGCGCTGCGCGGTCGCCATGTGGCCCTCTGCGAACGCGGCCTCGGCGCGGTGCCGGTTGGCTTGCGCCAGCTTCTTCCATTCGCGATGCCAGGACTGGTCTTCGCCGATCTTCAGCTGCCGCGCGATCATCAGGCATTCCGCGATCGTGGCGCCGCCTTCCTGGGCCGCGGTGAGCAGCCGGGTGAATTCAGCGGAGATGTCCTCTCGCTCCGGGCAAAGGATCAAGTCGTCGGAGAGGCATGCGGGCATCATCGGAGCTACGCTCTATCATCGCGTTACCCCTGATTGACTAAACTATTTTGGTTCCTTGACCAAGCCGCCGTTCAGTCAAATGAGACCCGTTCAAGATCACCATCGCTTGAACGATGGACCATGTCGCATGCGTGACATTCCAATTCGTCATGAGGCGGAGAGATGTTGGCAAGAGGTGGCACGCATAATCACCTGCGCACCTCTTGCCATGACGAGCATCATACCTATATCGGCCCGCGCTTGTTGACGATCTCAACCAAGCCGCCAGCCGACCTCCTGCGTAAAACTTTCGTAGAAGGCGCGGTCGTAGGCCTGCTCGGGCGTGGCGCGCACGCGCTCGTCGAGTCGCCTTGCGTCCTCGCCGACGAGAATCCGCCAGCGCTCCGCCTTGACCCCGTCGAGGATGATCTTGGCGGCCTGTGCCGCCGTCGTCGGCGCATCCTCGAGGAAGCTGCGGGCGCGCTCGGCGAACACCGCCTGGATATCCTCGTCCGACATCTTGTCGGCATCCGGCACGCCGGCCGCGACCATCCGCTTGCGGGTCAGCGCGACCTCGTCGGCATTGAGTCGCTCGGAGCCGTCGGCGCTCTGCACCTTGCGCGAATTGGAGACGATCGAGGTGCCGATGTGACCGGGCATCACCACCGAGCATTTGACGTGCGGCGCGTGCAGGCGGAGGTCGTTGATCAGCGCTTCGGTAAATCCCTTCACCGCGAACTTGGCCGAGCTGTAGGCGGTGTGCGCCTGGCCCATGCCGATCGAGGCCCAGAAGCCGTTGACGCTCGCGGTGTTGACGATGTGGGCCTCGTCCGCCGCCACCAGCATCGGCAGGAAGGTGCGCACGCCGAGATAGACGCCGCCCCAGCAGATGTTGAAGGTGCGCTCCCACTGCTCGCGCGTGTTGGTGAACAGGCTGCCGCCGCCACCGATGCCGGCGTTGTTGAACAGCAGATGGATCCGGTCCGTCTTCTGCTGCTCGGCGAGCCCATCGCGAAAACGCTTGAGATGATCCTCGATCGAAACGTCGGCGACGTGCGTCGTGACGCGCAGCCCCTGCGGCAGCTTCTCGACCTCGCAGAGCCGCTTGGTCTCGGCCATCGCGGCTTCCGAAACGTCGCACATCGCGACATTGCAGCCCTCGGCCACCAGCTGCCGCGCGAGCTCTCGGCCCATTCCCGTGCCGCCACCAGTGATGACCGCGATCTTTCCTGCAAAATCCTTCATGGGACTTCGGTCCCTCCCCTTGTCGGTGTGTTTCTTTGTGGCTGCGCCGCTCATCGAGGGCGCACGCAAAATGTAGCAGCGCCGCATCCGCAGGTAAAAGTGGATCGGCGCTGCAATGGTCGACTTGTAATTTCGGCGCGCGGACTATTCGGCCGCTGGAGCTGCGGCAGGGCCATCGCCCATGGCAATTTGCGCAACCGGAGCGCACGCCTCGTCCTTCGAGACGACCGCTTCGCGGCCCCTCAGGATGAGGCTAAGCAGCATCGGCGCTCGCTCAAAAGACTGCCGCGCACTCCGCCCTCATCCTGAGGGCCCGCCAACGGCGGGCGTCTCGAAGGATGGCCACAGGGACATCGCTTCCAGATGCAACTGCCCTTCCAACTGCGGGGAGCCTGGAGTTGGCGCGGTGCGCCAACATCCCCGGAATCATCCCCCCCGGTTCCCCGTAATTGCCCGGCTTCGGGTTAGGGGCAATTTTTTTACAATCCGAATCGTTAAATGGACTCCGGACGCTGGGTCGAGTCGGCCAGGCCAGCGTGTTGTTTGTGTCACAGGCTCTGGCACTCCGCTTGCATCCTCTTCGTGGTCTGAAACTACCGATGAGGTGACAGGAATGTTCGTGACCGTCGTTGCCGTGCTCTGCCGGCTGAGCGCAGCCAGCTCAGGCAGTTGCATCGAGGAAATCGTGACCGACAGCAATATGACGCCCGAAATGTCGATGATGCAGTGTGCGATCGGCGCACAGGCACCCTTGGCAAAATGGATGGGCGAGCATCCGATCTATCACGCCAATTGGCGCCTGGATCGGTACAAATGCGTGCCCGGCCATTACGAGATCAAGGGCCACGCCTAAGGCCCCGCAAAACTACTGATACGAGGAAACGCCCGGGGGCCGCATTGTCCCTCCGCGCGGGCACCGCCAGCGCCAGCCCCATCGAGGCGGCGCACACTGTGACAACGGTCACACCTTCCACCTCAAGCCACCATGCGCATGATGAGCGCACGCGCCTTGCGCCCTTCCGGCGTCGGCATCAGCGCGTAGTTGTGCGGCTGGTCACGCCACAGTTGCAGCTCGACGGACACGCCTGCCATCCTCGCCCGCTCCGCAAGATCGACGCTGTCAGGGTAAAGCAGGTCGCGCGTGCCCGAGAAGATCGTCATCGGCGCGAGGCCGCGGAAGGCGCCGTTGAGCGGGCTGACGAAGGGATGGCCGACATCGAGCGCGCCGGCATAGAGCCGCCCCGCCTCGATGATCCCCGGAATGTCCTGGATCGGATCGCGCGCCGCGAGCGCCACCTGCTCCGGACGACTGACCGAGGCGTCGGCCGCCGGCGAGATCAGCACCATCCGGTTCGGCTGCCGATGGCCGCGATCGCGCAGCCATTGGCAGGCGGCGAGCGCGAGGCTGGCTCCGGCTGAATTGCCGACCACCGTGACCTCAGCCGACCCTGCATCCTCCAGCAGCATCCGCAGCAGCTCGGCCGTGGCCGGCACAATGTCCTTCGCGGTCGCGCGCGGCGCCAGCGGATAGATCGGCACGACGCACACGACGCGCGCCTTGCGCGTCATCCGGCCAACGAAGCGCCAATGCGCCGGCACGATCTCGTTGATGAAGCCGCCGCCATGCAGGAACATGACGTGGTTGCAGCCTTCATGGCCCGAGGACGGCGCCGTGTAATAGACCGGCCAGCCTCCCATCTTCGTCAAGGTGACCTCGACGCCGCGGCCAAGCCCGGTCGGCTCAAACGATGCGGGCTCCCGTGCGAGCTTTTGCACATGCGCCTGCACGGACTCGGCCGACGCCAGCTGTTGCTTGAACGGCAACATACTCAGCAGCGCATTGAAGCAGCGGCTCTGCAAGCTCGGCGCGGGATCGCGTGAAGCCGCGGCCCGCGCGGAATTGCCTTCGCCGCACATCCGCCCGATCGACGGGATTTTTGCTACGCTCATGCCCGTGCCCTCGCCTGCTATCTCGGTCGGCGCACAATTGCCTCTGTCCCAACGGACACCGAGCGCCTATAATGCGAGCATTCGCTCGCTTTTCCTACTCGCATTCGAAAGCGCAAGGCCATGGCGCGAAAGCCGCTGACAAAACCCCGTAAAAATGCCTCGCAGGCGCGATCGCGCGCCACCATCGACGCGCTGATCGAGGCGACCGCTCGCATTCTGGTCCGCGAAGGATTTGAGAAGGCCAGCACCAACCGCATCGCCGAGATCGCCGGCGTCAGCGTCGGCTCGCTCTACCAGTATTTTCCGAGCAAGGAGGCGCTCGTCGCCGCCGTGATCGATCGTCACAACGAGGAGATCATGGGGATCGTCCGCGCCGCGCTCGTTGAAGTCGCCGACCTGCCGATCGAGACGGCGGTGCGCAAGCTCGTCACCGTCGCCATCGAAGCCCACCGCATCAACCCGAAACTGCATCGCGTGCTCGCCGAGCAGATCCCGCGCAGCGGCCAGCTTAGGGATGTCGAAGCCTTCAACCGCGAGGTCCACGCCCTCGTCCGCACCTATCTCGAAAGCCGCCGCGACGAGATGCGCAAGATCGATCCGGGGCTAGCGACGTTCATCTGCGTGAGCACGATCGAGGCGGTCGCGCACAACACGGTGCTGAACCACGCGGAGATGCTGTCGGAGAAGATGGTGAGGACGCTGGTGGGCGAGACGACAAGGATGGTGGTGGGGTATTTGAGGTAGGCGGAACGATGCCCGAAACCTGGACACGCTTGCTAAACCGCGAGAATGGTTGCGCTTCATAGCGCGCGGAGAAGCCAACCCCGCTCCGGTGGTCGCGCTTCGAAATCCTGCGACGCAACGCACTGAAGCAGCTGCCTGCAAGCGGTTTTGGGCCGGTGCAACCTGCCTTTATGAGCAGAACGGGAGGGGGCGTCGATTCCTTGGCAGACAAGGCACCCGACCGGCTTATGGGAAAATATGCACGTCCACAAAATGGGAAAAACCTTAGGGGGCGCACTGATTGAGTATACCGATAAGCTTCGGCTTGCCGCTCCCAATGCTCATTCCCTCGAACCCGAGGAATATAGGTGCCTGATACGTGGACTGAATCGCCACACCAACATTCTCCCCCTTTCGAAGGGCGACTATTTCCTTTTGTGATAGGCTGTATGCGACATTGAACAGCCCGTTTTGAATCCGCTTGGAATCAGGATTCAATGGATACACTTGCCCATCGATCAAAAGAGAATGGGCGGCCATATTCATTAGTTCAGTATCCCTGCGAAGAGCATCGAAGATAGCAAGCAAGACTGCTCGGCGTTTTTCGCAGTAGAGGATGAACTTATTTATTCCAGATTCCTCGGTTGTTCGCTGTCCTTTGAGATAAAGTTGTCCGTCCGTACTTTCAACCGTCCAGACAGGTCGAGTCCGCCCGTTATTGACGACGTTCAGCCGTTCCAAAGTCGCTTTGTCGATTTCATGCATCCCGTCAGGGCTCGCGGCGGCGCCCAACGTGAATAAATCTGGATCAACATCCATTGAGCGTATGTATTCTACTGACAGGGCGGAGACGACTTGAGCAGTTCCTTCAATACGCTCATCGGCTCGCATCGACTTGAATTGGTGAACGCCGTATCGGGACCCCTGCTTAAAATACCTAAATTGACCGCCCAAATAGGCGTATGCGCACGCGCTATAACAGCCGCCCTCATCAATATCGAAGCGTTTTGGAGAGAATGATGATTTCCGACCGATATCGGTAGAAAATCCATGCTTTCGGAACAGGCGACCGAGTTCTATTCCCGCAACTAGGCTTCCGCCGCGTGAATTCAGGTAGACAACAGACCGGTCGGGAATACGATTTTGCGTTACATACTGCTCAAACCGCTGGGGTGCATCGGGATCGATGTCTCCGTCCAAAAAGACGAACCACTGATTGCCCGCTATCTCAATGGGTAACTCAGGCGGAATTCCCTTTACGGTCATGTTCGATTGCGCATCCGCTGAACCTGACTGAAAAGCCAATACCAATAGAAGAGCGAGCGCGTAAATCTTTCGCCGCACCATGGCTTTCACAAGCTTCGCCATCGATTCAATTCCTGCATCAAACGGCACAAAGTAGCGTGAGACCACAAGCCGTCGCTATATCTTTGGTAGAAGCAATCAGCGGCCGGCCTGACCCGCCGCAAACTCCATCCAAGCTCCGACCACCGCGTGGGTATTTGAGGTAGGTGGACGCTGCATCTTTGGCCATGCGACTACTTATTCCGACAAGACGTCTATAGTTTTTCCATCAATTGAGGCCAGTCTCGCCAAGCTTCTTCGACCAATAGCGCTCAAAGTTCATCACAACCTTCCCCAAAATGCCCGCAAAGGTAGCACGAGGGCCGCTAACATTACAAAATTGCGATCAACGTCTCGCGGGCGGAGAACTGTGCGTGATGGACAAACGCTGCCTCACCAAAGACGAAGCCGACGCCCTATTGCGACTGCAAAACGCTGGAGGCATTCGATCTCTGGCGCGCCATGGGGAATTATCCTCGGCGCAATCGCCGCGAAGCCGTCGACCGCTAGGCGGTCGCCAACAACGCGATGCTGAACAAAGCCAAGATGCTGTCGGAAAAGACGGCGCGGACGCTCGTGAAGGAGACGAAGCGGATGGTGGTGGGCATCTGAGATAGCAGGTCCAATGCCTGGGCTCGGACGCCACCTGCGAGCCTCGCGGACAGGTCGCTCATCCCACACGCCGGCATGATGGCATCATACTCCTGTTTTGCCCGACGCGTCAAATCGATTCGGAAAAACATCAATCCATCAATGCTATCGCTACTGTGCATGGGGTTGTTTCGGCACTTTTTAGTTTGCTGGGAACGGCAAAATGCTGCGGCGTCGCCTTGCGCAAAGCAGCGATCCTAGCTAATGGAACGTCGTTCGGAGCGTGGCGCAGCCCGGTTAGCGCACTAGTCTGGGAGACTAGGGGTCGGAGGTTCAAATCCTCTCGCTCCGACCATTATTCTCAAATCATCTGCCGGATGGATTGACCGTCGTGTGGGATCCTGCTCGCCGGTCCCCGGAACCGGCGGCGATCCCAGCGAAAAGCCGCCCTACCCGTCCTTCAGCGCCTGGTCCAGCATCTCCCGGCAGGCGACGAGGTCGGCGAGCGCCCGGCCGAGGCGCTCCCGGTCGATGGCGCTGGGGCCGGCGGGCGCGGCCGCAGTGCCGCCCTTGCGGAAGGTGGTGAGGATGTCCTCGTCGTCGACCTCGGTGAAGCGGAAGTCGATGCCTTCCTCCTCATCCCCCTGGTAGTCGTCATCGTCGGCATCGGTGACGCCCTTGATCGGCGCTTCCTCGTCCGGCTCCATCAGGCTCGCGCCGATGGCGTCCTCGATGGCGCCGAAGGAGACCGCGGCCGCGCCGTCGGCGAGGCCCTGCACCGATTTGACGCCGTGCTCCTTCAGGATCCGCTGCACCCCGCGGATGGTGTAGCCCTCCCCGTAGAGCAGGCGGCGGATGCCCTTGAGCAGGTCGACGTCGTCGGGGCGGTAATAGCGGCGGCCGCCGCTGCGCTTCATCGGCTTGATCTGGGAGAACCGGGTCTCCCAGAACCGCAGCACGTGCTGCGGAATGTCGAGTTCCTGCGCTACTTCGCTGATGGTTCGGAACGCATCCGGCGCCTTGTCCAAATGCAAATCCTTTCCGAAGGGCGGTTACGCCTCGGGTTGAGCCTTGCTGGCATCGCCATTGGCGCGGTGCTGGCCGTTGATGCGCTGCTTCAGGATCGCCGACGGCTTGAACACCATGACGCGCCGCGGCGAGATCGGCACCTCGGTGCCGGTCTTCGGGTTGCGGCCGATGCGCTGACCCTTCTTGCGGACCATGAAGGACCCGAACGAGGACAGCTTCACCGTCTCGCCCTTTTCCAGGCAGTCGGTGATCTCCTTCAGCACGAGTTCCACGAAGGCAGACGATTCCGTCCGCGACAGCCCCACCTTCTGGTAGACGGCTTCGCAGAGATCGACACGCGTTACGGTTTTACTTTGATCGGTCATCGCCCTGCCCCACATCACGGCGAACAATTGTTGTCTGAAATTATGAGGTTACGATACAGCGGTCAACAGCGCTCATCAATGCAGACGCATCGATAATCGCGGCTGATTCCGGCAAAATTTTATCGACTGTGGCGCTACCAGCGCACCAGAGCCGAGCCCCAGGTGAAGCCGCCGCCCATCGCTTCCAGCAGAACCATGTCGCCGCGCTTGATGCGGCCGTCCTTGCGCGCCACCGACAAAGCCAGCGGAATCGAGGCGGCTGAGGTGTTGCCGTGACGGTCCACCGTCAGCACCACCTTCTCCGGCGCGATGTGCAGCTTGTGCGCGGAGGCGTCGATGATTCGCTTGTTGGCCTGGTGCGGCACGAACCAGTCGATGCTGTCGGCATCGAGCCCGGTCGCCTGGAAGGCGTCGACGATCACGTCGGTGATCATGCCGACCGCGTGCTTGAAGACCTCGCGGCCCTCCATGCGCAGATGGCCGACGGTCTGGGTCGAGGACGGCCCGCCGTCGACGAACAGCTTTGCCTTGTGGCGGCCGTCGGAGCGCAGATGCGTGGTCACGATGCCGCGGTCGGTTGCGGCATTGCCCGGCTGCTCCTGCGCCTCCAGCACCACCGCGCCGGCGCCGTCGCCGAACAGAACGCAGGTGCCGCGGTCGTTCCAGTCGAGGATGCGCGAGAAGGTCTCCGCGCCAATCACCAGCGCGCGCTTGAAGGCGCCGGTGCGCAGGAAATTGTCGGCGGTGGCGAGCGCGAACACGAAGCCCGAGCACACGGCCTGGAGGTCGAACGCCGCGCCATGGTTGATGCCGAGCCCGTGCTGCACGGCAACCGCCGTCGCGGGAAAGGTGTTGTCGGGCGTCGAGGTCGCCAGCACGATCAGGTCGATCGACTGCGCGTCCACGCCGGCGTCACTGAGCGCGGCCTGCGCCGCCCTGATCGCCAGATGCGAGGTGAACTCGCCCTCGGCCGCGATGTGCCGCTCGCGAATGCCGGTGCGCTGCACGATCCACTCGTCGGAGGTGTCGATGCGCGCCGCCAATTGGGCGTTGGTCACCACCTGCTCCGGCAGATACGAGCCGCAGCCGAGCACGACCGAACGAATTTGAGTCACGAAACAGCCTCCTGCGCGGTCTGCACGGAACTAAGTGCACCACCCTCGCGGTTGAGCATCTGATTGATCTTGTTCAGGAGATCGTAGTGAGCCATCTCATAGCCAACATCGATCGCAGAGGCAAAGCCTTCGGCGCTGATTCCGCCATGGCTCTTGACCACCAGTCCGCGGAGCCCGAGGAACACGCCCCCGTTGGACTTATTCGGGTCCATCTTGTTGCGCAACGCCTGAAAGGCGTCGCGCGCGAAGAGATAACCGAGCTTGGACAGCCAGCTCCGCTGCATTCCTTCCCGAAGCAATTCCGCCATCTGCCGCGCGGTTCCCTCGGCGGCCTTGAGGGCGATATTGCCGCTGTAACCTTCGGTCACGATGACGTCGGCGAGACCCTTGCCGATGCCGTCGCCCTCGACGAAACCGATATAGTCGAGTTCCGGCAGGTTCCTCGCGCGCAGGATTTCACCGGCCTCGCGGATCTCCTCGTGCCCCTTGATCTCCTCGACGCCGATATTGAGCAGCCCGACCGTGGGGCGCTGCTTGTCGAACAGCACGCTGGCCATCGCTGCGCCCATGACTGCGAGCGACACCAGATGGTGCGCGTCGCCGCCGATGGTGGCGCCGAGGTCGAGCACGACGGATTCGCCGCGCTTGGTCGGCCATACCCCGGTGATTGCGGGACGGTCGATGCCCGGCAGCGTGCGCAGGTGGAAGCGCGACATCGCCATCAGCGCGCCGGTATTGCCTGCGGAAACCGCGACATCCGCCTCGCCCTTCTTCACCGCATCGATGGCAAGCCACATCGAGGAGGTCTTGCGGCCGCGCCGCAGAGCCTGGCTCGGCTTGTCATGCATGCTGACGGCGACGTCGGTATGGACGATCCGCGATGCGGCCTTGAGTGCGGGGTGCTGCTCGAGCTCGGGCTCGATCTTGGCGCGGTCCCCGACCAGCAGGAACTCGGTGTCGCGATGCCTGCCAAGCGAGATGGCGGCGCCTGGAATGACCACGGCGGCGCCGTCGTCGCCCCCCATGGCGTCAAGCGCGATGCGAACCTTGCTTGGCATAAAAGTCCTGGAAACCTGGTCTGGTGCGGTCTTGAACGAAGCGGGGCCGCAAATGGGTTCGCCATGGATATGGCGACCCGGCCAAGCGCCACGCCGCACCCGAACCGGGGCGCGACAATAGCGTTTTGTGCCCCCGAAACAACCTCTTGCCCCCAGCCTTTTGCATTCGGGGCGATCCGGCGACGGGCCGGCAGATTCGCAGGAAATACATGGAAATCAAATAGATAAATCAGGCTTTCAAACCATCCCCGCAAACGCCTCACCCCCGTAGCAAAGCGGTCCTACGGGGAAGCGGCGGCTATTGGCCTTTCTTCTTGTCCTGCAGCGCCTTCAGTGCCGCGAAGGGATGGTCCTCCGGATCGGGGGCGGTGACCTCCGCCTCGAATACGACCCCCTGCTTGCGGGGATAGGGATCGATCGCCAGGAACAGGGCGTCGGTGGCGAGGCGGCCGAGGTCGATGATGCCGTTGACGATCGGCTCCGGCGGGTCGGCGACCTCCGGCGGCTCCTTGTCGTCCCGCCCCTCCTCGATCAGGTCGGCCAGCCGCCGTGCCTCGGCCTCGGGGGCGAATGTCAGGTCCACCTCCTCCTCGATATCGCTCTCGATCGGATCGAGCGTGACCACGCAGGTCTGGCCGATCAGGGCGCGGACGTGCCCCGTGACCTGGATCCGGCCGCCGCTTTTCGGCACGACCTCGAAATCTGCGCTGGCAGAGAGGACCTCCCGCAGGCCTGCGACCGCGGCAATGGCCTGCCGCTCGGCGGCCGAGGCCTCGAGCTTGCGGTGCAGCCCGGTATCGGGGATCTGCGCGACAATGACGGGCGCCCGCCAGGGATCGGGCTCGGATCCGGTCGTCGGTCGGCTCATGGTGTGACATCCTCAGGGAGCGCCGGGGGAAATTTGAAGGCCGCGCGCAGCAGCGCGGCCTCGTCGGTCCGGCCGAGATCGGCTTCCGTGGCCCGGGCATAGACCGCGAGCCGCTGCGCCTGGTCCAGGCCGGTCCCATTCAAGATATTCTTGCAGATCGCCGATGCCAGCGCCTCGCCGCCGCCCTCCATGGCCTGGTCATAGGCCTGGACGCGGCCATAAAAGGCCTCGCCGAATGCCCGCATCCGCTTCGGCACGGTCTGGTCGCCCACCCCCATCTCGCGCAGATTGTCGTCCATGTCCTCACAGAAGCGGTCGAACAGCGCCTGCGACAGCGCGGTGGCGCCTCCAGTGTCGCCCTGGACCGTGCGCAGGCGGCGCAGCAGCAGCCAGAGATGCAGCAGCAACAGGTCGAAACGCCCGTTAACCGTATCAGGCACGCCCAAGTCGCGGTAAAATATGGGTTCTCGCGCCTGCGTCACGATCATGCCATAGATGGCTTCAATGGTGCCCGACGGGGCTAGTCGGGGTTTCCTGAAGTGATTGAACGGCCAAAGCATTGTGGTTTCCGCAAGCGGGCGCGCGTGTGTTGCATTCAGAGCCTCCGCCCGGTACTTCAGCGCCTCGCGCGACGCAAGGGGACGGAATCAGTTCCGCTATGACGATAACGAACCAGACCAGCCTGCGCGCAGACAAGCGGCGCGGCATTCATGCACGCTGGCGCGGCCTGCGCATGCTCGCGGCCGTCACGCTGGTCGGCGCGGCGCTTGCGGGCTGCAGCGGCGAACAATTCCAGAAGGGTTACATCCTGCCGCCCGGCGCGCTGGAGCAGATTCCGATCGGCGCGAGCCAGGACCAGGTGCTGATCGTGATGGGCACGCCCTCGACGGTCGCGACCCTCGACGGTGAAGTGTTCTACTACATCTCGCAGCGCTCCGAGCGCATGGTCGCCTTCATGAACCAGAAGGTGGTCGACCAGCGCGTGATCGCGATCTATTTCGACAAGAACCGGCGCGTTCGCCGGCTTGCGAATTACGGCCTCCAGGACGGCAAGATCTTCGACTTCATCAGCCGCACCACGGCGACGTCGGGCCAGGAGATGAGCTACCTCGCACCGCTGTTCAAGCTGCTCAGCTTTAACTGAGCCTTCATCCTGCGGCGTCCTGCCGCTGTCCACGCGGCCCTTGCGGTCGCGTGCGGCTTGCCGTTGCGCGCCGGGTTCCATACGCTCCCCTGCAAAGCAAGAAACAGGGAGTGGATTCGTGCCCGATAAATTTCTGTCCCGCCGTCGCGTGCTCACCGGTGCTGCCGGCCTCTCGGCCGCGGCGATCCTGCCGCGATCGAGCCTGGCGGACTGGAAGCCCACCGAAAATGTCCGCCTTGTCGTCCCGGCTGCGGCCGGCGGCTCGACCGACGTGATGGGCCGGCTCCTCGCCGCGCATCTGCAAACCGCCTGGGGCCAGTCGGCCGTCGTGGAAAACCGCTCCGGCGGCGGCGGCACGATCGGCACGGCCGAAGTGGTCCGTGCCAAGCCGGACGGACACACCATCCTGATCGGCAACCCCGGGCCGAACGCGATCGCCTACAGCATCTTCAAGAACCTGACCTACAAGCCGGACCAGCTCCAGCCGGTCTCCAACATGATCCGGATCCCGAACATCGTCTCGGCGCATCCGAAAACCGGCATCAAATCGGTCGCCGAGCTGATCGCTTACCTCAAGGCCAATCCGGACAAGCTCAGCTACGCTTCCTCCGGCGTCGGACAGAGCCCCCACCTCACCGGCGCCTGGTTTCTCCAGCTCACCGGGCTGAAGATGACGCACATCCCGTTCCGCGGCGCCGGACCCGCGCTCCAGGCCGCGCTCGCCGGCGACATCCAGATCCTGTTCGACAACCTCTATCCAAGCCTGCCGCAGGTGCAGAACGGCACCCTCACCGGCCTCTGCGTCACCACGCCCGAGCGCAGCGACCTCGCGCCGAACCTGCCGACCATGCGCGAGAGCGCGCCCGAGCTGGCGGGTTTCGACGTGTCGTCCTGGTTCGCCGTGTTCCTGCCGAAAGGCGCCCCCGCCCCGGTCCTCGAGGCGCTCAATCTCCAGGTCAAGGCGATGCTCGAGCGCGACGACATCAAGAAGAACATCGCCGCCATGGGCGCCCGCGCCGACTACGGCACCCCGCAGCAGTTCGCGGACTTCGTGGACGCCGAGACGAAGAAATTCGCCGGCATCATCCAGAAGGAAGGCTTGCAGATGGATGTGCAGTAGCTCGCTCGGTTGTGGCGCGCCCGATGGCTTGACCGCACGTATCGACCGAACAAGCGTACAACGTCGCTCCCAATCGGCTCGACGGGGCCTGCCTGCTCATTGTCTCGATCAGCCGGCTCTCCGGCACGACCGTGTTGCCGACGGCGCGAGACTCGCATGGGCAGGCCCAAATGTCTCTTGACTTAGAGTGCGCTCGAACTCGTAGTTTCCGCGCGTCGTGATGAGAGACAGGCATGAAGATCGGCGAACTCGCGAAGCGTTCCGGACTGACTGCCCATACGATCCGCTATTACGAGCGGATCGGACTGATGCCTTACGCCGAGCGGGATCGATCCAGCCAACGTGACTACGATGCCTCGATCCTTGTGTGGATCGAGTTTCTCGGCCGCCTGAAGACGACTGGTATGCCGATCCGGGACATACTGCTTTACGCGGAACTCCGGGAGCGAGGCAGCGGTACCGAGGCCGAGCGGCGCGCGCTGCTGGAGCGGCACCGCGAAAGCGTGCGTGCCCACGTCGACGAACTGAATGCCTGTCTTCTCGTCCTCGACACCAAGATCGGCGGTTATGCCGAAACGGAACAGAGGATGAAGGATTATGATGCAACACTTCCCGAACGCCGGCGAAAGCCGGTTGGAGCGCGGTCGCCGCGCGCTCGCTGAGATCGACGGAGAGGCCGGCCATAAGGTCGTGGCGGCGCTTGGTGATATCGCCCCAGACTTCGCCACCTATATATTCGAGTTTCCATTTGGCGACATCTACTCACGGCCCGGGCTCGACGTCCGTTCGCGCGAAATCGCAACGATCGCAGCGCTCGCAGCCATGGGGAACGCCACACCTCAGCTCAAGGTGCATATCGAGGCAGGTCTGAATGTCGGGCTCGGCCGAGAGGAGATTATCGAGATCCTCATGCAGATGGCCGTCTATGCCGGCTTCCCGGCAGCCCTCAACGGCCTGTTCGCAGCGAAGGAGGTATTTGCGCAAAGAGCCGAGGACGGATCGGAGCCGAAAGCCTGAGGCTCGACCGTCGAACCCTGTCTTGTCGTGCAGCCGGACCGCGCTGCCCCTGACAAATAACCCCGCGGCTTTCGCCGCGGGGTTATCTCTTTCACCTCATCGCCGCTCAGTGCGCCAGGATCGCCAGCAGCAACAAGGCCACGATGTTGGTGATCTTGATCATCGGATTCACCGCGGGACCCGCCGTGTCCTTGTAGGGATCGCCGACGGTGTCGCCGGTCACCGCCGACTTGTGGGCATCGGAGCCCTTGCCGCCGAAATGACCGTCCTCGATGTACTTCTTGGCGTTGTCCCAGGCGCCGCCGCCCGAGGTCATCGAGATCGCGACGAACAGGCCCGTCACGATCACGCCGAGCAGCATCGCGCCTACGGCCGAGAACGCCGCCGACTTGCCGGCCGCGCCGCCGCCCGCGATCGCGTAGATCAGGAAGTAGACGACGATCGGCGACAGCACCGGCAGCAGCGAGGGGATGATCATCTCCTTGATCGCCGCCTTGGTCAGCAGGTCGACCGCCTTGCCGTAATCCGGCTTGTCGGTGCCCTGCATGATGCCCGGCTTCTCGCGGAACTGCCGGCGCACCTCCTCGACGATCGCGCTGGCCGCACGGCCCACCGCCGTCATGCCCATCGCGCCGAACAAATACGGCAGCAGGCCGCCGAACAGCAGCCCGACCACCACATACGGGTTGTTGAGCGAGAAGTCCGGATTGACGCCGGCGAAGTAGGTGTGGCGCGCGGAGTCCGCAACGAAGAATTTGAGGTCCTGGTTGTAGGCCGCGAACAGCACGAGGGCACCGAGACCGGCGGAGCCGATCGCGTAGCCCTTGGTGACCGCCTTGGTGGTGTTGCCGACCGCGTCGAGTGCGTCGGTCGACTTGCGCACCTCCTTCGGCAGGCCCGCCATCTCGGCGATGCCACCGGCGTTGTCGGTGACGGGGCCGAAGGCGTCGAGCGCGACGACCATGCCGGCGAGCGCCAGCATGGTGGCGGTCGCGATCGCGATGCCGAACAGGCCGGCGAGGCTGTAGGTGACCAGGATGCCGGCGATGATCACGATCGCGGGCAGCGCGGTCGCTTCCATCGAGACGGCAAGGCCCTGGATCACGTTGGTGCCGTGGCCGGTCACCGAGGCCTGGGCGATCGACTTCACCGGACGGTAGTCGGTGCCGGTGTAGTATTCGGTGATCCAGATGATCAGCGCGGTGACGACGAGGCCGACGACGCCGCACTCGAACAGCGCCATGCCGGTGAATTCGACGCCGTCGAGCTTGCCGAAACCGATCAGGCTGTAGATCACCCCGGCGATGCCGATCAGAGACAGGATGCCGGTCGCAATGAGGCCCTTGTAGAGCGCGCCCATGATCGACTGGCTCGGCCCGAGCTTCACGAAGAAGGTGCCGATGATCGAGGTGATGATGCAGATGCCGCCGATCGCGAGCGGCAGCGTCATCATGTTGGCGAGGATCGGCGTCTTGGCGAAAAAGATCGCCGCCAGGACCATGGTGGCGACCGCGGTCACCGCATAGGTCTCGAACAGGTCGGCGGCCATGCCGGCGCAATCGCCCACGTTATCGCCGACGTTGTCGGCGATGGTGGCCGGGTTACGCGGATCGTCCTCGGGAATGCCGGCCTCGACCTTGCCGACGAGGTCGCCGCCGACGTCCGCACCCTTGGTGAAGATGCCGCCGCCGAGACGGGCGAAGATCGAGATCAGCGAGGCGCCGAAGCCGAGCGCCACCATGGCGTCGACCACGGTGCGACTATCGGGTGCGAGCTTCAGCGAATGGACCAGGAAGCCGAAGTACAGTGTCACGCCGAGCAGCGCGAGACCTGCCACCAGCATGCCTGTGATCGCCCCCGCCTTGAAGGCGAGCTCGAGGCCCCCGGCCAGCGACGTCGTCGCAGCCTGGGCGGTACGCACATTGGCGCGGACCGAGACGTTCATGCCGATGAAGCCGGCGGCCCCCGACAGAATGGCGCCGATCAAAAAGCCGATGGCGACGTAGAGACCAAGGAAGTAGGCAAGCAGGAAGAAGATGACGATACCGACGATACCGATCGTCGTGTATTGACGCCGCAAGTAAGCCTGTGCGCCTTCGCGCACCGCTCCCGCGATCTCCTGCATGCGCGGCGACCCCGCATCCGCGCTCAACACCGAAGACGTCGCCCAAATCGCGTAGACGACGGAAAGCACTCCGCAGAGCACTATCAACCATAATGCTGTCATGTGATTTTTTGCCTCAGATCCTTGATGTACCCCGGGCGCCTTTTATTGTCCGTCGTGCGGTAGCGCCTTGATTTTGAACAAGGCCGTCCCTCTTTTCGAAGGGGCGGCCCTAGTCGGTCACAAGCTTGCCAAAATCAAATTGAGGGTGCAACGCCGGATAGGGCCGAAAAAGCCGATCTCGGCAGGTATTTGCGGCCAGTCCGGAGAGTTCGACCGCCGGTTTGGAGCAATTCCTAAAGCGCGATGAGATAGGGATGAATCGTCATCGCGCTTTAGGTTGTTGTTTGAGCATGATCTTTTCGGAAAACCGCTTCACACTTTTCCGGATCATGCTCTAGAAGTGGCTGTAAGACAGCCGCTTCAAGACCAGTTCCTGGCCCTGCCCATCCAGGAAGCGGGGCCGCTCATGACCGGCGAGAATCGTCCCGATCGCCGTGACGGCAAGACCGGCCGCCCGCCCGGCGGCAATCAGCGCATCGCTTTGCGCCGGCGAAGCGGTGCACAGCACCTCGTAATCGTCGCCTCCGGCAAGCAGCGTCTCGACACCAACGGAGTTGCGCGCAACCAGGCCGGCGGCAGCAGCCGACAGCGGCACGCTCGCCACGTCGACCATGGCCGAGACGCCAGACGCGGCGCAGAGCTTTGTCAGATCGCCGGCGAGACCGTCGGAGACATCCATCGCGGCCGTCGCGTGGTCGCGGACCGCCTGCGCCAGCAGGTTGCGCGGCTGCGGCACGCGATAGCGTGAAACCAGCAACTCCCGCGCCTGTTGATCGGAGGCGAGCGCCCCCGCCGCCGCCCCGCCGGTGAGCACGTCGAGGCCGAGCGCGGCATCGCCGATCGTCCCCGTCACCAGGATGCGGTCGCCCGGCCTTGCGCCGGTGCGCCCGACCATCCGTCCCTTGGGCACGCGGCCGAAGGCCGTGATCGAGATCATCTGCGGCCCCGGCGTCGACACCGTATCGCCGCCGAGCAGCGGGCATGCGAAGGTTGTGGCATCCTCGCCAAGCGCATCCGCGAATGGCCGAAGCCAGGCATCCTCCTTGCTGCGCAGCGCCAGCGTCAGCACGAAGCCGGCCGGCGTCGCGCCCTTGGCAGCAAGATCGGACAGGTTCACACGCAACGCCTTGCGCGCAATGGTGTCGGGTGGATCAGAGGCAAGATAATGCACGCCCTCGACAACGGCATCGGTGGTGACGACGATGTCGTCGCCGGATGAGGACAGGATCGCGGCATCATCGACCAGCCCGAACGCACCGGGATCGGTCGCCAACGGCTTGAAATAGCGCGCGATGAGGGAGTCTTCGGCGGAGGGATTTTTCGGGTTTGCCATCGGCGTCAGCCACATCCACCGCTGTCATCGCCCGGCCAGTGCGCAATTGCGCACTAGGACCGGGCGATCCAGTATTCCAGAGACGGTCGTGTGAAATCGATGGGCCGCGGCGTACTGGATGCCCCGCCTTCGCGGGGCATGACTGCGGAGAATGGGGCAGCCACATCGCATCACTTCACCGCCCTCGCGGATGCCTACCCCCGCCCGAACTCATCGCCGCGAAACTGGCGGCCGATCTGGTCGAGCACGGCGTTGACCATGCCGGTCTCCTCGCGGTCGACGAACGCATTTGCGACATCGACATATTCGGAAATGACGACGCGGCCCGGGACGTCCTTGCGATGCTCCAGTTCGTAGGCCCCGGCCCGCAGCACCGCGCGCAGGATCGCCTCGATCCGCTTCAACGGCCAGCCCTTGGACAGTGCCTCGTCGATCAGCGGATCGAGCTTCTTCTGGTCGCGCACGACGCCCGAGACAACGTCGCGAAAGAAGGCAGCTTCCGCCGGCAGATACGTGTCGCCCTCGACTTCGTTGCCGAGCCAGTGGCTTTCGAACTCCGCAAAAATGTCGTTGATGCCGGCACCCGCGATGTCCATCTGGTAGAGCGCCTGCACAGCCGCGAGCCGCGCCGCACCGCGACGGTTCGCTTTCTTCTCCGCAGAAGCTGCCGGTTTCTTGGTGTCAGCCATGGCTCAGGCCCGCGCCAGACGGCGTTTGATGCGCAGCATCGCAAGCGCGGCGCGCGCTGCATCGCCGCCCTTGTTGAGCTCGCTGGCGCGCGCCCGCGCCCAGGCCTGGTCCTCATTGTTGACGGTGAGAATGCCGTTGCCGAGCGGCAGCTTGCGCGCAACCGCAAGGTCCATCAGCGCGCGCGAGGATTCCTGCGAGACGACCTCGAAATGAATGGTGTCGCCGCGGATGACACAGCCGAGCGCGATCACCGCGTCATAGGGTTTTCCGTTCGCGGCCGCCGCATCAACGGCGATGGCCACCGCCGCCGGAATTTCCAGCGCACCGGGAACCGTGATGACGTCATGGGTCAGCCCGGCCGCCTTCAATTCGGTCACCGCGCCGTCCAGAAGCGCGTCCTGGAGATCGTCATAGAACCGCGCCTCGACAATCAGCGCGCGTGCGCCGGAAATGTCGGTCTGGTCCTTCAGGGGTGCGCGCCGCGCGTCTGCCATCGTCTCAATCCGTTCTACTGGGGTCGGCGCGTTATGTAGTCGCCGCAGGCGGATAAGCCAAGTTTTAAACCGTCATTTCCGTCAGCCGCGCCGCATAGCGGGCCATCAGATCGACCTCGATATTGACCTCGGCGTCGGCCTTCCAGCCGCCGATGGTCGTGACATCAAGCGTATGCGGGATGATCAGCACCGAAAAGGTCACGTCCTTCACCGTATTGACCGTCAGCGAGACGCCGTCGAGCGTGATCGAGCCCTTGGTGGCGATGAAGCGCGCCAGCTCCCGCGTGGTCGAGAGCTCGAACCGCGCCATGCCGGGCAGGTCCTCGCGGCTGACCAGGGTCGCAATGCCGTCGGCATGACCGGCGACGATATGGCCGCCGAGCTCATCGCCGATCTTGAGGGCGCGCTCGAGGTTGAGCCGCGTGCCCACCTTCCAGTGCTTTGCGGTCGTCAGCGCCAGCGTCTCGGCGGCGGCATCGACGTCGAACCAAGTACTTTGCTTAGAGCCTTTGCCGCCTGCGACGCCCGAAGCGACCACCGTGAGGCAGACACCATTGCATGCGATCGAGGCGCCGTCGGCAATGGTGGTCTGGTCATAGCTGCAGGCGATGCGCAGCCGGTGCAGCTGGCCCTGCGCCGTCGGCGTGAAGCTGACGATCTCGCCGATATCGGTGACAATCCCGGTGAACATTACGCGCGCTCGTAGATGGTGAGAGTATCGTGCTCGAATGTCTCGCTAGCATGAACCTTGTAGGCCTGCGACTGCGTGATTTTCGACAGGGGCAATGCATCGAGCGCATCGACGCCGTCAGCCCCCACCGCTTCCGCGCCGCGGAACAGCCAGATCTCGTCGACGAGGTCGGCCGCGACGAACGATGCCGCAACGCGGCTGCCGCCCTCGACCATCAGGCGGGTGATGCCCTTCTCGGCCAGCGCATGCAGCACGGCCGGTAAATCGAGCCCGGAGGCACTCCCGGGCGGGGTACGGATCACCTGCACGCCGGCCGCACCGAGCCGCGTGGCGGCCGCAGCCTCGGCGAGCTCAGACCCCACCACCCAGAGCGGCGTCTCGCGCGCGGAGCCCATGAGCCGGCTCGAGGCCGGAAGACGCAGGCTCTGATCGAGCACCACGCGCACCGGCGAGCGCGCTGCCATGCCCGGCAGGCGGCAGGTGAGCAGCGGATCGTCCGCCAGCACCGTGCCGATGCCGACCAGGATGGCATCGCTCTGCGCGCGCAACAGATGCACGCGGTTGCGCGCGGCCTCGCCGGTGATCGCGAGCGGCTTGCCGCCGGCTGCGCCAATCTTGCCGTCAGGCGAGACCGCGAGCTTCAGGATCACATGCGGACGGTGATCGCGGATGCGGCGAAAATGACCGGCGTGATCGAAGGCGGCCTCTGCCGCGCACAGGCCCACATCGACCGTGATGCCGGCGGCGCGCAAGCGCGCATGGCCCTGGCCCGCAACTTCGGGATTGGGATCCTCGATTGCCGCCACCACCCGCTTGATGCCCGCGGCGATCACCGCATCGGCGCAAGGCGGCGATTTGCCGAAATGCGAGCACGGCTCCAGCGTGACATAGAGCGTGGCCCCGCGTGCCGCCTCGCCGGCCCGCCGCAAGGCTTCGGGCTCGCCATGCGGCCGTCCACCTGCTTGCGTCCAGCCACGGCCGACGATCACACCGTCCTTGACGATCACGGCGCCGACAGCCGGATTGGGCCAGGTGCGTCCCTGCCCGCGCTTGCCCAACGCCAGTGCCAACTGCATGAAGCGGCGATCGGCGTCCTTGGACTCGCGGATCCTCGCGGCGAACTGATCTTCCAGGATACGGAAGATCATTTGCGGATCGCGGCGAGCCGCGCTTCCTCCTCACCGGAGAGCTCGCCGAGCACGTCGGCGAAATCCTTGGCCTCGCGGAAATTGCGATAGACCGAGGCAAAGCGCACATAGGCAACGTCGTCGAGCGTGCGCAGATGCTCCATCACGGTCTCGCCGATCACCTCGGAGGAGATCTCGGCCTCGCCCCCGGTCTCGAGCTCGCGCACGATGGTGGAGACCATCTTCTCGACCCGCTCGGGCTCGACCGGCCGCTTGCGCAGGCTGATCGACACCGAACGCATCAGCTTGTCGCGGTCGAACGGCACGCGGCGGCCGTTGCGCTTGATCACCGTGAGCTCGCGCAGCTGCACGCGCTCGAAGGTGGTGAAGCGGAAATTGCAGGCGACGCACACGCGCCGCCTGCGGATCACGGAAGAGTCCTCGGTCGGACGCGAGTCCTTTACCTGCGTATCGAGACTGTTGCAGTTCGGACAGCGCATCCGCTTGGCCCAGCCTTACTGATAGATCGGGAACCGGTCGGTGAGCGCCTTGACCCGTTCCTTGATCGCGGCTTCCACCAGCGGCGCCTTGCCGTCGGAGGACTGCGCGATCGCGTTGAGGACCTCGGCGATCATGCCGCCGACCTGCTGGAATTCCGCGACGCCGAAGCCGCGCGTGGTCGCAGCCGGCGTGCCCAGACGAATACCGGAGGTGACAAACGGCGACTCGGGGTCGAAGGGAATGCCGTTCTTGTTGCAGGTGATGGCGGCGCGAACCAGCGCCTTCTCCGAGGCGTTGCCCTTCAGGCCCTTCGGCCTGAGGTCGACCAGCATCAGATGGTTATCGGTGCCGCCGGAGACGATGTCGAAGCCGTGGCTCTTCATTGCCTCGGCCAGCGCCTTGGCGTTCTCGACGACGTTCTTCGCGTAGACCTTGAAGTCCGGACGCAGCGCTTCGCCGAAGGCGACCGCCTTCGCCGCGATCACATGCATCAGGGGGCCGCCCTGCAGCCCCGGGAAGATCGCCGAATTGAACTTCTTGGTCAGCGCCTCGTCATTCCACAGCATCAGGCCGCCGCGCGGACCGCGCAGCGACTTGTGCGTCGTTGTGGTGGTGATGTGGGCATAGGGCACGGGCGAAGCATGCACGCCGCCGGCAACGAGGCCCGCGAAGTGTGCCATGTCGACCAGGAGATACGCGCCGACGCTATCGGCGATCTCGCGGAAGCGCTTGAAGTCCCAGGCGCGCGAATAGGCCGAGCCGCCGGCGACGATCAGCTTCGGCTTGACCTCCTCGGCCTGCTTGGCGACCGCGTCCATGTCGATGATCTGGTCCTCGCGGCGCACGGTGTAGTGCGCGGCCTTGAACCACTTGCCGCTCATGTTGACGGGCGAGCCGTGGGTGAGATGGCCGCCGGCCGCAAGATCAAGACCCATGAAGGTGTCGCCGGGCTGGAGCAGCGCCAAAAACACCGCCTGGTTCATCTGGCTGCCCGAGTTCGGCTGCACGTTGGCGAAGCTCGCGCCGAACAGCTTCTTGGCGCGATCGATCGCAAGGTTCTCGGCGACGTCGACCCACTCACAACCGCCATAGTACCGCGCGCCCGGATAACCCTCCGCGTATTTGTTGGTCATCACCGAACCCTGCGCTTCCAGCACGGCCCGGCTGACGATGTTCTCGGAGGCGATCAGCTCGACCTCATGGCGCTGCCGGCCGAGCTCGCCCTTGATGGCGGCGGCGATTTCCGGGTCGGCCTGCTCGAGCGAGGCGGTGAAAAACGAATCGGGCGCGGAGGCGGTCTTGGCGAGGGTCATCTTGCGAATATCTCCACCGCCGCAGCCTTTTGGCGGGCTACGGGCGGTCTGGTGTGGCGATCGGAAGCGGCGAGCGCGATCTACCACATCGCCCGCCCCCGGCCAAGCATTTGCGGGTCGGGCCTGATATTTATGCAAGATATGGTGGGATTGGAGGTTTTGGGCACCGGGCGGTTTCCAGGAACCGCCCGTCCGCGAACACTCGGAATGGGGCCGCTTTGGGCCTTACTCTCCCGGGCCAGTTGCGGTCGGCGCCCCCCTACAAACCGGTATACCCCGCCTTCACCGGGTCCACGCTGCCGTCGAGCTGGCGCAGATAGGTCAGGCCACAGACCGTCAACCTGTGCGGGTCTTTCTCGCCGGCTTCCATCAACGTATTGAGATAGTTCGTGACCTTGGCCCGCGCCTCCTCGCTGGCCGCAGCGGTGCGGTTTGCGAGCAGGTCATAGGTCTGCATGATGCGGTCGATGGCAGCTTCCATGGCATCCTCTGGTTCTTTGACTTGCAAATATTCGGAGTTTTGATCAGGCAACCGCGCGGGCCTCGGACTGCGTCTCGAACCACGTGATCGCCTTGTTGGCGAGCCTGATCTTGTTGAATTCGCCGTGCTGGAGCAGCTTGATGATGATCCCGAGCAGGCGCTCGTCGGTGACGAGAGAGTCGGGGATCGCGCCAGAGCGGCGAAGGTAATTCGCGGCGATGGCATAGGCCTCGCTCACGAGTTCCACATTCATCGCCTGAAGCCCGCGCTCGACCAGCATCGACATTCCTCCGATCCGAAGGAGATAAGTGCCGAGCCCCGGAACAGGTTCCCACCGCTGGCTGAATTTTTCGCAGGCGCAAAATGTAAAACGCACCGGTCCGGAGGAAATCCGGGCCGGCGCGCTTGGGGAAGTTGACGCACGTTCGGGAGGGCTTGCCGGTCTTGTTGCGGGCCGGCTTGGCCTTGATCCCTTTGGAAACTCAGAGCCGATACAGGATCTGGTCGGTCCAGAACCGCTCGAGGCGGTGCAGCGACTTGTTGAGCGTGGAGAACTCCTCGCCGGAGATGCCACCGACCTGCTCGACCGTCTTGACGTGCTTCTGGTAGAGCGCGTCGACGATGCGGCGGACTTCCTGGCCCTGCGGCGTCAGGCGGATGCGCACCGAGCGGCGATCAACGCGCGAGCGCTGATGATCGAGGAAGCCGAGCTCGACGAGCTTCTTCAGATTGTAGGAGACGTTGGAGCCGAGGTAATAACCGCGCGTGCGCAGCTCGCCCGCGGTCAGCTCCTTGTCGCCGATGTTGTAGAGCAAGAGCGCCTGGACCGAGTTGATGTCCGCACGGCCGCGGCGATCGAATTCATCCTTGATTACGTCGAGGAGCCGGCGATGCAGCCGCTCCACCAGAGTCAAAGCTTCCAGATAGAGCGACTGCACCGAACCCTGCTGGCCGGAGACGCGCTCTGCGGTATCTGCCGCAGTTGCGACGGCTTTCATCATGACACTTCCCCTGTTGTCGTTTTTATCGACACTTATTCGACGAAACTTGTGTCCCGTCTGATAGGTGCAACTTAAGGGGCTCGTTTGAAGATCGGCTTAAATAAGAGAATAAAGAGATCATGAATTTAAGACAGTGAATTGCGGATTAAGCCTGTGCCACAAGCACTTTTCGCAACCGTCTGTTGACCTTCGCAAGGTCCTGTTCACCCTCCGTCCGCCCCTGTTGTCGCATTCCAGAACAGCCCCGCCCCGTTTCGAAACGGCCGCGTAAGAGCTGTGGCGGAACCGGCTGGTCAATGAAAACTTACCGCGAATTTTAGGCAACCAGTGGTCAACCAAGTCACCACGACCACGCTGGTGTCCCGGACAAGCGCAGCGCAGAGCCGAGACCCAGAAAGCCTCAAATGAGATCTTGGAGAGATGGGCCCCGGCTCTGCAGCGCACCGCTGAAGTAGCGCTGCGCTGCGTCCGGGACACGAGAGTGTGCGCGCTACGGCGGCCGCTCGCGCGCGGCCATCCAGGCGAGCGCGAGATAGGCGGCGAGCATGAAGGCCTCGACCCCGACCACGACCAGGCTGCCGCCGTAGATGCCCGGGAACATCAACTCGATCACCGCCATCGACACCACGGTCGTCAGCCACACCACCGCGCCCCAGGGCGTGGCCAGCCAAAGGCCGACGGCCGCGACGAGCTCGATCACCGCGAAATAGACGGTCGCGGCCTGCCAGGCCATCGACTGGTTCTCGAAGGCCTCGTCCTCGCCACCGACGAAGCCCGTGACCTGCGCCCAGTGATAGAGACCTTTCAGAATCGAGAGCAGCGCCATCAGCCGCAGGAACAGCACCAGCCGGCGCGTCCAGACATTGTCGTCGGACTCGGGGCGCTCCGACGAGATCGCGGCCACGGACATTGCCTTCTCTCTGGCATTGTCCCTGGCGGCGTCCCTGCCATTGGCGCCGTCGCGGGCCGCATCGCGGGTGGAGATCTCGGACATGGCACCCTTCTGGCCGCTTCGCCCTACAAAATCAATCGGCTGCCCAAGTCGGTTCAATTCTGCCTTGCGGCAGGTCAAGCCGCGGTGGCGGGAACCATGCGAGCTGGTATAAGAATAATTCCAGCCGGAGGAAGAGTGATGGCGATCAAATACGGACGTCCGATCGAATTGCGCGAGGTTTCGCGCCGGGATGGCACAGCTGCCTCCCCTGCCCTCGATCTGGCCATCCGTCCGCGCCGCAACCGCAAGGCCGAATGGGCCCGGCGCATGGTGCGCGAGAACGTCCTCACCACCGACGATCTGATCTGGCCGCTGTTCCTGATCGACGGCCACAACAAGCGCGAGCAGGTTGCCTCGATGCCCGGCGTCGAGCGCCTCAGCGTCGACCAGGCCGTGCGCGAGGCCGAGCGCGCCATGAAGCTCACCATCCCCTGCCTCGCGCTGTTTCCCTACACCGACCCGTCCCTGCGCGACGAGGAGGGATCGGAAGCCACCAATCCGAACAATCTGGTCTGTCAGGCGGTCCGGGCGATCAAGAAGGAGTTTCCGGAGATCGGCATCCTCTGCGACGTCGCGCTCGACCCCTTCACCAGCCACGGCCATGACGGGTTGATTTCCGACGGCAAGATCCTGAACGACGAGACGGTGGCCGTGCTGGTGCGTCAGGCACTGGTGCAAGCCGAAGCCGGTTGCGACATCATCGCGCCCTCCGACATGATGGACGGCCGCGTCGCCGCGATCCGCGAGGGACTGGATCGCTCCGGACTGCTCGACGTGCAGATCATGGCCTATGCGGCCAAGTACGCCTCCGCATTCTACGGTCCGTTTCGCGACGCCATCGGCTCGGCCAAGACGCTCACCGGCGACAAGCGTACTTATCAGATGGACAGCGCCAACACCGACGAAGCGCTGCGCGAGGTCGAGCTCGACATCGCCGAAGGCGCCGACATGGTGATGGTGAAGCCCGGCATGCCCTATCTCGACGTGGTCCGTCGCGTGAAGGACACCTTTGCGATGCCGACCTTCGCCTACCAGGTCTCCGGCGAATACGCGATGATCGCGGCCGCCGCGAACAACGGCTGGCTCGACGGCGAGCGCGCGATGATGGAAAGCCTGCTCGCCTTCAAGCGCGCCGGCGCCGACGGCGTGCTGAGCTATTTTGCGCCGAAGGTAGCGGAGAAGCTGCGGGCGCAGGGGTAAGTTACGCGGGTCGTCCCGGCGAAGGCTTAGCGAAACGCTGAGTGGGTTTTGCGCCCCTGCCTCCACAGCGTCGTCCTGGCGAAAGCCAGGACCCATACCCACCGACTTCCATTTGACGAAGACTCGTGATGGGCGTTTCGCGACGATCACTCCCTCTTGGGGTAATGGGTCCTGGCTTTCGCCAGGACGACACCGGGGTTGATAGCTCGCCCCAGTCCCCCGCCCCCGAATCGCCGGAATATTTCGGCTTGTTAATGTCCGCACCCTTGGCACCGGGATGACCTGTTCCCATGTCGTGCTTCGAGGGTTTGCCCCTCTGTTTCCCCTTGGGAGGACGGACATGTCGTATGACTCGGGTGGTGCCTGGCGCAACGATGGCGGCGCACAGCCGCATGCCTACGATCCCTATCTGCACCCGGAACTGTTCCGCGGCGTTGCGACACGGCGCGCGTTCGCCTTCCTGATCGACATGGTCGTGATCTCGGTACCTGTGATCCTCGGCTACCTTTTCATCGCATTGTTCGGCGTGGTCACGCTCGGCCTCGGCTGGGCGCTGTTCTGGCTGGCCTGGCCGGCGTCCGTGGTCTGGGCCATCGTCTATTACGGTGCCTGCATCGGCGGCCCCTCGTCCGCGACGATCGGCATGCGCGTGATGGATCTGGAATTGCGCACCTGGTACGGCGCGCCCGGCTACTTCGTGCTCGGCGCCACCCATGCCGTACTGTTCTGGGTGACGGTCTCGTTCCTGTCGCCCTTCGTGGTGCTGGTCGGCCTGTTCAACGGCCGCCGGCGCCTGCTGCATGATTTCGTGCTGGGAACGGTCGTGATCAACAATTCCGTCCGCGCACCCGTGCCCCAAGGCGTCAGAACCTAAAGCCGCCAGAACCTACTGAGGATCTGGCGATCAAGGACCTATCAACCAGGACCGGCTAAACTGACTGATCTGACCTGCCGAGTAGACCGATTGACCAGGGGCTTTCGTAGCGCGATGCTGATACCCACTTCGGAGGCCCACGACGTCCCTTGACCCAACACTCGCGCGACACCCCACAATTTTACCTCACTGCGCCCTCTCCCTGCCCCTATCTGCCGGGCCGGCATGAGCGCAAGGTGTTCACGCACCTCGTGGGGGAGCGCGCGGGCGATCTCAACGATCTCCTGACCCATGGCGGGTTCCGCCGCAGCCAGTCGATCGCCTATCGGCCGGCCTGCGACCAATGCCGCGCCTGCGTTTCGGTCCGGGTGGTCGCCAACGAGTTCCGCCCCTCCCGCAACTTCCGCAAGGTGATGGCGCGCAACTCCGACATCATCAGCGAACAGCGCAGCGCAGTGCCGACGTCCGAGCAATATTCGGTTTTCCGCGCCTATCTCGACGCTCGCCACCGCCACGGCGGCATGGCCGACATGACCGTGCTCGACTACGCCATGATGGTCGAGGACAGCCATGTCGAGACCCGCATCATCGAGTACCGCAAGCGCGGCCCCGACAGCGGCATCACCGGCCGCGGCGAGGAGCTGATCGCGGTGGCGCTCACCGACGTGCTCAGCGACGGCCTGTCGATGGTCTATTCGTTCTTCGAGCCGGGCCAGGTCAGCCGCTCGATGGGCACCTTCATGATCCTCGACCACATCGCCCGCGCCCGCCGGCAAGGGTTGCCTTACGTCTATCTCGGCTACTGGATCGAGGGCTCCAAGAAGATGGACTACAAGGCCCGCTTCCTGCCGCAGCAGCGCCTCGCGCCCTCAGGCTGGCTCCGCATCGACGCGCAAGGCGATGCGGCCTCCGAGCCGCAGGATTAGTTCGTTCACCCGAACAGCGTATCCACCAGCAGCTTCACATTCAGCACCACGATGATGCCCGCGACGATCCACGCGATCGCGGCGACGGATGTCGGTATCGCGAACTTGCCCATCTTGCGGCGGTCGGAGACGAAGCGGACCAGCGGGATCACCGCGAAGGGGAGCTGCATCGACAGCACGACCTGGCTGAACACCAGCAGATCCGCGGTGCCGCGCTCGCCATAGATCGCGGTAACGACGATCACGGGAACGATGGCAATGCCGCGCGTGAGCAGGCGGCGCGCCCAGCTCGGCAGGCGCAGGTCGAGAAAGCCCTCCATCACGATCTGGCCGGCGAGCGTCGCCGTCACCGTCGAGTTGAGGCCCGAGGCAAGCAGCGCCACGGCGAACAGCGTCGAGGCGATCCCGAGACCCAGCAGCGGCGACAGCAGCTCGAACGCCTGGCCGATCTCGGCGACATCCGAATGGCCGCTCTTGTGGAATGTCGCAGCCGCCACCACGAGGATCGCGGCGTTGATGAACAGCGCCAGCATCAGGGCGATGGTCGAATCCGTCGTCGCCCATTTGATCGCTTCGCGCCGGCCTTCATCGTTGCGCTCATAGGCGCGCGTCTGCACGATCGAGGAGTGCAAATAGAGATTATGCGGCATCACCGTCGCGCCGATGATGCCGATCGCGATGTAGAGCATCTCCGGATTGGTGAAGATCTCGGTCTTCGGCATGAAGCCGTGCAGAACTTCCGCGACCGGCGGCGCGGCGGCCACGATCTGGACCGCGAAGCACACCGCGATCACGGCGAGCAGCGCCATCACGAAGGCTTCGAGGAAACGGAAGCCGCGGTTCATCAGGAGCAGCAGCAGGAAGGCATCGAGCGCGGCGAGCAGCGCACCGCCGATCAGGGGAATGCCGAACAGAAGCTTGAGCGCGATCGCGGTGCCGATGACCTCGGCGAGGTCGCAGGCGATGATCGCCGCCTCGCAGGCGAGCCAGAGCAGGAAGTTGACGGCGGGTGAATAGGTGGCGCGGCAGGCCTGCGCGAGGTCACGGTCGGTGACGATGCCGAGCCGTGCCGCCAGCGACTGCAGCAGGATCGCCATCAGGTTCGAGAGCAGGATGACCGAGAGCAGCGTGTAGCCGAACTTCGACCCGCCAGCGAGGTCGGTCGCCCAGTTGCCGGGGTCCATATAGCCGACCGAGACCAGATAGCCCGGGCCGACGAAGGCGAGCAGCCGTCGCCACCACACCCCTGCCGTCGGGATGGCAATCGTGGAATTCACCTCGGCGAGGCTCTTGGTGACGGGCGCATCAGCGCGCCAGCCGGCGGCATCCTGGGTCATTTCGGGCGAGCGAGCATCCATAGGGCGAGAATACCGAAGTCGAGGCTTATTGCAACTCATTTGCAACTGCATCTAGCCGCGTCGGTTCCGGCGCGGCCGGTTTGCCCCGCCGTGTCGGGAAGCGGGTGGGTTTGGCGGTCCTCGGAGGCCGATACTGGCGCGAACCCGACTTTGCAGGAAATGAGCCATGTCAAATCCGCTTCGCCTCCCCGACACATTCAACCGTCTCGCCTGGTCGAACCTCGCGGCGCAGTCGGCCGAGCAGATCGCGCTCGCCGCAGCCCCCATCGTCGCCGTGCTCACGCTGGGCGTGGCCGAGGGGCAGACCGGCCTGCTCCAGACCGCGCTGACCCTGCCCTTCGTTCTCTTCGCCATTCCGGCCGGTCTGCTCGCCGACCGCATCTCGCGCCGCTCGCTGATGGCGGGCGCCGAGGCGCTGCGGGCTGCCGCCCTTGCGGCGATCGTGCTCCTGCTCGCGCTCGGCGCGCTCAATCTGCCGCTGCTGGCGCTGCTCGGCTTTGCAGCGGTGTGCGGCACTGTCGTCTACAGCGTGGCCGCGCCGGCCCTCGTGCCCTCGCTGGTGAGTTCGGATCTTCTGCCGGCCGCCAATGCCCGCATCGAGCTTGCGCGCACCATCGCGTTTGCGAGCGGACCTGCGTTCGGCGGCGCGCTGGTGGGATGGTGGGGCGCGAGCCCGGCATTCGGCTTTGCCGCGGCGCTCTCGGCGATCGCCGTGGTGCTGCTCTCCGGCATCTACGAGCCCGCCCGCACACCCGCGCCGCGGCGGCACCCGTTCCAGGACATCCGCGAGGGCGCAGCCTTCGTGTTTCACCATCCGCTGCTGCGGCCGGTGTTCATCACCCAGTTCATCTTCAACACCGGCTGGTTCCTGCAGATCGCGGTATTCGTCCCCTACGCCGTGCGCCATCTCGGCCTGACCGCCGCCGGCGTCGGCGCGGTGCTGACGATGTACGGCGTCGGCATGGTGATCGGCGCGCTGGTCGCCACGCGCGTGATGCAGCGCATCGCGTTCGGCACCGTGGTTGGCCTCGGCCCGGTGACCGGCTTCATCGCCGCGCTGGTGATGGCGCTGACGGTGCTGGTCCCCTCGCCCTGGCTTGCGGCCTTGAGCTTCTTCCTGCTCGGCGTCGGGCCGATCCTGTGGGTGATCTCGACCACGACGCTGCGCCAGTCTGTGACGCCGCCGCGCCTTCTGGGCCGCGTCTCCGCCATCAACATCATGAGCTACGGCGCCCGCCCGCTCGGCTCGGCGCTGGGCGCGATCGTCGGCGGGTTCTGGAGCGCGGAGGCGTGCCTCTATCTCGCGGCGGCGGTGTTCGGCCTGCAGGCATTGGTGATCTGGCTCTCGCCTGCGGTGGCGCTCGACCGGCAGCCGGACATGGTGGGGGATGAGGTGGCGGCAAGGTGTTAGCTGATCCCTCGAACGAGGAGCAAAACAAAACTCCATCGTCGTCCCGGCGAAAGCCGGGACCCATAACCACCGAATTAAATTGGGCGAAGACTCGTAGTTATCAACTCTTCGCGTGGGACTAACGCCAACCCACCACCGATAGATCACGCGGTATGGGTCCCGGCCCCCCGTGCGCAATTGCGCACTAGGCCGGGACGACATCAAGGCTAACTCGCCAGATATCGCTCGTAACTCCCCGTCACCGGCTCGCTCGCGTCAACCTCCGGATCGAGCGTGTAGAGATCCTGCGCGCGGCCGATGCCGCGGAGCGCATAGCGGCCGGTGGAGACGAGGTAGCGGCGGCCGGCGGCATCCAGGCCCTTGTAGAACTCGGACGATGCCAATAGCTCGCGATCGACCGAGCGGCTCATCGAGGCGATGCGGCTGACCTCGTTGACGGTCGGGCCGACCACCGTGAAATCGAGCCGGTCCTCGCTGCCGATATTGCCGTAAAAAACCTGACCGACATGCAGGCCGATATAGGCTGTCGTGGTGGGGCGGCCATCGGCCTCCCGCCGCTTGTTCAGCGCCGCGACGTTCTTGCGAGAGAGGTGTTCGGCGCGCAACGCGGCGCGGCGCGCATCCGCCATGTCCTCGCCCCAGAACATCGCAAGCACGCCGTCGCCGATCAGCTTCAGCACGTCGCCGCCGGCATCGTGGATCGCGTCGATCACGGCCTGCGCATAGTCGTTGAGGAACGGGATAATCTCGTCCGGCCCAATGCTCTCGCTGATCCCGGTCGAGCCGCGCAAATCCGAATACCACAGCACGGCATTGATGCGTTCGGTGACGCCGCGCGAAATGCGCCCGCGCAAGACCTGCTCAGAGGCATCGCGGCCGAGATAGACGCGCCCGAGTGTGCGCACGATGTCGACCTGCTGCGCCGACTTGATCGCGAGCCCCAGCACCGGCACGAGATCGCGCAGCGCGGCAAGCCCGGCTTCCGTAAAGCCGTCATCGCGTCGCGTCGTCCAGTACGAATAGAGACAGTCCATCTGCCCGAGCGCTCCGGTCTCGCCAAAGCGGTGCACGAAAGCGAGGAAATGCCGGTGCCCGTCTTCCGCGAGGTCGCCGATCTGCGAGAAGTCGAGCGAAGGCGCGTCGGCGAGATCGATCACCATCTCGTCGTTGCCATGCTCGAGCAGGTGAAAGAACACCGAGCGGCGCCAGTTCTTGGCCGCGTCGCCCTCCGCCGTCGAGCCGTATTCGATGACGTCGCTCTCGTTGGTCGGTGTATCGCTCCAGCGGAAGGCGCGCCCCTCATAGATTGGGTGCAGCGTATCGATGACGACGAGCCCGCGCGAGAGTTCCAGCCCTTCGGCGCGGCAGCGCTCACAGAAGCCGCGCAAGAGTTCGGGTTCGGGAAGGCCGGTGAGCCCCTGGCCGGCCAGCCAGTTCATCAGCGCAAGGCGGGAGGTCAATTGCATGCGCCATTATGGCGTGCATTCGTGACGAGCGAAAGGCTGCGCGCCGAGCGCGTGCGACGAGGCTCCCGCTCGCAGCAGGTCGAATATGCCGCAGGCGCTGTTGACGCGCTCTCGCCGCCGCTGCAAATGCTGGTCGATGACCCCGCCGACCAGAAATACAGGGATATGAGCCAGCGCCAGCTTCCGATCATCCTGGCGCTCGGCACCACGCAGACCCTGGCCTGGGCTTCCAGCTACTATTTGCCGGCGCTGCTCGCCGACCCCATGGCGCGCGACCTCGGCGTCTCCTCGAACTGGATCTTCGGCGCATTTTCGGCCTCATTGGTGATCTCGGCGATGCTCGGCCCTCGCATCGGGCGGCAGATCGATCTCGTCGGCGGAAGGCAGGTGCTGTCGGCCTCCAACCTGACCATTGCCGCCGGCCTCGCCCTGCTTGGCGTCTCGCAATCCGTTCCGGTGATGGCGTTCGCCTGGCTCGTGCTCGGCATCGGCATGGCGATGGGGCTCTATGACGCCGCCTTCGCCGCACTCGGCCGCATCTACGGAACCGAGGCGCGCAGGCCCATCACCGGCATCACGCTGATGGCGGGCTTCGCCTCGACCGTCGGGTGGCCGCTCACCGCGTGGGGCCTGTCGCATATCGGCTGGCGCGACACCTGCTTTGCCTGGGCGGCCGCCAACATCCTGATCGGCCTGCCCCTCAACTTCTTCATGCTGCCCGCGATCAAGGGGGCGAAGCAGGCCGCGGCAACGGCCGAGAAGCCGCATCTGCCGCTCGATCGCACCATGATCCTGCTCGCCTTCATCTTCGCCGCAGTCTGGACGGTGACCGGCGCGATGGCCGCGCATTTCCCGCGGATCCTGGAGACGACGGGCGCGACGCCGGTCGAGGCGATCGCAGCCGGCGCGCTGATCGGTCCGGCCCAGGTCGGCGCGCGAATCCTCGAAGCGGGATTTCTCAGCCGCTTCCATCCGCTGTGGTCGACGCGGCTCGCCTGCCTCACCCATCCGATCGGCGCGGTGGTCGTGGCGATCTTCGGCGGCGCCGCGGCGAGCGCGTTCGCACTGTTCCACGGCTCGGGCAACGGCATCCTGACGATTGCGCGCGGGACGCTGCCGCTGTCGATCTTCGGACCGAAGGACTTTGGCTACCGGCTCGGCATCATCGGCGCGCCGGCGCGCATGGCGCAAGCGGTGGCACCGCTGGCGTTCGGCCTCCTGATCGACGTCATGGGAGCCAAGGTGCTGATCGTCTCGTCCGCGCTCAGCCTGTCGGCACTGGCGGCGCTGTTCCTGATCCGCCCCGAGCGGCGGCCGGATTGACCGCGCCACGGCTTTCGCGCACAAGCGGGCCATGACTGAAAACGCCGGCCCGCCCCGCACATTCAAAGGCCTCCTGCGCTGGGCGACCACGCCGCCGCAGGCCTGGGGCGTCTATCTCCTCGCCATCCTCCTGGTGTGGCTGCTTTCGTTCTATGCCGGCACGCTGAAGCCGAAGAAGACGCCGGAAGCAAATCCGCCCGCAGCCGCAGCGCCGAAAAGCTAGGTCGCCTTCGCCTCGCTGGTCGCGATCCAGATGCCGGCGAACACGGCGACCAGCCCGATCAGCAGATTTGGCGTGATCGGCTCGCCGATCAGCAGCGCGGCAAGCAAGGCGGCGGCGATCGGATTGACCGTCATCGTATTGGCGACGCGCGTCGGCGTTGCCCGCGCCAGCGCCATGACCCAGAGGATGAAGGCGAGCGCACCGCCGCCAATGCCGAGATAAATGCCGGCGATCCACTGCCCCGTGGTGAAGTGATCGAGCGCCGCATAGCTGCCCTTCACCAGCCCCGCCAGCACCAGCACGACGGCGCCGGCGCCCATGCCGACCGTGAGAAAGCCCAGCGCACTGGAGCGCTGCAT
This sequence comes from Bradyrhizobium sp. 14AA, assembly GCF_054185205.1. Taxonomy (NCBI): domain Bacteria; kingdom Pseudomonadati; phylum Pseudomonadota; class Alphaproteobacteria; order Hyphomicrobiales; family Nitrobacteraceae; genus Bradyrhizobium; species Bradyrhizobium sp. 14AA. The sequence goes on along the minus strand of NZ_JAVAYM010000007.1, from coordinate 49,080 downwards.
CAGCGGCCGCGACAGCACGTTGTAGAGCGCCATGCAGAACACCGCGCCGGTCATGATCAGCTCCCCGCGCCAGGCGCCGGGCGGGCTCTGCGCAAGGCCTGCGGCCAGCGCCGCCGCCACGCCGAGCACGGCGATGCCGACACCGGTGATCTTGCGCGCCGTCAGTCGCTCGACGCCGAGAATTGCGCCGACCACCATGGTGTGGAGCGGCAGCGTCGCCAGCGCGAGGCTGGCGCGCGCGGCCGTCGTGTAGGACACCGCGATGTTGTAGAGGATGAAGAACAGCCCGAAGAAGCAGATGCCGAGCCCCGCGACGGCCGGCCAGTCCGGCCGCTGCGGCCAGCGCACGCCAAGCATCAGCGCGCACGGCAAAAGGCAGAGAAAGCCGATCCCCCAGCGCAGGATCGCCAGCAGGATGGGATCGGCACCGCCGACGAGATAGCGGGTGATCGCCGCGGCCGTGCCGCCGAGGCTGCTCGACGCCAGCGCGATCGCAACCCCTGCCCATTCCCCCACAATCGTCTCCTGTCGCGGAGCTTTTCGCGGGCCCTAGCACGCTGCTGCTGCCAGCATCATGGCAGCAGCATCAGCACAAGGTCAGTCGTAAAACTCCGGCGACATCTTCTGGCTGTCGCGCTGGGCCTTGTCGTGGTTGATCCAGAGCTGCGCCTTTTCCTTGGCGAGCGTGTCGGCGATCTTCTGCATCGAGGCCGCGCTCTGGTCCTTGTTGGCGTTCATGCTGGGCACGCGGCGGTTGTCCCAATTATCCTTGAAGTGCACGGCATCACCGGATAGCACCACCGCGCCGGTCTTCGGCAGCTTCACCAGCAATGACTGGTGTCCCGGCGTGTGGCCGGGCGTCGACAGGATGGTCAGGCTGCCGTCGCCGAACACGTCCTTGTCGCCCGCGAGCAGCTCGACCGGATGCGAGGGCTTGAAGCGCGGCTCGTTATTGGCGCCGGGCCAGTCATATTCGGCCTTCTGCACGTAGAGCGTCGCCTGTGGGAACAGCTCGACGTTGCCGGTGTGATCAGGGTGCGTGTGCGAGACCGCCATCGCCTTGACGTCGTCAGGCTTGAGGCCGAGCTGTTCGAGCTGGGCGGCAAGCGTCTTCGGCCGGCGCCAGGTCACCGCCTTGGGATCGGCGGGCACAAGACCGTTGGGCATGCTTGCGACGGAATCGGCGATGCCGGTGTCCCACAGGAACCAGCCCTTGCTGTGCTTGACGAGATAGCAGGTGTCGACGAAGTCCATCGTCTTGCCTTCGTTCAGGCCCGGCGTCCAGCGCGAGATGTCGCCGGCGGTGCCCTCGCCGCAATTGAGCACGTAGAGCCTTTCGACACCGGGCTTTTCCGATTGCGCCAGCGCCGCAGAGCCGGACAGGACGAGTGCGGCGATGGCGAGAGCGAGCTTGATCCTGGGCATTATGTCATTCTCCCTTGCAGCCCATGCAGGCCGCGACCGAGGATCAACCCCGGCCGCGCCGCAGAATTCCGGTCATGTCAATGCGGGCAGGTCTCGACCTCGACCGTGACGTGGCTGAGGCGTTTCAATCCGGCGAGCCGCCGCTTGTAGACGGCCGGCTGTTTCGGCTTGTCCGACACCACCGAGAGCAGCACCGCACAATGGCCGGGGCCGACCTGCCAGAGGTGCAGGTCGGTGACGCGATCCTCGCCGACCTCCATGCGTGCCCGGATCACCCGCTCCAGCTTCTCGTCGGCACGCACGTCGAGCAGCACCGCGCCCGACGTCTTGATCAGGCCGAACGCCCAGCTCGCGATCACCACGCTGCCGATCAGGCCGACGGCCGGATCGGCCCAGACCCATCCCGAATACATCGCGACAGCGAGAGCCGCGATCGCCAGCACCGAGGTTGCGGCGTCGGCCATGACGTGGACATAGGCCGCGCGAAGGTTGTTGTCGTGATGGTGATGATGATGGTCGTGATGACCGTGATCGTGATCGTCGTGATCATCATGTGCATGGGCGTGGCCGTGATGGTGATGATCGTGGCTGCCCCGCAGCAGCCAGGCGCTGGCGAGATTGACGCACAGCCCGAGTGCCGCCACCGCGATCGCCTCGCCATAGACGATCGGCACCGGGGTAATCAGCCGCAGCACGCTCTCATAGGCGATCTCGACCGCGATCAATCCCAGGATGACCGCGCTGGAGAAGGCGGCGAGATCGCCGAACTTGCCGGTGCCGAAGGTGAAATGCGCGTTGCCGAGATGCCGGCGCGCGAAGCGGTAGGCGAAGGCGGCAATGCCGAGCGCTGCCGCATGCGTGCCCATGTGCCAGCCGTCGGCAAGCAGCGCCATCGAGCCGAACAGCGAGCCCGCCACGATCTCGCCGACCATCATGACCAGCGTCAGCACGACCACGAGCCAGGTGCGCCGCTCGTTCTCGTCGTGCTTCTCGCCGAGAAAGGCGTGGTCGTGGGTCCATTGTTCGATGGAATGGGAATGCATCGGCTCAGATCTCCGGAAAACAGAATCCGCGAGGCCTCAATATAGGCCCCGGCAGCATATCTTTCTAACGTCAATTGCCGGCAAAACCGGCGGTTGACAGGCTGACGCGGTTTCGCTGTAATCAGGCCCATGGGGATTTGAGCGATCTCCCCACGAGGCGACATGCCCAAGTATCGCGTCCCGTTCGATTTATGCGAGGACGCATCATGTCAACGTTCACGACCATATCATCTGACAAATTGGCACGGCTGATCGGCACGGCGAATGCGCCGGCCCTGATCGATGTGCGGACAGACGAGGATTTTACCGCTGACCGGCGGCTGATCCCCGGCTCCATCAGGCGCAGCCACGAGACCGTTGCGGAATGGGGCGGCGAGTTCGCCGGCCGTTCCGCCATCGTCTCCTGCCTGCGTGGCGCAAAGCTCGCGCAGGGCACCGCCGCCTGGCTCCGGCAACTCGGCGTGCAGGCCGAGACGCTCGATGGCGGCTTCGAGGGCTGGAAGGCGGCCAAGCTGCCGTTGCTCGATACGCGCAAGCTGCCGCCCCGCGATGCCAAGGGGCGCACCGTCTGGGTCACGCGGGCACGGCCGAAGGTCGATCGCATCGCCTGCCCCTGGCTGATCCGCCGTTTCGTCGATCCCAACGCGGTGTTCCTCTATGTGGCGCCGTCCGAGGTGGTTGCCGTCGGCGAGCGTTTCAACGCAGCCCCCTTCGACATCGAGAACGTGTTCTGGAGCCACCGCGGCGAGCTCTGCACCTTCGACGTGATGATCGAGGAGTTCGGCATTGCCACCCCGTCCCTCCTCCGGCTCGCGACATTGGTGCGCGGCGCCGACACCGCGCGGCCCGACCTCGCGCCGGAGGCGCCCGGCCTGCTCGCGGCCTCGCTCGGGCTGTCGCGGATGTATGACGACGATCTCGAACAGCTCGAGGCCGGCATCACGCTCTACGACGCGTTCTACCGCTGGTGCCGCGACGCCACCACCGAGACCCACAACTGGCCGACCAACAAGGTGAAGGCGTAATGGATATCCGCGCCAATCAGGCGGGAGCTGATGCCGGTCACGGCATCAGCTTCCGTGAAGCATTTCGCGTCTGGCTCCGCGTCGCCTGCCTCAGCTTCGGAGGGCCCGCGGGCCAGATCGCGGTGATGCACCGCATCCTCGTCGAGGAGAAGAACTGGATCTCCGAAGGCCGCTTCCTGCATGCGCTGAACTACTGCATGCTGCTGCCGGGACCGGAGGCGCAGCAGCTCGCGACCTATGTCGGCTGGCTGATGCATCGTACCGCCGGCGGGCTGATGGCGGGCGGGCTGTTCATCCTGCCCGGCATCATCGCCATCATGGGTTTGAGCTACGTCTATGCCGCCTACGGCAATGTCAGCTTCGTCGAGGCGCTGTTCTTCGGCCTGAAGGCCGCCGTGCTCGCCATCGTCGTCGAGGCCGTGGTGCGCGTCGGCAAGCGCGCGCTGAAGAACCGCATCATGATCGCGCTCGCGGCGATCGCATTCGTCGCGATCTTCTTCTTTGCCGTCCCCTTCCCGATCATCATCATCGCTGCCGGCGTGATCGGATATATCGGCGCGCGGCAAGGCCGTCCGGAGTTTGCCCCGGCAGGTCACGGCCCTGGCGGCAGCAGCGCCGTGATCGACAGCATGCTCGGCGATGCCGTGCCCGATCACGTTCGTCCCGACACGGGTCGCGCGATCCGCGTCGGCGCGCTGTGGCTGGCGCTCTGGCTGGTGCCGGTGATCGCGCTCCTATTGGTCCTCGGGCAAGCCAATGTGTTCAGCCAGATCGCGCTGTTCTTCTCGAAGATGGCGCTGGTCACCTTCGGCGGTGCCTATGCGGTGCTGGCCTATGTCGCCCAGCAGGCGGTCGAGCATTATCACTGGCTGAAGCCGCACGAGATGCTCGACGGGCTCGGCATGGCCGAGACCACGCCGGGCCCCTTGATCATGGTCCTTCAGTTCGTGGGCTTCATGGCCGCCTACCGCGATCCGAGCGGGCTGTCGCCGATGCTTGCGGCCACCCTCGGCGGCCTGCTCGCGACCTGGGTCACCTTCACGCCCTGCTTCCTCTGGATCTTCGTCGGGGCGCCCTATATCGAGCGCCTGCGCGGCAACACGGGATTGGCCGGCGCGCTCAGCGCGATCACCGCCGCCGTCGTCGGCGTGATCCTCAACCTCTCGATCTGGTTCGCGCTGCACACGCTGTTCCGAGAGACCGTGCCGGTGCACGCCTTCCCGCTGGATTTCGACATGCCGGTGCTGAGAAGCGTCGACGTGCCGGCGCTGGTGCTGGCAATCGCTGCGGCGACGGCGATCTTCCGCTTCAAGCTGGGGATGCTGACGGTTCTGGCGGGCAGCTGCGCCGCGGGCGTGGCGCTGCGGCTGGCGGGGGTGATTTAGGAGGTGTAGTCAGTGGTCGCGTTGCGTCCGGTTTGTTGTCGGAAGGCGACGTTGAAGCTGAGGGGCTGCATGGCGGCTTTGGGCCAATGCACAATAACAGACCATCTTCCCTGACCAGGTAGGGTCTGCTCACGGAGACCGTCGTGAGCGGCGGCATTCTCGGTACGTGTGGGGAGGCATCACCGACGTTAACCTTGTCGGCAAATGATTCGGCGTGGGTCGGCAGCCGCCGACAAGTTGCCTTATTGGAGCGGAGAATTCTCAGCGGCACTAACTTAGGTTAGAGGCGCATTATGCTGAGGATGGCGTTGTTGGGCCTCCTTATCCTGTTGAGTGTAGGAATGCTGTCAGCAATGGAACTGATAGCTCCACCACGTCGCGCAGTCGCGATCGTCCAGCCGCTTGCCGAGCAAAATGCGGGCATTTCTGCTTCACATGGCGCCTTGGCAAAGGCCGATCGCCTTGAAGTTGTTGTTGTGAGCAGCGGGATGCCGACGCAGGCTGCTTCGATCGAAGACCGCGTTGCTCCGCCAGAAGACATCCATATTGGTTCGTCCGAGCCGGAGCCGATCGCCCGTCATCGGCACAATTCGAAGAAGATCGCGACCGCTGAACGTCCCAAGCCGAAGCCAAGGGCAACCGTTATCAAGCAAACTGCCAATTTCCAGCGTTCAAAGGCCGCCAGCTACACCGAGCCCTGTCGGCTCAAGGCGTTTGGTGGCTTGCGCAAGGCATTGAATTTGACCGGTTGCGAGATCTGAGGACGCCTCTGGGCGGGGCAGATCGAAGTCGAACGATCTGAGTTCGTGGTCCGCTGTGGGGCAGCGGTGCGATGTCCGCCATGGATCACGGGCTGCGATCAGCAGGCCAATCGCGCGATGTTCGGTCTCCCTCCAACAGCCGACAGGGAAACGGCCCGCGCCTTGTGCAGCTAAGGGCCAAGAGCTTCCCTCCGCGCTCCATTCGCAACCTGCCAGCCAGGGCATGTCGGTGCGATCCTCTCGGCCGACTGGGTCCAACGGGGCTCACGCCCGCGCTTGTTGCTGGTCGCGTTCAGCAGCCTCGCAACCACGATCATCACCAGGATTCCAGTAAGACTGAGCACGATCTGCATCGCAAGCCGGTCCGAGATGTCGAGCGGAGCAAGATGGCTGGCGAGCGCCAGGAGGACGCCGAGACAATAGACGGGCAGCGAATTCTCGCCACAGCACTTCGCGCAGCGCAGCACCGGCGTCGATAGCCCTCGCCAATCCCGAGGAACGAGCCATAATGCCACAATTGCAGCAGCCAAAAAATGTAGCAGCCGCAAGGGACTAAGATTCGATTTGTCCAATGGAAATATCAGGTCCGTCAAAGTTTGCGGGACCAGCGGCTTGATGCCCAAGCTCAATGCGAGGACCAGGCTGAAAATCAGATAGAGAACGGCAAGAACAAGCGCCGAGGGCGACGTCAGCCATGGTCGGAACCTCTCCCCCTCGATGACGCACCACGCGCCCAGCACGATCAGAAGCTGCCAGGCCAATGGATTGAAGAACCAAACGCCGCTGGGCCAAGCCGGAACGCTCCAGCCGGCGACGTGCACGAGCGCATAAAGCAAAAGCGAGATGCCAAGCGTCACGTTTGGTGCTCGCAGCAGCAGCCACAACAGCGGTGCGAACAACAGGTGGAAGATCACGAAAACCGGCAAGACGTCGGTATTGACAGGGCGGTATTGCAGGATCGCGGCGTGCGCAAGCGCCGCGCCCGGACGTTCAAACAGAACCCTCGTATTGCTCTCATCTGCAAGATGATCCCTGCCCGTGAGGTAGACGAGGATTGTACAAGCGATCGTAAGCAGTAGAAACGCGGCATAGATGTCCCATCCCCGCCGCAGCGAACGGCCTATCATCCCGCTCCAGCCTTCGCGCTGACGTGCCCTGCCGTAAGCCAGCGCGCAGGTCACGCCCGAGATGAACATGAATATCTCGGCGGCATCGCAGAAGCCGTAGTTGCGCGGGGTTAGCCAGCTTCCGATGTTATTGGGAACATGGTCAAGAAAGATCCACCACAGCGCGATCCCACGACAGACATCAATGCGCAGGTCGCGGCCGGCCTCCCTGAACTCCGGCGGAGTTTCGCCGATCAACCGCTTCGAGGTGTGAGTTCGATCAAGCATCCGTCGACTTGCCCGCGTGCGTGCACGCTCTCATCAAAGATTGGTCAATGAGACGCTCGAATGCTGCGGGACTGGCGGTACCGAGCGCTCTGAGATCAAGCGATGCGGTTACGAGCCCAAGCTGCCTGATGGTTGAGGGTTGCTTCGTCGCCAACCGCTACTTTGATCACCGAGGTCGGAGGGATCTTCGTCCTTCGAAGGCGCTTGCAGGATTTTGCTGCTGACAGTCGTCACCGAAAGCTGCTTTCGCATTTCGGCGAGGCGGGCACGGCAGAACTCACGGTAAAGCACGTCGATTATGGTGGACATGATCGAACCCTCGCTTGATCATCACCGTTGACGCCACGTGATAGATTTTCGATCATTTCAGCTGGCGGCAAAAACACTCAGTGCCGGAGGTAGTTCGTGTCCGACGAGCTCTGATGACGATGTGGCGACCAAGGCACGACGCGAAATCGGTATCAGAGGACAGCCTGGCTACAGAACGGTCTGCGCGGCGGATCGTTGAGTTCGACCAATCGCGAACAACGTCCTAAATCTGCGCTTGCACTGCCGAAGATGCCTAATCTGGATCCGATGGCGGCAATTAGAAATAGAGCCATCACGACTGCCTCCTCTTAAAGGAGATTTTTGGCACCCCGACCTTCGCAATATTATGGACGTAATTTTCTGGCGGCTACGTGAACCAGTTCATATCAGCATCGACCACAGATTAATGACACTAGCAGGTCAGTGGTGCAGCTTCTTGGACTCATGCGCACGGCTTAAGCTAAGTTCGGTGCGCGAGGTGCAAAATACAGATACCGAAGTGGTTTATCGCGGCTTTTGATCCTGATGTCTTATCAACAAGGCTGGAGGTCCCCATGTCCACGGACGCAGCCGAATTCGTATCGCATCGATTCTCGACACGCGAACTTCCGCAGCAGATGCGGCTCCCGCTATGGCGTGAGGATTTTGGGCGGAGCATAGTCCACGCCGATATCCAGCCTCTATCGAGCGGTCCGTTTCAGGCCGACGCAACGCTGCAAGCGATCCGGGGTTTGCGCCGGCTCGCACTGAAAGGCTCGTCGATGCGTTTCAAGCGCTTGCAAGCGAGCATCGCTGATGGTGATGGTTCGATCGGCCTCATCGTTTGCTCACCCGGCAGAAGTCAGCTGTCACAGCGCGGCCAGGAAATTACGCTTCGCGCTGGCGACGCAATCGCAATTCTGCATTCGGAACCCGCCGCCGTCACCTACGCTGACGGATTGCTATTCGGTCTGGCCGTGCCGCACGACGCGCTTGCAGAGCGCGTGGCGAACGTCGAAAGCCTCTCCATGCGGCCGATTTCCCAGCGAACCGAAGCGCTCCGACTCCTCATGGCCTATCTGAAGTCGGCATTCAACGAGAGTGCTCTGGCCGCCCCCAAGCTGCGTGATGCGGTCGTGGCTCACATCCATGATCTCGTGGCGCTCGCAATCGGTGAGTTCGCTCCCTTGGGCGATAGCGGCGCGAGCGCGGTCGTGGCTGCGCGCCACCGCGCCGCCCTCGACTACATCGCGGCACACTTTCAAGAGCCAGGGCTGAACGTCGAAATGGTAGCTCGTTGCCAGGGCATCTCACCACGCTATCTGCAGCGTCTGATGGAGTCCTCAGGATCATCATTCACCAGGCACGTGAATGAGTTACGTCTCCAACGGGCGCTCAAGCTGCTGACCGAGGTTCGTGCCAGCACGCAGCTCATTTCCGATATTGCCCTGGAGGTCGGCTTCTCGGATGTTTCGCATTTCAATCGCTTGTTCCGAGCTCGCTTCGGCGATTCACCGCGTGGCGTTCGTTACGCCGGCTGAGCCACGCGCCCCCTGGATCGGCGCGCGCGAGATACAGTCACCTAATGACCGCTTTGGGTCATGAGCCGTCGATGATGACCAAGCAGGACGACATCCGCTTTGCCCTCACAGGCTGCCGTTGATGGGTACAGGCTCTCCAGACGAAGCTCGGTACTTGTGCTCCTCATCGGCAGTTTGCCGTCGGGCCAAACAGGAGCGACCGCTACGGCCACATCGCTTGTCAAGTGTCCACCTGAAAATATTCCGCTTTACCGAAATTCTGATTTATCGTACAAGCAAAACACCCTGGCCCGAGACAAGGGCGGATCGCGATCGTCACGAACCGCGGGCTGGGCAGCGATGGACGCGACGGCGTCGGGCGCAGTTGGCATTGCAGGGCGGCTTCGGCCGTGAGCGATGGCCTTCGGCGCGAACGACACGACGCTGACAGCGTCTTCGCATGGCTTCGGGGGCGAGCACACGCCACCCCTCGGAGTTCCAGCGAGGACGTGCGCGGACGGAGAAGTCGTGTGGTCCTGACGCCCGGGGTCTGTGCGTCAAGTCTTGCGGTGATGTTGCGGTCCGACCGGACTTGTACATCAGCTATCCGCCAAGGCGACGGGGGCAATAGTGCATCGCTCCCCGAGGAGAGCACGAAGGACACCGTTAAAACCATTCGCGCAGGGAAGGCCGGGCGATCCGGCGAAACCTGTGGTCCACCCCGTGTGCATTTTTCGTAGCGCACGGACATGCGGGTGCCGCCGGCGCCCAGCCTTCCCTGCGCCCTTGTCTTTGCGAGGGTGTTGCGAGAGCCAAAACTCGGGCGATATGTGCCGCGAGAAGGCGACAGTGTGTCTGCTGTTTGAAATGTGAATCGGGAAGCGATGGTCTCGCCCCTTGCTCCGTTATTGCGAGGTTGAAGCAGTGCGCTCACATCCATCACCGTCACCCTGAGGTGGCCGCTTCTTCAGCGGCCCTCGAAGGGCGACGGCCCGGCTGTCGCTGCTAAGGTATCGAAGCATCTCGGCCGTTCATCCTTCGAGGCTCCCGATGGAGCGCTATCGCGCCCCATCACTCGCTCCTCAGGATGACGGGATAGGTGGAATTTAGCGCGGTAGAAACTACCGCATCATCATCCGCGCGATCGCTTCGCCAATCACCACCGTCGTGAAGTGCGTGTTGGCGCGGCAGTCGGACGGCATGATCGAGGCGTCGGCAACGCGCAGGCCCGCGATGCCCTTCACCGTACCGTCAGGGTTGACGACACCATCGGCATCCCCGACGCCGGTCATGCGACAGCTGCCGGCGGCGTGCTGGATGTCGCCGGTCTCTCGGCGCAACAATGCGGCGAGCTCGTGATCCGGCAGGCTAGCTGCCTGCGGCAACGTCAGATCGGTGTCGGTCAGCCTGATCCAGTCGGCGATGCCTGATAGCGCCGGCTGGGACGTGATCACGGCGAGCCGCCTCACCGCATCCATCATCCGCAGCATGTCGCGGGGATCGGCCAGCATGTTTTCCTCGACAACGGGATCGATACCGGGATCGGTCGAGGCGAGCTTGAGCGTGCCGCGCGAATACGCATTGAACAGCCCGGCGCCGATCGCGCCCGGCACGCCGATGCCGCGGTGATTGAACGCGATCAGGATCATGTCGCGCTTGCCGCCATCGGCGAGGCCGGAGGAATAGGCCACGCAGCAATTGGTGTGACGAGTATCCGGATCGGTGGGCCGCAAGTTTTCGTGGAGCTGGATCGTCGCGCGAAACAGCGGATGGTCGAAGAAGTGCCGCCCGACCGGCAGGTCGCGCTCGACCGCGATCCCCATCGCCTTCAACTCGTCCGCCGGCCCGATGCCCGAGCGCAGCAGGATCGCCGGACTGTGGATGGCGCCGGCGCAGAGCACGATCTGGCGCGCGCTGATCTCGTGGGTGCCCTGCCCCTCGATGTGAACGCGGACGCCGGTCGCCCTTCCGTCGCTGATCAGCACACGATCGACCAGCGCATGCCCGCGAATTTCCAGATTGGCGCGGCCGCGCGCGGGCTCGAGATAGCCTTCATTGGTCGTGATGCGTCGGCTGTTGCGACTGTTGATGGGGTAGCAGGCGACGCCCTCACCGTCCGGGCCGTTGACGTCGGCGCACCAGGGATAGCCGCTCGCCAGTGCCGCATCGCGCAGGCCGCGATCGATCGGGCCCCACTTCTCTGATGGAGCGCGATAGACCGGCAACGGTCCGCCGCTTCCGTGACCTGCGGCGTCGCCGAACTCCAGATCGTCCTCGATCACCGAGAATAGCGGCATCACCTCTTTCGCCGACCAACCGGTGCAGCCATTGGCCGCCCATTCGTCGAACGCGTCGGCAACGCCGCGGATGGCGATCTGGCCGTTCATCATCGATGAGCCGCCGAGCCCCTTGCCGCGCCAGTAGAAGCGCGGCTCCTGCCCCGCCACCCGGCGCGTCAGCAGATCAGGCCACTGCCATTTCTCCTGGTACTCGCGCTTGTGGATGATCGGGATGGGGTTCGGCGTCCTCACTTCCCACGGCGCTTCATCAGCGCGCCAGTCGAGTCCCGCCTCGAGCAGCAGGACGCGCCGTGCGGGATCCTCGGAGAGCCGCGCCGCAACCGCAGCGCCAGCGGAACCGCCGCCGACAACAATGACATCGTACATCGCGTTACTTCTCAACGTTCCAGAAAACCGGGATGGCGGACGGGATCAGATTGCGCCACTCGGCGCGGTAGGCGGCCGGCTGGGCAAACTGGCCCCACGGAATCGCCGGCGCCTGATCGTACATGACGGCCTGGATCTCGGAAGCGATCTTCTTGCGGTCCTCCTCGGCAGGTGCCTTGGCGAAGGCTTCCATCAACGGCGTGATGCGTGCATCGCATTGCCAGCCGGTGAAGTCGGCGCAATTGAACGCGACCATGACGTTGGTGAGCGGCGAGCCGAGATCGTAGCCGCCGGCGTGAACGCCGTAGACGCTCCAGCCCTCCTTCTTGGCGCGGCGCGCCAGCACGCTCGCCCAGTCCATCACCTGGAGATCGACGTTGAAACCGGCCTGCTTCAGCCGCTCCGCCAGCACCTGCGCCGAGACGCGCGGGGCTTCGAGGTCATTGGCCTCCATGACGACGACGGGCTCGCCGGCATATTTCGTCGCCTTCAGCGCAGCACGCGCTGCCTCGATCGACGGGCTCGCCGCAGCTTCAGCGCCGGCCTTGCTCTCGTAGGTGGTTCCGCAAGTGAAGTAGGTCGCGCACGGCATGGCGTATTTGGCGCTCAAGCCGAGCGCATCCAGCACTTCGCGCTGATCGACCAGCTTCCACAGCACGCGCCGGATCGCGGGATCGTCGAACGGCTTTGATGCGGCGTTGAGGCGATAGGCGCCTGCGAACATGTTGCCGCCGGTGAAATTGACGAGTTTGACGCGGGAGTTCTTTTCGAGCGTCGGCAGCAGATCGAACGGCGCGTATTGCATGAAGTCGACCTCGCCGGCCTGCAGCGCCGAAGCAGCGGTCGAGCCGTCGGGAATGACGCGAATCTCGAGCGTGTCGACGTTGACGCGCTTGCCGCCGGCGAGGAAGTCAGCGGGCTCGGGGCGCGGCACATAGTCGGCGAATTTCTTCAGGATCATGCGATCGCCGGTGCGGTGATCGGCCTTGCTGTAGACGAAGGGACCGGAGCCGACGATCTCGGTGATGCGCTGGTCGCCGGGCGTTTTCGCGATGCGCTCGGGCATCATGAAGGCGACGGGGCTGACGGGATTGCCGAGCGCGTCGATGACGAGGCCCGACGGCTCCTTCAGCGTCAGCACGAATGTCTTGGCATCGGTCGGCTCGAGCGAGGCCGTGATCGCGAAGATGCGACGTCCGAGCGCGCTGCGCGTACCCCAGCGGCGCAGCGAGGCCACGCAATCGGCCGCCGTGACCGACTGGCCGTCGTGCCACTTCAAGCCGTCGCGCAGCGTAAAACTGTAGGTCAGGCCGTCGGGCGAGACTTTCCAGTCCTGCACCATCTGCGGCTTGACCTCGCCCTTGGAGTCCTTCGCAAACAGCGTGTCGAACACCATGTAGCCGAAGGTGCGCGAAATATAGGCCGTGGAGAAATGCGGATCGAGCGTGACGATCTCCGCCTCGAGCACCGCGACGAGATTGCCCGCCGCATGCGCCGGCACTGCGACAATCGCGAGGGCGAGCAGCGCCGGAATGAAAGCCTTCGGTTTGAACATTGGTGTGTTTTTGCCTTTTGACTGAAACGTTCGCAGTCGCCAGGAAAAGCAATGTTCGTGCCCGATCGACGGGAGCACTTATGCGCTTGCGGGTATCTGCCAAGCGTTTGCGGGCTACTGCAAACTGGAGAAGCGACGCTGCTACCTCTCGTCATTGCGAGCGCAGCGAAGCAATCCAGAGTCTTTCAGCGGTGGGATTCTGGATTGCTTCGCTGCGCTCGCAAGCAATGACGATCGGGAGGCAGGTGCGCGCCACACTCTCGTGCCCCGGACGTAGCGCAGCGCCACTTGGCGGTGCGCTACAGAGCCGGGGCCCATGTTTCCGAGAGTACCCGTGTGGCATGGGTCCCGGCTCTGCGCAGCAACGCAAAAGCGTTGCAGCGCGTCCGGGACACGAGACCGCCCTACCCGATCACCTTGCCGAACTTGTTCGACTTCGGGAATCCCTTCGGCGGCAGGCGGCCCGCGTCGGCGCGGGTGCCTTGCCACTCGGCGAGCTCCTTCATGGTCGCCGAGAATTCGCGGCCGGCGGAGTCCTTCCAGGTCAGACCGGCCTTGGCCTCGAACACGGCAACGTCCGAGAGGCCGCCGTCCTTGTACTTCTGCAGGCGCACGCCGCGGCCGCGCGCCATCTCGGGCACCTGGTCGAGCGGGAAGATCAGCATCTTGCGGTTCTCGCCGATGACCGCGACGGTGTCGCCGAGCACCTCGGTGACCGAGCGCGCCTCGTTCGGCATGTCGACGTTGAGGACCTGCTTGCCCTTCTTGGTGGTGCCGACGCAATCGTCCTCGTTGACGACGAAGCCCTGGCCCTCGTGGCTCGCGACCAGGAATTTGCGACCGCCCTTGTTGACGAACAGCGCGACGGGCGCGGCCTCCTGCTCGAGGTCGATGAACAGGCGGATCGGCTCGCCGTGTCCGCGGCCGCCCGGAAGTTTCGCGACGTCGAGCGAGTAGAACTTGCCGTTGGTGGCGAACAGCAGCAGCTTCGAGGTCGTCTCCGCGAAGAACGCAAAGCCGAGCTTGTCGTCCTGCTTGAAGGCGAGCCCCGAGAGATCCTCGACATGGCCCTTCATGGTGCGGATCCAGCCCTTGTCGGAGACGACGACCGTCACCGGCTCGCGCTCGACGAAGGCTTCCTCGATCGCGGCGAGATCGTGCTCGGGCGCGTCGGCGAAGGTGGTGCGGCGCTTGCCGAGCGGCGTCTTCGGTCCGAACATGTCGCGGACCTTGCCGACCTGCTCGCCGACCTTCTTCCACTGCTCGGCTTCCGAGGCGAGCACCGCGTTGATGCCCTTGAGCTCGGCGCGGAGGTTCTTGTCCTCGGTGCGGATCTCCATTTCCTCGAGCTTGCGCAAGCTACGCAGGCGCATGTTGAGGATGGCTTCGGCCTGCACTTCGGTGAGCTTGAACTCCTTCATCAAGGCCGGCTTCGGCTCATCCTCGGTGCGGATGATCTTGATGACCTTGTCGATGTTCAGATAGGCGATCAGGAAGCCGCCGAGGACTTCCAGCCGATGCTCGATCTGCGCCTTGCGGTAGTTGCTGCGGCGGACCAGGACGTCGCGCAGATGGTCGAGCCATTCGCGCAGGCACTCCGCCAGCCCCACCACCTTGGGGACGCGGCCCTTGATCAGAACGTTGAGATTCAGCGGAATCTTGTTTTCGAGCTCGGTGAGCCGGAACAGCGATTCCATCATCAGCGCCGGATCGACGTTCTTCGATTTCGGCTCGATCACGATGCGGACGTCTTCGGCCGACTCGTCCCTGATGTCGCCGACCAGCGGCAGCTTCTTCTGGTCCAGCAGCTCGGCGACCTTCTCGATCAGCCGCGACTTCTGCACCAGAAAGGGGATCTCGGTGACGACGACGACCCAGGCGCCTCGCGCGCCCTCTTCCTGCTCCCACCTCGCGCGAACGCGGAACGAGCCGCGGCCCGTGGTATAGGCCTCTGCAATGGCCTGCTTCGAATCGACGCAAATGCCGCCCGTCGGGAAGTCGGGCCCCTTGACCCATTTCATCAGCGCCTTGGACTTGGCGTCGGGCTTCTCGATCAGATGCAGCGCGGCCTCGCAAAGCTCGGCCGCGTTGTGTGGCGGGATCGAGGTCGCCATGCCGACCGCGATGCCTTGCGCGCCGTTGGCGAGAAGGTTCGGGAAGCCGCCCGGCAGCACGACCGGCTCTTTCGACTGGCCGTCGTAATTGGCACGGAACTCGACGCCGTCCTCGTCGATGCCCTCGAGCAGAAGCCGCGCGACATCGGTCATGCGCGCTTCGGTGTAGCGATAGGCGGCCGGGTTATCGCCGTCGATATTGCCGAAATTGCCCTGGCCGTCGACCAGCGGATAGCGCGAGGAGAAATCCTGAGCGAGACGGACCATGGCGTCGTAGATCGCCTGGTCGCCGTGCGGATGGAACGAGCCCATCACGTCGCCGACGATCTTTGCGGATTTCTTGAAAGCCGTGCCGGGATCGAGCCGGAGCAGGCGCATGCCGTAGAGGATGCGCCGGTGCACCGGCTTCAGGCCGTCGCGCGCATCCGGCAGCGCGCGGCCCGTGATGGTGGAGAGCGCATAGGCGAGATAGCGCTCTTCGAGCGCCTCACGCAGCGGCACCTCGTGAATTTCGGCCGGCTCTTCCGGTGGAACTATTCGTTTGCCCATTTAGGCCTTTACTTTCAAAGGTTTCCTGCCAGTTTTCGCTGGCGGCTTGCCACAAACGTACCAATTCTCCCCCGCTGGGGCGCGATTCGGGCGGATATATAGCAGGCCGGGCAGCGACATGCGCCCCCTGCCCCGTGCAGGACCGCCTGGGAGGGTTATCCACAAGGCTCATTGCAAGTTCGGGCAGGATATGGCGCCGGTCTCGCGGACACGTCGCACGGCCCTCATTTGATGCGCTTGTGTTGGGCTGTTTCCTCCAGCCGATAAACGCCAAGCGGTGACCGCGCCACGCACCTGAATCCGATATGGCTGGTCGAGGTATCGATCGGCTCGGCGTGCCGCGCGGCCGGGCGGTAACGGCGGCAATGGTTCGGCGCACAGAGGTGCGAGCCACCTTTCAGCACTTTTCGCGGAATCCCGGTGTTCGGCAGGCGCGGGTCGTAGCTTGCGTCTTCCCGACCACCACGGGGATTCTGGGGAATGCAGCAAGGTTTGGCAGCCTCGGCCGCGTGCCGAGCCGACCACCAGTCAGAGGTCCACTCCCAGACATTGCCGATCATGTCGTAGAGGCCATAACCGTTTGGTGGGAAGGCCATGACCGGCGAGGTACGCTCAAACCCATCCTCGCCGAGATTCTGGACAGGAAACTTGCCCTGCCAGAGATTGGCCATGTGCTTGCCGCCCGGCATCAGCGCGTCGCCCCAGGCGAACTCTTCACCATCGAGGCCGCCGCGCGCGGCGAACTCCCACTCTGCTTCCGTCGGCAGGTCCTTTCCCGCCCAGCGCGCATAGGCCGTCGCGTCGCTGAAGGAGACGTGCACGATCGGGTGGTCGTCGAGCCCCTCAATGTCGCTGCCCGGCCCATAAGGATGGCGCCAATTGGCGCCGCGCATGAAGGACCACCACTGGCTTCCGTCGATAAGATCGGTAATGCGCGGCAGCGGCGAAAACACCAGCGAGCCGGCGTAAAGCATCTCCTTCAGCGCACCAGGATAATCGTTGGGACCGGGGACGATCTGCGCCTCCGTGACATGGCCGGTGGCCTCGACGAATTGCTTGAACTGCCGGTTGGTCACCGGCGTGCGGTCGATCCAGAAGCCATCGACGGAGACCCGATGGCTCGGTGCCTCCTCGGGATAGTGGTGATCAGATCCCATACGGAAGGTTCCGCCGGGAATGAAGACCATCTCGCCGGTCTTCGCGTCATCCGGCAGCCACTCGCAGTGATCGAGGTCCGCTCGCAGCATGGTGGAAACTCCGATACGCGCATTCCACCTGATGCTACGGCGCGGAATTCAGCAGCCGTCGATGACGGCAAATTGCACGGCGCACTGGACGCATTGTCTAGTCCCCCTCTTCCTGGCGCCGAGGGCAGGAAATGCAGATGGCGCGTTGCGTCAACATCTCTCCCTCTTTTGCGCACACGCGTTCCGAGCACGCGGCAACACCCCGCCGCGTGCTCGCTGCGATCCGCGGAGCGATTCCGCGTCGATATCGCTTAGGTTGCAAAAAATATCGAAGGATTGAACGGCTGTGATGTGCGGTTTGTGCCAGTACGCCGCAGCGACGGCTGGCCCTCACGATCCGCGTCCCCGATCCCTCTCGATTGGCAGCTTCGTCGCCAATTTCTCGTGTCAGATTCAGGATCATTTAGCTCAAAACGCGAAGTCTTCTCACCCAATCCACTTCGCGTTGTAGTGGTATTCCGTCGGTGCCTGCCGCACAATTGTCGTGCTTCGGGACGAGTGTGCAGCCATGGAGCAATCCCTTCTGGTTGATTCGCGGAAGCTCGATGGTTTCGAGGGCCTTCACCAGGCCGTGCACGGCTCTCACGTCGACGTCATGCAGCTTGGACGCGGGCGGCTCCGCGGGACGCTGTCCCATGTCGGCATCGGCGATTTCTCTCTCAGCATCGGCTCCTTTAACGTCGGCATGCGCACACAGCGCGTTGCCAGTGACGACAAGCTCATCATCGGGATGCTGCTGGCAGCCGAGCAGCGCGTTGCCCACTGGTCGTTCGACATGCAGCTCAACGACGTGCTCGTGATTCCGCCGCGGCTCGAGCATGACGGCGTGTTTCACGGCGCATCGGCCTACGCGGCCATGCGCTTCGATCTCGATCAGGTGGCGTCACTGTTCGGCGGCGAAGCGCGTCTGAGCGATCCCGAGACATGGCGCAGGCGCAGTCACTTCAGGGCAGATTTGGCGACCGGCGCAATGGCCTCGCATCGTCTCATCCGGATCATGTCTCATCTGAGCACCCACGAGCACGGCCTGACGCCGTCGACAGCCGATTTCTGGAAACGATCGATCGTCGAATGCATGGCTGCCAACGTCATGTCGTCCCTGCCGCCCGATGACTCCGGCAGGCTTCCTTCAGCAAGGCGACTGATCCGCAGGGTCGAGGAGTATCTTGACCGGGCCGGCACGCGCCCGGTGCATGTTTCGGAAATATGCTCCGCATTCGACGTGTCACGACGCACCCTGCATCGCGCCTTTCAAGAGGTGTTCGGGCTCGGCCCGGTCACCTTCCTGCGCCATAAGCGCCTGTGCGCCATCCATTCCATCTTGAGGGAGAGCAGGCCGGGTTCGACCACCGTGGCGGCGGTCGCCATGCAGCAGGGCTTCTACGAGCTCGGGCGTTTCTCGCAGTATTATTCCATGATGTTTGGGGAGCGTCCCTCGCAAACGTTGGGAATCACATCATTCCCCGTCTCAAACGACGGGCTCGCCCAAGTCTAGGCCCAAGTCTAGCTTCGCCCGGCTCCGTTCTCCTCGAGAGACGAAACAACGAGCGGCGCTCGCGGAAAAAACGTCCCCCGTGCCGCCCGGTCAAACCAAGGCGGCGATCGACAGGGTTGGATTGGTGTGTACCGGCTACTGCCCGGCCCAGCCGGCGGTCACGGTCTCAGTCTTTGTCTGTGCCGACGTCGGGGCGTTGGTCAGGCAGCGGCGGGCCGTCTCGATCTCGGCCTCGGTCGCGCCATGAGACCGTGCCCATGTCTCTGCGGCTGCGGCCGAATATTTGGCCACATAGTACCGGACGACTGTGCAGGAGGCGCGCCGAAACACGCCCGGTTGCGGCTCGCCGGCCATCGCGTCCGGCGCAAGCGCAAGCAGCGCCGCCGACAGCGCAAATCCCCTGATCAACATTTCGGCTGTCCCCCGTTGTGGAACCTGAGGAAGCGAACTCGACAGGTCCGAATTCGTTCCGGGGGAACTTCATGTCCAGGGGCAAGGCAGAGACGCAACCAGCTCATGGCGCCGGGATCGCGGCCTTTGCCTGCTGCCGGATCAAGGCGTTGATGAAGCCGGCCCGCGCGTCGGAATGGCCCTGCCCGCGCGGCTCCAGCACATGGCGCAGCAGGAACAGGCCGGTGAGCCGGAAGCCGTCCTGGAGATCCTGGTCGGTGAGCTCGCTGGCGGCATCGCCATGACGCAGGAACGGCGGCAGGCGCAACAGGCGGTCGCGCCAGGGCTCGCCCGCGCCGCGGGACACCGCGCCGCCGGATTTCGGCGAGACATAGATCAGGTCCGTGGTCTCGCCGGTCACTGCGCAATTCTCCAGCGCGAGCCCGAAGCCGAGCTCGGCGAGCATCGCCAGCTCGAAATGGATCAGGTGCACGGCGGCGCTGCCGATGTCGTCGAAATCGTCGAGCGAATGTTCGAGCAGCGCAAAGATCTCCTCGTGCGGATCGCGCTCCGGCAGCAGCCGCGCGATCGACGCGAGATGAGTGACGCCATAGACCCCATGAGACGATCCCAGCAGCGTCGCTGCGCGCAGCTTCAATCCCTCGATGGCATAGGTGCCGAGATGCTCGTCGAGCCGCGCCCGCCATACCGCGCTGACGCTGTTGCCGGGCTGCAGCAAGGGCCGCAGCCGTGAGCTGGCGCCACCGCGCACGAGGCCGAGATGGCGGCCGTGCGCGCGCGTCAAGAGTTCGACGATGGCGCTAGACTCGCCATGCCGCCGCACGCCCAGCACGATGCCTTCGTCGGTCCATTCCATGGGTTGAAGTGTAGCTCAATTCGAGAGGCCGTAGGGTGGGCAAAGCAATGCGTGCCCACCAATTTGATCCACGCCGCGTTATGGTGGGCACGGCGCGCAAGGGCGCGCCTTTGCCCACCCTACGGCCCCGCCCACCGCGCAAGACATCACGCGTTGAACCAGCCCTGCGCGTCGCCGCTGAAGGAGAAATACAATCCCATCGTCGTCAGCACGCAGGAGACGATCTCGATAGCGCTGTCGAGCTCCATGCCCTTCTCACCGATGATCTGCCCGAGCGAGATCACCGACAGCACGAGTGCTGCCGCCAGCACCCAGCGCGGCCAGTTCTTGCGCCAATGCGCGGCCAGCCGGACGAAATAGACCAGGAGCAGGATCATGCCGCCGGCGAGCAAGGTGGCCGTCATGATCATCTGCTCGGTCATCTCGGCATTGGGCGTGCGGTCCTGCACCGCGACCGACAGGGCATCCAGCATCAACGATGCATAGAGCAGCGCTTCGAAGCGCCGGACATTGCTGGGTACGCTCATCGGTGACCGATCTTTTCTTGCTTATTCTTTGGGAAATTCCAGGCCCATCTCGCGATAGCGATCGGGATCGTCGCCCCAGTTCTCGCGCACCTTGACGAACAGGAACAGATGCACCGGCACGCCCAGGATCTCGGCGAGCTCCTTGCGCGAGTCCGCCCCGATCGACTTGATGGTGGCGCCGCCCGCACCGAGCACGATCTTGCGCTGGCTCTCGCGCTCGACGAAGATGGTCTGCTCGATACGCACCGATTTATCCTTGCGCTCCTCCCACTTGTCGGTCTCGACCGTGGACTGGTAGGGCAATTCCTGGTGCAGCTTGCGATAGATCTTTTCGCGCGTGATCTCGGCCGCAAGCTGCCGCATTGGCGCGTCCGACATCTGATCTTCGGGATAGAGGAACGGCCCCGGCGGCACGATCTCGGCCAGCGTGTGCCTGAGGTCGTCGACGCCGTCGCCCGAGATCGCCGCGATCATGAAGGTCTTCGCGAACGGCATGCGCTCGTTGGCGGCCTGCGCCAGCGCCAGCAGCTTCTCGCGCTGGACCAGATCGACCTTGTTGATCACCAGGATCTTCTCGTGTTTCACGCTGGCGACCTTGGTGAGGATCGCCTCGGCCTCCTCGTCGATCCCCGCCTTGGCGTCGAGCAGCACGCAGACGAGGTCGGCGTCATGCGCTCCGCTCCACGCGGTCGAGACCATGGCGCGGTCGAGCCGGCGCTTGGGCAGGAAGATGCCGGGCGTGTCGACCAGGATGATCTGCGCGTTGTTCTCGATCACGATGCCGCGGATCAGCGCGCGCGTGGTCTGCACTTTGCGCGAGACGATCGTGACCTTGGCGCCGACCAGCGCGTTGACCAGCGTGGACTTGCCGACATTGGGCGCGCCGATCAGCGCGACGAAGCCGCAGCGCGTCGCAGTGGGCGCCTCGCCGCTTGTTTCAGCCGTCATTGCCGCCGCCAACGCCTTCACGTTCGATCATCACTGAAGCTGCCACCTTCTCTGCTGCGCGCTTGCTGCCGCCGATGCCTTCGGCCGGCGCAAGCCCCGGCAGGTCCACCGCGACGCGGAATTGCGGATCATGATGCGGGCCGGTGCGCTCGACCTCGCGGTAAACCGGCGTCGGCAGCCCCTTGCCCTGCGCCCATTCCTGCAGCACGGTCTTGGGATCGCGCAACGGACGGCGCGGCTTGTGCATGCGCTCGGTCCAGTTGCGCTTGACGAACTCGGCCGCCGCCGCGTGGCCGCCGTCGAGGAAGATGGCGCCGATCACGGCCTCGCAGATGTCGCCGAGCACGCTCTTGCGCAGGCGCGCGTCGGCGCTGGGACCGACCGAGCCGAGCTTGATGTCGTCGAGCAGACCGAGCGACTTGGCGACGTCGGCGCAACTTTCCTTGCGCACGAGCTCGGCAAGACGCTTGGACAGCTCGCCCTCATCCGCGTTCGGGAAGGCGTGATAGAGCATGTCGGAGACGACGAGCCCGAGCACGTGGTCGCCGAGGAATTCCAGCCGCTGATAGCTGTCGCCGCGCTTGCGCCCGGACTTCAGCGCCGAGACATGCGTGATGCCCTGCATCAGGAGGTTCGGGTCGGCAAAGCTGTGGCCGATTCGTGCCTCAAGGGCCGCGTTCGCATCCGTGTCCTTGGCCTTGCTGCTCCGCGTCCGCTTCTTCTTCGGGGGTGCCTTGCTCACAGCCTCGCTGTCGGGGCCCGCTTGCGCCTCGGTCGGTTGGGTCGCGATGTCCTTGGCTTCGTCTTTCATCGGACGATTTTGAAGAAGCGGTTCCAGCGCACCGCCCACGGCCAGCGCCAGAACATCCAGGCATGCTCGCCTTCGGCGATGGAGAAGAAGATCATCTGGGCGCGGCCGATCAAATTCTCCTGCGGCACATAGCCGACCTGGCCGAGGAAGCGGCTGTCGGTCGAGTTGTCGCGATTGTCGCCCATCATGAAGAAGTGGCCGGCCGGCACGGTGTAGACGTTGGTGTTGTCCATGTAGCCGTTGTCCGCGCAGTCCAGCGTCTCGTAGGAGACGCCGTTCGGCAGCGTTTCCTTCCAGCGCTTCACCCGGGAGATGCCGCCGCCTTCGGAGCCGCAGGGGTCCTCGCCGACATATTCGCTCATGCGCTGTCGTTCGACCGGGGTGTCGTTGATGTAGAGCAGCCCGTCGCGCATCTGGACGCGGTCGCCGGGAAGCCCGATCACGCGCTTGATGTAGTCGGTGGAATCGTCCTTCGGCAGGCGGAACACGACGATGTCGCCGCGGTTCGGGTCCGAGCCCCAGACCCGCCCGGAGAACAGCGGCGGCGAGAACGGGATCGAATAGTGGCTATAGCCGTAGGAATATTTCGAGACGAAGAGATAGTCGCCGACCAGCAGCGTGGCCTTCATCGAGCCGGACGGGATGTTGAACGGCTGGAACAGGAACGTGCGGATCACGAGCGCGATCAGGAGAGCATGGATCACGACCCGGATCGTTTCGCCGACGCCGCTCTCAGTTTTCGTTCCCGAAGTCACGCTCATTGCTCTCTCAATTCCGGCCGGCGGTCACAGAGCGCCCTCCTCCCGCGAACAGCCCATCGGTTCGCGGCCCAAGGAGATTGTCCTGATTCTGATAATGAGGGCCAATTCCGGCGTAAAGCCGAATTCGCCCAGCCTGATTTGCGTCCGCGGACTTTTAGACGGTTGTCGGAGGCCACGCAATCAAGGATCGCATCAAAACTGTGCAAGATATTGATTTTTAACAAGAATTATAAAATCGGCTGGATCCCTTCAGGGTTTCGCCAGCGGGACGGCGGAAATGATGACGAAGGCCTGCGCGAGCGGCCAGTCGTCGGTGATCGACAGGTCGATCCGGGCCTCGAACCCCTCCGGCGTCAGGGCATGGAGCCGGGCCAGGGCGCCGCCGGTCAATTGCATGGTCGGCCGTCCACCCGGCAGGTTGACCACCCCCATGTCGCGCCACCAGACGCCGCGCCTGATGCCGGTGCCGAGCGCCTTGGAGCAGGCCTCCTTGGCAGCGAAGCGCTTGGCGTAGGTCGCCACCACCATCTTCTCGTTCTTGGCCCGCCGCTCCGCCTTGGCGCGCTCGGCCGCCGTGAAGATGCGATCGAGGAAACGCTCGCCATGGCGCTCGATCACCTTGGCGACGCGGGTGATGTCGATCAGGTCGGAGCCGATGCCGATGATCATGTCCGGCTCCGGCCACGGTCCATCGCCGCGCGCATGCTGCGCACCGTCTCGGCGAGACCGACGAACAGCGCTTCGCCGATCATGTAGTAGCCGATGTTGAGCTCCATGATCTCCGGCAGCGCCGCGATCGTCTCCGCCGTCGCATAGTCGAGCCCGTGCCCGGCATGGACCTCGAGCCCGGCGGCCTTCGCGAGCTTAGCCCCGGCCACGATCCGCTGCCATTCGGCGGCGGCCTTCTCCGCGTGGCCGTCGACGACGGCATCGCACCAGGCGCCGGTGTGGATCTCGATCACGGGGGCGCGCAGCCGCGCCGCCATCTCGATCTGCGCGGGATCGGCGGCGATGAACAGCGAGACGCGGATGCCGGCATCGTTCAGCCGCGCGATATATGGCGCCAGCGCATTGTGCTGGCCGACCACGTCGAGCCCGCCCTCGGTCGTCACCTCCTGCCGGCGCTCCGGCACGAGGCATACCGCGTGCGGCTTGGTGGCGAGCGAGATGCGCATCATGTCGTCGGTCGCCGCCATCTCGAAATTGAGCGGCTTGGAGATTTCTGCCTTCAGCCGCGCCATGTCCTCGTCGCGGATGTGCCGGCGATCCTCGCGCAGATGCGCGGTGATGCCGTCGGCGCCGGCCTCGATCGCCAGCAGCGCGGCGCGCACCGGATCGGGATGGCGGCCGCCGCGCGCGTTACGCACGGTTGCGACGTGGTCGATATTGACGCCGAGGCGGAGCGGAGTTGCGGGCATTTCAGGACTCACGAAATCATAGGGACAGACACGTGCGAGAGGCGCCTATCCATTAACACGTTCGACGCGGGCGACGACCGCCTTCGCGCGCAACTGGGCCAGGATCGCGCTCAGGTGCTTCAGGTCGTAGACTTCGAGATCGATCGTCGTCTCCGTGAAATCAGGTGAGCGGCGCTGCATGCTGATGTTGTCGATGTTGCCGTCGTGCTCGGCGATCACGGTCGCGATCTGCGCGAGCGCGCCCGGCTCGTTGACGTTCTCGACCTTGATCCGGGCCGGGAAGCGCTGCGGCGCGGAGTCCTCGATGTCCCAGCGCACGTCGAGCCAGCGCTCCGGCTCCTCCTCGAAATCCTTCAGGGCCGGTGCCTGGATCGGATAGATCGTGATGCCCTCGCCCGGCGTGACGATGCCGACGATGCGGTCTCCGGGCACCGCGCCGCCGTTCGGCGCGAACTTCACCGGCAGGTCGGAATTGATGCCGCGGATCGGGATCGCGACCGGGCTGCGCGGCGGCTCCGACGACTTCTCCTTGAGCTTGGCGGCAAGCCCTTTCTTGACGCCGTAGCGCGCGATGCGCTCCTCCTTATAATCGGGATACATCGCGCGCGCGACGTGGGAGGCCTTGATCTCGCCGCGCCCCACCGCCGCCATGACGTCCTCGATCGAGGTCCGCGCAAGCCGCGGCAGCGCGCCCTTGAGCTTGTCGTCGGCGTATTCGATCTTGGCGCGCTCGAACAGGCGCTCGACGATGCGCCGGCCGAGACCGGCATATTGATCGCGCACCGCAGTCCGGGTGGCGCGGCGGATTGCGGCCCGCGCCTTGCCGGTGACCGCCAACGTCTCCCAGGCCGAGGGCGGCGCCGATTGCGCTTCCGAGGTCAGCACCTCGACCTCGTCGCCGTTCTGGAGTTCCGAGGACAGCGGCGCGAACTGACCGTTGATCTTGCAGCCCACCGCGCTATTGCCGACGTCGGTATGCACGGCGTAGGCGAAATCGATCACATTGGCATGGCGCGGCAGCGCGATCAGCTTGCCCTTCGGGGTGAAGCAGAACACCTGGTCGTGGAACAGCTCGAGCTTGGTGTGCTCGAGGAACTCCTCGGGGTTGGCGCTCTCCGAGAGGATGCCGATGGTGTGACGCAGCCAGGCGAACGCGTTGGACTCGCGCTTGAGGAACTCGGTCGGCGAGCCCACGTCTTCCTTGTAGAAGACGTGCGCGGCGATGCCCCGCTCGGCGATCTGGTCCATCGCCTCGGTGCGGATCTGGAGCTCGACGCGCTGGTTACCCGGACCGATCACCGTGGTGTGGATCGAGCGGTAGTCGTTCTGCTTCGGCGTCGAGATGTAATCTTTGAAGCGTCCGGGCACGACCGGCCAGGTGGTGTGGACGATGCCGAGCGCGCGATAGCAGGCCTCGATGTCGTTGACGACGAGGCGAAAGCCGAAGATGTCGGACAATTGCTCGAAGCCGACGGACTTGCGCTCCATCTTGGTCCAGATCGAGAATGGCTTCTTGCGGCGGCCATAGACCCGTGCGCCCAGACCCCGGTGGCGCAGATTGTTGGAGAGCTGGTCCTCGATCTCGCCGATCAGATTGCGGTTGCGCTCGGCGAGCGCGTCGAGCCGCTGCATCACCACCGAATAGGCTTCGGGATCGAGCGTGCGGAAGGACAGATCCTCCAGCTCCTCGCGCATTTCCTGCATGCCCATGCGCCCCGCCAGCGGCGCATAGATGTCGAGCGTCTCCTCGGCAATGCGTCGTCGCGATTCCGTCGGCACGAAGTCCAGCGTGCGCATGTTGTGCAGGCGGTCGGCGAGCTTGACCAGGAGAACACGGACATCGTCGGCAATGGCCAGCAACAATTTGCGCAGGTTCTCGGCCTGCTTGGCTTCCCGCGACACCAGTTCCAGCCGCTTCAGCTTGGTCAGGCCCTCGACCAGCGCGCCGATCTCGGGCCCGAAGATCTGGTCGATCTCGGCCCGCGTCGCTTCGGTGTCCTCGATCGTGTCGTGCAGCAGCGCCGCCACGATGGTCGCGTCGTCGAGCTTCAGGTCGGTGAGAATCGCCGCCACTTCGAGCGGGTGCGAGAAATACGGATCGCCCGAGGCGCGCGTCTGCGAGCCGTGCGCCTTCATGGCGTAGACATAGGCGCGGTTCAGCAGGTCTTCGTTGGTGTTGGGATTGTAGGACCTGACGCGCTCGACGAGGTCATATTGACGCATCATGCGCGCACGCGGCCTGGCCGGACGCGCGACCTGTGCAGTCGGGGCCACGGCAACCGATTCGGTTGCGGCCTGCATCTGCGTGGATCTGCGGCGCCGATATACCATCCCGTCCTGCCTTCAAACGGGCCTCGAGACAGCCCGTTGTATACATCTTAGCTCCGATCGTGCGCGTGTCCGATCAATTCAGTGACAGGCCGCGGCGCGAACCGACAACACTATGGTAACCACGAAAACGCCAACAAAAGCAAAGGCCCGAACAACGGTTCGGGCCTTTGATAAGATCACAAGAAGTCGATGACTGCGACGGGACGATTACTCGTCCTCCTCGGGCTGCTCCTCGGGCGGCGCGAGGCCTTCGAGACCCTTCAGGAGCTCCTCTTCGGTCATGCGCTCAACGGCAACTTCGGTATCATCCGCATCGACGCTCGCACCCGCGGAACCGATCAGCGGCACCGTGTCTGGCTCGGGCTCGTCGACCTCGACGAACTTCTGGAGCGAGTGGACCAGCTCCTCGCGGAGGTCCTCCGGCGAAATGGTCGTGTCGGCAATTTCACGCAGGGACACAACAGGGTTCTTGTCGTTATCGCGGTCAACCGTTAGTTGTGAACCGGACGAAATCATGCGGGCACGGTGGGCGGCCAGCAGGACCAGGTCAAACCGGTTGTCGACCTTGTCGATACAATCTTCTACGGTGACGCGAGCCATGGACTGTCGCTCCGTTGCAGGTGGGACGAAATATGTGGATGATTGGGGCTAGTTATAGGGGCTGGGGCGATTTCGCAAGGCCAATTTGTGATTTGGCCTCGCCAAACGGCTCTGCTACCCCCACATTGGGGCTGGGACGGGTGGTTTTCCGGGCTGCCATCGAGGGCAGCGGCGGGTGTATGAAAGTCCGCCATAACTATACCTTGTTTGCCCCGACTTCTCCGGATTTGCGGTTTCGACGGGTTTCGGCGGCACTCTAGAACTGCGCGGCTTGCTGCCGCGCCAACAATAAACGATCAATCACGAACACTACGCGAGCAAACTGAATGTCACCTTCCTCTACCGACAAGATCGCGCTCTTCATCGATGGAGCCAATCTGTACGCGACGGCAAAAACTCTGGGCTTCGACATCGATTACAAGCGCCTGCTGAAGGAGTTTCAGAGCCGCGGGACGCTGCTTCGGGCGTTCTATTACACCGCCATCATCGAGGATCAGGAATACTCCTCGATCCGCCCCTTGATCGACTGGCTGGATTACAACGGCTACACCGTCGTCACCAAGGCGACCAAGGAGTTCATCGACGCCTCCGGCCGCCGCAAGGTCAAGGGCAACATGGATATCGAGCTCGCCGTGGACGCCATGGAGCTCGCCGAACACATCGACCAGATGGTGCTGTTCTCGGGTGACGGTGATTTCCGTTCCCTGGTCGAGGCGGTCCAGCGCCGCGGCGTGCGGGTCACCGTGATCTCCACCATCGCCAGCCAGCCGCCGATGATCGCCGACGAGCTGCGCCGCCAGGCCGACGTCTTCACCGACCTCGTCGAGCTGCAATCCAAGCTCGGCCGCGACCCGTCCGAACGCCCCGCCCCGCGTGACCGCGGCGAACGCGAGGCACGCCACCACGCCCCGCAATTCCTCCAGCGCGCGACCACGACGGCGCCGAGGGGCGATGACGACTTCGAGGAGTGAGGCGGCCCGGTCAAGCCGCCAGCCTCCCACCCTCGTCCCCGACCGCAATTGTCCGCTCTGTCCGCGCCTGGTCGCCTTTCGCGAGGCGAACCGCGCGCGCGAGCCGTTGTGGCATAACGCGCCGGTTGCGCCCTTCGGCGACATCAAGGCGCGCCTGTTGATCGTCGGCCTCGCGCCGGGCATGCAGGGGGCCAACCGCACCGGCCGCCCCTTCACCGGCGACTATGCCGGCGACCTGCTCTACGCCACGCTGCTTGAATACGGGTTTGCCAGGGGCTCCTACCAGGCGCGTCCCGACGACGGCCTGAAGCTGGTCGACTGCCGGATCGCCAATGCCGTGCATTGCGTTCCACCGCAGAACAAGCCGCTGCCGGTCGAGATCAATACCTGCCGCCAGTTTCTCGTCGCGAATCTCGCGACCATGCCGAACCTGCGCGCGATCATCGCGCTCGGGCGCATTGCGCACGACAGCGTGCTCAAGCCGCTGAATCTGAAGGCCTCGCAAGCCCCGTTCGGCCACGGCGCCGTGCATGAGGCCGGCGCGTTCAAGCTCTACGACAGCTATCACTGCTCCCGCTACAACACGAACACCCGCGTGCTGACGGCGGACATGTTCCGGAACGTGTTCGCGAAGGTAAAGGCGGATCTCGACTAGGGCTTTGAGTGGCTCTTGACCGGATTGGCCTTCAGCCAGTCCAGGACGTCGCCGGCGTTCCGGTCGGGCGGAAACACCGGATAGAACACATGTGTGATCCTGGCATCGTCGATGATCAGCGCGAGGCGCTTGATCAGCGTCAAGCCCGCGACCTCCATGGTCGGCAAGTTCAGGGCGCGCACGAACGCCAGCTTCTCGTCCGACAGCACGGGGAACGGCAGATGCAGGCGCGAGGCCATCTCGGTCTGATACGCGTTGCTCTGGGTCGAGAGGCCGAACACGTGGGCGGCACCTGCGGCCTTCAGCTCGGCAAACAGATCGCGAAACGCGCAAGTCTGCGGCGTGCACCCCCGTGCGCCCGGAATCATGTCCCAATCATCGACCAGCGCAATCTTGCCGGGCTCGCCGGTGCGCGGATACGCGAACACCACGGTCCGGCCACGCAGCGCCGACAGCGTCACTGACGTATCGTCGGTCGCGAGCAGGCCGATCGGAGGTAACGTCAACCCGATCAGATGCGCAGTGCCGCCATCGTCCTCAGGTGCGGGAATCTGGCTCCAATCGACCTCGAGCAGGTTCCGCTGGTTCATGTCGCTATCCCCTCGCCCGCATCAGGCGACCCTTCTCCCGGCTCCAGTCGCGCTTCTTCTCGGTCTCGCGCTTGTCGTGCAGCTTCTTGCCCTTTGCAACCGCGAGCTGCAGTTTGGCACGACCGCGCTCGTTGAAGTAGAGCTTGAGTGGGATCAGCGTCATACCTTCGCGGTCCACTGCGCCCATCAGCTTGTTGATCTGCCGGCGATGGAGCAGCAGCTTTCGCGGCCGCTTGGGCTCGTGATTGAAGCGGTTGCCCTGGAGATATTCGGGAATGGTGGCGTTGATCAGCCAGATCTCGCCGTCCTTGGAATCGGCATAGGATTCCGCGATCGTGCTCTTGCCGTTGCGGATCGACTTGACCTCGGTTCCGGTCAGCGCAATGCCGGCCTCGATCGTATCCTCGATCGCATAGTTGAAGCGGGCCTTGCGATTTTCCGCCATGACCTTGATAGGACGTTCGTTCTTATCGGCCATGGTCGACAAACCTGATCGAGATGCGCAGCGATGCTAACAGTTTGGATGAAGCGCGCGCGTCACTTCTTGAGGAGATCGCGGATCTCGGTGAGCAGCACGACCTCCGCCGACGGCTTCAGCGGCTCCGCGGGTGCCACCTCTTCCTTGCGCTTCAATTTGTTCATCGCACGGATCACCAGGAACAGCACGAAGGCAACGATGATGAAGTTGATCGTTAGCGTGAGGAAGCTACCCCAAGCCAAGACGGCACCCTGCTTTTTTGCGTCCGCGAGATTTGCGGCGGTGACCTTGCTCGACAGCGGCGTGAAGTAGTTCGAGAAGTCGAGGCCGCCGGTCGCGGCGCCGATGATCGGCATAATGACGTCACCGACCAGCGACGTGACGATGGCGCCGAAGGCCGCGCCGATGATGACGCCGACAGCGAGATCGACGACATTGCCCTTCATGGCGAACTCGCGGAACTCCGTGAGCATCCGCCTGCCCTTATCGTCGATGCTCATGAACCGCTCCCCGATTGGCTAGCGCATCAGTTGATCAGGCCGGCGTGCACCATGGCGCTGCGCACTGCGACGCGGGTCGGTTCGGAGACCGGCACCATCGGCAGCCGCAGCGTCTCGTCCAGCTTGCCGAGCAGCGACAGCGCGTACTTGATCGGCGCCGGATTGCTCTCGATGAAGAGGTTGTTGTGCAGCGGCATCAGCTTGTCGTGGATCGCGAGCGCCGCCTTGGTGTCGCCCTTCTGCCAGGCGATGTGGAACTCCGAGCACAGGCGCGGCGCGACATTCGAGGTCACCGAGATGCAGCCGTGGCCGCCATGGGCCATGTAGCCGAGGATGGTCGCGTCCTCGCCGGAGAGCTGGTTGAAATCCTCGCCCATCGCCGCGCGCTGCTGGGAGACGCGGACCATGCTGGCGGTCGCGTCCTTCACGCCGGCAATGTTCTTCAGCTCCCACAGCCGGTTCATGGTGTCGACCGACATGTCGATCACCGAGCGCGGCGGGATGTTGTAGATGATGATCGGGATGCCGATGGCATCGTTGATCGCCTTGAAGTGCTGATACATCCCTTCCTGGGTCGGCTTGTTGTAGTAGGGCGTCACCACCAGCACGGCATTCGCGCCCGCCTTCTCGGCATGCTGGGCGAGCTCGACCGCTTCCCTGGTCGAATTGGAGCCGGCGCCGGCGACCACGGGCACGCGGCCCTTGGCCTCCTCGATGCACCATTCGACCACCTTCTTGTGCTCGTCATGGCTGAGCGTCGGGCTCTCGCCGGTGGTGCCGACCGGGACCAGGCCATTGGTGCCCTCCGAGATCTGCCAGTTGACCAGGGAGCGGAACGCCGCCTCGTCCAGCGAGCCGTTCTTGAACGGCGTGACCAAGGCGGTGAACGACCCCCGGAATTTCGTCTTGGCTGCCATGGACTTCCTCCGTACGCGGCGATCTCTTGAGCAAGCCCCCTTCATATCGGGTCTATCCCGCCGGTAAAAGGGCCGCTTCCGCGCGACGCACCGTTTAAGCCGCGATTTTGCCGCGGTGGTGGTGCAAACCCGGCAAAGGTAAGCGGCTGTTGGTATTTTTGTTGGTATTTTGTCCGCATATTCAATCGAATACAGCTAGGTCTTGTGCCACTTGACTGATTCGGGGCGACGAAACGCCGTGACCTCCTTTCCTCGTGCCGCATGGCGATCCACCGGCCTGGTCGTGTGCCTGATGGCAGGGCTGACGGTCGGCTGCGCCGCCCTCGCCAAGTCGAACGAGACGACCGCGGAAGGGGCCGGCGACACCGCGAAACCAGCCGCCAAGGACGCAGCGAAGGGCAAGGGAACCGGCAAGGAAACCCCGAAAGACGCAGCCAAGGGCGCGACCAAGGGTACGGCCGGCGCCCCCGCCAAGGATGCTGCGAAGAAGCCGGCCAAAGATGCCGGCAAGGATGCTACCAAGGATGCCGGCAAGAAGGACGGCACCAAGAACGCTGGTAAGGACGCAGCGAAGGACAAGCCCAAGCCCGCGGCAGCGACCAAGCCGGCGGCAGCGGCTTCCGCGCCAAAATCACAGCCGGCCGCCAGTGGTTCGCCCCCCAAGGCCGCACCCGCGCCGGCCGTGACGGCCACCGTCAGACCGACAGCGCCGGCCCCCGCCAAACCCGCCGCGGCTCCCGTGCTTGCACCTGCGACCCGCCAGCACGCGGCGCCGCGCAAGCCGGTGACGCCGGCTGCGGTCGCTGCGACCTCGTCGACGCCCCAAGCCGACAAGGACACGCTGGAGACCGTCATCGAGCTCGTGCGCAAGCGCAAGTCGGGCGACGCCACCAACTACGCCGCCTCGATCTCTGACCCAGTTGCGCGAAAACTCGCCGAATGGATCATCCTGCGCAGCGAGGACAATGGCGCGACCGTGGAGCGCTACCGCGCCTTCCTCTCCGCCAATCCGAGCTGGCCGTCGCAGACGTTCCTGCGCCGGCGCCTGGAAGCCGCGATGTGGGACGACAGGCGCGACGATTCGGTTGCGTGGTCGTGGTTCGAGAACGAGTCTCCTGTGTCGGCCAAGGGCCGCTTCACGCTCGCCAAGGCGATGCTGGCGCGTGGCGATCGCGCCAATGCCGAACGGCTGGTGCGCGAGGCCTGGCGCAGCGATCCGATGTCGGAGGACACCGAGAACAATGCGCTCGACCAGTTCGGCGCGCTGCTCACGCCGGGCGACCAGAAGGCGCGAATGGACACGCTGCTCTACGGCAGCGAAAACGAGGCCGCGCTGCGCGCCGCCAAGCGCCTCGGTGCCGGCTACGTCGCGCTCGCCAAGGCCCGCATCGCCGCCGTCAAGAAAGCGCCGAACGCGCACGCGCTGCTCGACGCCGTGCCGCGCGAGCTGCACAATGATCCCGGCTTCATCTTCAGCAAGATCCAGCTGCTGCGCCGCGAGGAGAAGTTTGCCGAAGCGGCCCAGCTCATGTTGTCGGCGCCAAAGGATCCGAACCGGCTCTACAATCTCGACGAATGGTGGATCGAGCGGCGCCTTTTGGCGCGCAAGATGATCGACACCGAGGAATTCCGCAGCGCCTATCTGATTGCGCGCGATGCGGCCCTGCCCTCGCGCGACATCTACAAGACCGAGCAGGAATTCACCGCGGGCTGGATCGCGCTGCGCTTCCTCAACGATCCCGCGGCCGCCACCCAGCATTTTGCCCGCATCGGGGTCGGCAGCGTCAATCCGACCACGCTGGCGCGCGCCGGCTATTGGCAGGGCCGCGCCGCGGAAGCGGCGGGCCGCCAGCAGGAGGCGCGCAACGCCTACGCGCGGGCCGCCGAACAGTCCACGAGCTATTACGGCCAGCTTGCACGCGCAAAACTCGGCCTGCCGCAGATCGAGCTCAACAGCCAGCCGCGCGGCCGCGGCGCCGAACGGCTGGAGATCGTGCGCGCCGCACAATTGCTCTATGAGCTCGACGAGCGCGAGATGGCGATCCCGATGCTTGCCGACATGGGCGAGAACGGCGATCCCGAAGCGCTTGCCGGCCTCGGCGAGCTCAGCCAGCGCTACAGCGACGCGCGCGGCATGCTGCTGCTCGGCAAGGCCGCGCTCAATCGCGGGCTGCCGTTCGACTTCTACGCCTACCCCGTCAACGGCATTCCGCAGTTCACGCCGATCGGCCCCGAGGTCGAGCGCAGCATCGTCTACGCCATCGCGCGGCAGGAAAGCGCCTTCAACCCCTCGGTGGTCTCGCCGGCGCAGGCCTACGGGTTGATGCAGGTGACACCGGACGCCGCGCGCTATGTCTGCAAGCGCCACGGCGCCACCTACGATCTCGGGCGGCTGAAGAACGATTCGGTCTACAACGCCACGCTCGGCTCGGCCGAGCTCGGCGGGCTGCTCGAGGATTATCGCGGCTCCTACATCATGACGTTCGCCGCCTACAATGCCGGCCGCGGCAGCGTGAAGAAGTGGGTCGACCGCTACGGCGATCCGCGTGACCCGAAGGTCGATGCGGTCGACTGGGTCGAGCTAATTCCGTTCTCCGAGACGCGCAACTACGTGCAGCGCATCATGGAGAACCTTCAGGTTTACCGCGCCCGCTTCGGCGGCGGCACGCGCTTGCAGATCGAGGCCGACCTGCGCCGCGGCGCCGGCGGCGTGGAGTAGGAACGGCCGTCCCTCGATTCGCTGCCGGGAGCATCGGTCGCAAGCGCCGGACATGCGCCGTCGTCCGGCTTTGGGCCGTCGAGGAATATTCTATGGTCGAACCTGATCGTGAGGCGAGCCACCCCAGAGCGCGCAGCTTGAGAGCTGCCGACGTGACTGGTCAGGTCGGCAGTTCGCGCCACTCCCGGGCTTGCGCCGCATATCCTACTTGCCAGCGTGCGACTGTATGGCCTTCTCGATCTGCTCCTTCACGGCTTCGAGGTTGAAGCTCGCCCCCTTCTGCATCGGTGGGAACTCGATTGCAGTTTGGGCGAGCTTGCCCACCTCCTGCTGCACGAACTGGAACCGCCAGAACTCGTAAGCAAACCAGTTGTAGAATGCCAACGATCCCTTATCGCCGTTGGGCAAGTTCGTCCGTTCGAAGGGATCAAGGCGGATATTGGTGAGGATCGGCCAATCAACCTTGACCGTGCCGCCCAACCAGCCGCTGGGCTGATCGGTGAAGCGATATTTGAAGTCGTCGATGCGCACCGCGCTCAGTGTGCCCTCGGTGAAATAGAAAATCGAGTGGCGGGCTGAGGGGCCTTTTCCGGTAATAAGGTCCATCTGGTTGTACCCGTCGAGGTAGACCTTGTAGGTCTTGTCACCGAGCTGCTTTCCCTTCCTCAACTCGTCGGCGATATTCGGATTGCCGGCGGCGGCGACGAAGGTCGGGAACCAGTCTAGTCCCGAGATCATGCCGTTCTCGACCTTTCCCGCCGGCACCTTGCCCGGCCATCGGATCATGCAGGGCACGCGGAAGCCGCCTTCCAGCGCCGTTCCCTTGCCACCCGCAAATGGCGTCTGTCCGCCATCGGGCCAGGTGAAGTTCTCCGCGCCGTTGTCCGTTGTAAACGCGATGATCGTGTTGTCGTCGAAGCCCTCGTCCTTGAGTTTCTTGATGACGGCGCCGACGATGTCGTCGAGCTGGGCGAACCCACCCTCGGAAACCGACCAGCCGTTTTCCGAGTTGCGCATGTTCTCGTATTTTTCAGAGAGGTGGGTGACGACGTGCATGCGCGTCGGGTTGAGCCAGACGAAGAACGGCTTGTTGTCCCGCTTGGCCTTGTCGATGAAGTCGAACGTGACCTTCAGGATTTCGTCATCCACCGTCTCCATCCGCTTTGGATAAAGCGGTCCGGAGTCCTCGATCCTTTGCTTACCGATCTTGCCCCAGCGCGTCTGCACCGTCGGATCGTCGACGTTGGTCGCCCAGGAATGAACCATGTTGCGTGGACCGACGGTGGCCAAGAGCGCTTGCGGATAGTTGCGGTGGGCCGGGTCTTCCATCGCGTCGAGGTGGTACAAATAGCCGAAGAACTCGTCGAAGCCGTGCATGGTCGGCAGGAACTCGTTGAGGTCGCCGAGGTGGTTCTTGCCGAACTGTCCCGTGGTGTAACCCATGGATTTCAGCGCGGTCGCGATGGTCGGCGCCTGCGCCGGCATGCCGATCGGGGAGCCCGCCTGGCCGACCGTGGTAAGCCCGGTACGGATCGGCAGCTCTCCGGTGATGAAGTTGGCGCGGCCCGCCGTGCAGCTCGCTTCGGCGTAGTAGTCGGTGAAGCGCATGCCTTCCGCGGCGAGCTTGTCGAGGTTCGGTGTCCGGCTTGCCATGATGCCCTGGTGGTAGGCGCCGATATTGAACCAGCCGATGTCGTCACCCATGATGAAGACGATGTTTGGTCGCTGGCCGGCCGCTGCGGGCGCTGGTGCGGGTTGCTGTGCTTGCGCAGGGCTCGTCAATCCGACGGCCGAGAGCGCCGAAGCGGCGACGAGAGAACTGCCACTCAACAAGAGATCGCGGCGTTTCAATTCTCCGCCGATTGGTCTCGTGCTCATCTCAGGCTTTTCCGGAATCCTATCTGTACTCATGATGTGATCCTCTTCCTGGTGATGCACCTGAAGCCGAGATGGCTTGCTGAGGTGTCGATCGGCTCGGCATGACGCGCGGCCGGACGATAGCGGCGGCAGTAGTTGGGAGCGCATAGATGCGAGCCGCCTTTAAGCACCTTGCGCGGAATCCTGAGGTTTGGCTGACGAGAATCGTAGCTCGCGCTCTCGGGCCCGCCGCGAGGATTTTGCGGGATGCAGCAGACTTTCGGGGCGTCGGCTTCGTGCTTCTGCGAATACCAATCGGCCGTCCATTCCCAGACATTGCCGATCATGTCGTGCAGGCCGTAACCGTTGGCGGGGAATGCGGTGACGGGCGAAGTGCGTTCGAAGCCATCAGCCGCGAGATTCTGGTGAGGGAAATTGCCCTGCCAGGCGTTTGCCATATGCCTGCCGCCGGGGAATTGCTCGTCACCCCAGGCGAATTCCGCGCCGTCCAGTCCGCCGCGAGCGGCGAATTCCCATTCGGCCTCGGTCGGCAATTCCTTGCCGGCCCATTTGGCATAGGCTTCGACGTCCCGGTAAGCGATGTGGACGACCGGGTGGTCGTCGAGCCCGCTGACGTTGCTGCGCGGACCATAGGGACGGCGCCAGTTGGCGCCGAATTTGAACGTCCACCATTGCCCCCAGTTACGCAAGTCTACGGCTCGCTTAGGCGGCGTGAAGACCAGCGAGCCGGCCTTGAGCATGTGCGGCAGAGCGCCCGGATAGTCCTTCGCATCAGGTGTAATTTCGGCGAAAGTGACGTAACCGGTCGCGTTCACGAATTTGCGGAATTGGCGGTTGGTGACCGGCGTGCGATCCATCCAGAATCCGTCAACGGTAACGCGATGGGCCGGCGCTTCCTCCGGATAATGCCGATCCGAGCCCATCCGAAACGTGCCGCCCGGCACGTAAAGCATCCCCTCACCTGCTGGATGCTCGAACGATTGTCCGGAGCCAGACAACGATTTCGTATCAGCCAGATTCATCCCGCCCCTCCCCCGGGCCCATGCATCAGCGGCCTGCGTTGCTTCACACCGCTCGAAGGGTTGTTTCGCTTGATATGCGCTTTTCGATAGTGGGTCTTTGACGGATGGTGAGGCGCACAGAAACGGAGCGGCACTACTCCGGGTTGATCCAGATCAAAGGTCCGTTTCGGGCCCATAAGCAGACAGAACCTAGAGCAGTGAAATGTCGGCCACAACGCTGTGCGGCTGTCGCGAGCTCGGCGGCCGCGGAGGCACAAACCTGAGAAGCTCGAAATTTGCCCTGCGTGCAGAGCAGTCGCCGGCTCCTCTGCAACGGCCGCGACCTGAGCCCTAGCGAGCGACCGGTCACGGAAGCGTCGCGCCGGCTCGGCCGACATTGCTGGCTCGCAAGCCAATGCACCAGAAGAAAAGCCCCGGCGGTTTCCCGCCGGGGCTCTCTGTCAGGTCGTTAGACCAAACTTACCAGTTGCGCTGAGCGCGGAGGAGCAGAACGAGCGAGTCCTGATCCTTCAACTCGTAGGCCGCGACCGGCTTGGCCGGGACGGCGATCAGCGCCGGCGGAGTGATCACGCCGGAATACTTCTGATCGAGGTGGGTCCAGGCGAGATCAGCCGAGAACGTCAGGTTCTTGACGGGAGTCCAGCGGGTGATGATACCGACCTGGCCGATGGCAAAGTCAGGATTACAACCCGTGAGGCCTGCCGCGCCTCCGATCAGACCACCACCGATGCCGCCGGCACCGCAGATCGTAGTCTTGGCGAGCGACCCGAGCTGAGCCTGAGCGTAAGCACCGTAGATCGCGGTGTTCCAGAACGCATCCCAGTTATGGGTGTAAGCACCACGGAAGCCCCAGGTCTTGACCGTCTCCTGCTGGGAGCCCGTGACGAACACGGTATCCGGAGCAGAAGCAAAGCCGAGGCTCTGATAAGCCACGCCCGAGCTGCCGAACATCGCGTAAGTGCTGCCCGCCAGGTTCTGGAAGTTGTAGCGGGTCGCGCCGTCGGTGTAGACAGCCGAAACGTTGATCACGTCACCCGCACCGGTCGGGATGTTCTTGATCGACAGAGCGAGCTGAACCGCCCAACCCCACTTGTCGTCGGGGTGACCAGTGGTCTCGGTCGCACCGTAGTAGGCAACGTGGTTGTCATGCGCAACCACCGACGCCTGGAAGAGGCCCCAGGCTTGGTCGACACGCACCATACCGATGAGGTCCGGAGAACGCGAACCACCGATGCTGCCGCTACCGCCGATCGATCCGCTGAAGTACCCGTAGAACGAACCACCGGTCAGATTCAGGTTACCTGCCTGCGTGTACTGGGTCGGATCCTGCGCCGAGAACGCCGCCGTGATGCCCTGACCGAAGTCAGCGGTGTAGGAGAACTGGTTGACACCAGTGACCGTGCCGCTGCCGCCGACGAGACCGTCGAAGTTGTTGCCGGGATAGTTGGTCCAGGGCGCGTCGAACTGCGACACGGCCTTACCCATCGTGAAGCCGGCGAACTGGATGAAGGCGTAGTACACGCCGAGCGAACCGGCCGAGGTGTTGCCGTCGGTGCCGTTCACCGAGCCAGAGCCCGAACCGTAGAGGGTCGCAGCGCCGGTCAGCGGGTTGGTACCAGCAGCCAGAGTGCCCGAATACTGCGTCGTGCCAGAAGCGCTGTTGGTGCCGACGTAGTTGCCGGTGGTCCAGGAGAACACGCCGTCGAAGAAGGTACGGACGACGCCGTACTCGGTCGCGGTGCGCGTGTCGATGTTGAGATCTTCACGAGCGCGAGCGGTGTAGTAGTTCGTCAGACGGTTACGTGCACCGTTGGCGCCCTGGCTCGAGACGTTCTGGTTCAGGGTGAAGTCCGAGTTGCTGCCCAGCGCGACTTCAGCGCGCAGGTAACCACCCAGCTTGATGCAGGTGTCGGTGCCGGGGATGTAGTAGAAACCCGCACCGTACAGGGAGCAGATCTTCACGTATTCGACCGCTTTGGCCTTCACGGGGAGATCGGCTGCCTGCGCTCCGCCAACGGCGATCAGACCCGCCGCTGAACCGAGCAAAAGGCTCTTAACCAACTTCATGTTAAACCTCCAAGTTTGCTCTATAGGGAAGGTTCCGGATCCGCTGGGTGAAACACCCTAAGGTTGGTTCCCTTGTCCCTTAACTCACCGCTTAGTCGCTTCGCGCCTTCGGACACACCCGCTGAACGCGAGGGACTTAAGCGAACCACCTAAAACGGGACGACCTCGGGATGCCCCCCTCCGTCGCTCAGTCACAATTACCGAACGTCCTTGCACACACAACAACAGAACGCTCCGAAACGGGCCAATGAAGCGTGTTTTCCAACGGGTGTTGCACAAATAACACGCAGATGTGATCAAACCATCCCCGTAACATGCTGTTTTTGCTATCGTTTTTGAGACGGTTCCATTTGCCGTCGAAATTCCTCACTTGAGGCACTGCGGGCCGGGCACCGCAAAGTTGCGGTTCTGACGCGCTCGAATCGTGGAATCGGCCACGGCCCCGGCGGGTATGCAGCCGGCAAGAATCGACTGATCTGGAAGGATGCCGCCACGTCAGCGGCCCCCCCAAAGGGCACCGATCTCGGCCGAAAGGGGCGGTTCCTCAGCGCAGGCGGAGTCGGCTCCCCCCGATCAGGAATCCCCTCCCTCCCGTCGGGGCGCGCAGGCCAGGAACCGGGGTGAGAAAACCCGGGAATAATGAGACAGGCGACCAGCGGCTCTCGGCGGATCGGTTCGCGCCAGTCCTGGAGGCACATCAGTCGCGGTGATTTCGATCCCCGAGGGGATCGGCCCTACGGATATCCCCTACCCGATTGACCAAGCCGGCGAAGGACTGGCGCAGTTAGACCGGCCCGTGACCAATTTCGCTCGATCAAGCCGACGTCGGGACGGGCACGGTCGGCATTGAGCGCTGCCTGGTGCGTCCGCGCAGGCAACATCAAACGCACACAGGATCTTCGTTATCCCAGTGTCTGAATGTCGATGTGATCTGGCGACAATCCAGCCTGGTGTCTTTGATGCATGGTCTCAAAGGCGGCTTCCAGGTGCTTCGTATAGCGTGCCGCATCAAACAATGGTGCCGTCAAGCGACTCTCCTGCAACCTCTCGCGAATGGCCTGAAGCTTTTGCCTGTTCAGCGCCAGCTCAATTACGAGCTCTTCATATTCGTCGCGTGTTTGCGCGATCAACTCAGGCAAGCCGACGGCATTGACCAGGCTCGCCGCGACGCGGCCCGCGAAACTGTCTCCGATCTGCGTCACGACCGGCAGGCCAGCCCACAACGCATCGCTCGCAGTCGTATGTGCGTTGTAGGGCAGTGTATCCAGGAAGAGATCGGCAAGGCGATGGCGCGCCAGGTGGTCGGATGATGACGCAAGCCGCTTGGCAAACACCAGGCGATCCGGATCGATGCCCCGGCTCCTGGCTTCTTTTCGCAGGTTAGACTTTGCAGGCGCATTCACGGGGTCAGGGCTTTTTCGATCCGGAAATCCCGGCGGGGGCGCCCTGCCCCATCGGCGATCCGGTGCTCCCGGAGTCAGTGCAGGCTGCCGTCGACGCGGGACACAAGGGCGTGCGGAGGCCGACCTCGGCCCGGCGGCGCTCCGCCTCACTGAGGCGGAGATTGCGGATGTTGGCTCGCCGCCTCGGCGTCGCGCTTCGGCCGGTTGAGCCGAACAGAGACTGACCCTGACGAGCTCGAATCCAGCCGATGCGGGCGGCGCAAACCGGTAGATTGCACCGCCCGTTCCCTTAGTGATGAAGAATATCGGCCGACGTCACATTGGTGACGCCCGTCAGGTGGATCTCCATGTCAACGGCCGACAGGCTTTCAGCCGAATTCGTCGCGTTGGCATAGATGATGGTGTTGCCGCCGCTGGTGACGATCTCGATCGTATGAGCTGCGATCGACGACGGCGCCGAGGTCGCGGAGGCAACCGTGGTGAGGCCCGTGATCGCCGTGAAATCGATCTTGTCCGATCCATGGGCAAAGCCCAGGATCGTATCGAAATTCCCGGCGACCGGCTTTGAGTCGGCGGTTGAGTTGTAGACAAAGGTATCGCTGCCCGGGCCTCCGGTCAGCGTATCGCCCTTGCCGCCGCCGATGATGCGGTCACCGCTGGCCCCGCCGACAATGACGTCGGCGAAATTGCTGCCGGTAATCGTAAAGCCCTCGCTCTGGCTATGCAGATCGATGGTGACGCCGGACGCAGCGCTCGCTGCCGAAATTGCTTCAACATTCACGATTTGCCCGTCAAGCGCATTGCCCAGATCGATAGACGTCGCCGTCAGTACGATCGTGTCGGTACCGGTCCCGCCATCGATCTTGTCTGCCCCGACGAAGCCGTTGATGGTGTCGTTGCCGCCACCGGTAACAACAAGGTCGGCCCCGTTCGTCCCCGTCGTGACGTTGTCGTTGCCCGAGCTGCCAAAGATCGCGACTGTCGATCCGACGTTGCCAGCAGCATCCGTCTCCGTGATGCTGAATGTGTGGAGAACATCCGCGAACTTCGGCCCTGTGGTGAAGCTCCAGCTGCCATTTGAAGCGGTCGCCGCACCCAGTGCCGAGCCATTGTCGGTGATGGAAACCGCGCCATCGGTGTCGGAGGTGCCGGTCAAGGTCAATTTGCCGTTGCCGCTCAGCGCTTCACTGGTCGCCGAGAGAACAGGTGCGTGGAGATCGACTGTGACGCTGTAGAGCGACGAGACAACACTCCCATTGCCGGCCTTGTCCGTGTCTATGACCGTGAACGAATGCAGACCTTCCGATAGAAGGCCCGTTGCGACGCTCCACGCACCGTTCGCGGCAACTGTCGTCGTGCCGAGGACATTTGCACCCTCGTAGAGGGTGATGGTCGTACCGGCCTCGCCATTCCCGCTGAGCAAGAGATTGGTGTCGTTGGTCGATCCGCCGTTGGCGACATTGCCCGTCTGCGGCGCCACATCATCGGTTGCAGACGTAATCGTCGGCTTGTTGGGGGCCGCAGTATCGATCGTAATCGCCTGGGACGCGGTATTGCCGTCAACATTTCCAGCCGCGTCGACGATGCGCACCTGGTAAGTGAAGCTCGAGGTGTGCACCGCTGGATCGACATAGCTCCACGTTGAGGAGGTCGTCGAGGTTACATCCACCCAGGTCGTGCCGCCATTCGTGGTGATCTGGATTTTTTCGCCGGACGCAAGGCTGCCGTGCGTGCCTGAAATCGTCAACGTCGTGTCATTGGTGACGAAGTCCGTCGACGAGCTTCCGGTATCATTTGTAATCGCGGAGATCGCGAGCGCCGCAGTCGGTGCCGTGTTGTCGACAATGACCTCGATCGCATTGCCGGTCGAGCCGTTGCCAGCTGCGTCCGTCACCACGGCTCGGAACTGATAGTCCCCGTCACCCAGATTGGTCTGCGTGTTTGTCGTCGCCGACCAGCTGGTCCCACCATTGGTCGACACCTGGTAGGCGACCGTGGTCCCGGCCCCCTGACCAGACAGGCTCAGGCTGAAGTTGTTGTCCTGCGTGACCGGCGGGCTGTTGGCCGTGCCGGTATCCGTCAGATTCGTGAACGACAGCGTGCCTGCTGCAGGCGCGGTGTTGTCCACTGTCACAGCTATCGCGTTGCTGGTCGAGCTGTTGCCCGCGGCATCGGTCAGCACGGCACGGAACTGGTAATTGCCGTCCGCGAGGCCGGTCTGCGTGCTTGAAGTCGCCGACCAGCTGGTCCCGCCATTGGTCGATACCTGATAGGTGACCGTCGTTCCGGCCTCCTGACCGGACAGGTTCAGGCTGAAGTCGTTGTCCTGCGTGACCGGCGGATTGTTGACCGTGCCGGTATCCGTCAGGTTCGCGAACGACAGCGTACCCGCGACAGGTGCGGTGTTGTCCACGGTCACGGCAATCGCGTTGCTGATCGAGTTGTTGCCCGCAGCATCGGTCACCACGGCGCGGAACTGGTAGTTGCCGTCCACCAGGCTGGTCTGATTGCTCGAAGTCGTCGACCAGCTGGTCCCGCCATTGGTCGACACCTGGTAGGCGACCGTCGTCCCGACCTCCTGACCGGACAGGCTCAGGCTGAAGGTGTTGTCCTGCGTGACCGGCGGGGTGTTGGCCGCGCCGGTGTCAATGAGACTGGCGAACGCCAATATGCCCGCAGCCGGCGCAGTCGTGTCAACCGTAACTGCGTACGCAGCAGAGGTCGAACTGATATTGCCGGCGGCATCTGTCGCAGTGGCCGTAAAGCTGTGTGCCCCCTCCAACAGCCCGCTTGCAGTATAGGTCCATTGACCATTTCCAGCCGTGGTGACCGTGCCGAGAAGGTTGGCGCCATCGTAGATGGCGATGGAGCTATTCGCTTCGGCGGTACCGTTGAGTACCAGGGACGTGTCATTGGTGTAACCGCTATTG
Organism: Bradyrhizobium sp. 14AA; assembly: GCF_054185205.1. Classification (NCBI taxonomy): domain Bacteria; kingdom Pseudomonadati; phylum Pseudomonadota; class Alphaproteobacteria; order Hyphomicrobiales; family Nitrobacteraceae; genus Bradyrhizobium; species Bradyrhizobium sp. 14AA. The sequence continues at coordinate 5,820 of NZ_JAVAYM010000007.1, read as the reverse complement.
GAAACCGTTCCAACGACCGGAGCAACGTCATCGACCACCGATGCGATGGTCGGAGCGTTCGGAGCGACCGTATCGACGGTGAAGGCCCCCGAGCTGCCCGCACCACCCGGATTGCCGGCCAAGTCGGTGTAGCTGTGGTCAACCACGCCTACTGACGCTGCGGTCGTCGTCGTCCCCGCGCTGGGCGTGAAAGTTGCCGTCCAGTGCGATTGATCGACTTCATGGAAATTGCTCAGAGTTCCGCCGATAATTGTCACATCAGCGCTGCTGGACGGATCAAAGCCGGTCACGTCCTCGCTGAAGCTGAAGTGGACCGTCGTCGTCTCGCTGGCATTGATCACGACGTCATCGATCGTCACCGTCACTGTGGGAGGGGTGGTGTCGGCGGTGTTGATGGTGAAATTGGCCGAGCTGCTGCTCCCGCTCGAGGCATTTCCGGCCTGGTCCTGCCAATCGGTCCCGACCGTAAACGTATTGGTGTTGTCCAGGATTCCCGAGTACGGGGTAAAGGTTGCAGTCCAGGTCTTGCCGGACGGATCGCTACCGAGATCCTGAGTCAGTCCGGAGAGCGAACCGTTGCTCGTGTCGTAAGTGACATCGGTCAGCGCGAAATTTGCAGGCACCTCGCTGAAGGTAAAGGTGACGGTTTCGGTTTCTCCACTCGTCAGGTTGAGATCGGCGATCTCGACCGCAACCGTCGGGTTCGCCGTGTCGATCGTGACGGAGGCCGAGCCGGTGCCGCCGGCGTTGCCGGCCGCGTCGGTGTAGCTCGCCGCAATGACCGTGACCGCGCCCTGGCCCTCGAAGCCGTCATCGGCGGTGAAGGTCGCGGTGTAGACCTTCGGATCGGCGGTGGCGGTCAGGCCGGTGACGATGCCGTGGGTCGCGCTGATGCCGGCGGCGGTGAAGCCGACCGGCGCCTCGCTGAAGCTGAAGGTCACGACCGAGCTGCCGGTGCCGTCGCTGAGCGCGGCTTCGGCGATCTCGACCGCAACCGTCGGGTTCGCCGTGTCGATCGTGACGGAGTCCGAGCCGGTGCCGCCGGCGTTGCCGGCCGCGTCGGTGTAGCTCGCCGCAATGACCGTGACCGCGCCCTGGCCCTCGAAGCCGTCATCGGCGGTGAAGGTCGCGGTGTAGACCTTCGGATCCGCGGTGGCGGTCAGGCCGGTGACGATGCCGTGGGTCGCGCTGATGCCGGCGGCGGTGAAGCCGACCGGCGCCTCGCTGAAGCTGAAGGTCACGACCGAGCTGCCGGTGCCGTCGCTGAGCGCAGCTTCGGCGATCTCGACCGCAACCGTCGGGTTCGCCGTGTCGATCGTGACGGAGTCCGAGCCGGTGCCGCCGGCGTTGCCGGCCGCGTCGGTGTAGCTTGCCGCAATGACCGTGACCGCGCCCTGGCCCTCGAAGCCGTCATCGGCGGTGAAGGTCGCGGTGTAGACCTTCGGATCCGCGGTGGCGGTCAGGCCGGTGACGGTGCCGTGGGTCGCGCTGATGCCGGCGGCGGTGAAGCCGACCGGCGCCTCGCTGAAGCTGAAGGTCACGACCGAGCTGCCGGTGCCGTCGCTGAGCGCAGCTTCGGCGATCTCGACCGCAACCGTCGGGTTCGCCGTGTCGATCGTGACGGAATGACTGGCGGTAGTACCGATATTTCCGGCGGTGTCGACGATCCGCGCCTGATAGGTGAAGCTCGTGCTGTGCACCGTGCCGGTGTCGTCGTAGCTCCAGGTCGTCGAGGTGTCCTGCGTGACGTCGTGCCAGGTGCTGCCACCGTCACTGCTGACCTGGATCTTCTCGCCAGATCCCAGCGACCCATTCGTGCCGGACACTATCAACGTGGTGTCGTTGGTGACAAAGTCGGATGACGAGTTGCCGCTGTCGGTGCCGATCGCCGTGATCGCGACCGCCGCCGTCGGCGCCGTGGTGTCCACCACCACCGTGACGATGTTGCTGGTCGAACTGTTGCCGGCGGGATCGGTGACGGTCGCGCGGAACTGGTAGCTGCCATCGGCCAGATCGCTCTGTGCGGCTGTGGTCGTGGTCCAGCTCGCGCCACCGTCGGTCGAGACCTCATAGGCCACCGTTGTGCCGTTGGTATCGGCGTTGCCGCTCAGAGACAGATCGAAGGCCTTGTCGGTCGAGTTGAGGTCCACAGACGACGACCCGCTGTCGTCATAGCTCGACAGCGACAGGGTCCCCGCCGTCGGCGCCGTGGTGTCGACCACCACCGCGACGACATTGCTGGTCGAGGAGTTGCCGGCGGGATCGGTGACGGTCGCGCGGAACTGGTAGCTGCCGTCAGCGAGGTCACCCTGCGCGGCCGTCGTCGTGGTCCAGCTCGCGCCGCCGTCGGTCGAGACCTCATAAGTCACACCGGTGCCGTTGGTATCGGCATTGCCGTTCAGCGACAGATCGAAGGCCTTGTCGGTCGAGTTGAGGTCCACAGACGACGACCCGCTGTCGTCATAGCTCGACAGCGACAGGGTCCCCGCCGTCGGCGCCGTGGTGTCGACCACCACCGCGACGACATTGCTGGTCGAGGAGTTGCCGGCGGGATCGGTGACGGTCGCGCGGAACTGGTAGCTGCCGTCAGCGAGGTCACCCTGCGCGGCCGTCGTCGAACTCCAGGTGCTGCCGCCGTCGGTCGAGACCTCATAAGCCACATTGGTGCCGTTGGCATCGGCATTGCCGTTCAGCGACAGATCGAAGGCCTTGTCGGTCGAGTTGAGGTCCACAGACGACGACCCGCTGTCGTCATAGTTCGACAGAGAGAGCGTCCCCGCCGTCGGCGCCGACGTGTCGACCACCACCGTGACGACATTGCTGGTCGAGGAGTTGCCGGCAGGATCGCTGACGGTCGCGCGGAACTGGTAGCTGCCATCGGCGAGGTTGCTCTGCGCGGCTGTGGTCGTCGACCAGCTCGCGCCGCCGTCGGTCGAGACCTCATAGGCCACACTGGTGCCGTTGGCATCGGCGTTGCCGCTCAGCGACAGATCGAAGGCCTTGTCGGTCGAGTTGAGGTCCACAGACGACGACCCGCTGTCGTCATAGTTCGACAGAGAGAGCGTTCCCGCCGTCGGCGCCGACGTGTCGACCACCACCGCGACGACATTGCTGGTCGAGGAGTTGCCGGCGGGATCGGTGACGGTCGCGCGGAACTGGTAGCTGCCGTCGGCCAGATCGCTCTGTGCGGCCGTGGTCGTCGACCAGGTCCCGCCGCCGTTGGTCGAGACCTGATAGACCACTGTCGCGCCGTTGGTATCGGCGTTGCCGCTGAGCGACAGATCGAAGGCCTTGTCGGTCGAGTTGAAGTCGGACGAGGATGAGCCCGAGTCCGTATAGCTCGACAGCGAGAGTGTCCCTGCCGTCGGCGCGGTGTTATCGACCACCACCGTGACGACGTTGCTGGTCGCGCTGTTGCCGGCAGGATCGCTGACGACGGCGCGGAACTTGTAGCTGCCGTCAGTCAGGTTGCTTTGCGCCGAGGTCGTGGTCGACCAGTTGCCGCCGCCGTCGGTCGAGACTTCATAGGCCACATTGGTGCCGTTGGCATCGGCGTTGCCGCTCAGCGACAGATCGAAGGTCTTGTCGGTCGAGTTGAAGTCCACAGACGACGACCCGCTGTCGCTGTAGTTCGACAGCGAGAGCGTCCCCGCCGTCGGCGCGGTGGTGTCGACCACCACCGTGACGACATTGCTGGTCGAACTGTTACCGGCGGGATCGCTGACCACGGCGCGGAACTGGTAGCTGCCGTCAGCGAGGTCACCCTGTGCGGCCGTCGTCGCGGTCCAGCTCGCGCCGCCGTCGGTCGAGACCTCATAGGCCACGTTGGTGCCGTTGGTATCGGCGTTGCCGGTCAGCGACAGGTCGAAGGTCTTGTCGGTCGAGTTGAAGTCGGACGAGGATGAGCCCGAGTCCGTATAGCTCGACAGCGACAGTGTCCCCGCGGTCGGCGCCGTGGTGTCCACCACCACCGTGACGATGTTGCTGGTCGAGGAGTTGCCGGCGGGATCGCTGACGGTCGCGCGGAACTGGTAGCTGCCGTCGGCGAGGTTGCTCTGCGCGGCTGTGGTCGTCGACCAGCTCGCGCCGCCGTCGGTCGACACCTCATAGGCCACACTGGTGCCGTTGGCATCGGCGTTGCCGGTCAGCGACAGGTCGAAGGCCTTGTCGGTCGAGTTGAAGTCCGCAGACGACGACCCGCTGTCGTCATAGTTCGACAGAGAGAGCGTCCCCGCCGTCGGCGCCGACGTGTCGACCACCACCGCGACGATGTTGCTGGTCACGCTGTTGCCGGCGGGATCGGTGACGGTCGCGCGGAACTGGTAGCTGCCGTCGGCCAGATCGCTCTGCGCGGCCGTGGTCGCGGTCCAGGTGCTACCGCCGTCGGTCGACACCTCATAGGCCACCGTTGTGCCGTTGGTATCGGCGTTGCCGCTCAGCGACAGATCGAAGGCCTTGTCGGTCGAGTTGAAGTCGGACGAGGATGAGCCCGAGTCCGTATAGCTCGACAGCGAGAGTGTCCCTGCCGTCGGCGCGGTGGTATCGACCACCACCGTGACGACGTTGCTGGTCGCGCTGTTGCCGGCAGGATCGCTGACGACGGCGCGGAACTTGTAGCTGCCGTCGGCGAGGTTGCTCTGCGCGGCTGTGGTCGTCGACCAGCTCGCGCCGCCGTCGGTCGAGACCTGATAGACCACCGTCGTACCGTTGGTATCGGCGTTGCCGCTCAGCGACAGGTCGAAGGCCTTGTCGGTCGAGTTGAAGTCGGACGAGGATGAGCCCGAGTCCGTATAGCTCGACAGCGACAGTGTCCCCGCCGTCGGCGCCGTGGTGTCCACCACCACCGTGACGGTGTTGCTGGTCGAACTGTTGCCGGCGGGATCGGTGACGACGGCGCGGAACTTGTAGCTGCCGTCGGCCAGATCGCTCTGTGCGGCCGTCGTCGTGGTCCAGCTCGCGCCGCCGTCGGTCGAGACCTCATAAGCCACACCGGTGCCGTTGGTATCGGCATTGCCGTTCAGCGACAGATCGAAGGCCTTGTCGGTCGAGTTGAGGTCCACAGACGACGACCCGCTGTCGTCATAGTTCGACAGAGAGAGCGTCCCCGCCGTCGGCGCCGACGTGTCGACCACCACCGCGACGATGTTGCTGGTCGCGCTGTTGCCGGCAGGATCGGTGACGGTCGCGCGGAACTGGTAGCTGCCGTCGGCCAGATCGCTCTGTGCGGCCGTGGTCGTCGACCAGCTCGCGCCGCCGTCGGTCGAGACCTCATAGGCCACACTGGTGCCGTTGGCATCGGCGTTGCCGCTCAGTGACAGGTCGAAGGCCCTGTCGGTCGAGTTGAGGTCCACAGACGACGACCCGCTGTCGTCATAGTTCGACAGAGAGAGCGTTCCCGCCGTCGGCGCCGACGTGTCGACCACCACCGCGACGACATTGCTGGTCGAGGAGTTGCCGGCGGGATCGGTGACGGTCGCGCGGAACTGGTAGCTGCCGTCGGCCAGATCGCTCTGTGCGGCCGTGGTCGTCGACCAGCTCGCGCCGCCGTCGGTCGAGACCTCATAGGCCACACTGGTGCCGTTGGTATCGGCATTGCCGCTCAGCGACAGATCGAAGGCCTTGTCGGTCGAGTTGAAGTCCGCAGACGACGACCCGCTGTCGTCATAGTTCGACAGCGACAGCGTCCCTGCCGCCGGCGCCGACGTGTCGACCACCACCGCGACGACATTGCTGGTCGAACTGTTACCGGCGGGATCGGTGACCACGGCACGGAACTGGTAGCTGCCGTCGGCCAGCTCGCTCTGCGCGGCCGTGGTCGTC
>NZ_JAVAYM010000075.1:0-844 GCF_054185205.1 Bradyrhizobium sp. 14AA | reverse complement strand
CATGGCGAGGCGATGAAGGGGCCGCGCGGCGGCAAGGATCTCGACCTCACGTACTCGGCCGGCGTCTGGTCGGGCCCGCGCGCGTTCGAGGAGGCCGGCATCACGCCGAAGGACATCAAATACGCCTCGATCTACGACAGCTTCACCATCACGGTGCTGATGCAGCTCGAGGACCTCGGCTTCTGCAACAAAGGCGAGGGCGGCAAGTTCGTCGCCGACGGCAATCTGATCTCTGGCGTCGGCAAGCTGCCGTTCAACACCGACGGCGGTGGCCTCTGCAGCAACCATCCCGTCAACCGCGGCGGCATGACCAAGATCATCGAGGCTGTCAGGCAGCTGCGCGGCGAGGCGCATCCGAAGGTGCAGGTCAAGAATTGCGATCTCGCCATCGCCCACGGCACCGGCGGCCTTCTGGGCGTCCGCCACGCCGCCTCGACGGCCATTCTGGAGCGCGTGTGATGAGCGAAGCGAAGAAGTATCCGGCCCCGGTGACCAACCCCGAGACCGCAGCGTTCTGGGACGCAGCGAAAGAGGGCAAGTTCATGATCAAGCGCTGCACCGCCTGCGGCGAAGCGCATTACTTCCCGCGCTCGATCTGCCCGTTCTGCTACTCCGACAAGACGGTGTGGGAGGAGGCGTCCGGCGAGGGCACGATCTACACCTGGAGCCTGATGCGGAAGTCGCCGACGGGTCCCTATGCGATCGGCTATGTCACGCTGAAGGAGGGGCCATCGGTGCAAACCAATTTCGTCGACTGCGATCTCGAGAAGCTGAAGATCGGCCAGAAGGTGAAGGTGGTGTTCAAGCCGACCGACGGCGCCCCGCTGCCGTTCTTCACGCCGGC
>NZ_JAVAYM010000074.1:0-856 GCF_054185205.1 Bradyrhizobium sp. 14AA | reverse complement strand
CTAGGGCCGATCGACATTCAGGATTCCCAAGTGGTTTGATCGCTGATTCATAGAGTTCCGTGATTCGACACGGAGCAGATGATGGCGGCGAAGCGATATGAGCTGACCGAGGCGCAATGGGCGAGGATCTTGCCACTGCTGCCGGGGAAAGCTGGCGACCCGGGACGTACGGCTGCGGATAATCGTCTGTTCGTCAACGGATGTTTGTGGGTTTTGCGGTCGGGCGCACACTGGTGCGACCTGCCGGAGCGGTACGGCAAGTGGAAAACGGTGCATCAGCGCTTCAGCCGCTGGTGCCATGCTGGCGTCTGGGAGCGCGTGTTCGCTGCTCTGACCGCCGATCGCGAAAACCAGTATCTGATGATCGACAGCACCATCGTTCGCGCCCACCAGCAGGCGACGAGCGGAAAAGGGGGGCCAAAGATCAGGCGCTGGGGCGTTCCCGAGGCGGACTGACCACCAAGATCCACATGCTGGCCGATGCGCTCGGCCGTCCGCTCCGCTTCATCGTCACGGCTGGGCAGGTTAATGACATCACCCAGGCGCCCGCACTGCTCGATGGCCAGAGCGGCGATGCCGTGCTCGCCGACAAAGCCTATGACAGCAATGCCCTGCGTGCGATCATCGCGGAAATCGGCGCAACGGCGGTGATTCCGTCAAACCGCACCCGCAGGATCATCATTCCGCACGACGCCGACGCCTACAAACAGCGCAACCGCATCGAGCGCTGCTTCTGCCAGCTCAAACACTTCCGACGCTTGGCAACCCGCTATGACAGGCGAACCGCCAACTTTACCGGCTTCATCCATCTCGCAGCCGCAATGATCTGGATGCAATGAATGTCGATCGGTCCTAG
>NZ_JAVAYM010000073.1:0-925 GCF_054185205.1 Bradyrhizobium sp. 14AA | reverse complement strand
TGTGGAGCCTCAAGAGGTTGTCCTTGGACAAACCGAGCCTGCTGATCGGCGTTTGGGAGTCTATACCACCGTGGGGTCTGTGCCAGTTGTATTGGTGTAGCCAGACCGGCAGTTCTTGGGCGCGCCGATCTGAGGTTTGGTAGGCTCGGGCATAGGCCCATTCCCGAAGCGCTGTCTGAATGAAGCGCTCGGCCTTGCCGTTTGTTCTCGGCGTGTAAGGCTTGGTGCGGATGTGCTTGATGCCCAGGTCTCGGCAAGCGTCGCGGAAGGCAAAGGACTGATAGCAACTCCCATTGTCAGTCATGACGCGCGCGACGGTGACGCCGAGGCTTTTGTAATAAGCCACCGCAGCCTTGAGAAAGGGAACAGCGCTGTCCGCCGTCTCGTCGGGCTTGATCTCTGTGAAGGCGACGCGGGAATGGTCGTCAATGCAGACGTGGACGAAATCCCAGCCGGCGCCGCGGCTCTTGTTCGGACCACTCGGATCGCCGGTGATGCGGTGGCCGACACGCTCGAAACGCCCGAGCTTTTTGATGTCGATGTGAATGATCTCGCCTGGGTTCTCGCGCTCATAGCGGCGCTCCGGCTCGGCCGGCTCGAGATCGCGGATCCGGTTTATTCCCAAACGACGCAGGACGCGGCTGACGGTCGCCGGCGACACCTCGACCTCGGCTGCGATCTGCTTGCCGGTGTGGCGCTGCCGTCGCAAGGCCTCGATGGCTGTACACGTGGCAGGCGGGGTTTGGCTCGGCGATGAATGGGGTCTGGAGGAGCGATCACGCAACCCCTCCACACCTTCTGCGCGGAACCGCTTGACCCATTTGGCAACGGTCTTCGGCGTCGTGTTGAATTGGAAAGCCGCGTCGGCCTGGCTCAGCCCGCCCTCGACCACGCTTCGGACCATCGCCTCTCGACCTTTAGGCGT
>NZ_JAVAYM010000072.1:0-986 GCF_054185205.1 Bradyrhizobium sp. 14AA | reverse complement strand
CCTGGTCGACGACCACGGCGGCGCAAAGCAACCTCACCGATGGCAGCTACCAGTTCCGTGCCGTGGTCAGCGATCCCGCCGGTAACAGTTCGACCAGCAATGTCGTCACGGTGGTGGTCGACACCACGGCGCCGACGGCGGGGACGCTCTCGCTGTCGAGCTATGACGACAGCGGGTCGTCGTCTGTGGACTTCAACTCGACCGACAAGGCCTTCGATCTGTCGCTGAGCGGCAATGCCGATACCAACGGCACCAATGTGGCCTATGAAGTCTCGACCGACGGCGGCGGCAACTGGTCGACCACGACCTCGGCGCAAAGCAACCTGACTGACGGCAGCTACAAGTTCCGCGCCGTCGTCAGCGATCCTGCCGGCAACAGCGCGACCAGCAACGTCGTCACGGTGGTGGTGGACACCACGGCGCCGACGGCGGGGACCCTGTCGCTGTCGAACTATGACGACAGCGGGTCGTCGTCTGTGGACTTCAACTCGACCGACAAGACCTTCGATCTGTCGCTGAGCGGCAACGCCGATGCCAACGGCACCAATGTGGCCTATGAAGTCTCGACCGACGGCGGCGGCAACTGGTCGACCACGACCTCGGCGCAAAGCAACCTGACTGACGGCAGCTACAAGTTCCGCGCCGTGGTCAGCGATCCCGCCGGCAACTCCTCGACCAGCAATGTCGTCACGGTGGTGGTGGACACCACGGCGCCGACGGCGGGGACGCTGTCGCTGTCGAGCTATACGGACTCGGGCTCGTCCTCGTCCGACTTCAACTCGACCGACAAGGCCTTCGACCTGTCGCTGACCGGCAACGCCGATACCAACGGCACCAACGTGGCCTATGAGGTCTCGATCGACGGCGGTAGCACCTGGACCGCGACCACGGCCGCGCAGAGCGATCTGGCCGACGGCAGCTACCAGTTCCGCGCGACCGTCACCGATCCCGCCGGCAACAGCGTGACCAGCAACATCGTCGCGGTG
>NZ_JAVAYM010000071.1:0-1010 GCF_054185205.1 Bradyrhizobium sp. 14AA | reverse complement strand
GAGCGGCGATTGATCTGGGCAAGAACTATTTTCAGGTTCATGGGCTCGAGAGCGAGGGCGGCCGGTCAATCTCGCGCAAGGTCAAGCGTTCGAAAATGCATGAGGTCTTTTCGCAGATCGAGCCCTGCCGGGTTGGCATGGAGGCCTGCGGTTCGGCGCATTATTGGGCTCGCCAATTGGTCGCGATGGGACACGAGGTCGTTCTGATCCCGCCGGCTTACATCAAACCCTACGTCAAGCGGGGCAAGAATGACGCGGTTGACGCGGCGGCGATCTGCGAGGCGATGTCGCGACCGGATATGCGCTTCGTACCGATCAAGAGTGCCGACCAGCAAGCCGTTCTGATGCTGCACAAGACCCGCGAGCTGCTGGTCAAGCAGCGCACGATGGCGGTCAACGCCCTGCGCGGCCACCTTGCCGAGTTCGGCATTGTCGCTGCCAAGGGCATCGGCCGCGTCGATGAACTGTTGGCGCAGGCGAAGGCTGATGCTGCACTTCCGCCCATTGCCGCGGCTGCAGTGGCCTGCATCGCTCAACATCTGGAAGGGCTCGACCTGTCGATCGCGACCGTGGAAGAGGAACTCGCCAGGGCGCACAAACAAAATCCGATCAGCCGCGTGCTCGACGAGATTCCCGGCGTTGGGACCTTGGTTGCGTCGGTGGTCGCGGCCAGTGTCCCCGATCCGGGCGTGTTCAAGTCGGGGCGCGACTTCGCGGCATGGCTCGGCCTGACGCCTCGGCAAAATTCGAGCGGCGGCAAGGAGAAGCTCGGCGCAATTACCAAGCAAGGCAACCGCTACATCCGCAAAATGCTCGTCACGGGGGCGACCTCGGTGCTGCGTGTCGCAGGCAGGCGCAAAGGTGCTTTCGCCGACTGGATCAACGCGCTGCGAGCCAGGAAGCCCGAGCGGCTGGTCGCCGTGGCTCTCGCCAACAAGCTGGCAAGGATCTGCTGGGCGGTCATGACCACGGGTGAGGGCTTCCGTACCGACACCTATGTCAAGGCTTGA
>NZ_JAVAYM010000070.1:0-1029 GCF_054185205.1 Bradyrhizobium sp. 14AA | reverse complement strand
GGGCCTGTTGCGTAATCCGCCAGTTGTGATTCCCTAGGGCAAAGCCTTGGGGGAATGACGATGGCGGTGAAGCGGACAGGACAGCCGAGCTTTGTGGAAGCGCTGATGCCGAAGGGCGCCGGCGCCAATGCGGCGCTGGATCGGCTGGCGGGCTTGGTCAAGTGGTACCGGTTCGAGAAGCTGATCGGCCACTTGCGGGATGAAGGGAGCCCCGGTCGTCCGGGCTATCCGGTGCTGGTGCTGTTTCGTGCGGTGCTGCTGCAGTCGCTCTATGGTCTTTCGGAACGCGAGCTGGAGGAGGCGCTGGGCGATCGATTGTCGTTCAAGCGCTTCGTCGGTTTGAGCCTTGAGGATGCGACGCCTGACCACACGGTTCTGAACCGCTTCCGGAACCAGCTCGTCGAACAAGGCCTGCTGGAGAAGCTGTTTGGCGAACTGGATCGTCAGCTTGAGAATGCTGGCGTGATCCTCAAGCGGGGCACGATGCTCGATGCGACCTTGATCCAGGCCGTCTCAGTTCCTCCGAAGGAGGACCGTCCGTCGAACGACCCCGATGCCCGGTTTACCAAGCGACAGGGCAAGGGTGGCTCGACGTTCGGCTACAAGGCTCACATGGGTGTTGACGAGGGATCTGGCCTGATCCGCGCAGTCCTGACCACGCCCGCCAACATCAACGATACAACGCCGGCCGACGAACTGATCCGCGGGGATGAAGCCGTGGTGTGGGCCGATGCGGCTTACGACACCCACGCCCGGCGGGCTCGGCTGAAAGCGGAAGGCAAGAAGCCCCGCATCGCCCGTCGCCCGAACCGGCATCACCCGGAACTGCCGCCGAGGCTCAAACGCTACAACCGTCTCATTGCACGACGACGTGCAACGGTGGAGACCACCTTTGCCACCCTCAAACGCCGGATGCGGCTCACCTGCATCCGCTACGTCGGCCTCGCCAAGGCAAGCGGGCAAGTCCTGCTTGCCTCCATCGCGTTCAATATGAGGCGGTGGGCCGCAATCGCCGCGTGAGACGCCCGG
>NZ_JAVAYM010000006.1:0-326020 GCF_054185205.1 Bradyrhizobium sp. 14AA | reverse complement strand
AGACTGGTCCGCGCCAACCTCATGCAGCGCCGCCGTATCGACAGCTTGCTCCAACCACCCACGATCAGCCAAGATCAGCCCCAGATGTGCCTAAGTCTGGCTCAAACCTAAACCGGACACCCGTGGGACAAGCCCGGGCATGACGCGGTCGTTGATAGCAATGCTCGTGCGTTCAGCCTTACGCCGCGCGCACCTTGGCGAGGAAGCCGTCGACGGCGCTGCGCAGCGCGCCGGACTGGTTGTCCAGCTCGCGGGCGTTGGTGAGCACGTCGGTGGCCGCGCTCCCGGTCGCTTCCGCGGCCGAGGTGACGCTGCCGATATGGGCGTTGATCTCGCTCGAGCCGGCCGCGACCGACTGGATGTTGCGGGCGATCTCGCGGGTCGCCTCGCCCTGCTGCTCGATAGACGCGGAAATGCCCGCGGTGATCTCGCTCATCTCGGCGATGGTCTGGGTGATGCCGGCGATGGCGGAGACGGCGTCGCTGGTCGAGGTCTGCATCGCCGCGACCTGCGCGGAGATTTCTTCGGTGGCCTTGGCGGTCTGGTTGGCGAGCGCCTTGACCTCGGAGGCGACGACGGCGAATCCGCGGCCGGATTCGCCGGCACGCGCGGCTTCGATGGTGGCGTTGAGCGCGAGCAGATTGGTCTGCGCCGCGATCGAATGGATCAGCTTGACGACCTCGCCGATCTTCTCGGCGCCGGAGGAGAGCACCTGCACGGTGGCGTTGGTGCGCTCGGCGTCGTTGACGGCGCGGCTCGCCACTTCGGTCGAGCGCGTGACCTGGCGCGAGATTTCCGCAACCGAGCTCGACAGCTCTTCGGCGGCAGCCGCGACCGTGCCGACATTGCCGGACGCTTTTTGCGAGGCAGCGCCGACCGTCGCCGCACGCGAGGAGGCGTCGCTGGCGGTTGCGGTCATCGACTGCGCGGTGCTCTGCATGCCGGCCGCGGCCGAGGAGACCGAGCGGACGATACCGTTGACGCTGCGTTCGAAGTCGCTGGCGATGCCTTCCATCGCGCTGCGGCGTTCCGCCGCGGTACGATCTTTGGCATCGGCCTCGGTCCGCTCGATCTCACGGATGCGGACCGCGTTGTCCTTGAAGATCTGCACGGTCGAAGCCATCGCGCCGACTTCATCGCCGCGGCCGACGCCGGGGATGTCGCCCTCGAGCTTGCCGTCGGCCAATTCCTTCATGCGGGCGCCGAGCAAAGCGAGCGGGCGGCTGATGCTGCGGCCGATCAGCCAGGCAACGCTGCCGGCAACGATGACGATGCCGAGCATGGCAAGGCCAAGCAGCCAGAACACCGGACCCATCTTCTCGTCGATGTCCTCGAGATAGGCTCCGGTGCCGAGATACATCTCGAAACCGGGGACCGCGACGGCGTAGCCGAGCTTGCGGATCGGCTTGTCCTGGCCGGGCTTCATATATTCGTAGAACAGCAGGATATCGCCGTTCGCCTTGACCCCGTCCATGATCTCGCGCGACAGCTTGCGTCCGTTGGTCTCCACATCCATGCGGTTGGCGCCGATCTGTTTCGGATCGGGCGCGAGCTGCGTGATGCCGTCATAGCTGGTGCCGAACAGATAGCCGGACCCCTTGTCGTAGGTCATGGCATTGCCGTAGCGACGGAGTTCGGCGAACGCGGCGTCCTTGGTCATTTCACCGGCATTGACGCGTTTCATCAGCGTTGCCGCGTAGTTGCGGGCCAGCTCGACGATCGCCTTGGTCTGGTCGATGCGCGCATTCACCATCTCGCGCTTCATCAGATAGCCGGCAAGAACACCGGAGATGCACAGGCCGAACAAGGTGACGCCGACAAGGATGCCCAGCTTGGGTGCGATCTTCAGATTGCTCAACTTCACGGGATGCTCCGGCAATAATGGGGTACAGGCGCGCGACCAGATCGTTCAAAATCGAATCAACTTTTAGGGTGGGAGCCTTAGCAAGTTACTTACGTGCCTCCGTAGAAGCCCTGACGCAGCCGCAGAAACCGGCAATTTATCGCCGGGCCGGCAACCGGGAATTGTACGCGACGGCATCGATTTCGCGTAAAAGACGCAAAGGCCCGCGCGAAGGCCGGGTCACAACAAGAAACCAAATCGGGAGCAGGACATGCCGAAATACAGGGTGGTGACGCCGAAGGGCGCGAGCTTCACGGTCGCGGGCAGCGATTATTCCTACGAGCGCGAGGCGCTCGATCCGATCGATGCCGAGATCGTCGAGGCGCCCGCCGACGAGGCCGCCTTCATCGCCGCCGCGAAAAATGCCGACGCCATCTACGCCAAGGGCATCCCGATCACCAGGACCATCATCGACGCGCTGGAGAGCTGCAAGGTCATCACGCTCGGCTCGGTCGGTGTCGACAGCGTCGACGTCAAGGCCGCCACCGCCCGCGGCATTCCCGTCACCAACATCCCCGACACCTTCATCGAGGAGGTCGCCGATCATGCCATGATGCTGCTGCTCGCGGGCTTCCGTCGCCTGGTCGAGCAGGACCGCATGGTGCGTGACGGCCGCTGGGCCGAAGGCCGGCCGGCGCTGCTCAAGATTCCCAGGCTGATGGGCCAGACGCTCGGCTTCATCTCGTTCGGCCGCGTCGCGCGCGCGGTCGCGAAACGCGCCGCACCCTTCGGCCTGCGCATGATGGCCTACGATCCCTTCATCCAGGAAACGCTGATGTACGACCTCGGCGTCATCCCAGCGACGCTGAACGAGGTGCTGTCGCAATCCGACTTCGTCTCGATGCACGCCCCCGCAAGGCCCGAGGTGCATCACATGCTGACCGAGAAGCACTTCCGGCAGATGAAGAAGGGCTCGGTCTTCATCAACACCGGCCGCGGCGCCACGGTGGACGAGGAGAGCCTGATCAAGGCGCTGCAGGAGGGCTGGATCGCACACGCCGCCCTCGACGTGCTGGAGAAGGAACCGCCCTCGCACAACAATCCCATCCTCGGCATGGAGAACGTGACTCTGACCGCCCATGTCGCCTCCGCCTCGGCACGGTTCGACGAGGCGCGCAAGCGCCGCGTGGGCTACGAATTGTCACTGGTGCTTCAGGGCATGTGGCCGGTAAGCTGCGTCAACCCGTCGGTGCTGCAGAACACCGCGCTCCGCCGCTGGCAGCCCGTCAGCATGGATCGCGGACCGAACAGCTAGGCGGCCGGCGTTCAAGCGCGCCGAAGACCGAAACGGCCCTTCACCGGCGATCAACGCCGGGAATGGAACATCATAGGGAGGTACTGATGAGGAACGACGTCACACGTCGTGATGCCTTGGCGCTGGGCCTGTCCGCTGCAACGCTCGCGGCCACCGGTGCTGCAGCGCAAACACCATCCCAGATCAAAGCCGCCGAGGTGGCCGCGCCAAAGCTCGCCATCGAGAAAGGCGCGTCCTTGCGCATGCTGCGCCCGGTGCGGTTCGTCCAGGCCGACGAGGACGTGTTCCGCGCCAACGCGGCAAAGTTCACCAAGGAGACCGGCGTCGAGGTCAAGGTCGACTTCGTCGGCTGGGAAGACATCAACCAGCAGACCGCGGTGACCTCCAACTCCGGCGCCGGCCCCGACATCATCGTCGGCTTCTCCGACGCGCCGCACATCTATGTCGACAAGCTGATCGAGCTCACCGACGTCGCCGATTATCTCGGCAGGCGCTACGGCGGATGGCTGCCGCTGGCGCAGAAATACGGCAAGAAGAGCAAGAGCGAGTCCTGGATCGGCCTGCCGTTCGGCGCCACCGCAGGTCCCCTGATCTACCGCAAGTCGATCCTGCAATCGGTCGGCTTCGACAAGGTGCCGGAGGATCACGCCGGCGTGCTCGACCTGTGCCGCAAGCTGCACAAGGCCGGCAAGCCGGCAGGCTTCGCACTCGGCAATGCCAAGGGCGACGGCAACGGCTTCGCCAACTGGGCGCTGTGGTCGCACAACGCCTCCCTGCTCGACGAGGAGGGCAACGTCGTCATCAACAGCAAGGAGACGATCGCCGCGCTGAACTGGGTCAAGGAGCTGTACCCGACCTTCATCGCCGGCACGCCGTCGTGGAACGACGTCAGCAACAACCGCGCCTATTCCTCGCAGGAGATCTCGCTGACCGCGAACGGCGTCTCGTTGTACTTCTCGCTGAAGAACGATCCGGCGACCAAGGCGATCGCCGAGGACAGCGAGCATCAGCTGCTGCCCAAGGGCCTCGCGAAGATCTCGCCGATGGCGGGCCTGACGCTGAACGCGATGGTCTTCAAGCACAGCCAGTATCCCAACGCCGCGAAGGCATTCCTGCAATACATGCTGGAGAAGGACCAGTACGAGCCCTGGCTCAACGCCAATTCCGGCTACTGGTCCCAGCCGCTGGCCGCCTATGCCGAGGCCAAGGTCTGGAGTGAGGATCCCAAGGTCAGGATCTTCAAGGACACGATGAACAGCACCTATTATGACGGCTACAAGGGCCCGATCTCGACGGCGACCGGTGCCGTCAGCGCCGACTACGTGCTGATTCAGATGTGCGCGTCGGTTGCAACCGGCGCAGCGACGCCGGAAGCCGCGGCCGCGGAAGCCGAGCAGCGCTGCAAGCGGTACTTCAGGCGACAGGCGGCGAAGTAACGCCCGATGACGCGGCCGTCATTGCGAGGAGCGAAGCGACGAAGCAATCCAGACTGCAACTGCAGAGACAGGCTGGATTGCTTCGCTTCGCTCGCAATGACGGCGTGTTGAATTTCACAGACAGGACAACGCCAATAATGTCCGTGACCACCCTCTCGTCTTCCGCCCTGGCGCAGCGGCAGCCAAACTGGCTGGTGCGGCTGTTCGACTACAAGCCGTTCCTGATCGTGATGTGCCTTGCGCCCGCGCTCGGCCTGCTCGCCGTCTTCCTCACCTATCCGCTGGGGCTCGGCCTCTGGCTCGCCTTCACCGACACCACGATCGGGCGGCGCGGCATCTTCGTGGGCTTTGAGAACTTCCAGTACCTGCTCACCGATCCCCTGTGGTGGAACGCGGTGTTCTACAGCGTGTTCTATACGGGGATCGCGACCTTCGGGAAGTTCGCGCTCGGCTTCTGGCTGGCGCTGCTGCTCAACAACCACTTCCCGTTCAAGAGCCTGCTCCGCGCCATCGTGCTGCTGCCATGGATCGTGCCGACCGTGCTCTCGGCACTCGCGTTCTGGTGGATCTACGATCCGCAATTCTCGATCGTCTCCTACCTCCTGGTCGACGTGCTGCACTGGCGGTCGAGCAATATCGACTTCCTCGGCTCGCCCTGGCCGGCCCGCTTCTCGCTGATCGCCGCCAACATCTGGCGCGGCATTCCCTTCGTCGCAATCTCGCTGCTGGCGGGGCTCCAGACCATCTCGCCCTCGCTCTATGAAGCCGCGATGCTCGACGGCGCCAGCGCCTGGCAGCGCTTCCGCTACATCACCTTCCCGATGATGATGCCGATCCTCGCCATCGTCATGACCTTCTCGATCATCTTCACCTTCACCGACTTCCAGCTGGTCTACGCCATCACCCGCGGCGGACCGGTCAACTCGACGCACCTGCTCGCAACGCTGGCGTTCCAGCGCGGCATCGCCGGCGGCGAGCTCGGCGAAGGCGCGGCGATCGCGGTGTCGATGATCCCGTTCCTGGTGTTCGCGACGCTGTTCTCCTATTTCGGCCTGGCGCGCCGCAAATGGCAGCAGGGAGAGGCCAATGACTGACACCGTCGCGCAACCGGCCGTCGCCGACGCCAAGGCCGCACCCGACACCATGGCCTGGGATTCCGGGCTGCGGCGGCTGATGATGATCTATCTGCCGCTCGGCTGCTTCGTGCTGATCCTGCTGTTTCCGTTCTACTGGATGGCGATCACCTCGTTCAAGCCGAACGCGGAACTGATGAACTACAAGGACCACAATCCGTTCTGGATCTCGTCGCCGACGCTCGCCCACATCAAGCACCTGCTGTTCGACACCGCCTATCCGCGCTGGCTCAAGACGACGATGCTGGTCGCGATCGGCTCGACCACGCTGTCGCTGATCGCCAGCACGCTGGCTGCCTATGCGATCGAGCGCCTGCGCTTCCGCGGCAGTCCTTATGTCGGCCTCGGCATCTATCTCGCCTATCTCGTGCCGCCGTCGATCCTGTTCATTCCGCTGGCGACCGTCGTGGTGCAGTTCGGCCTGTTCGACTCACCGCTTGCCCTGATCCTGGTCTATCCGACCTTCCTGGTGCCGTTCTGCACCTGGCTCCTGATCGGCTATTTCAAGTCGATCCCCTACGAGCTCGAGGAATGCGCGCTGGTCGACGGCGCCACGCGGCTGCAGATCCTGCGGCGGATCACGCTGCCGCTCGCGGTGCCCGGCCTGATCTCGGCCGGCATCTTCTCCTTCACGCTGTCCTGGAACGAGTTCATCTATGCCCTCGCCTTCATCCAGAGCGGCGCCAACAAGACCGTGCCGGTCGCGATCCTGACCGAGCTCGTCACCGGCGACGTCTACCAGTGGGGCGCGCTGATGGCGGGCTCGCTGCTCGGCTCGCTGCCGGTTGCGGTCTTCTATTCGCTGTTCGTGGACTACTACGTGTCCTCGCTGACCGGCGCGGTAAAGGAATAGCCGAGACCAAGCCTTTGGGGTGATCGGGGGCGCCATACCAAGAGCGCCTTCGCGCTTCCGCGACGTCTTTACACCCGAGGATCTCCTGCATAGGCTCCGGGGCATTGTTTATTCTTTCCGGAGCATTTGAAATGAAGACAGTCGCTTTGATCGTCGCCGCGATCCTGATTCTCATCCCTGCCTCCACCAGCGTGCAGGCTCAGACCGCAAGCTCGACTGCAACCAAGAAGGACGCCAAGCAACCGCAGGCCAAAAATCTTCCCCGATGCAGCCGCGCCATGCAGATGGCCGGCAAGCCGTGTTACGGCGGATAACGCTCGGCGAACGGACAATGAGGCCCGGGCATCGCGCCTGGGCTTTGCCTGCGGCGTTTGGCCCGGTTTCACAAAACTGCAACACGCTGACAGCATAAGGCGTGCGTCCGCCAACAGGAGACGCACATGCGCGCGATTTTTCTCAGCTCCGTCGCAACGATCATTCTCACCGCGAGCACGGCGCTCGCGCAGAGCGAAGGTGAATTCCCGGCCAAGCTCGCCGGCCACGTGGTGATGCCGGCCGCAACGTTCATCGACGCGCCCGCCGATGTCCCCGCCGATCTCAAGACATCAGGGAAATACACCACCGGCAAGCGCGTCGACGCGCTGGGCACCGTGATGGGCAAGTCCTTTGAGCGCGCGACCGGCGTGTCGCTGCCGTTCAAGGGGCAGCCGCTGCAGGGCCATTCCGGCATCAAGACCATGCCCGACGGCAGCTTTTGGGTCATCACCGACAACGGCATGGGCGCGCGCGCCAATTCGCCGGACTCGATGCTGTACCTCAACCGCTACAAGATGGATTGGGCCGGCGGCAAGATCGAGCGCCTGGAGACCATCTTCCTGCACGATCCCGACAGACGCGTGCCTTTCCGCATCGTGCACGAGGACACCGAGAGGCGTTACCTCACCGGCTCCGACTTCGACACCGAGGGTTTCCAGATCATCGGCGACACCTTCTGGATCGGCGACGAGTTCGGCCCCTACATCCTGAAGGCCGACAAATCAGGCAAGATCCTGGGCGTGTTCGAGACGGTTGCCGACGGCAAGCCGGTGCGCTCGCCGGACAATTGGGCGGTGGCGACCCCGGGCGCTCCGGGCGCGACCTACACCAACGTCAACCTCCGCCGCTCCAAGGGCTATGAGGGCTTTGCCTCGTCCAAGGACGGCAAATTCCTCTACGGCCTGCTCGAGGGCCCGCTGTGGGACGCCGAGAAGAAGGACTGGGAGAAGGTCGACGGCAAGGAAGCCTCCCGTATCCTCGAATTCGACGTCGCCGCGGAAAAGTTCACCGGCCGCTACTGGCAGTACGTGTTCGAGCAGAACGGCAACGCCATCGGCGACTTCAACATGATCGATCAGGCCTCCGGCCTCATCATCGAGCGCGACAACGGCGAAGGCACGGCCGACAAGGCCTGCCCGCAAGGCACCCGCGGCGACAACTGCTTCCCTGATCTCGCCAAGTTCAAGCGCGTCTACAAGATCGAGCTGACCGAGGCCAATGTCGGCAAGCCCGTCCGCAAGATCGGCTATATCGATCTGATGAAGATCAGGGATCCCGACAAGAAGGCGACGAAGCCGCTCAATGACGGTGTCTATACCTTCCCGTTCTTCACCATCGAGAACGTCGACCGCGTCGACGACACCCACATCATCGTCGGCAACGACAACAATCTGCCGTTCTCGTCCAGCCGCGATCCCAACAAGGCCGACGACGACGAGTTCATGCTGCTCGAGGTCGCCGACTTCCTGAAGGCGAAGTAAGCCGACGCACTCTCCTCCTCTCCCGCTTTGCGCGGGAGAGGAGTTCGGTCACCTCCCGAAGATCACCGGGATGTTGATGGGGACCGTCGCGTATGTGATCTCGGGTGGCATTGCTGGAAATGGCTGGGCCTGACGCATCATCGCCGTGGCCTGGGCGTCGAGCGCCGCAACGCCCGACGATCCGCTGACGCGGTTGGACAGAACCTGGCCGCCGCGACCGAGCGTGAAGCTCAGCCTGACGACACCTTTCTGACCATTGGCACCTGCCGGATATTGATGGAAGCGCATGAGGTGCGCGCGGACGCGCTGGTAATAGGTCGCCATTGCCGAAGCGACCGCGCCCGCACTCACGGCGGAGGCCAGTGGAGCCTGGCGCTCCGCACGCGGCGGCGCGCTGGTGCGGGGGGCGGGCGGCGCCTCCGACGGCTTCCGGGCGTCCGGGCGCACCACCCTGGGCTTCACCGGAGCCGGCTTCTCCACGGGCTCGACTTTCGCAGGCTCGGGCTTGGGCGGGCTTGGCTCGAGCTTCTGCTCGGGCGGCGCCACCACGTCCGGCTTTTCCTGCGGCGGCGTCGGCGGGATCATCTCCTCGAGGGTTTGCTGCTGCACCGACTCCGGCGGCGACGCATCCGCCTGCTGCATCAGCGGTCCTGGCGCGATATCGAGCGGCGTCGCCTGCGGCGCCGATGTCTCCGGCGTCATGTCGATGAGGATCGCCGGCATGTTGACGCCCTGGTCCGGCACCTGCTGCAGCCAATTCATCGCGAGCAGCGCGGCGGCAAGATGCAGCGCCACGATCACCATAGCCGATACGCCCCAGCGCGCGGTTTCGCGCTCGCCAAGCGGTTCGTGCAGGGCAAAGGCGTTCGCAGACATCAGTTGTGTCCGTCGAGGCCGACGAGGGCGACCTTGAGGTAGCCGGCATTGCGCAGGGTGTTCATCACCTCCATCAAGTCGCCATAAGAGACCGCCTTGTCGGCGCGCAGATAGATTCGCTCGTCCTTGCGGCCCTTGGTGGCGGCGTCGAGCGCAGTGACGAGACCCTCGCGGGCCATTGTGTCCTCGCCGACAGCAATTGTGAGATCCGGCTTCACCGTCACGAAGGTCGGCTTGTCCGGCCGCGGCTGCGGCTCGGCCGCGGTCGCCGGCAGTTCGACGCCGATGTCGACGGTGGCAAGCGGCGCGGCCACCATGAAGATGATCAGGAGCACGAGCATCACGTCGATGAACGGCGTGACGTTGATCTCATGGGTGACGTCGAGATCGTCGAGGTCGCCGCGCTTGCGCGACAATCCGGTACGTGCGCCGAGCTTCACGGCCATGGCCTACTCCGCCGCCCGCGCCAGACGAAACTCCCTGTGGTCGCGCTGCCGGCTCACCAGCAACATGAGCTGCGCTGAGGCGTCCCCAAGCAGCGCACGGTAATTGGCGATGCCGCGGACCAGATGATTGTAGATCACGACCGCCGGGATCGCGGCGACGAGGCCGAGCGCGGTCGCGAGCAGCGCCTCCGCGATGCCGGGCGCGACCACGGCGAGGCTCGTGGTGTGGCTCTCGGAAATGCCGATGAACGAATTCATGATGCCCCAGACCGTGCCGAACAGGCCGACGAACGGCGCAGTGGCGCCGATGGTGGCGAGCACGCCGGTGCCGCGCGCGATCTGCCGCGACATCGCGGCTTCGACCCGTTCGAGCCGCAACGCCACGCGCTCCTGGAGGCCGTCGTCGAGGACGCCGCCGGAGAGCTCGGCCTCTTTCGCGCAGGACTGGATGAGCTGGGCTACGGCGTCATGCGCATCGCCAATGCGCTCTGCCGCCTCCGCCAATTTGATATTGCCCTCGAGCGCGCGCGTGCGTTGCAAGGCAAGCGCGCCCTTGCGGCGCAGTTCGATGGACTTGGCGAGCCACACCGTCCACGTCACCAGCGAAGCGATGGCCAACCCCACCATCACCGTCTTCACGACGATGTCGGCACCGAGGAACATGCCCCAGGGCGACAGATTGCGCGGCAGCAGCGCCTCATCGATCGCGAAGGCCGGCGCCGGCGTGAGCGCCAGCGCGATTGTCACGATCACCTGCCCAAGCCGAAAATTGCCCTGCATCCTGATCTCCCGACGGATTGAAGGAAGTGGGGGAAGCTACGCGACAGCCGCGATCCGGTCCGCCAACGGCCGGAACCGCGCCAGCTGGTCGCCACGCAGCGCCCGGGTCTCGTCGCGGCCGACGAACACCTTGAACATGATGCCGCCATCAGCGTTGACGAAGGCGACGAAGGCCGACGTCTTGCCCATGAAGGGCCGCTCGACGAAAGCAACGGCCGCGCAGCGCTCATGGCGCAGATGGCCGTGCAATCCCTTCGGCTGCATCAGGTTGAAATAGCCGCGGCCGATCTCGCCCGCGGGAATGCTGCCCGTGAATTCGAAGATCGCGTCATCGGTGTGCACGATCAGCGTGACCTCGCCCCATTGCGCGATGTCCTGCATCGCAGCGGCGAAATGTTCGCCGCCACCAACGCGCACCATGGACGATGGCAGCGCCTCGATCACCGCACGCGGCGAGACCTTGCGCTCCCGCGCAACGTCCTCGATCACCGCGCCGGGATTATCGGCCATATAGGCCCTGAGTTCGGCAAGATCGGTGCTCAGCATGTCCGGCTCCTTTCGTGCGCCGCCTCAGGCGGCCGCGGCCTTGCGTTCGCTCTGGATCACCTCAAAGCCCTCGAACTTGGGATGACCGAGATAGAGACTCTCGCCGGTCGGATTGTCGGCGCGGGCATGGGCGCGACGAAATTGGTCCGAGCGCGTCCAGGCCTCGAACGCCGCCTTGTCGACCCAGGTGGTGTGCGACGAATAGAGCGTGTGGTCCTCGGCCTCCGGGCCCTTCAAGAGATGAAACTCGACGAAACCCGGCATGCTGCCGAGATAGGATTCACGGGTAGCCCAGACCGTCTCGAAGGCAGTCTCCGCGCCCTTCTTCACCTGGAAACGATTCATAGCGATGAACATAAAAGTCTCTCCTTCTGATCAAGACGAAAACGCGCCGAAGCCGCGCTGGAGCATCAGCGCGGCCCGGCGAAATTAGCGGTGTTGCGATGCCTGCGCTTACGCACCTCCGAAATGGATCTTCATGCCCGCCTTGTAGACCCTGCCCGGTCCCGGGCTCGACCACAGCACGTCATTCTGCGTGGTGCCGTCAGCCGAGGTGCCGGGAATGGCGTAAGGCCGGTAGTACTGGTTCAAGAGATTGTCGATCGAGGCCGAGAACACGATGTCCTTGGTCGCGTTGTAGGTCAGGTACAGGTTGACCAGCTCGTATCCGGTCGCCGGCAGATAGCCGGCGGGCACATCGTTGTTGGGACCGAACGAGGCCCACTGCGCCGTCAGGATCAGCGTGCGGTCGAGCAGGCGGACACCACCGGTCGTAACGACCTTGCGCGGGGTGATGGTCGCGAGCCCGACATTGGTTACGGCGTTCTTACCCTGGATGTAGTGGCCGGCGACACCGACGAACCAGTTGCCGGCATCGTACATCGTCTCCGCTTCGAAGCCCTGGATGCGGGCCTGCGCGATGTTCTGATACTGGTAGAACTGAGCGAACGAGCCAACTCCCGGGAAGAACGTGAAGCCGAACGGGACGAGATCGATGTAATCGCTGACGTCGTTGCGGAACAGGTTGATCTTGCCGCGGAACGAGTCGGATGCGGTGAAGATGTTGTCGTATTTCAGGTTGATGCCGACTTCCTTGTTCTTGCCGACCTCGGGACGCAGGTTCGGGTTGGGCAGGAAGCAGAAGATGCCGCTGGTGCCATCGGGACAGACAAAGAAGGCCGGTCCGCCACCGGTCGCATGCGCGCCGGAAATCACCGTCTCGGTGATCGACGGGGCACGATAGCCTTCTGCGTAGCTCACATAAGGCTGGAATCCCGGAACCGGCGTCACGCCGAGAGTGATCTTCGGCGAGAAGCGGTCGCCGCTGCCGTTGGTCTTGCCCGATTCCAGATCGTAGCGGTCGTAGCGGATCGCGCTCACCGCCTCGAACCAGGTGCTGTAGTTCTGCTTCAACTGAAGGAATCCGCCCGACACGGTACGGATGCCGCTCGGCGTGGTGATGTTGGAGTTGCCGCGGCTGTCGGTCGTGATCACATCGTCCTGGAAGGCGTCGACGCCGACGGTGAGCGCATTGCGCCAGTCACCGACGTTGAATCGCGTGGTGTTGTTCGCGTCGATACCGTACGTGTTGAGGACATAGCCACGCTTGTCGCCGACGCAGCCCGAGACGTTGTTGCCGAAGCCGCCGTTGCAATAGGCCGACGGCGCCGTACCGTAGTGATAGGTCTTGGTCTGATCGTTGTCGGTGCGATTGCCGTAGACCGACATGTGCCAGTCGAACAGATTGTCACTCGGCAGCGCGTAATTCCAGGTAATGGTGCCGGTGTAGTTCTTGGCGTCGGACGCGTAGACCGACGAGCCGCGATTCAGCGCAATCAACGCCGGGCTCGTGGTCGGACCGCGATTGAACTGGCCGATGTCGTATTGATAGTCTTGGAAGACGGCGCCGAACTTGACCTCGTGGCCGAGGGCAGGACGCACCGTGAGCTTCATCAGGCCGCTTTCGACCTGATTGCCGGTATTGCCGATCTCGGTGCCGTTACCGTCCTTGTAGTTGCCCTGGGTGCGGTAGACCGCACCGCCGAAGATATCGACGTCGGGCGTGGCGCGTACGCCGCCGAACACCGAACCGAGGCCGCGATTGTTGTTGGAGCCATAGGAGCCCGAGAGATCCACGCCCCAGCGCTCGCCGGGG
This sequence comes from Bradyrhizobium sp. 14AA, assembly GCF_054185205.1. Classification (NCBI taxonomy): domain Bacteria; kingdom Pseudomonadati; phylum Pseudomonadota; class Alphaproteobacteria; order Hyphomicrobiales; family Nitrobacteraceae; genus Bradyrhizobium; species Bradyrhizobium sp. 14AA. Next base: position 312,841 of record NZ_JAVAYM010000006.1, on the reverse strand, counting down.
CGCAGCACGTCCTCGATGTCCTTGGTGCGGAACGAGACGAGGCCACCGATCGCACCGGAGCCGTAGATGTTGGCGGTCGGTCCGCGCACGACGTCGACGCCGCCGACCAGTTCGGGATCGAGGAAGAAGGAGCCGCTGGCATTGTGACCAGTGCGCTGATAGTTCTGCCGCGCGCCGTCGACGACCACCGCGACGCGCCCGAACTCCTGCAAGCCGCGAATGTTGATGACGGTCGCGGGATCGTCGCCGCGCTCCTGGAACGACACGCCGGGAATGGCGTAGAAAACATCCGACAGCCGGTTGGGCTGGAGCCCCTGGATCTTTTCGAGCGTCACGGTGCTGACCGGCGCGAGCGAGTCGATAGCGCGTTCCTCGATCTTCGTTGCCGCAACCGTAATCGCGTCCAGCGTCTGAACGGGCGCGGCGCCGCCGGCCTGCGCGCGGGCGTTCATGGCCTCGGGCGTTGCCTGCTGCGCAACTTGCGGCTTGGCCGGCTTGCGCTTGGCCTGCTTCGGCCGTTCCGACGACGCACTCTCAGCCTGCGGCGACGCAGTCTGCGCGAGACCACTCTCCGTCATCACTGCCGCAAATGAAACCACCGACGCGCCCAAAATCAGGGCGCGCGAATACCTAGCCCCGTCAGCCATATCAGCCCCAGCCTGCACTTCACTCTAGTTTTTTAGGTCGTTTGGCTGGCGTGCGTTCGCAAAGCGAACGACTGGCTGGCTGATCTTCTTAAGGAGCGGACATGCCGCCCGCTGCCTTAATTGGTTACGTGGCAACACTCTGACGGTCAATGACATCAGGTTGCAGTTTATATCGATTGTAAATTGCTGCCGTTGGAATGCGCCTCGCGCCGCCTATACAAACAAGCAGCATCTGAAATTTCGAAAGCGCATCGCACCACCAATGTCAGCAGCGTCCGGAGACGGCAGCGACGCGGCTGGGCCGACACAAAGCCCTTCCGCAGCAACGAGAACCTTGACCATGCGCGGCAGCCGGATCGACAGCCGCGAGCTGTTTGCGGCCGAGCGCGAGATCATCATCGCGCATGGCGAGGACAGCTATCGCCTCCGCCTGACCTCGCAGAACAAGCTGATCCTGACCAAGTGAACCTGCAATGACATTTTGTCGCACCTTCACCCATCTCCTGCTCGCCGGTACGGTCGCGCTCGCGTCCGCCGCGCACGCCGCCGGCGTCACCGTGCACGACGCGCGCAATCGTGATGTCGCCATCGCCGACTTTGCGCGCACCGTCTCGATCGGCGGCGCCATCACCGAGATCCTCTATGCGCTTGGTCTCGAAAGCCGGCTGGTCGGCGTCGACACCACGAGCCTTTATCCGTCGGCGGCGCTGCACGACAAACCCAATGTCGGCTACATGCGCCAGATCTCCGCGGAGGGCGTGCTCGGCCTCAACCCCACGCTGATCCTGGCGATCCAGGGATCGGGCCCGCGCGAGACCATGGACATCCTGGAGACGGCGAAGGTGCCGCTGGTGCTGGTGCCCGAGACCTTCTCCGAGGACGGCCTGATCGAGAAGATCAAGCTGGTCGGCCATGCCATGGGCGTCGATGCGCGCGCCGATTGCCTCAGCGCCGCGGTCGGCGCCGATCTCGCCCAGCTCCGCACGCTGCGCGCCAAGGTGGAAAGGCCGGTGCGCGTGATGTTCGTGATGTCGCTCCAGAACGGGCGCGCGATGGTGGCCGGTCACAAGACCGCGGCCGACGAGATCATCCAGCTTGCCGGCGCTGCCAATGCCGTCGACGATTACGACGGCTACAAGATCATCGGCGACGAGGCGATCGTGGCGGCCAAGCCCGAATTCGTGCTCTCGATCGAGCGCGGCAGGGATTCGCTGCAAGCCGATGCAGTCTACACGCATCCCGGCTTCGCTCTGACGCCGGTTGCGGCCAACAAGAGCGTCATCACGATGGACGGGCTCTATCTGCTTGGCTTCGGGCCGCGCACCGCGGCAGCGGCGCGCGATCTCTCCGTCAAGCTCTATCCGGCATTGGCCGAGCGCGGCGCTTTCACGTCGGCTCTGTCGGCGGCGAATTGCCGGCAATGAGCGTGGCGATCGGGACCGAAGGCGATAGCCCGCGGCCACGCGCCCGCGCAGGGTGGCGGTCCGCGACGATCGCCATTCCCCTTCTGGCCGCAACGCTCGGGGCCATTGCCATCGTCGCGCTGACGGTCGGCGCGGCCGGCATCCCGCTCTCACGGCTGCCTGCCGCGCTGGGCTTGGCCGGAGAAAGCACGGCCATGACGGCGCGCGATCAGCTCGTGCTGTGGTCGATCCGCATTCCCCGGATCGCGGCGACCGCGATGGTCGGCGGCCTGCTCGCCGCGGCCGGCGCGATCATGCAGGGACTGTTCCGCAATCCGCTCGCCGATCCCGCTCTGGTCGGCGTCTCCAGCGGCGGCGCGCTCGCAGCCGCAAGCGCGATCGTCTTTACGGATTCCCGCTTCGGCGAGGCGCTGCGCTTCCTCCAGACCGAGCTGTTGCCGCTCGCGGCCTTCGCGGGTTCACTGGCAACGACCGCGATCCTCTACGGCATCTCGAGCCGCTCGGGGCGAACCTCGATCGCGATCTTCCTGCTCGCCGGCGTCGCCATCACCGCCATCGCCAACGCCGGCATCGGCCTGCTCATCTTCATCGCCGACGACCGCCAGCTCCGCGACGTCACCTTCTGGCTGCTCGGCTCGATGAGCGGCGCGACCTGGACCAAGGCGGCCGTGCTCACCCCGGTCCTCCTTGTCGGGCTCGCGGCCTGCACCTTCGTCGCACGCGGCCTCGACCTGCTGGTGCTTGGCGAGGCCGACGCCTTTCACGGCGGCGTCGACGTCGAGCGCCTGAAGCGCATCTCGATCGTCATGGTGTCCGCCATGACCGGCGTTGCGGTGTCGATCAGCGGCGTGATCGGCTTCGTCGGCATCGTGGTGCCGCATCTGCTCCGCCTCATCATCGGGCCGGCGCATCGCCTGCTGCTGCCCGCCTCGGTGCTGCTCGGCGCTATCCTGATGGTCGGCGCGGACACGCTGGCGCGCACCATCGTTGCCCCCGCGGAAATGCCGATCGGCATCTTGACCGCGGCGGTCGGCGCGCCGGTCTTTCTGGGCATCCTGCTGCGGCAGCGCGGGCTCGCCTCGCTATGAGCGCGTTGATCGAGGCGCGCGCCCTGAGCAAGCGCGCGGGCCGCGCGACGCTGCTCGACGGCGTGAACCTGACGGTCGCGGCCGGCGAGATGGTCGCCATCATCGGCCCGAACGGCGCCGGCAAATCGACCCTGCTGCGGCTGCTCTCCGGCGATCTCCGCCCGAGCGAAGGCGAGGTGCGGCTGCAGCAGCGCGACATCAGCAGCTTCACGCCGCGCGAGCTTGCCGCCCGCCGCGCCATGCTGTCCCAGCATATCAACGTCACCTTCCCCTTCACGGTCGAGGAGATCGTGCTGATGGGCGCCGGCGATCGCGGCCTGCGCGATACGGGCAGGCTCGTCGATGCCGCGCTGGACGAGGTGGGGCTTACGCATTTCCGCGGACGACAATTGCCGACGCTGTCGGGCGGCGAGCAGCAGCGCGCCCATTTCGCCCGCGTTCTGGTGCAGCTCGCCTGCGGCGAGGCCGGGCACGGACCCGGGCTATTGCTGCTGGACGAGCCGACTTCGAGCCTCGATTTGCGTCACCAGATCGACCTCGTCGAGGCCGCGCGCCGCCGCGCTGGCAGCGGCACGGCCGTGATCGCGATCCTGCACGACCTCAATCTCGCGATCCGCTTCGCCGACCGGCTGGTGGTACTGAACGGCGGCCGGCTCGCCGCCGACGGCCCGCGCGCGGGTGTCGTCACGCGCAAGACCATCCGCGACATCTTCGAGATCGACGCTGTCGTGCATCAAGGCGACGACGGCGTGCCGTATGTGCTGCCGCAATCGATGCGCGCGGCGCCGGCGGCGGGAATTTAGCCCGCCGGCGTCATGACGATGCCTTTGTCCTTGGGCCAGCGGATGCGCCAGGCGAACTTGATCTCCTTGATCTCGCCGGGTTTTGCGTCGAACGCCCATTCCAGCACGCCGCGCTTGTCGCGCAGATTGGTGATCGTGGGCGGCGTGGTCGAGGACAGCATCTCGACGCCGATATCCTCGTTCTCGCTGACCGGAAGCTGATCCTCGATCGCGATGCGGATCGGGAAGTCGTGACCGTTGCGAACGACGGTGCGGAACGAACGCGAGTCGGTCTTGGAGGACGCGATCACGCCGGCCGTGCCTTCGTTCTGCCTGATGACGGTGCGCTCGATCTTGATCTTGTCGTCGGCGCCGAAGCCGAGCCGGATCGCGTCGTTCCGCGCGGCGGTCGAGAATTTGCTGCGGCCGACGAACGTGCCGTCGCGGAAGATCGCGACCTTGCCGGGCAGCAGATTGGTATCCTCGGCGAGCTTGAATGACGCCTCGAGGTAAGCGGTGGGATCCACGACCGGGGCAGCTCGGATGGCGAGGTCAGGCGTCACCGTCATGGAGGAGATGAGCAGGCTCTTGGCGCCCTCATTGGCGCCGAGACTGACGCGGCCGCTGATCTGATACACGGCCTGGAAATCGCCGATCTCGGCGTTGGCCTGCTGCTCGTCCGCGCGCTCACGCAGTTCGGGCTCCGCCGCTTTCGCCATCGCCGGAGATTGCGCCTGCCGCATCATCGGCTGCGCGGGCGCGGGCATCGCCATGTCCGACGCCGTGCCCAATGCCAGCGGCTTCGGCAGTTGCGGATACCTCACAACCAGCGAATTCAGCTCCGGCGCGCTGCCGCCGCGGCCGATACGGACGGTGGAGACGCCGAGCGTGACATTCGACCAGTCCTCGCCGGTCGATTGCGTGACCTCGGCGCGGCGGACCAGTTCGAGCTGCGGCTTGCGGTCCTTGGCGCCGGTGTCGAGCCGGGCGTCGTAGAGCGGCATCCAGCGCGCATTGCGCACCGCATAGGTCACGCGCAGCGTCGCCTTGGTCGCGGCGGCCGAGGCGACGTCGATCCGCACTTCCAGCTTGCTCGGCGGCTTGGCCGAGCGCTCGGCTTCGAGCTGCGCGATCTGGCGATCGATCTCGCGCTGTTTTCGCGTGGCGTCGCGGATCGTGGTATCGGCGGTCGCGATCTCCTCGGCGACCGCGGCAAAGGCCGCGCGCCATTCGGTGATCGGCCGGGCCTCACCCTTCTCGCCGAGGCCGGCGGGCGACGTTTCGGCAAAGTGCTGAGCGAATTTGCGCCGGGCGGCCGCCGAGTCGATCGCTCCTTGCAGATCGGCGCGCTGGTCCTTCAGCGCTTCGATGCGCTTGTCGATCTCGGGGAGGTTGACCGGAGGCGCCGCGCGCGGCGGCCGCGCATCGATGGTGCCGATGGTGAGCTTGGCGCCCGCCTCGCCTTCGACGCGAAGGGAGGACGGATCGAGCGAGAGCGGAAAGTCCTTGGCGATCAGCGTGCTGTCACCGGAGGCGAGGTCCAGCGCGATGACGCGCGTAATGGTGGCGCCGTCGGGATAGACGGTGACGGTGTCGATGGCCGATGTGGCGTCCACGTCGGCGGCCCACGACGGCAACGCCGCTGCATTGGCCACCAGGACCAGGCTCGTCGTTGCCAGACATTTTGCGATGATGCGCACGAAATTCCTCCCTGCCGATATCGACGCGCCACCAGCCGGACGCGCGAAAAGATGCCTCGCCAACATGGTTGGACGCGGCAGGGAAGGAACCGGTTCGATTGAGGTTTCCGTGGGGCATCGCCGCGGCGGCACCAAGGCCGCGGAACGCCATGTCGTCCCGCCAGGCCCCGCACCGCGGGGGAGCCCGGTCAGCTGAAGATGCGACGCAGCAGGTCGGTCACGTTCTTGGCGCCGGCCTTCTTCAGGATGCTGGCGCGGTAGCCCTCGACGGTCCGTGCGCTCAGATGTATGCGCCGGGCGATTTCCTTGTTGGTCAGGCCGGCGACGAGGTGTTCGAGCACGTCGCCTTCGCGCCCCGTCAGGGGTTCGCAGCCGGGCAGCCAGCGCTGGCGGTTCGAGCCGGGCTGCGCGAACTCGTCGATCGCGGCATCGATCCGGTCGACGACGTCACGGGTGCGGAACGGCTTCTCGATGAAGTCGGCCGCGCCGCTCTTGATGGCGTCCACCGCCATGGAAATGCTGCCGTTCGCCGAGGTCACCAGCACCGGCGCCATGCAGTTCTCCTCGCGCAGCCGCTTGAGCACGTCGAGGGCGGAGTGGTCGGGCGGCATCTCCAGCAGCACGCAGGCCGGCATCCGCGCCTTGGCCTCCGACAACAGCGAGGCGCCATCGGCGAAGCAGATCACGTCATAGGCGCTCTGTTGGAGCGCGGTCGAAAGTTGTTCGCGGGAGGCGGCGTCAGTTTCAATGACGAATACCTCACCCTTGGAAAGCATGTTCCCCGGCATAATCCCGATCCAGCAATGTCTTGGTCAAATGATCCGAGACGGCCGGGGGGGCTCCATCGCCCTGCCTCGCGCCGTCATGAGCACGGCATTCACGCCCGTGCGTCGATTTCCCTTATGTATGTTCCACCCCGTTCCCGGATTTGACGGATCGGGACAGAAACTTTACATTTCGGGACATCTGCGGGAATGGCTGGCAGGAACAGGTCGCATGACCGACCTCATTCGCAGCGCAGGCTTGAGCTATTACCCGGACGTGGCCCGGTCGGTCGGGCTCGATCCCAGGCAAATGATGCGCAAGGTCAGGCTGCCGCTGGCCTGCCTCGACAAGCCCGACACACCCATCGCCGTTACCGGTCTGCGCCGCCTGCTCGAATTGTCGGCGGAGGCGTCCGGTGCCGAAGATTTCGGCTTGCGCCTCGCCGAACGAGGCGGCCTGACCAATTTCGGCGCGGTCGGCCTGATCGTGCGCGAGCAGGCAACTGTCGGCGAGGCCATCGAAGCGTTCTCGCGTTTCATCCATGTCCATCACGAAGGCATGAAGCTCGACGTCACCCACAACAAGCAGAGCGTGACCGTCACGCTGCATTTGCGCGGCCGGCAGCCGACCGCCCTGCGCCAGTCGATCGACATGGCGCTGGGCAGCATTCACCGCATCATCCAATCGCTGTTCGGCAACGATTGGCGGCCGCAGGAGGTGCACCTGCATTATCCGCCTCCGCACGACCGCAAGCGCTACCGCGAGTTCTTCGGCTGCCAGGTGACTTTCAACGCGGATGACGATGCGATCCTGTTGTCGGCGAACGACATGGAGCGCCGGATCCCGAGCGCGCATCCGCTGATCGCGAGCTATCTGCGCAAGCGCATCGAGGCGATCGAAACGCGGCCCGCGAGCTGGGAGGGGAAGGTCGACGAGGTCGTGCGCCTGCTGCTCGCCAGCGGCGACTGCACGGTCGAGCGCGTGGCCGAGCATCTCGCCTGCACCCGCCGCACCATTCACCGGCATCTCGCCGCATCGGGCACCAGCTTCTCGGCCATTCTCGATGCGCAGCGCGCCGATCTCGTGATCCAGCTGATCGACGACCCCGGCCGGCCGCTGGCCGACATCGCCGTGCAGCTCGGCTTCTCCGCGCAGAGCGCGATGGCGCGCTGGTTCCGCGGCCGCTTCGGCTGCACCATCACCGCATGGCGCAAGGGCGTGCGGCCGCTGGCACCGCCGACCGCGGTGCGCCCGGCGACGGCGGCTTAGAGACATACTCACCCTAGCGGGAGGTCTACTCCCCGGAGCGAAGCCGATTGACGTCAGGGATGCTCGAAAGGTCCGACTTCGCGGATGACCTTACAGATTTGCAGGAAGCCGCTGGCATAGAATTCGGTATGCCCCCGTTTCATGGTTTCGACGTGTTCGGGATGAGTGCGCCAGGCTTCGAGTGCCTCCTCCGACGCAAAGCGAAACACGGTCAACTCCTCGCCATCGGCCGCCTTGAACGACTTGACCGACAGGAAACCTGGAAGACGGCTGACAATGTCATACATGCGCTCGCCCAGCCGATCATGCTCTTCGAGAGGGACACCATTCCGCAGCTTGAGATCGCCAATCACAACGATTTCGCCAATCATATTCGATCCATTCCTCAATCGCGTTTCCACGCCAGACCAGAAGCAGGCGTGCCTCGAATGACAGGTTCGAATCGACGATGGCGTTTGTTACGCTTGCTTCAGCGGGCCGGGACGGGCAGGCCCATGACGGCGAGTGCGCGCCGGCGACTGCCGGCAAGCAGCGGGCCGAACGCGACGGCAAAGCCGAGGAACGCGACGATCCAGCCGCAGGCGGCGACGTGCAGCAACACATCGCTATGCGCCGGCAACACTACGGCAGCGACCCGCGCCAGGGCCGCGATGATGATCGCAGCGTAGATGGCTTGCGTAGCCGGCGAAGCCGTCAGCGCCTGGCCGGTATGGCCAAGGCTTGCACGCGTCATCACCGCGAGCGTCATGGTGCCGGCCGCGCCAGCCATCCAGGCGTGAATCCCGGCACTCGGCGGCAGCGCGCCGAAGCTCGCCAGGGCATGCAGGAGGAAACCGAGCGGCACGAAGACATAGCCGACATGCAGGATCACGAGCAGCCGCTCGCGGAAGGTGCGGTCGCCGGCCCAACGCGCAAGCCGCACCAGGTGCAGCACACCGACGAGCGCCATCACGGCACCGGTGAGCGTGTTCAGCGGCGCCACGATCCATGCGATCAGCGCGAGCGCGCTGCATCCGACCACTGCGCCGTCGAAGCGTCCGAACGGCACCGGCAGACGGCCGGGATTGAACTTGACCAGCCAGTTGCGCGTGAAGCTCGGGATGATGCGGCCGCCGATCAGCGTGATCAGCAACACGACCACGCCGATACCGACGCGGATGCTGACATCGGCCGCGCCCTCGTAATGCGCTTCGAGATGAAAGGCGACGTTGCCGGCGAGCAGCACGAGAACCAGCACCACCACGGGCAGGTTGCGCCAGTTGCCGCCGGCGATGATCTCGCGCGCTGCAGCGGCGACGACCAGTGCCAGGAAGCCGGCATCGACGGCAAGTGCGAACGCCCAGCCGATATCGGCAGACAGGGTCACCGCGATGCGCCCGGCGAGCCAGACCGTCACCAGCGCGCCCAATGAGGGGCCCTGGATCGGCAACCGCCCGGTCCAGTTCGGGATCGCCGTGAACAGGAACCCGGTGATCACCGCCGGCAGGAAGCCGTAGAGCATCTCATGGACGTGCCAGTCACGGGGCGCGAAGGCGGAACTTACCGACAATTCGCCATAGAACATCGGCAGCCATGCCAGGATCGATAGCCCTGCCTGGATGGCACCGAGGAGGAAAAAGGGCCGAAAGCTGTTCGCAAACAGCGGCCAGCCCTCAAAGTTGCGGGATCGGGCGCCAGCCATGGGTCACTCCATCAAATTCAAACCGTCGTCTGGAAAAATACTGCCGCCCGGCCGGCCCGTTTTGAGCTATCGCAAACACCAGGACGATTGCAGGTGCCATCACACTCCCTGATGCCAAGGAGGCAGAATGGCCAAGGTCGACACATCGCTGGTTGCGCATTTGCCGCTGTTTGGGGGCGTCAAGCCGGAGGACCTCGATGAGATCCTGCGCGAGGCCCGCTCGGCGCGCTATCCCAAGAACAGTGCCATTTTCGAGCAGGGCGCGGACGCGCAATCCTTCTTCCTGCTGCTGCACGGCCATGTCCGCGCGGCCAAGACCACACCGACCGGCGAGCAGATCGTGGTGCGCTACGTCGCGCCCGGCGAGACATTTGGGCTCGCGATGGCGATCGGGGCCGCCCGCTATCCGGCGACCGCGATGGCGGTCGACGACAGCGTGGTGCTGGTCTGGCCGACCACGGCCTGGCCGCGGCTGGTCGAGCGGTTTCCGGCGCTTGCCGCCAACACGCTCCAGACCGTCGGCACGCGGCTCCAGGAGAGCCATACCCGCATCCTGGAGATGTCGACCCAGCAGGTGGAGCAGCGCGTCGCGCATGCGCTGCTGCGCCTTGCCAAGCAGTCCGGCAAGAAGCTCGACCACGGCATCGAGATCGACTTCCCGATCAGCCGCCAGGACATCGCGCAGATGACCGGCACCACGCTGCACACCGTCAGCCGCATCCTCAGCGGCTGGGAGAGCCAGGGTCTCGTCGAGAGCGGCCGTCAGCGCATCATCCTGCGCGATCCGCACGGGATCGTCGTGCTGGCGGAGCGCAGCCCCGACAGTGGCGTGGCGTGACAGCCGCGCCAGGACGTTTCCCCGACCTCTGAAGTCAGGAGTGAGGGCGCCTCCACTTACGGCGGAGGCGCTCCCTCACCCGGGAATCCGCGCGCCCAGCGCGAATTCCAGACCGCTTCACGCCGGCACGCAATCGCACAGCGCGGCGAGGAATTTTTCGCGGTCGATGCCATGCTCGCGGCAGGCGTCATCCACCGTGTGGAAGGTTGCGATCGGACAGCCGACACAAGCCATCCTGAAGGCGAGAAACACGCGGATCGTGTGCGGCGCCGTGCGCATGATGTCATCGACCAGATCGTCGGATCCAAAAGGCATGGACAACTCCGTTCCGAAGCGACGATAGCGGAGCGGGCGGCGATCTCTTTGTTGAAGCGCAAGCATGTCGTCATTCCGCAGTGCGCAAAGCGCGGCCCCGGAATAACAGGGCTACACCGCCCGGCTGTGCAGCTGCTTTGCCGGATCCAGATGCGCGTCGAACGCGGCGGCGACGCTGCGGACCAGGAAGCGCGAGTCTTTTGCGACTGCGAGGCGGTCGCCGTCCAACCTCACGACGCCGTCGGAGATCAGCGGCTTCAGACGCGACGCCGATTTCAGCATCGCCTTCGGCTCCGCGCCGTGGCGCGCGCAGATGTCGCCGAGATCGGCGCTGAACTCACACATGATGCGCTCGATGATGTCGGCGCGCAGCCGGTCGTCGTCGGTGAGCCCATAGCCCTTCGCCGTGGCAAGGCGGCCGGCGGCGATGCTCTGCGCATAGGCGCCGATCTGCACCTCGTTCTGGACATAGCCCTGCGGCAGGTGCCCGATCGCGCTCGCGCCGAGGCCGAGCAGGACCTCGCCCTTGTCGGTGGTGTAACCCTGAAAATTGCGCCGCAGTGTCCGGTCCTCAAAGGCCACAGCCATGGAATCGCCGGGCCGCGCGAAATGATCGAGCCCGATCTGCACGTAACCGGCCTCCTTCAACGCATTCGCGATCGCGCAGGCCTGGTCGTGGCGCGCGAGGCCGTCCGGCAACACGGCCTCGTTGATCATCTGCTGGTGCTTCTTGAAGCTCGGCACGTGCGCATAGCCGAATACGGAGAAGCGGTCGGGTCCAAGGGTGAGGCTGCGCCGAACGGTGTCGAGGCAGGAGGCGACGGTCTGGTGCGGCAGCCCGTAGATCAGATCGAAATTGAGTCCCGCGATGCCGGCGCCCCTGAGCATGTCCACGACGGAAGCGGTCTGCTCGAAACTCTGCACGCGGTTGATCGCGCGCTGCACGACGGGATCGAAGCTCTGCACGCCAAGGCTGGCGCGGTTGACGCCGGAAAGCCGCATGGCTTCGACCATGTCGGCGGTCAACGTCCGTGGATCGATCTCGACCGCGATCTCGGCCGACGGCAGCACGAAGAACGCCTGGCGCATCGTCGCCATCAACTCCGCAAAGGCCTCCGGCGCCATGATCGTCGGCGTGCCGCCGCCGAAATGGATGTGCTCGACCCTGATGCGGCGACCGATGGTCTCGGCGACCTGCACGATCTCGCTGCGCAGCGTCCGCTGATAGCCCGCGATGAGCTCGTCGCGGCGAACGATCTGGGTATGGCAGCCGCAATACCAGCACATCTCGCGGCAGAACGGCACGTGCAGATAGAGCGAGGCGCTGGCCGCCGCCGGGAGCTCCGCCAGCCACCGGGCGTAGGCGCCCTCTCCGATCGCCGGGGAGAAATGCGGCGCGGTCGGATAGCTGGTGTAGCGCGGCAGACGTTCCTCGCCGTAGCTCGCTGCGAGATCGACTCTCATATGTTACCCATTCGTAAATTTTGGCCGCATGCAGACATCACGGCAAGTCGCGGAATGGCTTAAACTAGCCCGGGTCTGCGGAAGCGACCTTGCGCTCGCGCAAAGTCGGGACCTGGGGGGCGCCGGAAACATTGCGCTCGCGCAAAGCGCAGCAGCCGGCTTCGAGACATGATCATGGGCAATTCGCAGGGCGATCCGGAGCGTTTGCCATGAGGCTTCTCGTACTCGAACTGATTCTCTCGCTGCTCGACGTCCGCGGTCATATTCCGCGTTTCGACGACTTCCGGCCGGTCCCGGCTGCATCGGCCCCGGCCGGCGTCGTGCGCGCCCTGGCCGCCGCAATCGCCGTCTTCGCCGTGCTGTCGCTGGCAATCTGGGCAACGGTCTGGCTTGCCATCCATCTCCTCTAGCCGCGTCTTCGCGAAGGCCTCGACATGATCTCATCCAAGAGCGCATTTGCCGGCGCGGTCGCCCTGACATGCGTTGTCTGGTCGCCCGCCCTCGCCGCCGACGCGACCAGCGGCGATCTCGTCATCACCAGGGCCTGGAGCCGCGCGACACCCGGCGGAGCCAAGGTCGCCGGCGGCTATCTGACGATCGAGAACAGGGGCCGCGCACCGGAGCGGTTGCAGGCCGCGTCAGCCGCGCATGCGCTTCGAACGGAGATCCACGAGATGGCCGTCAGCGACGGCGTCATGACCATGCGGCCGCTCGACAAGGGGCTCGTCATCGCACCCGGACAGATCGTCACGCTTGCGCCCGGCGGCGGACATTTGATGTTCATCGGCCTGGATGCGCCGCTTCATGTCGGCGACCAGATGCCCGTGACACTGTCCTTCGAGCACGCCGGCCAAGTCAAAGTGACGCTCGACGTGCAGGCCATTGGCGCGGTGGGTCCCGAAAGGGCCGAGAGCACGGCAGCAGCGGAGCCCGCGCATCGCGCCGCGCCAGCGGCGGCTCCGGCGGCGACATCCGAAGCGGACGACTGCTTCTTCACGCACCTCCATGCCGAAAAGGCGATGGCGAATGTCACGGTCTCGCCCGGACGCGCTGGTCCGGTCGAAATCGCAATCCAACTTGAAGATGCGAACGAGTTGCCGCTGAGCGCCGACGCGGTTGCGGTCACGCTCGGCAACCCCGAGAACGGCGTCGCGCCGATCACCGCAAACGCCGAACGCGTCGGCAACGATCAGTGGCGGGTCAGGATGTCGGCACCGCTGTCCGGCCGCTGGTCGCTCGGCCTCGACATCCACATCACGTCCTCCGACGCGGTCAAAGTGGTGTCACCGATTCTGCTCCGTTGAGGCACCTAAGTACTGCTGCGGAGGCGAATCCGGCAAAAGCTTGTCGCAGCGCAAACACTCTTGCCGCAACAAGCGCAGACTGCATCCGTCATCAAAACCATTTCAGATGAAGGATGCTTCCGATGTTCACCCGCAGAGCCGCACTGATCAGCGCCGCCGCGACCGCCCTCATGCTGGCGACCCCCGCGTTCGCTGCCGAAGATCTCAAACTGCCACGCCAGAAGGTCGAGCTGGTTGCTCCCCCCTTCGTGCATGCGCACGAGCAGGCGACCAAGCAAGGCCCCAAGATCGTGGAGTTCAAGCTCACGATCGAAGAGAAGAAGGTCGTCATCGACGAGAAGGGCACCACCTTCCAGGCGATGACCTTCAACGGCTCGATGCCGGGCCCGCTGATGGTCGTACATGAGGGCGACTACGTCGAAACGACGCTGGTCAATCCCGCGACCAACACCATGCCGCACAACATCGACTTCCATTCCGCGACCGGTGCGCTCGGCGGCGGCGCGCTCACTTTGGTCAATCCCGGCGAACAGGTCGTGCTGCGCTGGAAGGCGACCAAGACCGGCGTGTTCGTCTATCACTGCGCTCCGGGCGGCCCGATGATCCCCTGGCACGTCGTGTCCGGCATGAACGGCGCCGTGATGGTGCTGCCGCGCGACGGCCTCAACGACGGCAAGGGCCACCCGCTGAAATACGACAAGGTCTACTATGTCGGCGAGCAGGACATGTATGTGCCGCGCGACGAGAAGGGCAATTTCAAGTCCTATGAATCGCCGGGCGAAGCCTTCACCGACACTGAAGAGGTCATGAAGAAGCTGATCCCCTCCCATGTCGTGTTCAACGGCAAGGTCGGCGCGCTCACCGGCAAGAATGCGCTCACCGCCAATGTCGGCGAGAACGTGCTGATCGTGCACTCGCAGGCCAATCGCGACAGCCGTCCGCATCTGATCGGCGGCCATGGCGACTACGTCTGGGAGACCGGCAAGTTCTCCAACGCGCCTGAGACCGGGCTCGAGACCTGGTTCATCCGCGGCGGCTCGGCGGGAGCTGCGCTGTACAAGTTCATGCAGCCCGGCATCTACGCCTATGTCACGCACAATCTGATCGAGGCCGCCGATCTCGGTGCCACCGCGCATTTCAAGGTCGAAGGCAAGTGGAACGACGACCTGATGATGCAGGTGAAGGCGCCTGCTGAAATACCGGCCGCGACCAACTAGACGCGACGAGGGGCCGGTGATCACCGGCCCCTTCTTCCTTTCGGGGGACGACCATGCTGATCGCATTCAAGCTGAAACTGCTGCTGGCCTGCGCCGCCGGGCTCGCGGGCCCGATCGCGGTGGCGCCCCTGGTCTCGGACATCGCCGTGCGCGGCACGGCGACGGAGCCGGCCATGATCAGGATCGCACCGACCGGCTTCTCCTATCGCGAAGCCGGCGACTTCACGCGCGGCGGACAGCAGGCGGAGGCGCCGCTGCGCGCGATGCGATTCACCAAGCCGCTGCATGTCATGCGTAATCAGGTCTCGTCAGCGGACTATCAGCTTTGCGTGCAGGACGGCGGCTGCCGCGCGCTCGATCGCGGCGTGGCGATCGCGATCGATCGTCCCGCGGTACAGGTGAACTGGCACGATGCCGAGGCCTATGCCACTTGGCTGTCGCGCAAGACCGGCCAGCACTACCGCCTGCCGAGTGACGCGGAATGGGCCTTTGCGGCGGGCTCCAGATTCAAGGATGACGGAGCGCCGGTGGACGCAGGAGATCCTTCGAAGCGCTGGATCAGCCGCTACGAGCGTGAATCCGAGCGTGATCCCTTCGACACCGCGGCCTATCCGTTCGGCAAGTTCGGCCCGAACGAGTACGGCATCGAAGATCTCGCCGGCAATGTCTGGGAGTGGACCTCGACCTGCTTCGTGCGTTCGCGCGTCGACGGCACCGGCAATGCCGGCCGTCCGACCGTGAACTGCGGCGTGCGCGTCGCCGAGGGCGCTCACCGCGCCTACGTCACCGATTTCATCCGCGACGCCCGCGCCGGCGGCTGCGCTCAAGGCGTGCCGCCCGCCAATCTCGGCTTCCGCCTGGTGCGCGAGGAGCCCTCATGGGTCGCGAGCGTGTCGGCGCGATGGGGCAAGGTGTGGGCGGCGAGGTCGTAGCCAAGATTATCGCCGCGTAGCCCGGGTGAGCGAAGCGACATCCGCGGAGGACCCGCATATCGCTTCGCTCATGCGGGCTACGGACACGTCAAATCGCGCGCGCGAACATGCGAAAACCCGGTGCTCCGATGATCGCCTCGAAAGCGGGATCGCGCTTCTCCTCCGCCAAAACAAAGCCGGCCCTGGCGTAGGCGCGCTCGGCGGCATCGTTACCGATCAGGAACGATATCGTCGCGCGACCAAATCCGGCCGCACGCCCCTTGTCCAGCGCATGCGCGATCAGCGCCTGCACCAGGCCACGGCCGCGGTAGGCGGGATCGGCCGCGACATGCTCGATCATCCAGTCGCCCTCGCCGCCCTGAACCCAGCAGGCGCGCGTGTAGGCGCCGCGCTGGCGGATGGCGTTCAGCTCCGAAGCAGCGAGCCCCATCACGGCACCGACCTCCTCGATCGCGCGCCAGGCCGCGGGTCCGGTGTCCGCTGCAGGCACGGCGCAAAGTGCGGCGACCGGCTTGCCATCGACCTCGGCGACCAGGAATTGCGACACATGCCACATCGACACCGCGCGTGCGACCGCGATGCGCGCGATGAAATCGCGGCACTGCGCATCGGACCAGCCGAGCGCGACGTCGAACCAGCCGCGCGACCGATAGCCGCGCATCGATGACAGAATGATTCCTGCGATGAAATCGGCGTCTTCGGGACGCGCAGACCGTATCGTCATGCGCGCCCCCTTTTGAAGGACCTCAGGTGTTCTTCAGCGCGACGCGGAATTCGGCTTCGGTCTTGGCCTTGACCTCGTCGAGCGAGACGCCGTCGGCGAGCTCGATCAGGGCCATGCCGCCGTCGCCGTGCTTGTCGATGGTGAAGACGGCGAGATCGGTGACGACCATGTCGACCACGCGCTCGCCGGTCAGCGGCAGATTGCACTTCTTCAGGAGCTTGGAGCCGTCCTTGGCCGAATGCTCCATCACCACGACGACGCGCTTGACGCCGGCGACGAGGTCCATCGCGCCGCCCATGCCCTTGACCATCTTGCCTGGGATCATCCAGTTGGCGAGATCGCCGTTCTGGGCCACCTGCATGGCGCCGAGGATCGACAGATCCATGTGGCCGCCGCGGATCATGCCGAAGGAATCCGCGCTCGAGAAATACGAGGTCGAGGGCAGCTCGCTCACGGTCTGCTTGCCGGCGTTGATGAGGTCGGCGTCGACCTCGTCCTCATAGGGGAACGGGCCCATGCCGAGCATGCCGTTCTCGCTCTGGAGGCTGACATCGACCCCGTCGGGGATGAAGTTCGAGACCAGCGTCGGGATGCCGATGCCGAGATTGACGTAATAGCCGTCACGCAATTCCTTCGCGGCGCGCGCGGCCATCTGTTCACGGGTCCAGGCCATGTGAGTCTCCTGATACGCTTAAGCGGCTGTGCGCGGGCGGGTGTTGCGGAATTCGATGCGCTTCTTGGCCGTGCCGACCTCGACGATGCGCTTCACGAAAATGCCGGGGGTGTGGATGTGGTCGGGATTGAGTTCACCGGCCGGAACCAGATGCTCGACCTCGGCCACCGTCACCTTGGCGGCGGTCGCCATCATCGGGTTAAAGTTGCGCGCGGTCTTGCGGTAGATGAGGTTGCCGGCGGTATCGCCCTTCCAGGCGTGGACGATGGCGAGGTCGGCGAACAGGCCGCGCTCCATCAAATATTTCTCGCCGTCGAATTCCTTCACTTCCTTGCCTTCGGCGATCAGCGTGCCGACACCGGTCTTGGTGTAGAAGGCCGGGATGCCGGCGCCGCCGGCGCGGATGCGCTCGGCCAGCGTGCCCTGCGGGTTGAATTCGAGTTCCAGCTCGCCGGCGAGGAATTGCTGGGCGAACAGCTTGTTCTCGCCGACATAGGACGAGATCATCTTCTTGATCTGGCGGGTTTCCAGCAGGCGGCTGAGCCCGATGCCGTCGACGCCGGCATTGTTGGAGACCACCGTCAGGCCCTTGACGCCGGACTCGCGGATCGCGTCCGACAGCTCCTCGGCAATGCCGCAGAGGCCGAAGCCGCCCGACATGATCATCATGTTGTCTTTGAGAATACCGGCGAGAGCCGACTTGGCGTCGGGATAGACCTTGTTCATGCAAATAACCTTCGACTGAACCTTCGGCTGGAGGCGTCGCGCCCTATTGGCGGCGATTATTAGGCGAAATCGTCCGAAGCCGTCAATGATACGGGGTTCTCCGTCCCGCGGGGCGGTGGTAGAAGCTGCCCACGCCATGGGCAGAACCGTCCGCGGCCTTGAAAGCGACAAGAAAACCCATCAAGTTGCGGGGGTTGGGCGTGGGCACGCAGGTTTCCCGACCCGCCCTTCTGGCTCCAACAACCAACCCGATCAGGACATGCCATTGACCATGGCCCAAGGAATGAAGCGCCTCGGGACGCCGATCGCGGTGCTGCTCGGCGTCGCGCTGATCGCCCTGATCGCGACCTCATGGCTCATCAACCGCGACGCGCTGCGCAAGGCGGTGGAGGCGCAGATCCGCGAAGTTACCGGGCTCGAGCTCAATGTCGCGGGCAGCATCGACATTTCGGTGCTGCCGGCGAGCTACATCTCCTTCCACGACGTCGGGCTCAAGGGCGGCGGCACCAGCGACCCCGCGCTCCATGTCGACGTGCTCACCGCCAATTTGCGGCTGCTGCCGCTGCTGCTGCAACGGTTCGAGATCTCCGACCTGACGCTGCTGCGGCCGCGCATCCATGTCAGCCTGAAGCCGGACGGCCAGAGCAACTGGACGCCCTTCATCCAGACCATCGCGCGCACCATGAAGCCCGGGGCCGACAACCAGGTGTCGTTCTCCGAGATCCGGATCCAGGACGGCGTGCTCAATTACGAGGACGCCGCCACCCACGCCACCGAGAAGTTCGAGGACATCGACCTGTCGCTGGCCTGGCCCTCGATCTCGCGCTCCTTCGCCGCGACCGGGCAGTTCGACTGGCGCGGCGAGCGCGTCGACGGCTCGATCAGCTTTTCCGATTTCGTCGCCGCCCTCTCCGGCGAGCGTTCGGGGTTGAAGGCGCGGATCGCGAGCGCCCCGCTCAAGCTCGCCTTCGACGGCAACGTCGCCAACCGCACCAGCCCGATGATGGAAGGCACGGTCACCGTCGACAGCCCCTCCTTACGCAACGCGCTGCGCTGGACCGGCCAGCCGCAGCCAGCCAGCGGCGGTTTCGGCCGCTTCGCGCTGAAGGCGCGCGCCAATGTCGTGGGTGCCTCGATCGCGCTCACCAACGTCAATGTCGAGCTCGACGGCAATGCCGCCGAGGGCGTCATGACCTACGCCAATAACGGCCGGCAGACGCTGCAGGCGACGCTCGCCGCCGATGCGCTCGACTTCACGCCCTATATCTCGACCTTCCGCCTGCTCGCGAGCGGCGCGCGCGACTGGAACAGGCAGCTGTTCGATCTCAACGGACTATCGACCACCGACCTCGACATGCGCCTGTCGGCAGCAAAGCTGACGGTCGGGCCGTCGAAGCTCGGCCGCACTGCGATCGGCGCGAACCTGCGCAACGGCACGCTGGCGCTCTCGGTCGGCGAGGCGCAGGTCTATGGCGGCATCGCCAAGGGCTCGTTCGGCATCGCGCGCTCCGACACCGTCGCCGACATCAAGGCGCAGCTCCAGTTTACCGACGTCGACCTGCAGGCCTGCGCCTCCGAGCTGTTCGGCCTCAACAAGCTGTCCGGCCGCGGCAACATCAACGTGTCCCTCGTCGCCTCCGGCTCGAGCCCGTTCGGCCTCGTGCAGTCACTCGACGGAAGCGCCACCGTGACCGGACACGACGGTGCGATCTCGGGCTTCAATGCCGAGCAGCTCCTGAAGCGGCTGGAGCGGCGGCCGCTGTCCGGCGGCGGCAATTTCCGCAACGGATCGACCCCCTACGACAACCTCACCATCGCCGTGAAATTCTCCGACGGCGTCGCCACCGCCGAGGACATCCGCGTCGAAGGCCCGGCGGCGAAGATCACGATGACCGGCACCGCCTCGGTGCCGACACGCGAATACGACATGAAGGGCGTGGCGAGCCTCAACAGCGCGTCGGGCTTCGAATTGCCCTTCGTGGTGCAGGGTCCATGGGACGATCCCCTGATCTTCCCCGATCCGGAGAGCCTGATCCGTCGCTCGCCGGCCTCCGCGCCGCTGCTCGACATGCTGAAGGATCGCAAGGGCGGCGACGCCGTGCGCTCCGCCATCGAGCGCATCACCGGCAGCGGAAAGCGCACCGCACCGGCGGAATCGCCGACGGCGGAGAACGCCAAAGAGAACGCCAAGTCGAACTAGTGCAATCGGGGTCGCTCTCTGAGGTTTGGCAGCCTTCGCACAAGGCTCGACTTGCCAAACCGAGTACTGCGACCGGTTTCATCCCACGCGGAGTCAAGCGGCCGATTGGGTCGAGATCCAGCTCTTGCCCTCCTGTACAACTGCTGCCCCGCCGATCTTCGTGCCGGCCGCGACCTTTAGAGTGTCGCTCTGCCCCAGTTCACGGGCCAGCACCTCGCGGTCACAGGCGTTCTCCCACAACGAGATGGTGATCGCCGCGACACAGTTGCTGATCATGCTGGTCAGCGCCCGCGCCTCCGACATGAAGCGGTCGATGCCGACGAGCAGCGCCACACCGGCCACAGGCAAATCCGGCATGACGGATAGAGTCGCGACAAGCGCGACGAAGCCGCTACCGGTGACACCGGCCGCCCCCTTGGAGGTCAGCAGCATCAGCCCGAGCATCGCGGCAATCTGCCCCCACGACAGATGAATGTCGCAGGCCTGCGCGATGAAGATCGAAGCCAAGGTGAGATAAATGGCGCTGCCGTCCAGATTGAAAGAATAGCCCATCGGCAGTACGAGCCCCGACACGCCTTTCCGGCATCCGAGTTGCTCCAGTTTGCGCAGTGCGGAAGGCAGCGCTGGCTCCGACGACGATGTGCCGAGCACGATCAGCAGCTCTTCCCTGAAGTAGCGGATGGTTTTCCACAAGCTGAAGCCGTTCAGCCGCGCCAACGTCCCAAGCACGACGACCACGAAGATGGAGCAGGCGACATAGAACGTCAGGATCAGCAATCCGAGCGAGCCAATCGATCGGATGCCATAGCGGCCCACCGTGAACGCCATGGCGCCAAAGGCGCCTAGCGGAGCGAGCTTCATGACGAAGCCGAACGACACAAACAGAACCTGTGAGAACGAATCGACTGCCTTCGTCACCACTACGCCGCCATCACCTGCACGGCTCAGGCCAAAGGCGATCAGGATGGAGACCAGCAGGACCGGCAGCACCTCGCCATCGGCAAAGGCCCCAAAGAAGGAGTGCGGGATGATGTGCAGCACGAAGTCCGCAAATCCGGTCGCACCTGCTTGCTTGGTGAATTTCGCAGCCACCGACGGATCCAGCGTATTGACGGACACATGCATGCCCGCGCCCGGCTGGATCAGCGATACGGCGATCAGCCCTGCCAGCAAAGCGAGCACCGTCAGCAGGTAGAACAGCGCCATGGATTTCACCAGCGTACGGCCGACCTCGCGGGAATCACTGATGCTGTTGATGCCGCTGACGATGGTGCAGAACACGATCGGCGCGATCATCATCTTGACCAGCTTGACGAAGCCGTCGCCGAAAGGCTTCAGCGCGGCACCAAATTCAGGCCAGAGGTGGCCGGTGAGAACGCCCAGCATGAGACCGACCAGCACCTGGACGTAGAGAATCCGGTAGAATGGCTTTGGCGGCTCGACGTTCGCGGACCCAGCCAGCGCTTGCATCTGCATTCTCGTTTCTCCCTTGGGTCGGATTCTTGAATGAAGGCTTTAAGAGCGGTATCGCTTCAGGCCGCTAGCACTGACTGCGGCACGTGCGATCGACGGGCGAAGACTTGGCCCTCGAAAATTCGCCGCGCTGTCCGCTGCACCCGGGCAACTGGGCCGGGCTCCAGCCGAACCACGAGCTGGCCGGAGGGATGAGCCAGCGTGATCGGCACCGGCGGCGCCAGCGGCCCGACCATCGCTGCGGCGATCGTTCCGGGCGTCACACACGCCGTCGCAATTGCGACAGCGCCGGTCACCGCAAGCGCGCTATGGCAGTCATGCGGCATGAAATACCTGACGTTCAACGTCGCCTCGCTTGCGGGCGCGAGCAGAACCGGCTTCGGGATCACCATTTCCGCCGAATTTGGAAATCCCATCCGGAGACCAGCCTCGATACGCAAGCCTTCGAGACGCGCGCGGAAGCAGCTGTCGGCAAAATCAGAGGGTGCCTCCCGGCCGCTGCACCCCAGATCCGCCGCGCGGACCAGCATGACCGGCATGGCTGCATCGATGCAGGTCACGTCGATCCCATCGATACGGTCGATCGGTCGTCCTGTGGGGAGCAGGCGACCGGTGCGAGCACCGGCTGCGTTGGGGAACGACAGTTCGATGGGCGCGGCCGTGCCCGGTACGCCGTCGATACGCGTCTCGCCCTCATAGGTCACCCGTCCCCCGGGGGTAGCAACCGTCGCATCGATCAGCTTGCCGGTGTTGACGTTGTGGATGCGCACATGGGTGCGATCCGGGGCCGCAGCGACCAGGCCGGTTTCAATTGCGAACGGCCCCACCGCCGCCAGCATGTTTCCGCAATTGGGCGAGGTATCCACGATCCCTTCACGAACCCGCACCTGGGCAAACAGATAATCGACGTCGGCGCCGGGGACTGATCCCGGTCCAATGATCGCCACCTTGTTGATGACGGCATTGCCGCCGCCGATTCCGTCGATTCCAAGATCGTGCCCGCTCCCCATCACCGACAACAGAACTGCGTCGCGCAGCCCGGGATCGGTCGGAAGATCACGGGCCAGAAAGAAGGGCCCGCGCGAGGTACCCCCGCGCATCACCACACAGGGAATAGCGATCTGATCGTTCATGGGCTCTTCCTTCGGGCGACATCTTCGCTCGGCCCTACGATCTCGCGATCCTACTATTTTGTGAAATGCAAAGATTTGAAGTATTATTCCGATTATCAATATAAAGGAGCCCCAGCCATGAATGCCGAACTGCTCGACCTCAAGGCGTTCATCACCGTCGCGGAGATGGGCAGCTTCGTCCGGACCGCCAGGGCGTTGAACCTGTCTCAGCCGGCGCTCAGCAGACGCATTCAGAAGCTCGAGGAAAGCCTTGGTGCGCCGTTGCTCGAACGGTCCACACGCCACGTCAATCTCACCATGACGGGCCGTGACTTCCTCCCGAAGGTGCGCCGTCTCATCGACGAGTTTGAAACCTCGGTGCTCGCCATCCATGATATCGGCGCGCGAAGTTCAGGTTTGGTCTCCGTGGCTGCGGTGCCGACAGCGGTATTCTATTTCCTGCCGCGGGCGATTGGCCGGTTCGCCGAAGCATATCCGCGCATCCGCATCCGAATTCTGGACATCGGCGCCAATGAAGGATTGGAAGCGGTAGCGCGCGGAGAAGCCGACTTCGGCATCAATTTCATTGGCGCTTCGCATGCCGAAATTGAATTCGAGAAACTGGTCGAGGACCCTTTCGTCTTGGCCTGCCGCCATGACCATCCATTGGCATCGCGCAAAGAGGTGAGTTGGTCGGAGATTGTGCCGCACCGCGTTATCACCGTGGGTCGCAACAGCGGCAATCGCGCGTTGATCGACAATGCGATGGCGCGGCACGGCTTACAGCTCAACTGGACCTACGAAGTCGCTCACCTCTCCGGTTCCCTTGGCTTGGTTGAAGCGGGGCTGGGCGTCGCCGTGCTACCGAGGCTCGCGACGCCGGCCGCCGGCCATCCGATCATTCACACCGTTCGGCTGATCGAGCCGGAAGTGTCGCGGACGATCGGAATCGTGCGCAGGCGCGGGACAACGCTATCTCCTCATGCCAGCCAATTTCTCAAGATGCTGCTCGAGGCATGGCGCTCTCCTTCCCGGACGAACGGGCAAGGCAAGCCGCGGTCCCGATCAACTCAGGCGAATTCGAATGCCGTTTCGGCGGGCCTGAAGAGAAAACGCTGATAGCTCGGCAGCGCAGCGATGCAGGACCGTTCCCCTGTCGAGCCGGAAGCTTCCTCGGATCGGCCCCGCCGTGTTTTCAGAGGCATTTTGGGTCCTCCGGCCGCAGCGCCGTGGTGTGGTCGGTCGGCTGCGTTGCGCTCAGTCCTCATACCGCTTACAAAGCCGGGCTTTCGCCAACCGCGAGCAGGTACGGAGTTGCACATGGTGAGGCGATGCCAGAGCGCAGAACCCGGATTGATTGCCACGAATTGATGCGGCGATTGGATCGATGCGCGGGTTAAGCATCTCCTCAGGCGCGAAGACCGCGACCTAGGTCTGACAAGATGCCGCTAGATCGGCTGACGGCCATGCGCTAGTGTTTTATACGACCGGTTAAAAACACCGGCCGTTTGAGGGAGAAAAACGTGAGATCCAAGGTTATTGGCGCAGTATCACTGGCGGTCGCTGCGGCCGGGCTGTTCGCAGCCGCTGCACCCGCATTTGCGCAGCAGAAGACGATTACGGTCTGGTGGGGCAAGGGCTTCTACCGCTCCGAAGACGACGCGCTGATCGATACGATCAAGAAGTTCGAGGCCAAGACCGGCATCAAGGTCGAATTGTCGCAGTACGCGATCCAGGACATGATTCCGAAGACGGTCGCAGCCCTCGATGCCGGCACCGTGCCCGATGTCGCCTATTCCGATTCCTACGACGTGCAGGCGCAGGGCAAGTGGGCCTATGAGGGCAAGCTCGAGGATCTCTCCGACGTCATGGAGCCGATCAAGGGCCGGTTCGTGCAGAACACCCTGGATGCGTCGATCCTCTATAACGACGTCACCAAGAAGAAGGCCTATTACGGCTTCCCGCTGAAGCAGCAGAGCATGCACGTCCAGATCTGGAACGACATGCTGGAGAAGGCCGGCTTCAAGCAGGCCGACATTCCGAACGACTGGGAAGGCTACTGGACGTTCTGGTGCGACAAGGTGCAGCCGGCGATCCGCAAGGCCACCGGCCAGCGCATCTATGCCGTCGGCCAGCCGATGGGCGTGGAATCCACCGACGCCTTCCAGTCGTTCTACACCTTCATGGACGCCTACCACGTCAAGCTGGTCGACGATGACGGCAAGCTCACGGTCGACGATCCGAAGGTCCGTGAGAACCTGATCAAGGCGATGAAGGACTACACCGACACCTATATCAAGGGCTGCACGCCGCCGTCCTCCACGACCTGGAAGGATCCAGACAACAACGTCGCCTTCCACAACAAGACCATCGTGATGACCCACAACTTCACGATCTCGATCGCGGCGAAGTGGTTTGAGGACTCCTCGAACCAGGCGCTCACGCCCGAGCAGCGCGAAGCCGGCAAGAAAGCCTATGAGCAGGACATCATCACGGCGTCCTTCCCCAAGGGGCCGGATGGTTCGACCATCCGCTACCGCTCCGACGTCAAGACCGGGCTGGTCTTCACCGCGGCCAAGAACAAGGCCGAGGCCAAGCAGTTCATCAGCTTCCTGCTCCAGGAAGAGAACGTCCGTCCCTATATCGAAGGCGCACTCGGCCGCTGGTTCCCGGTGACGAAGGAAAGCCAGGAAAGCCCGTTCTGGCAGGCTGACAAGCACCGCAAGGCCGTCTATGCACAGTTCAAGGGTGGCACTGCGGCGTTCGACTTCACCAAGAACTGGAAGTTCACGATTCTCAACAACGAGAACGTGTGGGCCAAGGCGATGAACCGGGTGGTCAGCGAGAAGGTTCCGGTCGATAAAGCCGTCGACGAACTGATCGTCCGCATCAAGCAGGTCGCCGGTTAAGCCAACTCCCCCCTCCCCGCTTTGCGCGGAGAGGTGTAAGAATGACGCCGGCCGCGTTTCGCGGCCGGCATCTCTTTGAAGAGTTCGAAAAGAGAAGAGTTCGAAAAGAATGGCGATCACGCTCTCTGGCGATCAGGCAATGCCCGCCCCGCCCCTGTCGTCGCGGCTGACCCCGGCGCAGGTCTGGGGCATCGTGCTGCTCGCGCCCTATTTGCTCGTTTTCCTCGCCTTCGTCGTCTATCCCGTCTGCTACGGGCTCTGGCTGGCGCGCGCCCCGGCAAACTATGTCGCGCTCTACAACGATCCGATCTTCGCGCGCGCAGCGGTCAACACGCTGATCTTCCTGGTCATCGGCATCAACATCAAGATGCTGATCGCGCTGTTCCTGTCCGGCTTCTTCGCGGTGCAGCGCACCTGGATCAAATGGCTCTCGGTGATCTTCATTCTGCCCTGGGCGGTGCCGTCGATCCCGACCATCCTGTCGGTGCGCTTCATGCTCAATCCCGAATGGGGCGTGATCAACCACCTCATCTTCTCCTTCACCGGCGATGACGGCCCGAACTGGCTGAACGACCCGACGGTGGCGCTGAGCATGGCGATCGCCGTGCACATCTGGAAGTCGCTGCCGTTCTGGACGCTGATCCTGATCACCGGCCGCCTTGCGATCCCGCACGATCTGTTCGAGGCCGCCGAGGTCGACGGCGCGAGCTGGTGGCAGAAATTCCGCTTTATCACCTGGCCGTCGATGCAGACGCTCTACATCACCTGCACGCTGCTCTCGATGATCTGGACGCTCGGCGACTTCAACAGCGTCTACCTGCTCACCGGCGGCGGCCCGGCCGACCTCACGCATGTGCTGGCAACGCTCGGCATCCGCTATCTCCGGCTCGACCAGCTCTCGCTCGCGATGGCTTCCATCGTCTGCGCGATGCCGTTCGTCCTGCCGCTCGTGTACTTCATGATGAAACGGTTGTCGCGATGAAGCTTCCCTCCCTGCGCGAAGTCGCGACCGAAGCGCGGTTGCTGCTGATCGGCATTCCCGTCCTCATCTGGACGATGGTGCCGATCTATCACATGTTCCTGTTCGCGATCTCCCCGAAGGAGGACGCGTTCTCCGGCAAGCTGTGGCCGGATCATCCGACGCTGCACAACTTCGAAATCGTGTTCAAGCAGCAGCACTACTTCCTGCGCGACTTCTACATCCAGTTCTGGAATTCGCTGGTGATCGCCGCCTCCGTCGGCGTGCTGACGCTGTTCATCGCGACCGCCGCGGCGTTCTCGATCTCGCGGCTGAAGGTGCCGGGCGGACGCGCGGTGATGAACCTCGCGCTCTTCACCTACTTCATTCCGGCGGCGTTTCTCGCCGTGCCGATGTACCGCACCATGGGCAATTACGGCCTGCTCAACAATCACTGGTCGCTGATCCTGGCCATGGTGACGATCGCCAGCCCCTATGCGATCTGGGTGCTCAAGCAGGCCTCCGACAAGCTGCCGGTCGAGCTGGACGAAGCCGCCGTGATGGACGGCGCGACGACGCTCCAGATCTTCCGCCTGGTCTATCTGCCGCTGATGATGCCCTCGCTGGTCGCGATCGGCACCTATGCGGTGCTGCTCGCCTGGAACGAATATCTCTACGCGTTCCTGCTGCTCTCGAACGACCGCGAGATCACCCTCCCCGTCGCGCTCGGCAACTTCCTCGCCGCCGACGATTCGCCCTGGGAGCTGTTGATGACGACCGGCTTCATCTACGCGCTGCCGCCGGCCGCGATCTACTACGCCTTCCGCCGCTACATGGTGGGCGGGCTCACGGCGGGTGCGGTGAAGTCTTAAAGCACGATCTCGCGCGTTCGTCACCCAACATAGCTGTCGTAGCAGCCGCTACGACAGCTCGATGTCCATCGCTTTTGCCAATCGTTGAATTTCAAGTTTCTGGCTCGAAGCGGGCCGGAGATCATTTTCCATGATTGACGAGTGCAGCCATTCCAGCGCGACGCCAAATTCTCGATTCTCAATAAATTCCGCCAATAGCTCGCGGTCTCTGGGAGAGACTTGAGATGACATCGAGTCGACGAGATTTCTCAGAGCCTCTTCGAGTTGACGCCAATCTTCCGCGCGATTCACCGTTGTTCTCCGATACTATAGCGGCGCCGCGCTCTCGCCCTGCGAGCTCGACAGCTTCGAGGCCAGCGAAGCAATCACGATGACCACCGCGATCAGGGCGATCACCAGCGTGCAGATCGCGTTGATCTCGGGCTTCACACCCAGACGCACCTCCGAATAGATCCGGATCGGCAGCGTCGCCGAGCCGGGACCGGTGGTGAAGCTCGCGATCACGAGATCGTCGAGCGACAGCGTGAAGGCCAGCATCCAGCCGGCGACGATCGCCGGCGCGATCAGCGGCAGCGTGACGGCGACGAACGCGCGCACCGGATTGCAGCCGAGGTCCATCGCCGCCTCTTCCAGCGATCGATCGAGCGAGCTGAGCCGAGACTGCACGACCACGGCGACGAAACACATCGTCAGCGTGGTATGGGCGATCGTCACCGTCCAGAAGCCGCGTTCGGCGTTCAGCGCCACGAACAGCAGCAGCAGCGACAATCCGGTGATCACCTCCGGCATCACCAGCGGCGCATAGAGCATGCCGGAGAACAGCGTGCGGCCGCGGAACCTCTCCCCGCGCGACAATGCGACCGCCGCGAGCGTGCCGAGCAATGTCGCGATGGTCGCGGAGGAGACCGCGACCCTGAGGCTCATCCAGGCCGCCTCGATCATGGCGCGGTCGTTGAAAAACTCGCGATACCAGCGCAGCGACCAGCCGCCCCACACCGTCACCAGCCGCGAGGCGTTGAAGGAATAGATGACGAGGATCAGGATCGGCAAGTAAAGGAATGCCAGCCCCAGCGCGAGCGAGGCGATGTTGAAGCGGGACAGGCGGGAGACCCTTCGCATCGCCTCACCGCCCCTGTTCCAGCTGGCGCTTCTGTAGCCGTTCGTACAGCAGCAGCGGCACCAGCAGCATCACGAGCAGCACGATGGCCGCCGCGGAAGCAACGGGCCAGTCCTTGTTGGTGAAGAATTCGAGCCACAGGGTCTGGCCGATCATCAGCGAGTTGGAGCCGGCCAGAAGGTCCGGGATCACGAACTCGCCGACGATCGGAATGAAACACAGCAGCGCTCCGGCGCCGACGCCGGGCAGCGAGAGTGGAAAGGTCACGAGCCAGAACACCTGCCATGGCGACGCACCGAGGTCGCTGGCGGCCTCCTCCAGCGCCGGCTCCATCTTGGCCAGCGTGGCGTAAAGCGGCAGGATCATGAACGGCAAATAGGAATAGACGATGCCGACATACATCGCGCTGTCAGTGGAGAGCCACACCACGGGCTGGCTGACGACATGCAGCGCCAGCAGGATCTGGTTGAGCAGGCCATCGTGCTGCAAAATGTTGATCCAGGCATAAATGCGGATCAGGAACGAGGTCCAGAACGGCACGATCACCAGCACCATCGCTATTGCCTGCCAGCGCTTCGGCAGCCGCGCCATGCCATAGGCGATGGGATAGCCGATCAGAAGCAGCAGCGCGGTGGCCATGACGGCGACGGTGAGGCTGCGCACATAGGCAAATAGGTAGATGTCGTCGGAGCCGAGCAGCTTGAAATTGTCGATCGACAGCGCGGCGAATGCTGCCTTCAGCGCATCCCATCCCGCAGTCAGATCGAACACCGGTTCGTAGGGCGGCTGCGCGATCGCGGTCTGTGACAGGCCGATCTTCAGCACGAAGCCGAACGGCACCAGGAAGAACAGCACCATCCAGACATAGGGGGCGATCGCCGCGAAGCGCGCCGGTCGCGCGAAAATCCGACGCCCGCTCATGACGGCAGCACCACGCAATCGTCGGGCGTGAACCAGGCGACGACATTCTGGTGCAGGCTGAAGGCGTCGACGTCGAGACGCGCGCTGTTGACGACGGACGCCTGTATCATCCCGCCCGTATCGAGTTTCACCTTGTAGGTGGTGGTGCCACCGAGATAGCAGATGTCGGCGATCACGCCGTCAAGCCGGTTGAGCGCGGCTTCACGACCGGCCTCGCTCACCGGGCCGCGGCGCGACAGCTTGACCTTCTCGGGGCGGATCGCAACCGCGAATTTTCCCGCGCCGACCGGCTCGCGCGGCTCGGCCACCACCAGCGCACCCCAATCACGCGTGCCAATGACCAGACGATGACCGTCGCGCAATTTGGACTCACCGTCGAACAGATTGATGTCGCCGACGAACTCCGCGATCCAGCGCGAGCGTGGCGCCTCATAGAGTTGCCTTGGGCTGGCGACCTGGGCGAGCTTGCCGGCCTTCATCACGCCGATCCGGCTCGCCATCGTCATCGCCTCCTCCTGGTCATGGGTGACGATGATGAAGGTCATGCCGAGCCGGCGCTGCAGCTCCATCAGCTCCCCTTGCGTGTTTTCGCGCAACTTCTTGTCCAACGCGGCGAGCGGCTCGTCGAGCAGCAGCAATTGCGGCCGGCGCGCCAGGGCGCGGGCGAGCGCCACGCGCTGGCGCTGGCCGCCGGAGAGCTGGTCGGACTTGCGCTTCTCCAGCCCTTCGAGCTTCACCAGCGCCACCATCTCAGCGACACGCGTGGCGATCTCGGCGCGCGCCATCCCGGCGCGCTTCAGGCCGAAGGCGATGTTGTCGCGCACGGAGAGATGCGGAAACAGGGCGTAGTTCTGGAACATCATGTTGATCGGCCGCTCATGCGGCAGCGCCTGCGCGATGTCCTTGCCGCCGAGCAGGATGCGCCCCTCGTCCGGCGCCTCGAAGCCGGCGAGCATGCGCAGCAACGTGGTCTTGCCGCAGCCGCTGGGCCCGAGCAGCGCAAAGAATTCGCCGGCCTTGATGTCGAGCGACACGCCGTCCACGGCCCGGAACGTCCCGAACGTCTTGGCCACGCCCTCGATACGCAGCAACGGCTGCCCCACAGCCGGATGCATATCTTCACCCGCCGCAACGTCCTTTCCGGGCAACTCGTCAGTCATGGTCCCTGCCAACCCCGATTCCGCCGCACGCTAGCGGCCGATCGTCCCTAGCTCAACCGGGTCGTCGCAAATTGGGCTTCATGCCAGCCGTCAAAAGGCGTATGATCACAGCCATGACCAAATTGCTGGATCAGGCCCTCGAAATCGCACGCAGTCTGCCGGCGGATGCGCAGGATGACATCGCCCGGATCGTGCTGCAGCTTGCCGACGCGGGACCAGCCTCTCCCGTCATTCTCTCGGATGATGAAAGGTCTGCAATTGCCGCATCCAAGGAGGCGGCTAAGCGAGGCGAATTCGCAACCGAGGCTCAAGTCCGCGCGACTTGGGCCAAACACGGCCTGTGAAGCTCCGCTACACGCTTCCGGCACTAGCCGATCTCGATTCTATCCTAACCTACATTTCAGCGACGTCGCCGCAGGGAGCGGCGCGCGTCCAGAAGCGCATTCAGGACGTGATTGGCCTGCTGCTCGCACATCCGGAGATCGGTCTCCGGACTGACGATCCGGATATCCGACGACTGACGACAACACCCTATCCATTCCTCGTCTTCTACGAAATCGGAAGTCAGGAGATCATCGTCCACGCCATCCGCCATGGCGCTCGCGATCCGCACGGAATGCCGGGCAAGCAAGGCTCCGGCTAGTTGACGCCCGCCATGAACGCCGCCAGCGCGTCTCGGTCCGCTGCCGGCATGGTCAGGCCGAGCTTGGTGCGGCGCCACAGCACGTCCTCGGGGAAGCGGGCCCATTCGTGGTGCATCAAATAGCGCACCTCAGCGCCCGTCAGCTCAGGGCCGAAGGCCGGACCGAGCACGTCGCGGTTCTTTGCCTCGCCGAGCACAGCCGGCAATCGCGTCCCATAGGCGGCGACCAGGCGTTGAGCCTCTGGCTCCCCGAGAAACCGCCAACGGTCGCGCGCGAGGTCGATCTCGGTGTCGAAACGATCCCAGGCAAAATCTCCGCCGGGCAGCGTCGCGCCGGCGGTCCAGGGCGGCGACATCGGATAGAACGGCGTCAGCCTGGTCACCGCCCGCTCCGCGCGCAGGCGCGAGGTGGTGACGTCGCCGCCGAACATCGTGATCAGCGGCGCCTTGCGTTGGCGCGCATCGAACAGCGTCGTGCCGTCGCGCCGCCGCGCGGACGCTGGCGTCAAGTTGACGCCTGAGACCGTTCGGACCACGTCGGTCGGGACGACGCGCTCGCGGAAATAGCGGCTGGCTGCGTCGCAGAGATAACTGACGTCGGCCCCAGGCATCGCCACGATCGCGGGATCGCCGGTGAAATCATGCGTGACCGTGCCGATCAGCGTGAAGTCGCGCTCGAAGGGGGATGCGAAGATCAGCCGTCCGTCGTTGTTCTGGAAGACATAGACGTTGCCGGACTCGAACAGTCGCGGCACGATGATCTGGCTCATCTGCATGGCTACCAGCGCGGGCGGCGGCTGCCGCAGCACGGTCTCGGCGACCATCGACGTCCAGCCGCCCGTGGCGTTGGCGAGCGCCCGTGACGTGACCGTGCGGCGATGGCCGCGATCGACCAGCGCGAGCCGCCAAGTGTCGGTTCTGTCAGCGCGCACACAGCGTGCCCCGGTGTGGATCGCGGCGCCGCGTTCGGCAGCATCCAGCGCCGTGAGCACCACGAGGCGGGAATCATCGACGACGCAGTCCGCATATTCGAAGGCCAGACCGAACGGTCGCTTCAGCGCGTTGCCGACCGGATGGTGTGTGATGTCGAGAGTGGTCGAACCAGGCAGGCCGCTCCGGTTCGTCAGGCTGTCATAGACATACAGGCCGGCGCGCAACAGCCATGGCGGACGTTCGTCGGAATGCGCGGGGATCACGAAGCCCATCGGCCGGACCAGATGCGGCGCGATGGCAAGCCAGGTCCGGCGCTCGGCGAGCGCGCGGCGCACCCGCCAAAAGCCACGGCGCTCCAGCACCGAGAGATCGCCGTGGATCAGCCGCGGCGTTGCCGACGACGCCGCTCCGCCGAGATCGCCCTGCTCGATCAGGATGACCCGCAGGCCGCGGCCGGCTGCATCACGCGCGAGGCTGACACCGTTCAGGCCGCCGCCGATGATCGCAAGGTCGTAATCCGCCATGAAGCCGTCGAATGGGAGCGAAGCGCCCCATCACCACTAGCCGGTCTTGAGCGCCAACTCCATGACTTCGGTGCGGCCGACGAGGCCGGCATATTTTCCGATCGGCAGCGGCTTGCCGAGCAGATAGCCCTGCACGCCGTCGCAGCCCTCCTTGGCGAGGAAGGTGAGCTGCTCGACCGTCTCGACGCCCTCGGCGACGATCGACATTTCCAGACCGTGGCCGAGATCGATCACGGCGCGCACGATCGCCGCCGATTGCGGATTGCGGCCGAGATTGATGATGAAGGCGCGGTCGATCTTGATCTTGTCGAAGGGGAACGCCTGGAGATAGCTCAGCGAGGAATAGCCGCTGCCGAAATCGTCCATCGAGATGCGCACGCCGAGCGCCTTCAGCCGGCGCAAGAGCGCAACGCCCCGGTCGAAATCCTCGATCAGCACGCCCTCAGTGATCTCGAGCTCGAGCCGGCCGGGTGCGAGGCCCGTCTCGATCAGGATCGAATGGACCAGCCCGACCACGTCGCCGTGCATGAACTGCGCCGGCGACAGATTGACCGCGACCTGGAGCGGCTTCGGCCAGGACGCCGCCTCGCGGCAGGCCTGCCGCAGGATCCACTCGCCCATCTCGACGATCAGGCCGCTCTCCTCGGCGATCGGGATGAATTCGGCCGGCGAGACCTGGCCGCGCACCGGATGCTGCCAGCGCGCCAGCGCCTCGAAGCCGATGATCTCGCTCTCGGCGACGCTGTGGCCCGCGGCCCCCTGCGGCTGGAAGGCGAGCGAGAGTTCGCCGTTCTTGATCGCCATCGAGAGGTCCTGGTGCAGCACGCGGCGATCGCGGATCTGCTGGTCCATCTCCGGCTGGTAGAGGCTGATGGTGCCGCGCGACTTCTGCTTGGCGCGGAACAGCGCCGCGCCGGCATTGGCCAGCAGCGAGGCGCCATCAGCCCCATTGTGCGGGAAGATCGACATGCCGGTGGTGACGCCGGCGCGGACCGGCCGGCCGTCGATCTGGAACTCCTGCGCGACGGCTTCGCCAATCTGCTGCGCCAGTGCGAGGCCCGCTTCCGGCTGCTTGCCGTCGATGATGAGGCCGAACTCGTCGCCGGACAGGCGCGCCACCACGCCGCCGCGCGCGGAGTCCTGGAGCCGCTGGGCCACCTCGACCAGGAGCTTGTCGCCGAGCGCATGACCGAAGACGTCGTTGACCTCCTTGAGGCCGTCGAGGTCGACGCAGAGTACCGCGAACTCCTCGCTGGTGCCTTCGCAGGCCTCGATCATCTGGGTCAGCGCCTGCAGGAAGGCGGCGCGGTTCGGCAGATCGGTCAGGCCGTCGTGATAGGCCATGTGCGCCATGCGCGACTCGGTCTGCCGGCGGTCGGTGACGTCCTCGTGGGTCTTGATCAGATATTGCGGTTCGCCGGCATCATTGAGCACGGTGGCGCGGCGGGTCAGGAACAGCCGCAGGCCGTCCTTGGTGGAGATCGGGTGCTCCTCGGTGATCATCCCGCGCTTCTTGATCGCGGCCTCGTCGCGCGCGATGATCAGCTTGGCTTCCTTGGCATTGAAGATGTCCGACGCGGTCAGGCCCGTGGCTTCCTCGCGCCTGCGGTTGAGGATCGTCTCCGCGCTGCGGTTGGCGAGCAGATAGCGGCCGTCCTTGACCTGCTCGACGATCAGCGCCACCGGGATGTTGTCGACCACGAGCTCGAGGAACTTCTTGGTGCTCTCCAGCTCCTGCGACAGCGAGCGCCGGTCAGTGATGTCCTCGAACACCAGCAGCAGAAACTCGGGCTTGTTGCTCTCGTTGCGGACCACGATCCGGATCGAGGCGACCATGCGCCGCTCGCCGCCGCGGTCGACCTCGAACTCGTTACGGAACTGGCCGTCCGGGGAGTTGAGCGCCGCCCGGTCGGTCGCCTCGATACTGGCTGCCGAGACCGGCGCAAACAGCTCGCGCGCGTTCTTGCCGACGGCATGGTCCCGCGAGAACCCCCAGAACCGCTCATAGGCGCTGTTGGCGAAGATGTAGCAGCCATCCTCGATGTTCTTTGCGGCCACGCAGGCCGGCACATGGTCCAGCACCGATTCCAGGAATTGCTTGGTGGAAGCGAGCTGTCGCGACAGCTTGCGCTGCTCGCTGACGTCCAGATGCGTCGCCACCGAGCCGCCGTTCGGCAGCACGAAAAACTTCACCAGGATGGCTCGCCCGTCGGGCAGCTCGGTGATCAGGCCGTTGTGGCTTGCCGCCTTCTCGTAGAATTCGTCGTCGGAGATGCCGCCGAGCACCCCGTGCTTGCGCCTGAGCCCAAGAAGCTCATAGCCGTCCATATTGGCCCAGAGTTCCGACCGCATCAGGCCGTAGATATCGAGATAGCGGTCGTTGCAGAAGATGATGCGCCGCTGCGCATCCGTCATCACCACGCCCTGGTTGAGATTGTTCATGGCGGAGGAGACGAAGGCATTGCGCCGCAATTGCAAACGCCTGGTCCGGCGCAGCGAGGAATGAATCCACAGGGCGATCGCGACGAGGAACGCGCAGACGACGACGCCCGCGATCAGGGCTTCCCAGACCACGTTGGGATCGATCTTGTCGAGATAGCTCGGAGGGGCGAGGCTATCCGACAGCGCAACGGCACGCGCAGGCGCGACCGCGCCGGCCAGGCACACGACGGCCTGCACAGCAATCGGTAGCGTGCTGCCCACGTGCCAGTTCTTCTCAGCCATCAGCCACCCGCGATTTCAACGTCGGATTGTCTGGCTTCACGGGTTTGGATCGGGTAAACGCCTGTACGCGCAACAGAAAAATCTGACGTGAAATACGGCAATTGCCCTGACATGATAAATGCTTCCTTAACGGAAAATGGCCCCGCGCCGTCGCTTCCAGGCCTGACGCCACCGGTGCTTCCAGCGGACCTCCTGCACAACCATGGATAGGGTCGACTGTGTCGTCATCGGAGCCGGCGTGGTCGGGCTCGCGGTGGCTCGAAAGCTCGCCCGGGCCGGGCGTGAGGTCATCGTGCTCGAGGAGGCCGAGGCGATCGGCACCATCACTTCCTCGCGCAACAGCGAGGTGATCCATGCCGGCATCTACTACCGCGCCGGCAGCTGGATGGCGCGCATGTGCGTCGACGGCAAGCACGCGCTCTACCGCTATTGTGCCGAGCGCGGCATCCCGCACAGGAATTGCGGCAAGCTGATCGTCGCGACCAACCCGAAAGAGACCGAGAAGCTGCAATCGATCAAGGCGCATGCCGAGGCGAATGGCGTGCTCGACATGCAGCTGCTCGCGGGCGAGGCGGCACGCGCGCTGGAGCCGGCGCTCGCCTGCGACGCCGCGCTGCTGTCGCCGTCGACCGGCATCATCGACAGCCACGCCTACATGCTCTCGCTGCGTGGTGAAGCCGAGGAAGCCGGTGCGGCCTTCGCATTTCACACCCCGCTGATCCGCGCCAAGGCAACCGCCGGAATCATCGAGATCGAGGCCGGCGGTGAAGCGCCGATGACGCTGCAATGCAGCCTGCTCGTCAACGCCGCGGGTCTCTCGGCAACGACAGTGGCGCGCAATATCGACGGCATGCCGCTGGACCGCATTCCGCCGGCCTATCTCGCCAAGGGAAACTACTTCAGCTGCAATGCCAGGGCGCCGTTCTCGCGCCTGATCTATCCGGTGCCCGAACCCGGTGGGTTAGGCGTGCATTTGACGCTGGACATGGCGGGACAGGCGCGTTTCGGCCCCGACGTCGAGTGGATCGAGACGATCGATTACGAGGTCGACCCGTCACGCGCAGAGCGATTCTACCCCGCGATCCGCAAATACTGGCCGACGCTGCCTGACGGCGCGTTGATGCCGAGCTATTCGGGCATCCGCCCGAAGATCGTGCCGCCGGCCGTCGCCACGCAGGATTTCTTGATGCAGGGCCCGCGCGATCATGGCGTCGCAGGTTTGATCAACCTGTTCGGCATCGAATCGCCGGGACTGACGTCCTCGCTCGCGATCGCGGACCACGTCGCCGAGCTCGCAGAAATCTAGAGCGTTTTCGAGCGAAGTGGATACCGGTTCGCGTCAAGAAAACGCGTCCAAACAAGCATCCAGGCGCCGCGCAAATATCTTCGCACGGCTTCGCGCCTTGCAGCAGGGAATGAGCGCAAAGGCTCTCATCCCTGCTGAAAGGGTGCGATCAACTCTACGCTGTTACGGGGGTTACTAGTGGAGCGTGTTGCCGTGCTTCAGACGCTCGATCTGGTCCTTGACCATCAACTTCCGGCGCTTCAACTCAACAATTTGCAGGTCGTCTGTTGAAAGGTGCACGAGAGCTTCGTGCAATTCGTTTTCGAGAAGTTT
This sequence comes from Bradyrhizobium sp. 14AA, assembly GCF_054185205.1. Lineage (NCBI taxonomy): Bacteria > Pseudomonadati > Pseudomonadota > Alphaproteobacteria > Hyphomicrobiales > Nitrobacteraceae > Bradyrhizobium > Bradyrhizobium sp. 14AA. The sequence continues at coordinate 276,128 of NZ_JAVAYM010000006.1, read as the reverse complement.
GTGCTTCCGCTCCAATTCAACCAGATGTGCCTGAATTGTCATTCGAAACCTCCTCGGTAGGGGTGAACCTCAGGATTCGATCCGGACGACGAAGTCTACATCACCGATTCGTTCTGTCGATGGGTATCCGTCGTCGCAGCGTCATTTTTGAAAATTCATATGTAATGAAGCGTGAGTAATGGAACCGCGCAGGAAGAATCCATGATATCAATGCACTTGCGCATCACCGCAGCGGCTCGCAAGAAAATATCTTGCGGGAGATCGGCGGACGGCGGTCGCAGATCGCTTGCGATCACGCTGCGCAAGGACGATAATTTCCACAGGGCATCCACAGCCTTAATTTCACGCCTATCGGTTTTCGGCCACCGCAGACATGACCAATGAAGACGAGCGTGAGCTCGAAGCCGAGCTCACCCGGTTGCAGCAGGAACACCGAGATCTCGATGCGGCGATCGATGCACTGCATCAATCGCCCGCCCCCGACCTGTTGCGGTTACAGCGGTTGAAGAAACGCAAGCTGTTGTTGCGCGACCGCATCGCGTTCATCGAAGACCAGATCACGCCCGACATCATCGCCTGATCCGCGAGCGCGGCTTTTCGCGGCGGCCTGAAGCCCAAGCGAATCCGCTTGACTCGAAAAGAACAAAATAGGAACATTTAGACACCCCAACGCCCCCAGGAAACGCCCAAGCGCAAGGCACGAGGACAACGCAGATGTCGGCAACCGCCCTTCTCGACAACAGTCATTATGAACAGGCCTGCGATCAGGCGATCGCGATGTGCGACGGCAATCTGCGCAGCACCATCAAGGCGCTGATCATGGCCAACGAATATCTGGAAGCCGAGCTGGAAGAGTTGCAGGCCGCGATCTCCGCCGGCTGCATTCCGGAGACACCGCGCAGCAAGATGCGGGGCAAGAGCAGCAGCGCCGCTTAGTTTCAACATTGGAGCAACGCCATGTCGGATGTGACCTATTACGTTGCAATGCCCTTTCTGATCGATGCCGACGGATCGCCGGTCGCGGGCGCCGCCGAGGAATGCCAGAGCTCGACGGCCGCGTTGCGGCGCGCCGAGATCTTGTCGCACGGTGCCGGCCACATCGGCGCGGTCGCATTCAGCCGCAGCGGCGATCCCATGACCGGCGAATTCGGCGACGCCACGCTGCTGCGTAAATTCGGCAACGTGCCGGAAGATCTGGCCACGCTGTAAGGGGGTTGTTGTTTGAGCATGATCTTTTCGGAAAACCGCTGCACACTTTTCCGGATCATGCTCTAGCTGCCGACCAGCCTGATCTGCGGCTCGTGCCGCCGGTGGGCCTTGCGCACATACATGGCGGCATCCGCCTCCTCCAGGGCGCGGCCTGCGTCGGACTGCGCCCCCAGCAGCGCGACGCCGGCGGAAGCGCCCGCGCTCACATGCTGGCCGCGAAAGACAAAAGACAATTCGTCGATCGCCTGCTCGAAGGCCGATGCCTTCGCCTTGGCGTCGGTCTCGCTGAGATTCCAGAGCAGCAGCGCGAACTCATCGCCGCCGAGCCGGCCGACGACGTCAGAGGCGCGAACCTGCCGCGTCAGCGTGCCGGCAATCGCCTTGAGCACCTCGTCGCCGGCGGCATGGCCGAAGGTATCGTTGATCGGCTTCAGCCGGTCGACGTCGAGCACGATCAGCGCGCCGGTGGCGCGGTAGCGCTTCATGTAGGCAATGGCGCGCGCCAGCTCGCGCTCGAAACCGCGCCGGTTCGGAATCTCGAGCAGGAAATCGGTGTCGGCGGCCGCCTCCAGTTCCGCGACCCGCCGCTCGGCCTGCTTCAGCTTGGTCCGCAAGCCGCGGAGGGTTGCCTTGGTGTCGTCGGCAGCCGACGCGACGCGAAGCGCCGGCATGGCCGGACGCTTGGCCAAGCGCTTGGGAGCGGCTTTGGATCGGCCGGCACTGGTCTTTCGGCCCTTTTTGGCCTTCGCAGCGCCCGCCCTTTTTGGTTTCTTCATGGGCATCCTGCTCAATGAAGGCTTGCGGGGATTCACCAAGACAGGATAGTGCATTCCCTTCTCCTTGCCACCGCCTTGCGAGCCGCCGGCCGGAACCGTTAATCTGGCCTATCTTTCTGTTTTCCGGGCACAATTGACGTCATGACCGCGCCGATCGCCATCATCATGGGAAGCCAGTCGGACTGGGACACGATGCGGCATGCCGCCGATACCCTTGCCGCACTCGGCGTTGCCGCCGACACCCGCATCGTCTCGGCCCACCGCACCCCCGACCGCCTGTTTGCCTTCGCCAAGGGCGCCAAGGCCACGGGTTACAAGGTCATCATCGCCGGAGCCGGCGGCGCAGCCCATCTGCCCGGCATGGCGGCGGCTCTGACGGAACTCCCCGTCTTCGGTGTTCCCGTCGAATCGAAGACGCTCAAGGGCGTCGATTCGCTCTATTCCATCGTCCAGATGCCTGCCGGCATCCCTGTCGGCACTCTCGCCATCGGCAAGGCCGGGGCGATCAACGCCGCGCTGCTTGCGGCTGCCGTGCTGGCCTTGTCCGACCCGGCCCTGTCCGATCGCCTTGCCGCCTGGCGCAAGGCGCAGACCGAAGCGGTTGCCGAGCGCCCGGAGGGCCAGGCGTGACCGACACCAGGAAGGTGAAGCTGAAGCCCGGTGACACCATCGGAATCCTCGGCGGCGGACAATTGGGGCGGATGCTGGCGATGGCGGCGGCGCGGCTCGGCCTGCGCTGCCAGGTGTTCTCGCCCGATCCGGACTCGCCCGCTTTCGACGTCGTGCTGAACGCAACCTGCGCCGAATATGCCGACGTCGAAGCGCTCGAGCTGTTCGCGAGCGACGTCGACGTCATCACCTACGAATTCGAGAACGTGCCGGCAGCGGCCGCGATGGTGCTGGATGCGCGCCGCCCGGTGCTGCCCAACCGCAAGATCCTCGAGACTACCCAGGACCGGCTCGCCGAGAAGGATTTTGTGACGAAGCTCGGCATCGGCACCGCAGCCTATGCCGACGTCACCTCCGTCTCCTCGCTGCGCGAGGCGATCGTCCGGATCGGTCTTCCCGCCGTGTTGAAAACCCGCCGCTTCGGTTACGACGGCAAGGGCCAGGCCATCGTTCGCGAGGGCGACGACATCGCCAAGGTGTGGACCAGCCTCGCCACCAAATCCGCGATCCTCGAAGCCTTCGTGCCGTACGAGCGCGAGATTTCCGTGATCGCCGCGCGCTCGGCCACGGGCCAGGTCGAGTGTTTCGACGTCACCGAGAACGAGCACCGCGACCACATTCTGAAGATATCCCGCGCGCCAGCCCGGATCCCGGACGCGCTCGCCGAGGAAGCCCGCAGCATCGCTGGCAAGATCGCGACCGCGCTCGACTATGTCGGCGTGCTCGCGGTCGAGATGTTCGTGCTCGCCAACGGGACCGGACCGAAGGTGCTGGTCAACGAGATCGCCCCACGCGTGCACAATTCCGGGCACTGGACGCTGGACGGCGCCTCCGTCTCGCAGTTCGAGCAGCACATCCGCGCCATTGCCGGCTGGCCGCTCGGCAAGCCCGTGCGCCACGGCGAGGTCGTCACCATGACCAATCTGATCGGCGACGAGATCAACGATTACGAGAAGTGGCTGGGCGTGCCGGGTGCGACCGTGCACATCTACGGCAAGGGCACGCCGCGCCCCGGCCGCAAGATGGGCCATGTCACCGAAGTGCTTCCCACCACGGGCAAGTAACGGGACCGCAGCAATCGCTGCGATCCCGCGTCGCTCGAAATCGCTCTACGCCGTCTTGGCGCCCCCGACGACGCCTGTGGGCTCCTCGCTGAGCCAGCGATAGATCACCCCGCCCAGTGCGCCGCCGATCAGCGGCGCGACCCAGAACAGCCAGAGTTGCGCCATCGCCCAGCCGCCGACGAACAGCGCGGGGCCCGTGCTGCGCGCAGGGTTCACCGAGGTGTTGGTGACGGGAATGCTGACGAGATGGATCATCACCAGCGCGAGCCCGATCGCAAGCGGAGCGAAGCCCGCCGGCGCGCGGCCATGGGTGGCGCCCATGATGATGAACAGGAACATCATGGTCATCACCACCTCGGTGAGGAAGCACACGATCATGCTGTACTGGCCGGGCGAATGCGCATCATAGCCGTTGGATGCGAAGCCCTTGCTGACGTCGAAGCCGGGAGCGCCGCTCGCGATGACATAGAGGAGCCATGCAGCCACGATCGCGCCGGCGACCTGGGCAATCACATAGGGCAGGATCTGTCCGGCCGGAAAACGCCCGCCGGCAGCCAGGCCGACCGTGACGGCCGGATTGAGATGGCAGCCGGAGATATGGCCGATCGCATAGGCCATGGTGACCACGCTGAGCCCGAACGCGAGGGAAACACCGACCAGGCCGATTCCGACCTGCGGAAAGCCGGCTGCGATCACGGCGCTGCCGCAGCCTGCGAATGTGAGCCAGAAGGTGCCGATGGCTTCGGCGGCGTATTTCTTGATATCCATGTGTCGTCCCCTGCTTTCAAAGATTCCGGAACAAAGCTCCGGAAACGGCCCCACCCTTGGCGTCGAATCGCCCAAATCGGGGCCGCCCAGAGGTATTTTCGCCTCATTTAATGGCTGAACTTGGCCCGAAAATCCGCTTGGCCGGTGGACATGGCGGGTTTTGTCTGATACATCCGCGCGCTCAAGGTTAAGGGCTTGCGCGTTTTCGCCATCCCCTTTGTCTTACCAGAATTCAAATCCGATCCACTGAAGAGGATGCCGCGTGCAGGTTCTCGTTCGCGATAACAATGTCGATCAAGCCCTCAAGGCGCTGAAGAAGAAGATGCAGCGCGAGGGGATTTTCCGCGAGATGAAGCTCCGCGGTCATTACGAAAAGCCCTCCGAGAAGAAGGCCCGCGAAAAGGCCGAAGCCGTGCGCCGCGCGCGCAAGCTGGCCCGCAAGAAGCTGCAGCGCGAAGGCCTGCTGCCGATGAAGCCGAAGCCGGTGTTCGGCGCCGGCCCCGGCGGTGATCGCGGCGGTCGTGGCCCGGGTGCAGGTGCTGGTCCGCGCGGACCGCGCTGATTTACCGGATTCAGCAAGACTTCAGTTTTCGATGACGCGGGCCCCTGGCCCGCGTTATTGTTTTGTGAGCGGTGCCTTTCTGGGACGGGGCACTACCATGCGGCCTGAAGCGCGATGCGATTGGAACAGATCGTCGTCGCGCTTTAGATTGTTGTTTGAGCATGATCTTCTCGGAAAACCGCTGCACACTTTTCCGGATCATGCTCTAGCGCGAGCGAACCGTAGATGGCCTCCCCTTTCCCCGAACGCGGCTTGGCGCGGCTGCGCCATATCTGGCGGCAACCGTTCGCGCTGGCTTTGATGGGGATTGCGCTGTGCGGCTGCTCCTTCGACCTCGGATCGCTGATGCCGGAGAAGGACAAGCCGCAGGAGGCGCCCAAGGCAGCCGCGACCACCGAGAACGCGGTCAGCGCCGGCAACGTCACCGAAGCCCAGGTCCACACGGCAAAGGCCCAGGCGCTGGCCAGGTCGGGCGAGACGGCCGCAGCGCTCGGCGAGTTCAATCGCGCGGTCGAACTCGATCCCTACAATGCGCAGGCGCTGTATGGCCGCGCCCTGATCTACCAGAGCAATAACCAGCACGATTTCGCGATCGCCGATTTCAGCGCCGCGAGCGGGCTTAACCCGCAGAAGGTCGAGCCGCTGCTCGGCCGCGCCGTCAGCTATCTCGCGCTCGGCAAGGCCAAGGAGGCCGCAGCCGACCTCGATGAAGCCTCCGAGGCCGATCCGCACAACGCCCAGGTCTGGACCACGCGCGGGCAGACTTATGAGCGGCTGGGCGATCGCGCCAAGGCTGCGGCGTCCTACACCAAAGCCGTCTCGCTTCGCCCACGCGACGACGCCGCCCGCAGCGGCCTCGCCCGCGTCGGCGGCTGACAGCGCGGCAGATACTGCCTTAATCGGGGGTGGAGCTCTTCGGCAGGACGGAGTGGAACATCGACTTCATGCCCGACAGCATCTCGTCCGCAACGTTGGTCTTCTTCGGCCGCGGCATGGTTGCGCCGGCATCGGCACGCAGGTCGAGCGGCGGCGCGATCACCGGCACGGGAATGTCAGCCGGCGGCGTGATTCGATTCGGGTCGTCGTTGCCGACCGAGGCCGTGTAGGACGGCGACGAACCGCCATTGCCGTACGCCTCGGGCGAGGGCGTGGACACCGTGATCGGCGGCGGCAGCGGACGGACCGCGGACGGCTCCACAGTCACGACACGGGGGGCCTCCGGGGTGCGGACGGCTTCGCGCACCGCAGGCTCCGGAGCTCTCTCAACCGGCTTGGTTTCAGCGGATTTGGGCTCGGCCGACTTGGTCTCGGCCGACTTGCCCTCCGGCGACTTGCGCAGGCGCTCGATCGCGGCCCGCACGAGATCGTTGGCATCGGGGGCTGCGGCCGGAGCGGCAGCGGCCGGCGTCGAATTGGCCTCCACCACCGGAGCGGCAGGAGCGGGAGCAGTGGCGGCCGGGGTCGACTTGGCGACCGCCTTCTCGCGCGCGGACGACTTGCCGCGCGGGGCGGTCTCGGCCGGAGCCACGTCCGCCGCCTTGGGCTCGGTCGTTTTGGGTTCGGTTGTCTTGGACTCGGACGTCTTGGGCTCGGCGGCCGGCTGATCGGCAGCCGACTTGTCCGTCACGCTCTTCTCGGAGACTCCCTTGGCCTTGACGCCGGGCGCCGGGAGGTTGGCCACGTCGGCCGGCTTGCCGTTCTTGCCGGCCTCGGCAGGCGCTGTGACGGCCGTGGGGGCATCAACCGCCGGCTTGGCGTTGATGTAGTGGTTAACGATGTACGCCCCGATGATCGTCGCGAGCACCGAGGGGAAAATATCCATCGAGATTTTAGCGAGGTATTTCAACATTTCTCGGCCACTCCCCGCGCGATCTGATGCGGGAACTTTCGGGCATTGTGAGGGATCAACTGCGACGGATCGATGGCAAACAGGACCGCCAATCTACGGTTTCAGCTCGATTTCAAGGAACACGATCTCGGTTGAGGTTTCGTTAAGTACGTCATGTTGTACGCCGGCTTTGCGAAAGTAGGATTTTCCGGCCGAAAGCTGCGCCCTGGACCGCTCGCCCCCTGGCGCCACGATGGTCATTTGCCCCGCGACAACGGGAACGATCACGTAGTCCATGCCGTGGGTGTGATGCCCGGTGGCGCTGCCCGGGGCAAGCCGCCATTCGGTCACCCGGACCTGCTCGTTGTCGACTTGAACCTCGGACTTGGCGGCAAGCATCTGGAACCTCTCCTGGGGACGTCGCGCTTCAGGGCACGAAAACCATGAACACGTAGACCGCAAATACCACCATATGGACCAGCCCGAACAGGACGTTGGTCCTGCCCGTGCCGAAGGTCAGCATGCTCAGGAAGAAGGTCAGGAGCAAAAGGACGCTCCCCTGGCCGTTGAGGCCGAGCTCGAGCTCCTTGTCGAGCGCGTAGGTGGCGACGCCGACGGCCGGGATGGTCAGCCCGATCGTCGCCAGGGACGAGCCCAGCGCGAGGTTGATGCTCTTCTGGAGGTCGTTCTTGCGCGCCGCCGAGACGGCCGCGACACCTTCCGGCATCAGGATCAGCAGCGCGACCAGCAGGCCGGCAAAGGCCGGCGGCGCACCGATCCTGACCGCGACGGCGTCGACCACGAGCGAGAATTTCTTGGCGAGCAGCACGACCGCCAGCAGCGCAATCAGCAGCAGCACAATGCTGAGCACGAACGTCCGGCCCGACAGATGCGCCTCGTCGCCCCCGCCCTCCGCCCGTTCATGGACGAAGTAATCCTTGTGCAGGACGGTCTGGGTGTAGAGAAACACCCCGTAAAGCGCGAGGGTGACCACATCGACGAAGCCGAGCTGTGCCGCTGAATAGACCGGGCCCGGCGTGGTGGTCGTGTAGTTCGGCATGATCAGCGTGATGGTCGCGAGCGCGAACAGGACGCTGAGATAGACGTTGGCGCCGGAGAGCTGAAAGCCCTGCTCGCGATAGCGCAGGCCGCCGATGAAGATGCAGAGCCCGACGAGGCCGTTGCAGACGATCATGACCACGGCGAACACGGTGTCGCGCGCAAGTTCCGGAGCAGGCTTGTCGCCCAGCATGATCGTGGTGATCAGCGCCACCTCGATGATGGTGACCGAGAGCGTCAGCACCAGCGTGCCGTAGGGTTCGCCGACCCGTTCGGCGATCACTTCGGCATGATGGACCGCGGCGAACACCGTGCCGAACAGGATGACCAGAAGGACGACCGCGAAGGCGAGCCCGCTCAGCGACAGCGTGAACACGTAGCCGGTCGCGCTGACGGCCGCGAACAACAGCACGGCCAGCGCCGGAAAGATCAAGGCCGACCGGGGCATCGGATTATGCGCGCTCATCTATCGGCTCCAGTTACTGGAAGCGAGCAGTAGCAAATCAGCCGGCAGATTCAATGCCAGTGCAGAATTGGGGCGACCGGCAGGAATGTCAGCAGCAGGAACAGCGGGATCAGCACCGCGCCGGCACGCAGGAGATAGCCGAAGAAGCTCGGCATCTCGATGCCGTTCTCGCTGGCGATGCTGCTCACCATGAAGTTCGGCGCGTTGCCGATGTAGGTGAGCGCGCCCATGTAGACCGCTCCCATCGAGATCGAGGCGAGCGTACCGGAGAGGGCGTGCATCAGCACCTGCGGGTCGCCGCCGGCGAGCTCGAAGAACAGCAGATAGGTCGGTGCATTGTCGAGGAACGCCGACATCAGGCCGGTGAACCAGAAATAGGCGACCTCGCGCGGCGTGCCGTCCGGCGCCGTCACCGCCGACAACAGCCAGGCGAACGCGCCATGATGGCCGGCATCGAGCATGGCGATGACCGGGATGATGGCGACGAAGATGCCCGCGAACAGTTTGGCGACTTCGCGGATCGGCTCCCAGGTGAAGCCGTTGGCCTGCCTGTGCTCGTCCGGCGTCAGCCACACCGACAGGGCTGCGATGGCCAGCAGCGCCAGATTGCGGGCGACGTCTTCCAGCTCCAGCCTGGTTCCGAGAATGTCGAAGGCAATGCCGGGCTTCCACATCGCCGAAGCCAGCAGGCTCGCGACGATGGCCGCGATCAGCGTGAGATTGACGAGGCCGCGGATGCGGATCGGCTCCGCGGGGCCTGCGTCGCTCGGCTTGGGCTCGCTGCGGAAGCGCCAGAGGTCGATGGCGACGAAGATCGCGAGCAGCAGCCCGGCGACGATCGCGGTCTGCAGCCAGATGGTCCGCGTGGTCCAGAAGAAGTCGACGCCGTGCAGGAAGCCGACGAACAGCGGCGGATCGCCGAGCGGGCTTAGCGCGCCGCCGACATTGGCGACCAGGATGATGAAGAAGATCACGACATGGGCGTTGTGGCGCCGCGGCCGGTTGGCGCGGATCAAAGGGCGGATCAGGATCATCGCGGCCCCCGTGGTGCCGACGACGCTCGCCATCAGCGTGCCGAGCGCGAGGATGCCGGCATTCGCCGCCGGCGTGGCCTTGATGTCGCCGCTGATGAGAATGCCGCCGGCCACGACATAGAGCGAGAACAGCAGCACGATGAAGCCGAGATATTCGGCGAGCATGGCATGGACGAGCGCGGCCAGCATCGCCTCGTCTCCCGCGAGCCAGACCAGCGAGCCGAGCGCCAGCAGCGACCAGGCCGCGGCGACCTTGCCGTAATGGTGATGCCAGAATTTTGGAAACAGCAGCGGCCCGAGCGCGATCGACAGCAACAGGCCGGCAAAGGGTAGCGCATGGGGCCAGCGCATCGCAGCGCCGTCGAGCCCGGTCGCCGCCCACGCCTGCTGCGGCAACAGCGCCAGGATTGCGGCGACGAGCACGCTTCCGCGCCGAAGAGCGAGCCGTCTAGGAAGCAATGAAGCGCCTCGCCGTTTCGATCGCACCGAAGGCATCGAGATTGTCGTGTCCGCCGCCCGCAAAGCGAACGAACTGCTTCGGTTCATGCCCGAGCGCGAACAGACGCTCTCCGAACACGGTCGGAATGGCAAGGTCATTGGTGCCATGCATCACCAGGAGCGGCACCGTGACGCGCGCGATCCGCTCGTCGGAGCGAAACCGGTCGCGCATCAGGAGACGGACCGGAACGAAGCGGAACGCCGAGGCCGCGACATCGACCGTCGAGGTGTACGGCGCCTCCAGGATCAACTTGCCGACGGCATGTTCGGAGGCGATTGCGACCGCCACGCCGGTCCCGAGCGAAAAGCCCCAGGCGACGATCCGTTCCGCCGCATAGCGGGCGGTGGTGAAGGCATAGGCAGCCGCGGCATCGCGCAGTAGTCCCTCCTCGCTCGGCGCGCCCGTCGAACCTGCGTAACCGCGATAGGACAGCGCGACGAGGCCGGTGCCGTCTGCCGTCATCGCCTTGAAGCGGCCGACAGGACCGGCGAGAAAATCACCGTTGCCGGGGAAATAGAGGACGACGGGGCGACCGGGCTTGGCTGGCACGTGCCAGACGATGACTTTTTCGCCGTCAGACGTGGTCAGGACGTGCTCTTCCGCCTCGGGGAGGCCGGCGGCATCAGGCGCGGTGCGGCCGACCGGCGGGATCGGAAACAGCATCTCGCGCTGCCTCACGTACAGCACGACGAGACCGGCGCAATAGACGGCCACGAGCAGGACGACGGTCCATTTGGCGATGGTGATCATTGCGTGGCCTGCCCCCGATCCAGACTAGGGCTTGCGACGGCTCCGCAGCAATTTGATGACGTCGGGCCGGAGGCTCGCCGGAACGTCGCGGCAATGCACACTTGCTTGTGAGCGGCGTGCCAGGCGACGCGTTGTTCGCGCGTCGCCTTGGGCGGCATGCGTTGGGACCGGTGCCATTCCCTGTTGATGGCCACGGTCCGCTCGCTGGTCTTACATCGCCTTGACGATGTTCTCGGTGACCTTCTTGGCGTCGCCGAGCAGCATCATGGTGTTGTCGCGGTAGAACAGCGGATTGTCGATGCCGGCATAGCCGGAGGCGAGCGAGCGCTTGATGAACATCACGGTGCCGGCCTTCCAGACCTGGAGCACCGGCATCCCGTAGATCGGCGAGGTCTTGTCCTCTTCGGCCGCCGGGTTGGTGACGTCGTTGGCGCCGATCACGAAGGCGATGTCGGCCTGTGCGAACTCCGAGTTGATGTCCTCGAGCTCGAACACCTCGTCATAGGGCACGTTGGCTTCGGCCAGCAGCACGTTCATGTGGCCGGGCATGCGGCCCGCAACCGGGTGAATGGCGTATTTCACCTCGACGCCTTCCTTCTTCAGGATGTCGCCCATTTCGCGCAGCGCGTGCTGGGCCTGCGCCACCGCCATGCCATAGCCTGGCACGATGATGACCTTCTGCGCGTTCTTCATGATGAAGGCGGCGTCGTCGGCCGAGCCGAGCTTCGCAGGCTTCTGCTCGCCCGTACCACCGCCGGCTGCCGCGGTCTCACCGCCGAAGCCGCCGAGGATGACCGAGATGAAGGACCGGTTCATCGCGTGGCACATGATGTAGGACAGGATCGCACCCGACGAGCCGACCAGCGCGCCGGTGATGATCAGCGCGGAATTGCCGAGCGTGAAGCCGATGCCGGCCGCGGCCCAGCCGGAGTAGGAGTTCAGCATCGAGATCACGACCGGCATGTCGGCGCCGCCGATCGGGATGATCATGAGCACGCCGAGCGCCAGCGCGAGGATGACGATCAGCCAGAAGTCGAGCGCGCCGCCGGTCAGGACCAGGCGGACGATGAAGAACACCAGCGCCACCGCAATCGCGATGTTGATGATGTGACGGGCGGGCAGGATGATCGGCGCACCGCTCATCCGCGCGGACAGCTTCAGGAATGCGATCACCGAGCCGGTGAAGGTCAGCGCGCCGATGGCGACGCCGAGCGACATCTCGACCAGGCTCTGCGGATGGATGTTGCCGGGCGTGCCGATGTCGAAGGCTTCGGGCGCGTAGAATGCACCGGCGGCGACCAGCACCGCGGCCATGCCGACCAGCGAGTGGAAGGCGGCGACCAGTTCCGGCATCGAGGTCATCGGCACGCGGCGGGCGATCACGGCACCGATCGCGGCACCGATGGCGATGCCGACGATGACGAGCACCCAGGCGAGACCGTCTGCCGGCGGATGGTTGGCCAGCGTGGTGGCGACGGCGATCGCCATGCCGATCATGCCGAACAGATTGCCCTGGCGCGACGAAGCCGGGCTCGACAGCCCGCGCAGCGACAGGATGAACAGCACTCCCGCCACGAGATACAAAAATGCAGAGAGGTTGGCGCTCATCTCAGGTCCCCATTGATCCCATCAGCCCGAGGTGGCCGCTTACTTCGACTTCTTCTTGTACATCGCCAGCATGCGCTGGGTGACAAGGAAGCCGCCAAATATGTTCACGCAGGCGAAGATCAGCGCGACGAAGCCGAAGGCGCGCGCCCAGCCCGAGCCGCTCGAGACATTCGCAACGCCGCCGGCCAGCAGCGCGCCGACCACGATCACCGAGGAGATCGCGTTGGTCACGCTCATCAGCGGCGTGTGCAGTGCCGGCGTCACCGACCACACCACGAAATAGCCGACGAAGACGGCGAGGACGAAGATCGACAGCCGGAAGATGAAGGGGTCGACGACCTGTGCAGCGTGTTCCATGACGGGTCTCCTTAGGCCTTCGGCTGAAAGTTCGGGTGGATCACGGCGCCGTCCTTGGTCAGGGCGGTGGCCTTGACGAGCTCGTCGTCCCAGTTCACGGCGAGCTTCTTCTCCGTCTTGTCGACCATGGTCTCGATGAAGGAGAACAGATTGCGGGCATAGAGGCTGGAGGCCGAGGCCGCGACGCGGCCGGCGACGTTGGTGTAGCCGACGATCTTGATGCCATCGAGGTCGACGACCTCGCCCGGCTTCGCACCCTCGACATTGCCGCCGCGCTCGACGGCGAGATCGACCAGCACCGAGCCGGGCTTCATCGACCTGACCATCTCGCCCGAGACGAGCTTCGGCGCCGGCCGGCCCGGGATCAGCGCGGTGGTGATCACGATGTCCTGCTTCTTGATGTGCTCGGCGGTGAGCGCGGCCTGCTTGGCCTGGTACTCCTTGGACATTTCCTTGGCGTAGCCGCCCGCGGTCTGCGCGTTCTTGAACTCCTCGTCCTCGACCGCGAGGAATTTTGCGCCGAGCGATTCGACCTGCTCTTTCGTCGCGGGGCGTACGTCGGTGGCGGTGACGATGGCGCCGAGACGGCGCGCGGTCGCGATCGCCTGGAGGCCGGCGACGCCGACGCCCATCACGAACACCTTGGCCGCGGGCACGGTGCCGGCGGCGGTCATCATCATCGGGAAGGCGCGGCCGAAGGCCTCGGCGCCCTCGATCACGGCGCGGTAGCCGGCAAGGTTCGCCTGCGACGACAGCACGTCCATCACCTGAGCGCGGGTGATGCGCGGCATCAGTTCCATCGCGAAGGCGGAAACGCCGGCATCGGCGATCGTCTTCAGCGCGGCTTCGTTGCCATAGGGATCCATGATGGCGATGACGAGCGCGCCGCGCTTGTACTGCGCAAGCTCGGAGGCCTCGGGACGCTTCACCTTGATGATGATGTCGGCGTCCTTCAGCGCGTCGGCGCTGACCGTGGCGCCCACAGCGGTAAATTCGGAATCCGGCAGGCCCGATTTGAGGCCGGCGCCCGGCTCGACGGCGATCTCGGCGCCCAGCGCCTTGAACTTCTTCACCGTATCAGGCGAAGCGGCGACGCGCGGCTCCGACGGATCGATTTCCTTGGCAACGGCGATCTTCATAGGCCCTCCGGCGGCGCGGGACAGCGCGCGCGCAAAACTAAGCGTTACTCCCGCAGCGTTCGATACCGGTTTTAGAACCGGCTTGGATGCAAATATTCTGAGCAACTGCTGCCACTGACGTGTGCAGCTGCCGATCGATCAGGTCAGGTCAGGAAGATCGCCATCAGAATCACGATGAGCGCGACCGAGGCCGTGCCGTACTTCACCAGCTTGATGAAGCCCTCATAGGTCTGCTCGTGGGCAACGTAGTCGTTGCCGTCGGCGGTGCTGTACGCCACTTCGCTATGGTCAGCCATGGATTGTCCCCAGTCGAAAGTCGAATTCTTTGGCTGGGATACCGCAAACTTTCCGGCAGGGCAACGGCAGGCGGGCGCGGTTTTGCCGCAAATCAGGTCATTTGGAATTCCGATTGCCGGGAATCGGGGCTCCCGCGCAGCTCAGCCCTGATCGATCATCGTGACGGCGGGGCTCGCGGCCCGTCGTTCGGGCACCGCAAGACCGAGCGCCTCGCGGACCGCGTCGATCGCCTCCTCGCCGGCCTCGGTGAAGCGGGCCGTGCGCGGCGCCGTGCCGGGACCGACCGCCACGGGATGGTCGCCGGCCAGGAAACCATGGGTCATGTGGAAGCCCAGCGCACGATAGACCTCGAACTGCTCCTCCGAGAAGAACTGGTCGCCGGTGGTCTCGTGGGGGAAGGTGTCGTGACGCCGCGCATAGTCGCGGATGTAATCGTTCTCGTCGCTGGAGAGCGAGGACTTGATATAGACGAGATAGCCCTTGTCATCGCCGCCATAGTCGATGACGCCGATCGCCACGTGAACGTGGTCCCTGGCAGCCTCGTCCGGCGCGTCGCGGGTTGCCCGTGCGGACGTCCTGTCGGCATTCTCGGCCATGATGGCGCGCGTGCGGTCGCGGATCGGCGTCCAGGGCAGATCGATCCGGACCCCGAGGTCGATGCGGGCATAGCGCTGGAGCTTCATCAGCGAGGAGAAATTCATCGGCGCGTCGGCTTCCGCGTCGACCACGACGATCACCTTGCAGCGCCGGCGCAGCAGCTCATAGACGCCGAGATTTTCGATGTGACCGCCGTCGGTGAGATAGACGCCGTCACTGTTCTCGTAGAGACGGCCCGATATCTCCGACCACAGGAACAAGGGCGTGGAGCGGCGCTGCGGCCGGACGGCGGCCTCGACATAGCGCGGGTTGCTCAGCCAGTAGCCGAGCCGCACGTTCAACAGCGCGAGCGTCGGCGTCAGCGCCTTGATCGAGCTCGAGCCCATGTTCGACGACGCCGCCGCCCCCGAGATCGCCATGGCGGTGGCGAGGTCGAGGCTTTGCTCCAGACGCTCCACCGCCTCCGTTTTGGCGTAGCGCGTTGCCTCGCTGCCGACATAGAGCGGCGAGAAGACGAAGAAGTCCGCATTGCGACCGCGCCGGTTGGCAAAGTCCGACCCCTGGATGTTGAGCGCCGTGTTGATGAGATGATAGGGCGCTCCCAGCTTCGGCCCGGTCCGCCGATAGCCCACCACGGCATCGTCATTCGCGACCGCATAGAGCTCGCTCAGCTTCATGCGGTCGAGCGGCTTGAAATCCCGCCCCTGGTCGAGGCTCGCCTCGGCGCGCGCGATGTCGCCGTCCGCCGCACGGCCGGGGTCGAACAGAAAAGCCTTGCTCAGCCGATCGCGGTACAGGCGGTGAAGCGAATTCGCATTGGGCGTCAGAGACCAGGAGATCGCAAACAGCAGCAGGCCGACGAGCGTATAGAGGATCACCACCGGCAGGCTGTGCGCGTAGCCGGAGCCTTGATCGGACCAGTCGAATTGTCTTGCGACGTTGCTGGCGGCGAATCTGAGCCAGGCCGGAACGTGGGAGACCGGCGTCAACCAATCCGTCGTCGCCGTCGTTGCGGCGGGCTGTGGCGTGATCTCGGCCGAGAAGGTGCCCGCGCCCGCATCGAACTGGATCTTGCCCGCCAGATTGCCGGACGCCGGCACGGTCGACTTGTTGGCGGCCAGGCAGCTCCGCTGCGCAAGGACGGTCAGGGGCGCCTGACACTTCTCGAGCGGATCGTTGGCGATGCCCCAATAGGACAAATAGAGATAGGCGACCCAGATGATCAGCGGCAGCGCCAGGCCGGCGATCCACAACGCGACCTTGGCAACGATCTTGAGCAAGAGCGAGCCCCATTGCGAGGATACGCTGTTGCCCTTCAGGAATTCGGCGAATTGCTGTCTGAAGGCCGTGACGAATACGGCGATCGGTGCGGCAATCGCGGCGAGCGACTTGATCCAGGTGACTGCGACACCGCCGACCGGCCCGCCGATCGCGTGGCTGTCGACGACATCGAACATCTGCGACAGCATGAACGGCTGGAACTCGACGAACGCAATCGCGGTGAGCAACACCAGGAAGGTCGCGCCGGCGGTCGGCCAATGCGAGCGAAACTCCTGACGCTTCTCGGGACTCGCAAACGACTGCTTGAGCGCCCAGCCGAAGAACAGGCCGACACCGATGATCGCCGTTGCCAGCGTCAGCGCGAAATTCCTGATCTGCAGGACGCGCGCGAAGTCGCAGGCGATGCCGAGCAGGAACGCGATTGCCGCGGCATAGGTGAAGAAGACGGTCGGACCCGTGCCCCGCTCGGCGCGGGAGACGAGATAGGCTATTCCGCCGCAGGCAAGCAGCCCCAGCGCGACGATCGCGCCGATCGCCGTGAAGCCGAAGCGGTCCGCAATCCAGCCGAAATGATGCAGTTCACATTGCGGCGAAGCACCGTCGGCGATGTCGATTCCGAAGAAATTTGCGACGGTCAGGCAGCTGCGCAGCGGCGTCGACCAGATCGTGACCGCTGCGAGCAGCAGCACGGCGGGCAGTGTCAGCCCGATATTGGCGATCAGTCCGCGCACCACGATCGCAATGCCGGTCAGGAGATCGCGGAAGCCGGCGGGGATCAGGTAGTTGGAGTAATTCCTGATATGCCCGACCGCGGGCGTATCACTGATCTCGTTCGCGGTCGCGGTGCCGCCCGAGGGTCTTTCCCCGAACACGAAACGCCCGGTGACCGTCATGGTCGCGCTGAGCGAGGTGCCGATATAGCCGCCGCCCGAGACCGTCGAGAGATAGTCGATCCGCCGAACCAGATTGTGGTGGTTCAGGGCCTGAAGGACGCCGAGGCAAAGCGCCGAGGAGCGGATGCCGCCGCCTGACAATGCGAGCCCGGTGGCGTCGAGCATCTGGCAGGATTGCAGACCATCGGTGCAGATCTGACGCGTCGCTTCGCGACGTGTGTTGATCGCCTCGATCTCGTCGCGAACGATCTGGTGATGCTTCTCGCACCAGGGCATCTCCTCGTCGGACCGAGGCGCCCGGGCTTCGACGGGCTGCGTGGGCTGGACCTGATCGAGCATGTGCGCCTCCCCAGGGCGGCGGAGCACCGGCAATCAATGATTGTAAACAATAGCCTTATGGGAATTAGTCTCGCCGGGGATGCAAACGTTCAATCCCACAGCGTAGGCGCGCGCGACCCGCTGCATGGCGAGGCGCCGGAACTCACGCCGGCGCGGCATCTTCGAAAGCAGCCTTGGGCCGAGGTCGTTGCCTCAGCCCATCGCCTCCAGCTCGTCGATCATGCCGGCGATGACCGAGAGCCCGCCGTCCCAGAATTTGGGATCCTTGGCATCGAGCCCGAACGGCCGCAGCAGTTCGGAATAGTGCTTGGTGCCGCCGGCGGCGAGCATGTCGAGGTAGCGCTCGGCAAAGCCCTCGGCCGCGTTCTCGTAGACCGCATAGAGCGAGTTCACGAGGCAATCGCCGAAGGCATAGGCGTAGACGTAGAACGGCGAATGGATGAAGTGCGGGATGTACATCCAGTAGTTCTCGTAGCCCGCCTTGATCTCGATCGCGGGCCCCAGGCTCTCGCCCTGCACCGAGAGCCAGATCTCGCCGAGCCGCGTCGCGGTGAGCTCGCCGTTCTTGCGCTCGGTGTGGACCGCGCGCTCAAACGAATAGAACGCGATCTGCCGCACCACGGTGTTGATCATGTCCTCGACCTTGCCGGCGAGCAGCGCCTGGCGCTGTTTCGCATTTCTGGTCTGGGCCAGGAGCCGCTTGAAGGTGAGCATCTCGCCGAACACGCTCGCGGTCTCCGCCAGCGTCAGGGGCGTCGGCGCCATCAGCGCGCCGTTCTTCGCCGCCAGCACCTGGTGCACGCCATGGCCGAGCTCGTGGGCGAGCGTCATCACGTCGCGCGGCTTGCCCTGGTAGTTCATCAGCACGTAGGGGTGCGCCGACGGCGTGGTCGGATGCGAGAACGCGCCCGGCGCCTTGCCCGGCCGCACCGGCGCATCGATCCAGCGATCGGTGAAGAAACGCTCGGCGATGTCGGCCATTTCAGGCGAGAAGCCGCGATAGGCCGTCAGCACCATGTTCCGCGCGTCAGGCCAGCCGATGACATCGGTCGCAGCAAAAGGCAGCGGCGCGTTGCGGTCCCAATAAGCGAGCCGCTTCTTGCCGAACCACTTCGCCTTCAGCGCGTAATAGCGATGCGACAGCTTCGGATAGGCCGCGCGCACGGAGGCGACCAGCGCATCCACCACCTCGCGCTCGACGCGGTTGTTCAGGTGGCGGGAATCCGCGACGTCCCGAAAACCGCGCCAGCGGTCGGAGATGTCCTTGTCCTTGGCGAGCGTGTTGGTGATGAGCGCAAAGGTGCGCTCATTGGCCTTGAAGGTCTTCGCCAGCGCCTCGGCCGCGCTCTTGCGCTTGGCGCCGTCGCGGTCCTGCAACAGGTTGAGCGTCGGCTCGATGGCCAATTCCTTGGCACCGACCTTGAAGCGCAGGCCCGAAATAGTCTGGTCGAACAGCCGGTTGAAGGCGGAATAGCCGGTCTGCGCCTTCTCCAGGAAAAGCTGCTCGAGTTTGTCGTCGAGCTGGTACGGCTTCTCCTTGCGCAGATCCTCGATCCACGGACGATAATGCGCGAGCTCGGCGGCCTGCATCGCGCGGTTCAAAATATCGTCATCGACGCGGTTGAGCTCGAGCGCGAAGAACAGAAGATGCGTGGACGCGGCCGTCAGCCGCTCGGAGACATCGCCGTAAAACTTTGAAATCGCAGGGTCCACGCTGTCGCCGGCATGGACGAGACCGGCATAGGAGCCGAGACGGCCGGCGAGATCGTCGATCGTCTCATAGCGGCGCACGGCTCCCGCGAGCCATTTTCCGCCATCTTCCTTTGCTGTCCCTGTTGCGAGCTTGCCCTTGTAGTCGGTCTCGAACGCGACGCAGTCGGCATCCATCTTGTCGAGATCGCGCGCCACTTCCGGCGCATCGATCCCGGAATAGAGATCGGCGAGGTTCCACTCCGGAAGCTTGCCGGTCTTGCTCGCAGGTTTTGCGGACGAAGGCTTGGCAAGTGAAGACTTGGAGAGTGAAGGCTTGGCGAGTAAAGGCTTGGAGGGCTTTGCCTTGGCAACGGATTTCTTGGCGGCAGATTTCTTGGCAGCGGATGTCTTGGTGGCTGGCTTGCGGAGAGCAGACTTCGTCAAGGCAGACTTGGAGCGCGAATTCATTGTGTGGGAAACCTGTGTTCAACAAGCGCGGCGGCGGGCGGGGGCATCAAGGTTTAAGAGTGTGTTAATCGGCTTCGGCCAGAGTGCCCCGATTCGAGACAGATAGTAGTAGCGTGCGGGGAACACCATGGCTGCCAGTATTTTGATCGCCGACGACGACGCTGTAGCCCGCCGGCTGGTCGAGAACATGGTGCAGAAATGCGGCTATGACACGATCGTCGTCGAGTCCGGCGACGCCGCGATCGCCGCCCTCACCGCCCCCGACGCGCCGGCCATCGACGGCGTCATCCTCGATCTGGTGATGCCCGGCCTCGACGGCATGGGCGTGCTGACGAAAATCCGCGAAGCCGGCCTCAGCGTCCCCGTCATCGTGCAGACCGCCCATGGCGGCATCGACAACGTGATCTCGGCGATGCGCGCCGGCGCGGCTGATTTCGTGGTCAAGCCGGTCGGCCTGGAGCGGCTCCAGGTCTCCTTGCGCAACGCACTCAATGCGTCTGCGCTCAAGGGCGAATTGCAGCGCATCCGTCACAGCCGCGAGGGCCGGCTGACCTTCTCCGACATCATCACGCGCGCCGAGGCGATGGAGGGCGTGATGCGCGCCGCGCAGAAGGCGGCGGGCTCGTCGATCCCCGTGCTGATCGAGGGCGAGTCCGGCGTCGGCAAGGAGATGTTCGCGCGCGCCATCCATGGCAGCGGCGAGCGCAAGGCCAAGCCGTTCGTCGCGGTCAATTGCGGCGCGATCCCTGACAATCTCGTCGAGTCCATTCTGTTCGGCCATGAGAAGGGCGCCTTCACCGGCGCCACCGACCGGCACACGGGCAAGTTCGTCGAGGCCCATGGCGGCACGCTGTTCCTGGACGAAGTCAGCGAGCTGCCGTTGACCGCGCAGGTCAAGCTGCTCCGCGCGCTGCAGGAAGGCGCGGTCGAGGCGGTCGGCGGACGCAAGCCCGTCAAGGTCGACGTCCGCATCATCTCGGCGACCAATCGCCGGCTGCTGGAACGGGTGAAGCAGGGCCATTTCCGCGAGGACCTGTTCTACCGCCTTCACGTGCTGCCGCTGACGATCCCCTCGCTGCGCGCCCGGCGCGAGGACATCCCGCATCTGCTGCGGCACTTTCTGGCGCGCTTTGCCGCCGAGGAAAACCGCCCCATCGCCGGCATCAGCGGCGAGGCCGTGGCCCATCTCGCCCAGCTCGACTGGCCCGGCAACATCCGTCAGCTCGAAAATGCGGTTTACCGCGCGGTGGTGATGAGCGACGGCGACCAGCTCGGTCTTGGCGACTTTCCCATCCTCGCTTCGCAGCCGCACCCCACGACGGACATTCCGACCGCACCGCTGATGCTCGAGTCGATCGCGGCGCCCTCGCTGGTATCGGGTAATGAAATACCGATCGTCCCGCTCCCGGCGGCGGGAACTCTCTCCATGCTGACCCCGACCGGCGATATCCGCCCACTGGAGGAGATGGAGAACGAGATCATCCGCTTCGCGATCTCGCACTATCGCGGACAGATGTCGGAGGTCGCCCGCCGCCTCAAAATCGGCCGGTCCACCCTCTATCGCAAACTCGACGAAGCCGGGGTTCCCGGCCATGGCGGGAAAAGCGGTGAGGAGACGCACTGAGCCTCATGCGAACGGAGGTTCGCGCGTCGGCGCGAGACCGCTCTAAGCCGTTCGCATGACGAGAGATTTCGACTGCCGCTTGAACCGTGACTTGGAAGTGACAGACACAGGGAAAAGCGCTTAGGGCAAGCGCACAATCCGTTGCCAAGAGGCTCCCTTGAAGTCAGTTTGGCGTGAGTTGTCCTGGTTAGCGCTGGCTGCAAAACCGGGGCCTGTATATCGTCTGCGTATGAATCGTTGCGTGCAGGCGTGCAACTTTCGAGAGGCCGGCGCGGTTTAGCCGAAAACTCACTAGACGATAACGAAGCTGTTCCACGAGGGACAGTTCACCCGAGGGGTGCGACACAATGCGTGACTGTTTGAACCACCGTGCAGGCTTTGACCGTGTCTTGATGACGGTCGCGGCGACCTTCCTCACGGTATCGGCCAGCTCGGCGCTGGCGCAGGATCAGGCGCGCAGCAGCGCTGCCGAGCTCGCGATCGAAGCCGCGATCCCGCGCCCCGAGCCCGCCAACGTCCCGCCTCCGACCGCATCCGACATCAAGCTCGACACCACCGCCACGGTTCAGGACGCGCCGAGGGAAGCTGCCAAGGAGCCCGTGAAGGCCGAAGTCGCACCGGCCCCCGACAAGGTCGAGACCAAGCCTTCCGACGTCGCGACCACGCCCGCGCCCGAGGCGCCGAACAGTGAGACCGCGAAGACCGAGCCCGCCAAAGCCGAGCCTGCCAAAGCCGACACTGCGACGGCAACGCCGGCTGCGCCCGCGGCACCCGCCGCTGCAGCGGCTCCTGCCGCCGAGCCCGTGAAGGCCGCCAGCAACGTTCCCGCCGCCGACCAGCCGGTTGCGGACAAGCTCAAGGACCTCATCGGCGCCAAGACCTCGCGCCATTTCGACCGCAAGAACGAGCGCGCGGCGATCGAGAAGTTTTACGGCGCACGCGACTTCGCGCCGGTCTGGACGCAAGGCGGCAGCCTGACCACTGCGGCCAAGGGCGTCATCGCGCGGCTGAAGGATGCCGCCTCCGACGGCCTCAATCCCACCGATTATCCGGTGCCGGATTTCGCCGCCGCCACCAACCCCGACGCGCTGGCCGATGCCGAGCTGAAGCTCACCGCCAGCATGTTCGACTATGCGCGCCAGGCGCAGAGCGGCCGCATGCACTGGTCGCAGGTCAGCGGCGACATCCTCTATCCCGAACATCCGGTCGACCCGGGCGAGGTGCTCGCCAAGGTCACGACCGCGACCGACGCCTCCGCCGCGCTCGACAGCTACAACCCGCCGCAGAAGCTCTACAAGGAGCTGAAGGCGAAGCTCGCGGAGCTCCGCGGCCAGGGCAGCGGCCCGGTGGTCGAGATCGCCGACGGCCCGGCTCTGAAGTACACCCCGGCCGGCAAGAAGCAGGCTGAAATGGTCGTTGAAGATTCGCGCGTGCCGCAGCTGCGCGCCAAGCTCGGCATCACCGAGAACGCCAGCGACACCCGCTATGACGCGACCGTCGCCGAAGCCGTGCGCAAATTCCAGAACAGCGCCGAGCTCAAGGCGACCGGCATCCTCGACGACAAGACGGTCAAGGCGATCAACACGCCGAAGCGCGACAAGCAGATCGACGTGGTGCTGGTCAACATGGAGCGCTGGCGCTGGCTGCCGCGCGACCTCGGCGTGCCCTCGCTGGGTGATGCCTATGTCATCCTCAACATTCCCGACTACACGCTGAAGGTGATGCAGCGCGGCCAGCAGGTCTGGACCACCCGCGTCGTCACCGGCAAGCCGGGCACGCATGCGACCCCGCTGCTCACCGAGACGATGAAGTACATTACGGTCAATCCGACCTGGAACGTGCCGCCGTCGATCGTCTACAACGAATACCTGCCGGCGCTTCAGCAGGACCCGACCGTGCTCCAGCGCATGGGCCTCAAGCTCGAACAGAACCGCGACGGCTCCGTGCACATCTCGCAGCCGCCGGGTGAAGCCAACGCGCTCGGCCGCATCCGCTTCAATTTCCCGAACAAGTTCCTGGTCTATCAGCACGACACGCCGGACAAGAACCTGTTCGCCCGGGACGATCGCGCCTTCAGCCATGGCTGCATGCGCGTGCAGAACCCGGATCAGTACGCGTCCGTCCTGCTCAACATCGCGATGCCGAACGAGAAGTACACGCCGGAGCGCGTGCGCAGCATGTACGGCAAGAGCGAGATCGACCTGAAATTCCCGACCCCGATCCCGGTCAACATCACGTATCAGACCGCGTTCGTGGATGATGGCGGCAAGCTGCAATTCCGCAAGGATGTCTATGGCCGCGACGCGACTATGATCAACATCCTGAAGAACGGCCGCGGCAAGGACCTCGAGAACGTGGTGGCGCATTCGCAGCCGAGCTATTCGCGCCCGGCGACGACGCTGCCCTCGGGCGTGGCGGTGGCCAACAATGGCGGCGGCTTCGGCTCCTCCGGTCCGAACTTCTTCGAGCGTCTGTTCGGAGCCCCGACCCCGCCGCCGGCCCCTGTCGGCCGTCGACCGCCGCAGCGGGTGTTTACCCGCTGAGGTCGCTGCGGCCCCTATTTTCCTGAAATTATACAATGATATCAACGCCTCCATCCTTGGGATGGGGGCGTTTAACGTTAACCATTCTCCACCTGACCTCGGGCAGCGGGCGTTTTTTTGCCACACTCAACCGGTTAGGTTTGTATTCTGACTTGGTTTGGGGGCGGGAAGGTCAACCTCAAATTAACCTTCTCGCTTTAAGAAAGCGTTCACCCTCTTTCGCGCGCTAACGGGGTTGGCGGGAGAGTCCATTTGAACGCTCGTCGACTGGGTGGGCTCATACGTGCTGATCGGTCTCGCACGCCAATTCGCTGTGCTGTCGTTGTCCCATGCGGGAGTGAAGGCCGGTTCCCGGATCGGCCTTGCTTCCGTATTGCTGCTTGCTGCCGCCGGTTCGGTTCATAACGCCGCCGCGCTGAACGAGACCAAGACCCTCTCCTTCCACCACACCCATTCCGGCGAAGACCTCACCGTCACCTTCAAGCGCGACGGCCGCTACGACGAGGCGGCGCTGAAGTCGCTCAACCACTTCCTGCGCGACTGGCGCACCCAGGACGAGACGGTCATGGACCGTCACCTCTTCGACATCCTCTGGGAAGTCTATCGCGACGTCGACGGCAAGCAGCCGATCCAGATCATCTCCTCCTACCGCTCCCCCGCCACCAACGCCATGCTCCGCCGCCGCTCCTCGGGCGTGGCGCGCTTCAGCCAGCACATGCTGG
Organism: Bradyrhizobium sp. 14AA; assembly: GCF_054185205.1. Classification (NCBI taxonomy): domain Bacteria; kingdom Pseudomonadati; phylum Pseudomonadota; class Alphaproteobacteria; order Hyphomicrobiales; family Nitrobacteraceae; genus Bradyrhizobium; species Bradyrhizobium sp. 14AA. Next base: position 251,884 of record NZ_JAVAYM010000006.1, on the reverse strand, counting down.
GACATGCGATGGACTTCTACATTCCGAACGTGCCGCTGGAGCAGATCCGCTTCGCAGGCCTGCGCCTGCAGCGCGGCGGCGTCGGCTTCTATCCGACCAGCGGCTCGCCCTTCGTGCATCTGGACACCGGCAGCATCCGGCACTGGCCGCGCATGACGCATGACCAGCTGGCCCGCGTGTTCCCCGACGGCCGCACCGTTCATGTTCCGACCGACGGCACGCCGCTGAAGGGTTATGAGCTCGCCAGGGCCGACATCGAGCGCCGCGGCAACGGTGACGATTCCGGCAGCAAGCCGAACTTCTTTGCCGCCCTGTTCAAGGGCAAGTCAGCCCCGGCTGCCAGCAGCAGCGACGAGGATGACGAGGGCGCGCCCGCCCCGGCCGCGAAGCCGGCGGCAGCGCCGACCGTGGTCGCAGCCGCAGCCAAGCCGGCTGATCCGGTGCCGACGCCGCGCGCCAAGCCGCAGGTCGCTGCTACCCTCCAGCTCGCCTCCGCCGACGCCCAGATCGTCGCGCCGCCCAAGCCGAAGCCCGCGCCCGTGGCTGACAAGCCGGCGGCCGGCAAATCTGTTGATGGCAAGCCCGAGACTCCCGCCGACATCATCAATGCCCGCGGCTTCTGGGACGCCCCGGCGACGCCGCAGCAGGCAACGCCGGCCCAAATCGCAGCGCTGAAGGCGCGCCAGGCCCTCGCCGCCGCCACCGATCCGCAACCGACCGCGAGCGTCTCCAACGCAACTCTTCAGGCCCTGGCTTACGCACCGGCCGCCTCCCCGGTCGATCGCACCAACGTCGTTGCCGCCTCCGCGCCGATCCCGCGTTCCGCCCGTCCCGCCTCCCGCAGCGTTGCCCAGGCGACCGAGATCAACACGGTGGTCGGCAAGAGCGTCGACGGCATGGTCGCAACCGCAACCCGTCTCTCGGCCGCCAAGGGCGAAAGCATCTGGCTCAAGATCGTGATGCTGTCGCCGAGCGCCAGCCGCGCGATGTCGGTCACGCTGATGGGCGAGCTCGACACGGCCGCAATGCGTGCCTACTTCGTCAAGCCGAAAGCCGTGGTCGCCATGGGCTTCACCGACGATCCGATGCAGGGCCTGACCTGCGACAGTTTCTCGGGCAGCGCCACCGCGAAGCTCGAGACGACGTCCTTCGTCGTGCGGACGGCAGCGCTGCGCTGAGGCGGATAGCCCCGCCATTTCCAAGACGTCAGTCTCGTAGCCCGGATGAGCGAAGCGACATCCGGGAAAGCGGCGCGCGCTGCAACGTCCCGGATATCGCTTCGCTCATCCGGGCTACAGGTCTGCGGCCTTTATCGCGCTTTCCTGCCCCGCCGATCCAGATGATACGTCAGCGCCAGCGACAGGCAGACCGTGAGCTCCCGCTTCGGCAGTTTGCCTGCCACTGGTAGCAGCAACGCCCTCGTCTGCCGATACTCGAACCGATCGGGAAAGCGCTCGCGAAAGGTGTCGACCAACGTCGTCTTGCAGTTGAACAGAATGGCGGCGTGCGCAGAATCCTTGACGCGTCCGAGCCGGATCGTTGAGCCGCTGCCCGTCTCATCCGTCAGATAAGCGGGCTCACCCCATTTGAGCGTTTCGCTGAGCCGGCCGACCTCGTCATGCGCGGCAGCTGTCGCAAAGATCAGATCGCGCACCTGAAGCAGCCGCTTGCGCATCGGCGCGGGAAAGGTATCGAAGGCCCGGCCCACCTCGGGCGGCAACAGCGGCTCAGTCACGGTCTCGCACTCGATGATCGCCAATCGGTCTCCGCTGTGCGCCAGATCAAGCCGGCAGGCCCGCCCGGAGAAGGCCTGCCTCATAGCGCTGACGATCGACGTCCCGCTTATAGTGCTGGGTCGAAAGATGACTGGCCACCGAAAATGCCGGTTCACGCTTGAGAACTTCGGCCGCGTGCGCGCCGGCAGCCACCGCGTTGCCCATTTGCGCAAAGATCCCCGCAAGGAACGCGTGATGGGTGTGATCGGGGCGTGAGATCCTCGAGAAGGCTTCGGCGGCTTCGGCGTATTTCTCGGCACAGTAATAGGCCCGCCCGAGATGGCTCCAGAACCGTTCCGGGTGATACGGGTTGAGCCGCATCGCCTTCTTGATCCAGTCGATGCCCTCCTCCGGCCTTCCCAGCCAGGTCAGCAATTCGCCCTGCTGCACCACCACGAGGTCATAGTTCGGGTTGAGCGCGAGCGCACGCTCCTGATGGTAGGTGGCCTTGTCATGGTCGTCGCGGTTCAGATTGAGTGCCGCGAGGATGCGGTGGACGTCGCTGTCATTGTCGTCGAGGACCAGCGCGGTCTCCAGCTCTGACGCCACCTGTTCGAAGGTGGCGTCGCGATCCGCGCACCAGCTGTAGACCCAGCTCTGGCCCAGGACGCAGGCCTTCCACGCATGCGCGTGAGCATAGTTCGCGTCGAGTTCGAGTGCCCGCTCGAGCAGAAGTCGCGCACGCGCATTGTCTTCGCGATTGGAGCGATGGTGCAGGGTCTTTGCGGCCAGCACGCATTCATAAGCCGCCATGTTGTCCGTCGGCTTGCGGTTGGCCCGATCGTGCGTGGCGGCCTCGACACGGCCGGGCAGCGTGGCGACAATCGCCCGGGTCATCTCGTCCTGGATAGCGAAGATGTCCTTGAGCTCGCCGTCGTAGCGCTCGGCCCAAATATGCCGATCGGTCTCCGCATCGATCAGCTGCACGGTGACGCGGACACGGTCCCCGGCCTTTCTCACGCTTCCCTCGATGACGTAATCGACACCGAATTCGCGGCCGACATCCTGCACCTTGACCGACTTTCCCTTGTACACGAAGGTCGAGTTGCGCGAGATCACCAGCAGGTCGTGGAAGCGTGAAAGCTCCGTAATGATGTCTTCGGTCAAACCGTCCGCAAAGAACTCCTGTTCCGGATCGCCGCTCATATTGGCGAACGGCAGCACGGCGATTGACGGCTTCTTCGACTTGCCAGTCGCCTTTGCAGCGCCCGTCGCGCCGGCGGGCGCATCCTCCAATCGAATCCGGTAGACGCGGATGGAACGCGCGATGTTCTTGACGTTCTGCTCGCCGATATCTTCGAAGGCAACTCCTTCGAGGCGCTGGCCCAGCTGGTCGCGCACCGCGCTTGAGATGCAGATGCCTCCAGGCTCGGCCAGTGTCTCCAACCGTGCCGCGACGTTGACGCCGTCGCCGAAAATGTCGTTCTGATCGACGATCACGTCGCCCAGATTGATACCGATGCGGAATTGTATCCATCGCGGCGGCGGGACATCGGCGTTGCGGCGCCCCATCCGGCTCTGAATTTCAGTGGCGCACAGCACTGCGTCGACGACGCTGTGGAATTCGACGAGCATGCCGTCGCCCGTCGTCTTGATGATGCGGCCGTGATTTTTGGCAATCGCCGGATCGATGAGCTCGATCCGGTGGGTCTTGAGGCGCGCGAGCGTGCCGCCCTCGTCGACCTCCATGAGCCGACTAAAGCCGACCATGTCAGCGGCGAGGACCGCGGCGAGCCTGCGCTCTGGTCCAGGCACATCCATTGCTCGGTCCCTTCACCGAGCACTTTAGCAGATGAGCGGATTTTGCCCAAGCGCGGGCCCCGCAAATTGCGGCCCGGCGAGGTACTCTTACGGGTGAGGCGGGTCCTGTCGCCTTCAGAGCATCCCCAGCGCCTGCATGTAGGTCTCGAGAATGGTCTCGGCCTCGGCGCGCTCGTTGGGGTCCTGCTTGCGCAGGCGCACGATGGTGCGCAGAGCCTTGACGTCGTAGCCGTTGCCCTTGCTCTCGGCATAGACGTCGCGGATGTCGTCGGAGATCGCCTTCTTCTCTTCCTCCAGCCGCTCGATGCGCTCGATGATGGATTTGAGCTGGTCCTTGGCAAATTTCGTCGCGGGCTCGTCGTCGCGGACGGCGGCGGTGGTGGCCATCTTGGTACTCCAAATGGAACTGGCAAAACGAGGTGACGCCGGCATCCCTCACCGCGCGTGCTGGGTAGACCCTTAGGGTCGCCGCCCACCGCGTTCAAGGCAGCATCGCGCTCGTCCACAGCGCGCCCACACCTTCCTGCGGGGGGCAGAAGAAAGCTGTTGTGTGATGCGACTCAGGCGATGCCCGCCGGCGCCGATTAATGCCCGTGGGGATGGACCTTCTTCATCGCCTCGATCTGCTCAGGCGTGGCCGTGCCCTGGTACTTGGACTTCCAGGTCTCGTAGGGCATGCCGTAGACGGCCTCGCGACTCTCGTCCTTGCTCAACGCGACGCCTTGGGCGTCGGCGGCGTCCTTGAGCCAGTTCGACAGGCAGTTGCGGCAAAAGCCCGCCAGATTCATCAGGTCGATGTTCTGGACATCCGTCCTGCCGCGCAAATGATCGACCAGGCGGCGGAAAGCGGCCGCCTCGAGCTCCGTTCTGGTTTTGTCGTCGATTGCCATGGCTGGATCCCTTAGGCCTGAATTGGCCCTGCCCCCGATGGCGGTCACCCTTACGGGATCAGGTGGGGTCCTGTCACAGATTTTGCCACATCGCGGCGCAAACGGGCTGAACCCAGCCCTCGGGGCGGTTCCCCGGCCCTACGCCAAATCGTCAATCATCTGGTATACGTTCCGCGACAATGATCGCCGAATCTCCCCGCTCCCCCCTTCGCCTGCTCGCCCGGTTGGTCCCGGTGCTGGTGGTTGGCCTGCTGTGCCTCTGGGCCAGCCCGGCCTCCGCCGATTTCCGCCTGTGCAACAACACCTCGAGCCGGGTCGGCATCGCGCTGGGCTACAAGGACGCCGAGGGCTGGACCACCGAGGGCTGGTGGAACATCTCGTCCCGCTCCTGCGAGACCCTGCTGCGGGGCACGCTGGTCGCCCGCTATTATTACATCTACGCCATCGACTATGACCGCGGCGGCGAATGGTCGGGCCAGGCCTTCATGTGTTCGCGCGACAAGGAATTCACCATCCGCGGCACCGAGGATTGCCTGGCGCGTGGCTACGACCGGACCGGCTATTTCGAGGTCGACACCGGCGAGCAGCGCGCCTGGACGGTGCAGCTCACCGATGCCAACGAACAGCCGGCGCAGCAGCGCGTGCCTGGCCTGCCCGGCCCGGTTGGCCCGGGCGGCGTTCCGGGTTTGCCCAATGGCCCGCCCGGTGCTACGCCCCCGGGCTCGCCCGGCCTGCCACCCCCGTCTGGAAATAAGCCATGAGGCGTCTTCGCCGTATCAAGATTCTCGCGACCCTGGGACCCGCCTCTTCAGACCTCGCGATGATCCGCCGCCTGTTCGAGGCCGGCGCCGACCTGTTCCGCATCAACATGAGCCACACCCCGCATGACAAGATGCGGGAGCTGGTGGCGACGATCCGCAACGTCGAGTCGAGCTACGGCCGGCCGATCGGCATCCTGGTCGACCTCCAGGGCCCGAAGCTCCGGCTCGGCGCGTTCGCGGAAGGCGCGGTGCAGCTCCAGAACGGCCAGATCTTTACGCTGGATTCCGACAAGACGCCGGGCGATGCCACCCGCGTCAATCTCCCGCATCCGGAGATCCTGGCTGCGCTCAGGCCGGGCCATTCGCTGCTGCTCGACGACGGCAAGGTGCGCCTGATCGCCGAAGAAACCTCGAAAGAGCACGCGGTGACCCGCGTCGTGGTCGGCGGCCGAATGTCCGACCGCAAGGGCGTCAGCCTGCCCGACACCGATCTGCCGGTCTCGGCGATGACGCCGAAGGACCGCGCCGACCTCGAGGCTGCGCTCGTCACCGGCGTCGACTGGATCGCGCTGTCCTTCGTGCAGCGCGCCGACGACGTGCTCGAGGCCAAGAAGATGATCCGCGGCCGCGCCGCCGTGATGGCCAAGATCGAGAAGCCGCAGGCGATCGATCGCCTCGCCGACATCATCGAGGCCTCCGACGCGCTGATGGTGGCGCGCGGCGACCTCGGCGTCGAACTGCCGCTGGAGCGCGTGCCGAGCCTGCAGAAGCAGATGACGCGGATGGCGCGCCGCGCCGGCAAGCCGGTGGTGATCGCGACCCAGATGCTGGAATCCATGATCCAGTCGCCGGTGCCGACCCGCGCCGAGGTCTCCGACGTCGCCACCGCCGTCTATGAAGGCGCCGACGCCATCATGCTGTCGGCGGAATCGGCGGCCGGCAAATTCCCGGTCGAGGCGGTCTCGACCATGAACCGCATCGGCGAGGAGGTCGAGCGTGACCCGACCTATCGCTCGGTGATCCTGGCCCAGCGGCCGGCACCTGAATCCACCGCCGGCGATGCCATCGCGGACGCCGCGCGGCAGATCGCCGAGACGCTCGACCTGCCCGCCTTGATCTGCTGGACCTCATCGGGCTCGACCGCGGTGCGGGTGGCGCGCGAGCGGCCGAAGCCGCCGATCGTGGCGATCACGCCCAACGTCACGGCAGGCCGCCGGCTCGCCGTCGTCTGGGGGGTGCATTGCGTGGTGGCGGAAGATGCGCGCGACCAGGACGACATGGTCGGCCGCGCCGGGCAGATCGCGTTCCGGGACGGCTTCGTCCGCGCCGGCCAGCGCGTGATCATCGTCGCCGGCGTGCCGCTCGGCATCCCCGGCACCACCAACATGGTGCGGATCGCCTCGGTCGGCCCCGAGGGCGAGGCGAATATCTAGCTCCGCCGGAACGCGCCAAACAAAAAAGTCGAAAACAACCCCATGCACAGTAGCCGGGCCGTCCGGCGAATTTGCTGCGGTTTTTCGAAAAGGCGTGTTCCGGCAATGACCTGATCGCCGTGAGGCCTCCGCCTCCATCGCGCGACGATTTTTACGCCCCGACCAGCGCCTTCGCCGTCGGCAGCAGCGTCTGCTGCACCACGAGACCGCGGGCGCGGGCGTCCATGACACCGACGGCGCGCAACGCCAACAGCGTCACGGTCTGCACCGCGTCGCGCATCTTGACGGTATCATCGAGATTGTCAGGCGCGAGCGGCCCGACCAGGGCCTCGTGCAGCGCGCCGAGCAGCGCGGTGGCGGCGAGCGCGGTATCCTGCGCCGGCAAATGACCGGCGCGCACGGCGGCGTCGATCCGCGAGGCGATCTCGCCGGCGATCTCGCGCCGGCTGGCGAGGCGCGAGGCGCTCACGTCGACATCGACAGGCTCGGCCAGGATGCCCCAGGCGAGCCTGCGCTGCGACAGGGTATGGACCGCGACGGTGGTGACGGCGGCCGCCAGCGCCGAGGACGGCCCCGGCGCGGCATCGGCCGCCCGGCGGATCGCCGAGAGCTCGTCGCGGGATACCTCCGCAATCAATTCGGAGATCAGCTCGGCCTTGGAGGGGAAGTAACGGTAGACCGTGCCGGCGGCCACATTGGCCCGGACCGCGACCGGCGCGATCTGCACCGCCGCCATCCCGCCTTCCGCCGCAGCCTCCCGCGCCGCCGCGAGTATCGCACTGCGCCTGGCCGCAAGGCGCTTAACCACTTGATGCGTCCGCCGATAAACCATGGCGCGCTTCCTGTCCCACACACGCCAGCCGCACGCCCTGCGGCCGAACGCTTCGTCACTCAAATCACTGCAAATCGCCCCGCAAGGACTGAACAACTATTCAGGACGAATGACAAGCTGCAAATGAGCATACAAACGCCTCGCAACTCCGGGCTGCACGCGAGCAGGAAGTAAACGCATCCTTGCGCCGCGCGGCCACGGCAAACCGGTCCGGTTTACCCCAACTTAAAAGCGGTCATGCTGAGGTGCGGACGCGCCGTTGCGCGTGGTCGATCCAACCCCGAGAGCTCAATGTCAGTTTCCATTACAAGCAGCGTTCCCGCCCGCGGCGTTGCGCGCTGGATCTTGCCACTCTGCATCGGCGCCGGCGTCTACCTGTTCTTCCTCGGCGTCGGCGACATCATGCTGCGGGACTCCGACACGCTGTGGCAGATCAAGATCGGGCAGTGGATTCTCGAACACCACGCGATGCCCACCACCGACATCTATTCATTCACGCGGGCCGGCGAACCCTGGATCTCGAGCTCCTGGCTGTCGCAAGTCCTGTTCGCGCTGGTCTACGAACCGTCGAACTGGGCGGGACCGGTTATCCTGACGTCGCTCGCGGTCGGAGCGGCCGCGGCGATCTTCGTTTACCTGATCGAGCCCTATCTGGAGCCTGCGCGCGCCTTTGTGCTCGTCACGCCGCTGCTCTTCATGTCGATGGGCCATGTTCTCGCGCGTCCGCACATGCTGGCCCTGCCTGTCATGGTGGCCTTCGTCGGCGGGCTGCTGGCGGCCGCCGACCGGCGCGCCGCGCCCTCCTGGCTGCTGCTGCCCTTGATGGCGCTGTGGGCCAATCTTCACGGCGGCTTCGTCATGGGCCTGGCGCTGATCGGAGCCGTTGGCCTCGATGCGATCGCCTCCGCCGATCGCAAGGATCGATTTGCGCTCGCGGCGCGTTGGGCGTTGTTCGGGCTTGCCGCGCTTGCCGCAAGCTGCTGCACGCCCTATGGCTGGAACACGCCGCTCGCATCGACGAAGATCCTCAGCCTCGGCAAGCTGCTCTCGATGATCTGGGAGTGGATGCCCGCCGACTTCAGCTCGCTCGATTTCTTCGGCGCCAGCCTGCTCGGATTGATCGCCTTCGGCTATTACAGCGGCGTGGTGCTGACCTGGACCCGCATTCTTCTGTTGCTTGGCCTCGTCTGGGCGGCACTCAACCACGTCAGAAACATCGAGGCCTTTGCGCTGTTGACGCCGCTCGTGCTGGCAAAACCGTTCGCCGAACATTTTGGGATGACGAGAGCCGTGGCACTCAGGGGCGTCGAAGGGCGGTCTTCCTTTGCACTGACCGCAATCGCGGCGCTCGCGATCGTCGCGGCCGGCTGGAGCATCACGCGGTCCTATGCCACGCCGTACCGGTACGCCTTCATCGGCAACCAGTCCCCGGCGGCCGCGGTCGACCTGCTCGAACAGCGGCACGCGCAGCGGATCTTCAGCACCGCTCCGATCGGCGGCTATCTGATCAGCCGCAACGTCAAGACCTTCATCGATGGCCGCGCCGAGCTGTATGGCGAGCAGTTCGTGCTCGACTATTTCGACGCCGTCGAGGGCAAGAACGTGGAAACCCTGCTGCGTCTGCTTGATACCTACCGGATCGACGCGACGCTGTTGAACACCACGGTCCCGGCGTCGAGGATCATGGACCATTTGCCGGGCTGGAAGCGGATCTACAAGGATGACATCGCCGTGGTTCACGTCCGCGACGACGCACCGGCGAGGCTTCCCTCCGCGTCACAGTAAGCCACGAATGAGGCGTTAGCACTCGCGGCCCGAGCAGGGCGGCGAGTGCCTTGCTGCGTCTGTGTGGTGAGACATGGTCAAGACCGCCGGGGATCGTTCGAGACACCTGCCTGGGCGGGCCTGCCATCACGAAGGTCAGATTTCTCGCAGCGAGGCTGCGACCTCATTCATGAGGCGATCGTCGGCTGAAAGCGCCTTGCACAAAAGAAAAGAGCCTCGTCCGAGACGAGGCTCTTTAAACTCTCGGTTCGTCCGACCTTACTTGAGGCTGGTCGAGATCGAGGTGAACTTGGTGTTCAGCGTGGTGCCGAGGTTGTTGACGACGGTAATGATCGCCAGCGCGATGCCGGCGGCGATCAGGCCGTATTCGATGGCGGTGGCGCCGGATTCATCCTTCACAAAGCGCGCAACGAGGTTCTTCATAGAGTGCTCCAAATGGTACACGAGGCTACAACTGATCTGGTCTTTTCGGCTTCCCAGCGCCGCCCGACCATGGAACCGAACGTAGGGGCAAAGAATTGCGCCGCAGTTAATTCGACTGCGCAAACACGGAGCGGTTTGCGTGTATTCGCCGATGGTAAACCGAAATCCAAAACAATCCGTTAAATTGTCCGGATCTGCCGGTTTACCCGAAGTTATGACCGCCATGGTCCAATGGCTCGACCAGCCAACATGACCGACAGGACGACGAGGCGGATGTCCCTTTCCCTTGCCAACGACATCGCAACGCCGAGCCGCGCGCGAGCTTTGGTGCCGCTATGCGTCGGAGCGGGCGCCTATCTGTTCTTCCTCTATGTCGGCGACACGCTGCTGCAGGACTCCGACTCGTTCTGGCAGATCAAGATCGGGCGATGGATCCTCGATCACGGCGCCCTTCCCACAACGGATTTCTATTCCTTCACACGGACGGGCGCGCCGTGGATTTCGACGTCGTGGCTGTCGCAGGTGCTGTTCGCCTTCTCCTATTCGCAATGGGAATGGGCAGGTCCCGTCATCCTCACCGCGATGGCCGTCGCGCTCACGGTCGCCATCCTCGTCCATCTGCTCGATGCGCAGATCGAGGCGCCGCACGCAGTGCTGTTTGCGATGCTGGCCCTGCTGCTGTCGCTGCATCATGTCCTGGCGCGTCCGCACATTCTGGCGCTGCCCGTCATGGTGGCGTGGGTCGGCCTGCTGATGGAGGCTGCCGACCGCAGGAGCGCGCCGTCCTGGTACTGGCTGCCGCTGATGGTGCTCTGGGCCAACCTGCATGGCGGCTTCGTGCTCGGCCTCGCGCTGATCGGTCCGATCTCGCTCGAGGCGGTCGAGCACGCCGAGAAGGGACGACGGCTTCAGCTGTTCATGTGCTGGGTGCTGTTCGGCATCGGCGCATTGATCGCGAGCTGCCTCACGCCTTACGGCTGGGGGACGCTGCTGGGCGCGACCAAGATTCTCAGCCTCGGCGAGTTGCTGTCGCTGATCTTCGAATGGATGCCGGCGAATTTCGCCACTTTCTCCTCGTTCGAAGGTGCGCTGCTCGGCCTGATCGCGTTCGGCTACTACCGCGGCCTCGTGCTCTCGGCGCCCCGGATCTTCCTGATCCTGTTCCTGACCTGGAGCGCGCTGACCCATGTCAGGAGCGTCGAGGCCTTTGCCTTCCTGGTGCCGCTGGTGCTGGCGAAACCGCTCGGCCAGATGCGCGCACGGCCGGACGCCACCGACACCGACCGCCAGCCGGCCCGCTATGTCACCGCAACAGGCGCGCTGATGATCGTGGCGGCAAGCTTGACCTTGACCTTGCTCTATACGGGACAGCACCGCTTCACCTTCACGACGGTCCAGACGCCGGTTGCGGCGGTCGACCTGCTCGAGCAACACAAGGCCCGGCGGATCTTCAACGCCTATCAGTTCGGCGGCTATCTGATCTCGCGCGACATTCCCGTCTATGTCGACGGCCGCGCCGAGCTCTACGGCGAAAATTTCGTCATGGACTTCTTCAAGGCCACGGAGGGCAAGAAGCCCGCGCTGCTTCCGCGCCTGTTGGATGACTACAAGATCGACGCAACGCTCCTGCCCGCCGACGCGCCGGGCCCGCAGATCCTCGATCAGCTCAAGGGCTGGAAGCGCATCTATGCGGATGACATCGCCGTGGTCCACGTGCGGGACGACGCGGCAGGCTCGGCTGCGGCGCCGTCGAGGTGAGGACGCGACTCCCACGGAAATGGGCGTAACGGAGCAGGCCCTCCGTTTATTTCACCGTTTGGCCGAGGCGATCACTTGCAATTCGATCCGCTGCGATTTGATCCTTGCGATTTAAAGACCGATTGGTCTATATATTAGCCATGAGCCGCCAAACCGCAGTGCAGTTGCCGCGTGGCCGCCCCCGAAGCTTCGACGTCGAAGCCGCGGTCGAACGCGCGATGGGGGTGTTCTGGTCGCGCGGCTATCACGCCACTGCGCTCCCGGACCTGCTCCGCGCGACCCGGCTCTCCCGTGGCAGCCTCTACGCCGCTTTCGGCGACAAGCACGCGCTCTTCCTGCGTGCGCTTGATCGCTACATTGCGGATGCCGTGACGCGGATGGATGTCGAAATGGCCCCCGGCAGGGATCCGGTCGAGGGCCTGCGGGCCTATCTTGCGGGTTACGTCGACCGCACGAGCGGCGCCAATGGCAGGCGCGGATGCCTGCTGGTGGCCACGGCCATGGAGCTGGCCGGCCGGGATGCCGAAGTCGCTCGCCGCGTCACGGGCTTCTTCAAGGCCATGGAGGCCCGGGTGGCAGATGCATTGTCCCGTGCGAAGGCGGCGGGCAAGTTGGCCGATCGTGTCGAGCCTCCGAGTGCCGCGAAAATTCTCGTCTGTTTCGTCGAAGGGCTGCGCGTGGTCGGCAAGACGGCGCCGGCACGGACCACGTCGCAGGCGACCGCCGACGCCCTTCTCGACCGCTTCATCAGGTAGACACCTCACGGACGACTTCCGCAATCGGCGGGTCGATATTTGGACTGATCGGTCTTGAAAGGAAGAATGCCATGTCCGCCATCCAGATCGTCTGCGCGGTGGCCGTTCCACTGCTCTGGGGTTACCAGTTCGTGGTCATCAAAGTGGGCGTCACGGAGTTTCCGCCCCTCTTCTTCCTCGCACTGCGCTTCCTGGCCATCGCGCTGCTGCTCGTTCCGTTCGTCAACAGGCCGACGCGTCAACAGGTCGGCCCTGTCGCAGCCATTTCGATCTTCCTTGGCGGCCTGAACTTCGGGCTGTTCTATGTCGGCCTCAGGCTCGGCTCGGGAAGCCTGTCGGCCGTCGCATATCAACTCGCCACGCCCTTCACCGTCTTGTTGGCTTGGCCGCTGCTCGCCGAGAGGCCGTCTCTCACGACATCGGCCGGCGTGCTGCTTGCCTTTGGTGGCGTGGTCGTGCTGGCAGCGGGACCTGGCCTCTCGGCAAACGCGCTTCCGCTGCTGCTGGTGGTCGGAGCCGCCTTCGCCTTTGCGGTGTCCAACGTCCTGACCAAACGCCATGGCCCGTTCGATCCCCTGATGCTGATGGGGTGGTCGTCGCTGCTCACGGTACCGCAGGTCCTGGTGATGTCGCTGCTGCTCGAGCATGGACAGATGGCGAGCCTCGTCACGGCGAATGAGATCGGCTGGCTGGCCCTCGCCTACACGATCTTCATCGGCGGCATTTTGGGGTTCGGCCTCTGGTTCTGGCTGATCGGTCGCTGCTCCATGGGCCGCGTCGCTCCGTTCGGCCTGCTGCTTCCGGTGTTCGCCCTGATGTCGAGCGTGCTGTTCCTCGGCGAGCACATGACGCCGAAGCTGATCGCCGGCGGGCTGCTGGCGATATCGGGCGTGGCGCTGACGCAGGTCAGGCCGGGCGCGCGAAGCAATGCCTTCAATTCCCCGTCTGCAACTCGCCAAAACGCTCCCAGCTCTTGCCGCTGAAGCGCATGAACTGCATCTGATCCACTGGAACGTGATCGGACGGGCTGGTGTTCACCTTGATGCCGGGGAGGAGCATCGGCAATTCGAGATCGCGGATCGCATAGGCCTGCTTCAAAATGTTCTCGGTCGAGAGATCATCGCCGCAGGCCTTCAGCACCGCCTCCAGCGCCATTGCGCTGTTGTAGGCATTGACGTAGTTGGTGTCGTGCTGGTCGGCCTCGGGCACGTATCTGGTCATGAACTCGCGCCAGCCCTTCACACCTGGATCGTCCTTCCAGGCGGGATCGTCGGGGTCCTTCACGTAGGCGGTCGAGAGAATGCCGGTGCCGGCTTCGAGACCCGCCGGCTCCATCACGGTCGAGGTCCACACCGCGACGTTGGAGAGAAAGGTCATGGGCCTCCATTTGATCTCGAAGGATTTGCGGATCGCTTGCGCGGCAAATTTCGGCGTAGCTGCGATCACGAAGACGTCGGCGCCGGAGGCCTTCAGCTTCACGATCTGGGAATCGATGGTCGGGTCCTGGATCTCGTAGGTCGCGTTGGTGACGACTGACTCGTATTTCTCGCCGAGTACGTCCTTGAGGCCGGCCAGATAATCGCGGCCGTAATCATCGTTCTGCGAGATCACCGCGAATTTAGCGTTCGAATTCTTCGCCAGCGCGTAGCGTGCATAGAGCCGCGCCTCGTAGCGAAACGGCGCCTGCACGCCCATTGTCGCCTGCGGATATTGCGCGATGTCGGCGAATTTCGAGGCGCCGGAGCCGATGAAGAGCTGCGGCACGTTCTTGGACTGGAGATATTTGGCGATCGCGGTGTTGTGGGCGGTGCCGATCGAGGAGAAGATCAGCGCGACCTCGTCGCTCTCGACCAGGCGGCGGGTCTGCTCGACCGATTTCGGCGGCGCGTAGCTGTCGTCGAGCGAGATCAGATTGACCTTGCGGCCGTTGATGCCGCCCTTCTCGTTCAGCATTTTGAAATAGCCGACCTCGCCCTTGCCGAGCGCGCCGAAGGCGGAGACCGGGCCGCTGTAGGGCATGGTCTGGCCGATTTTGATCTCGGTGGCGGTGACGCCGCGCATCTCGGCCGCAAAAGCGGCGGGCTGGAACAGGATTGAAACGGCGCCAAGCGCGCCCAATGCCGTCGCAAGACGCATTGGCCTCCCTCCCCTTTATCGGTGCGGTCGGGCCGCACCTTTGTGAGGGGGAGCATGCCATGACATCGGCATCGACTCCAACCATTATCGGTGTCGGCGATCGCTACATCTGTAGCGCCTTAGGAGCTGACGCATCCGTGTTACCGTGCGGTAATGCCTGATGCTTGAACAGGAGTATAGATCATGGTGTTTCGCAATCTTTTCGTAGCGCTTCTCGCCGCGCTCACGATCAGCACCGCGCATGCGGCGCCGCAATGGCTGAACCTGCCGCCGACGCCGACATTGCCCAGGGCCACGCAGAGCGGCCTTGCGCCCGTCAACGGCATCAAGGTCTGGTACGCCGTGTACGGCCGGGGTGAGCCGGTGCTGTTGCTCCATGGCGGTCTCGCCAACGCCAATTATTGGGGCCATCAGGTCCGCGCATTGCAACGGCACTATCAGGTCATCGTGATGGAAAGCCGCGGGCATGGGCGCAGCAGCCGCAACCAGGAGCCCTATGGCTACGATCTGATGGCCTCGGACGTGGTCGCCCTGCTCGACCATCTCAAGATCAGGAAGGCGGCGATCGTCGGCTGGAGCGACGGCGCGATCATCGGCCTCGACATCGCCATGAAGCATCCGGAGCGGGTGAGCAAGCTGTTCGCCTTCGCCGCGAACTCGGATCCGTCGGGCGTTGCCGACATCGCCTCGAACGACGTCTTCAACGCCTACATCGCGCGCGCCGGCGAAGAGTACAAGCGCCTCTCGCCGACCCCGACGGAGTACAAGAGCTTCGTCGCCGAGATCACCAGGATGTGGGAGAGCCAGCCGAAATGGACCGCCTCGGACCTCGCGGCGATCAAGGTCCCGACCTGGATCGTGGACGGAGACCACGACGAGGCGATCAAGCGCGACAACACCGAGTTCATGGCGGCGAACATTCCGGGCGCCGGCCTGTTGATCCAGCCGCAGGTCAGTCACTTCTCGTTCCTGCAGGATCCCGAGCAGTTCAACGACGATGTGCTGCGGTTCCTCGGGCGGAAGGATGCAACGCCGAAGTGAGATATCGTAGTGTGGGCGGAGCGACAGCGTGCCCACCAGTTCTGGCACGACGGCCGCGAAATGGTGGGCACGGCGCTACGCGCCTTTGCCCACCCTACGCAGCGGCGACAAGTCATTGCGAGCGCAGCGAAGTCATCAGGATCCCTCCGCGGTAACGCCTGGATTGCCTCGTTGCGCTCGCATTGACGGAATGTGCGGCTATGGCGCGCGTCCCTCTACGGGGCCGGTGCTATTGCGCGAGCTTCACGCGGTCCTTCACGGGGATCACGAGCTTCAGGCCGGACCAGACGTCGTCGACGGCACAGACCTTGATATCGACGAGGCCGTTCGCGAGCGCGGTCTCGCGCACCAGCGTCTCGGTCACATCAGTCACGACGCCTGACGCCTTCTTCGGCCAGGAGGCCCAGATCATCCCGTCCGGCGCGATCGCCTTGCGATAGCCGCGCAGCCTGGCGGCGAAGCCTTTCGCTTCGGTCGCGAAGACATGCACCATGTCGAGCGGCGCCTTCGCGGTCTTTGCGATTGTCACGTCGGCCGGCAGTTCACCGATGATGTCGCCATAGGCCGTGGAGAGGCCATCCACAAAAATACAAAAGCCCGGCTTGATGCCGAGCTTTTGCACTAACGGTTTGCCGGAATAACCAGCCATCGCACTGACGCTTTACGCCTGGGGCTGCGGCTCCAGGCCGGGATCGGCATCGGGCCGTGGGCGCGGCGACTTGCCGGCCGGGGGCACGGCGGAGGCGCGCGGCGTCGCCGGCTCGAGCACGGACTCGCGGTTCGGCTTCTTGCCCTTGAGCAGATCGACGATCTCGTCGCCGCTCAGCGTCTCGAACTCGAGCAGGCCCTTGGCCAGCGCTTCGAGATCGGCGCGCTTCTCGGTGAGAATGCGCGTCGCTTCGTTGTAGCCCTCTTCCACGAAACGCCGGATCTCGGTGTCGATCTTCTGAACCGTCGCTTCCGACGCGTTCTGGGTGCGCGACACCGACATGCCCAGGAAAACCTCGTCCTGGTTCTCGCCGTAGGAGACGGTACCAAGCGCTTCGGACAGGCCCCAGCGCGTCACCATCATGCGCGCCAGACGCGTCGCCTGCTCGATGTCGGAGGACGCACCCGAGGTCACCTTCTCGCGGCCGAAGATCAGCTCTTCGGCGACGCGGCCGCCCATCATGATGGCAAGCCGCGAGGTCATCTGCTCCAGAGACATCGACAGCTTGTCGCGCTCTGGGAGCTGCATGACCATGCCCAGCGCACGGCCGCGCGGAATGATGGTCGCCTTGTGGATCGGGTCGGTCGCGACGACGTTGAGGCCGACGATGGCGTGGCCGCCCTCGTGATAGGCCGTCAAGAGCTTCTCTTCCTCGGTCATGACGAGCGACTTGCGCTCGGCGCCCATCATCACCTTGTCCTTGGCTTCCTCGAACTCGGCCTGCGTCACCATGCGCTTGTTGCGGCGGGCGGCGGTCAAAGCGGCCTCGTTGACGAGGTTCATCAGGTCGGCGCCGGAGAAGCCGGGGGTGCCGCGCGCGATGGTCTTGAGGTTGATATCGGGGGCCAGCGGAACTTTGCGGACATGCACCTTGAGGATCTGCTCGCGGCCGACGACGTCCGGATTGGGCACCACGACCTGGCGGTCGAAGCGGCCGGGACGCAGCAGCGCGGGATCGAGCACGTCGGGACGGTTGGTCGCGGCGATCAGGATCACGCCCTCGTTCGCCTCGAAGCCGTCCATCTCGACCAGCAGCTGGTTCAGCGTCTGCTCGCGCTCGTCATTGCCGCCGCCGAGACCGGCGCCGCGGTGACGACCGACGGCATCGATTTCGTCGATGAAGATGATGCAGGGCGCGTTCTTCTTGGCCTGCTCGAACATGTCGCGGACGCGGCTGGCGCCGACGCCGACGAACATCTCGACGAAGTCAGAACCGGAAATGGTGAAGAACGGCACGTTGGCTTCGCCCGCGACCGCACGCGCGATCAGGGTCTTACCGGTGCCGGGAGGGCCGACCAGCAGCACGCCGCGCGGAATGCGACCGCCGAGGCGCTGGAATTTGCCGGGGTCGCGGAGGAATTCGACGATCTCCTGGAGGTCCTGCTTGGCTTCGTCCACGCCGGCGACGTCCTCGAAGGTGACGCGGCCATGCGCTTCCGTGAGCATTTTCGCACGCGACTTGCCAAAACCCATCGCCTTGCCGGCGCCGCCCTGCATCTGCCGCGACAGGAAGATCCAGACGCCGATCAGCGCGATGAAGGGCAGCCAGGAGACCAGCAGCGAGACGAACCACGGCACGTTGTCGCCCGGCGGCTTCGCGGTGATCTGGACCTTGCTGTCATAGAGGCGCTTCACCAGCGTCGGGTCGCTCGGCGCATAGGTCTGGAAGCTGGAGCCGTTGGTGAAGGTGCCGTGGATATCCGGCCCCTGGATCACGACGTCGCGCACATTGCCGCGGTCAACTTCGCTCAGGAGCTGGGAAAAGGCGATGTCCTGCGAGGAGGCGCGCTGACCGGGATTCTGGAAGAGCGTGAACAACGCCAACAGCAGCAAGACAATGATGACCCAGAGGGCGAAATTGCGCAGATTGGCGTTCATCGATCTTCCTTCGTGGTCGCGCGGATCGCGGCCTGGTCCTTCAGGAGTTACCTTCGGGCGTTACTTGGGCAAGCTAGAGAAAATCCCCAAGGAATCCTCTCGGTTAGACGCATACAATTTAGGTGCCGCCTCGCCCGCTGCCAAGGGAACGAGATGGGACTATTTAGCCCATCTTAGAGCGATTCCCGCTGAAATAATGGCGACCTGACCGGGGTTTTTCCTGCCTGGTTAAGGTGTCCTGACGGCGCGGGGGCCAAAATGGCCGGTGTCATGATCCGCCCTCGTCCGGGCCTCTCGGACTGATCCGGACCTATCCGCCCTTGCGCCGGCGAGCCGGCGCCGGCGCAATGTGGATACGCCCGCCGGCAAGGCTGATCAAGGCTCCCGCAAGGGTCTGCCTCAGCACCGGCCGGCCATTTGCGGCTGCGCCCGGCCCTGCGGCGAGGGCCTGATCGAGCACGGCCATCAGGGTCTCGACCTTGCCGAGTTCCGCAGGCCCTTCATGCCCGAGCGCGTTGACGGCCCGCAGCAGGAGCCGCAGCCGGATCTCCTCCGGCAGGCCGGCGAACGCCGCGGCTTCGAAGCTTCGAACGCCCGCCTGCGGCGCATCGCCGCGATCCCGCAAACGGAGGAAGCGCTCGGCGCCGTCCGCCAGCACCTCGACCGCGGCATTGGCGCGCGCCAGCCTGCCTGCGAGCCGCACCAGCGTGCGGGCATCGCCGCCCTCGGCCGCGAGCCGCGGCAGCAGCGCGCGCAGTCGCGGCCGGGTGAAGGCGGTATCGCGGTTGGTGGGATCGTCGGCAAAGCCGATCTTCGCCCGCTTCAAGGTCGCGATCAGCTGCGACTTCGGGACATCGAGCAGCGGACGCGCCAGCACGATGCCGTCGCGCATCGTGAGGCGGCCCATCGCCGACAGCCCGGCAAGTCCGCTGCCACGGAGCAGGCGCATCAGGAGGGTCTCGGCCTGGTCGTCGCGGGTATGGGCGGTCAACACATGGCTTGCGCCGGCCTTGCGCGCGGCCTCCGCGAGCAGCCGGTAGCGGGCTTCGCGCGCCGCGGCAGGCAGTCCCGTCTTCGGCTTGGCACCGCGCCAGCGCAGGGTCCGGTGCGGCAGGCCAAGCTCGGTCGCCAGCCGCTTGACCGCGCGCGCCTCGCGCGCCGCTTCCGGACGCAGGCCGTGATCGACGGTGACGACGGTGAGACGCGGGCCGCGTGCGAGGCCGCGCTGCCAGCGCGCCGCAAGCCACATCAGCGCGACCGAGTCGGGTCCGCCGGAGACCGCGAGCACCAGCGCCGGCGCGCTTTTCAGCCCGGCGAAGAGCTGCTTCGCCGCGCGCGCCGAAATCGGAGAATTGTCGTCGTCTGACATGACGCTGCCCAGCAATGCCGCGCATCGTTTTTAGCTCAGCACCATCAGCCTTGTCAGGGATGAATGCTGCGGATCAGCACTTCACCCGCTTCTGCTCGCGGTCGACGGCGGCTTTGACGCCGGCGGAGGCGCGCGGATATTTGCGGCCGATCTCGCCGAAGGCGGCGCAGGCGGCCTCCTTCTCCTTCAGCGCGGCCAGCGACTGGCCGAGCCGCAGCAGCGCATCCGGCGCCTTGGCCGACTTGTCGTATTTGGTGGTGACGGCGAGGAAGGCTTCCGCGGAGTCGCGGTATTGCTGGCGCTGGAAATAGCTCTCGCCGAGCCAGTATTGGGCGTCGCCGAGCAGCGGGTCGCTCGGATATTTCTGCGCAAAGTTCTTCATGGTCTGCTCGGCCAGCGCGTAGTCCTTGCGCTGCATGTAGCCGATGCCGAGGTCGAACTCGTCGCGCGGCGTCGCCGAGGGCGGCAGCGTGGTCAGGCCGGTGCCGCCTGATGGCGCCGGGTAGCCCTGCTGGGCCGGCGGATAGCCGGGCTGCGCCGCCGGGGGCGCGGCCTGCGGCTGATAGCGAGGGCTGGTGTTGGCGAGATCGAGCGGCTCGCCGGCTGCGCGGCCGCCGGGCGCATTGCCCGCACCTGCCGGCATCGGCTGCTGGCCGCCACCGAGCGCGCGCGGCGATCCCGGCGCATTCGGATTCTGGTTCGGGTCAAACGCATCGCCACGACGGCGCGAGCCGGGCGCGCCCGCTGCCGGCTGCTCCTGAACGATCGGCGCGGGAGAGGCGATCTGCGGCTGCTCGTAATTCGGCTGGACCTGCTGCTGTTGCGGCTGCTGCTGGCGGTAGGCCGGCGCGGCCTGGGCCGGCGGCATCGCCGCGACGTTGGGCTGCCCCTGCCCTGGCGCTCCTTGCGCGCCGCCCTCGAGCGCGCGGAGGCGCTCTTCGAGCTGGCGGTTGCGGTATTGCAGCTCCTCGTTCTGGCCGGTGAGCTGGCGCAGCTGGTTCTCCAGCCGCTCGATCCGCATTTCCGGATCATCGTCCGACTGCTGCGCGAAGGCAGGCGAGCACAAAGACAGCAGCGCGGCGATCGCCACGGTGCCGGTAATTGCCTTGAATTTCGATGACATCTTGCCCTGACGACAAAAGCGACGTGGCGCGCGGCGGACCATTCGCCGCGGGCACACAATGAGGAAGGGAGTACGCCAAAACGGTGACTGCTACCAAGGGGTTTTCAGTCACGGATTGCTGAAACGAAACCGGCGCCCGAAGGGGGCGCCGGCATAATCGGATTCTGAAGATGAACGGCGCCTGACCGCGTCAGGAGCTCGCGTTCAGCACGGTGACGGCGCGGCGGTTCTGCGACCAGCACGAGATGTCGTTACAGACGGCCACCGGGCGCTCCTTGCCGTAGGAGATGGTGCGCATGCGGTTCGGATCGATGCCGCGCGAGGCGAGGAACGAGCGCACCGACTGGGCTCTGCGAGCGCCGAGCGCGATGTTGTATTCGCGGGTGCCGCGCTCGTCGGCATGACCTTCGACCGTGAACGAGTAGCGCGGATAGCTCTGGAGCCACTGCGCCTGCTTCTCCAGGGTCACGATCGCCTGCGGGGTCAGATCGGTCTGGTCGCTTTCGAAGAACACGCGGTCGCCCACGTTGACGACGAAGTCCTGCTGGCTGCCAGGCGTTGCCGCGTTGGCCATCGCATCCGTCGCAGCATTCTTGTTGGCGCAGGCGCCCATCGACAGCGCGACGGCAAGCACCGCGGCCAGCTTCAATCCCTGGAGGATACGCATAGGATGTTTCATTCCGGAGCCTCCACGCTCACGTTAGTCCACTGCTGTCCGGTCTACAGGGGGTTGGTTAAGCGAACGTTCCGTCAACCTTGACGGAACCTTGCTACAGCCGGTCAAATGCCCCCAACCAGCGAAAAGCAACCGTCATGGTTAATGGGTTGTAAATGTGGCGCGAGGGTGAAGGCAAGCCGCGCCGGCCGGCAAATACGCTGGATCCTGCTGGAATTTTGGGCCCGGGGGCGATGTGAGGCGAGCGCGCGCCCGCTGAGGCCGCGCAACGGCCCGGTTCAGGAATCAGGCGTGCAGGAATCAGGCGTGAACGGCATCCGCCACGAGCACCGGCCGCTGCGTAACGGGCCGCTGCGGGACCTCGCGCTGGCCGCCGCGCCCGAACAGCATCCGCCGCTCGAAGGCGGTGGACCGCATGATCGGATAGCGCTCGAACACCTTCTTGCGGAAGGTCGGGAAGTCCGCCGCCATCAGCCCGAACGGCTTGGTCAGCCCCGGAACCAGGCGAGGCTCGGCGATGGTCTGGTGCAGGAACACCCGCCGGTAGAACGCCTGGTGCTCCGGACGCACGATCGCCAGGCCGAGATCGGCATTGAAATGCTCGCAGGCCATGTAGGCGAGGCGCGTCGTCAGATACGGCAATTCCGGAACCCGCTTGACCTGGTCGGGATCGGCGACGAAGCGGGTCGGGTCGATCATGACCTCGCCGCGATCGAGCCGCGGCAGCAGGATTTCGGGGAAGACATCGGCCGACGTCGACTCGCGCCATTCGGAGGTCAGCACGCTGATGCGCACCGAGCTGCAGAGCTCGCCGTGGAGATAGACGCCGAAGGTCCACGCATTCGGCAATTCGTCATACCGGTCGGTGACGCGTGCCTCCGGAGATTCCTTGACGGCGCCCTCGCGCAGATAGGCGCGGTAGCGGAGGTTGTAGATCTCCTCCTTCTCCGCGGCCGTTTCGGCAAGATGATAGTCGACGTCGGTCAGGAGCTCGGCACCCCGTCCAACAGCCGAAATGATCGCTCTGGCTGAGGACTGCATCCAAACTCCCTTACCCACCACCGCTCACGATATGCGCGCAGGACAACTTCCACGCGTGATGAATTATTAACAGCTTCTTAACAACGAAGCAAAGCAATCGAAGGGTTAGGGTTAACCTACCGTAGCACTACGGTGCCCTGCAACCGACTGAAACAACGGGAAATTCGGGGATGCGGACTCAGCCGAAGGAGCGCGAGGCGACGACCTGGAGCAGGCTCTCGCCGCGCCGTCCGTGCGAGGCGTTGAGGAGCTGGCGCATCCGCACGGCGGGCACCGGACGGCTGAACAGATAGCCTTGCGCCTCGGAGACGGTGCCGTCGGCGCTGATCAGCTCGAGCTGCTCGTTGGTCTCGATGCCCTCGACCACGACCGCCATGCCGAGGTCGGCGGACAGTCGCGCCACGCCACGCAGCAGCGTCAGCGGCCGATCGGTGTCGATGCCCTCGAGGAAGGAGCGGTCGATCTTCACCTTCTGCATCGGGAAATTATGGAGGTAGCTGAGGCTCGAATAGCCGGTGCCGAAATCGTCGAGCGAGATGCGCACGCCGAGCGCATGCAGTTGCGACAGGATGTCGTGGGTGAGCTGGGTGTTACGCAGCAGCGAGGACTCGGTGATCTCGATCTCGAGCCGATGCGCCGGCAGGCCCGAGACCTCCAGCGCATAGCGGATTTCGCTGAGGACGTCGCGCTGGTGGAATTGCTGCGGCGAGAAGTTGACGGCGACGCTGACGCCGTCCGGCCACTTCATGCACTCCATGCAGGCGCGGCGCAGGATCCAGCGGCCGAGATCGACGATCAGGCCCATGTCTTCGGCAACCGGGATGATGTCGACCGGCGAGACCGTGCCGCGCACCGGATGGTTCCAGCGCAGCAGCGCCTCGCAGGTGGTGATCTTGCCCGACTTCAGGTTGACCAGCGGCTGGTAGAACAGCTCGAACTCCTCGTTGGCCAGCGCCTTGCGCAGGTCGAGCTCGAGAATGCGGCGGGCCTCGACGGTCGCCGCCATCTCGTCGCGGAAGAAGCAGAAGGTGCCGCGGCCGTCGGCCTTGGCACGGTACAGCGCCATGTCGGCGTTCTTGAGCAGCGTATCGGCGCTGGTGCCGTCCGGCGAAGTCAGCGCGATGCCGACGCTGGCGCCGATCTCGACCAGATGATTGTCGATGCGGTAGCGCTCGCTCAGCCGCTCGACGATGCGGCGGGCAAGGCTCGCGGCGTCTTCGGGCGCGTTGAGGTTCTGCTGGAACACGACGAACTCGTCGCCGCCGAAGCGGGCGACGAAATCCTCGGGCCGCAGCATCTCGCGCAGGCGGTTGGCGACCGCGCACAGCAGCTGGTCGCCGCAGGGATGGCCGAGCGTGTCGTTGACCTGCTTGAACTGGTCGAGGTCGATGAACAGCAGCGCGGAGAGGCGCTCCGAATTCTGCGAGATCGCGAGCAGCCGTTCGATCTCGTCGCGGAAGCTGACGCGGTTGGGCAGCGCCGTGAGCTCGTCGTAACGGGCAAGATGGCTGATGCGGGCTTCCGCGTTGGTGCGTTCGGTGATGTCTTCCAGCAGCAGCACCGTGCCGCCGCCGGTCATCGGCTGGAACGTCCAGGCCAGCGCGCGGGCGCGCACGGGGTCCGGATCGGCGGTGACGATCTCGCAGATTCTCGCCTTCGCGATCTCGGACAGGATCTCGTCGCCGCTCTCCGCCGAGATGGAGCCCGCGGCGATGCAGGCCGATACGATGTCGGCGGCGGAAGCGCCGCGTTTGACCAGGTCGTCGGGCAGCGCCATCAGGTCGCCGAAGCGATGGTTCATCACCGCGAGGCGCCCGTCGGAGCGGAACATGCACAGGCCATGCGGCATGTTGTTGAGCGCCGTGTCGAACTGGCTCGCCAGCGCGGATTCGCGGAAGCTCGAGGTCAGCGCCTTGACGAAGATCGCGTGCAGGCTGAGGTTGATGTTCTTCAGGGCGATGAAGAACAGTCCAAGCAGGATGGCGAGCCCGATATAGTAGAAGCCGCCGTGCAGCAGCAGAGCGAGCGACATCGGACCGCAGGCGAGCGCGACGTGCCACTGCACCACCCTCGGCTGGCCGTAATTGCGGGCGGCGCCGCCGGCGGTGTAGCCGACCGTGACGGAAACGCAGAGCATGTTCGCGACCGCGTCGTCATTGTTGAAGATGACGACGAAGCACCACAGGCCGATGATGGCGGCATAGACCAGCGCACCGAGCCAGTAGCGTGGCTCCAGATGCTTGGCCTCCTTGAACGTCAGACCCGGCACCCTGCTTTCGTAGGGCCGCATCTGAAACGCGCGCGCGGTGCCGACGGCGATGATCAGAAACGCGATGGGCCAAAGCAGGACGTCGCCGGTCTTCAGCGCAGTCATGACCGCGGCCACGGCTGCGGAGGCCGAGCCGAGGAAGATCGCCCAGAAATTCTGCACCATAGAATTGATGAGAGCGGCGTAGAGTATCGGCTCCAGCTCGTCTCGATCACTCTGCTTCTGGTCGGCCAGCTGCATTGGCTAATTACGCGTCCTGTTTATCGCGTACTTTTACCCAGCCCTGATGAAGCCTTTCTGAGGGAACATCGTTAAAGTCGGGTTGTTTTTCGGCAATAGCGAACCCATTTCCGCTGAAATATCAAGCAACTAGGCAAGGCTTGCCGGGCACAAGGTGAAGGAAAGCTTGCTTTGCGCAGCGAACCCGAAAAAATCGGCGCTTTTTTTCGGAAACATCGCAGCTCTGAACGCGCGATTTATTGGCCCGCAGTCGAGGACAATAGCGGCGACCATGCCGGGTCGGAGGCGAAGCCCGGCGTCGGCACCTTGAGCTCGTTGCGGCCGGAGATGTCGACGCTGTACAGCGACGGTCCGCCACTGCCGCCGGGATCGCGGAAGAACATCAGCACGCGGCCGTTCGGCGAGAAGGTCGGACCTTCATTGTGGAAGCCGGAGGTGAGCAGCCGCTCGCCGCTGCCGTCCGGCTTCATGACGCCGATCGAGAACTGCCCGCCGCCCTGCCTCGTAAACGCGATGTAGTCGCCCTTCGGCGACCACACCGGCGTCGAATAGCTGGCGTTGGTGTCGTCCTTGGAGAAGGAGATGCGCTGCGCCGCTCCCCCGCTCGCGGCCATCACGTAGATCTGCGACCGGCCGCCGCGATCGGATTCGAAGCAGATGCGGGTGCCGTCGGGCGAATAGGACGGCGAGGTGTCGATCGCCGGCGTGTCGGTGAGGCGCGTGGTCGAGCGCGAGCGCAGGTCCATCGCGAACAGGTTGGAGTTGCCGCCCTGCTGCAGGCTCATGATGACGCGCTGGCCGTCCGGCGAGAAGCGCGGCGCAAAGGTCATGCCGGGGAAGTTGCCGACGATCTCGCGCTGGCCGGTCTCGATGTTGAAGAGATAGACCTTCGGATCGCCCTGGCCGAACTCCATGTAGGTGATCTCTTGCGAGCTCGGCGAGAAGCGTGGCGTCAGCACGAGGTCGGAGCCGCGGGTCAGATAGCGCACATTGGCGCCGTCCTGGTCCATCATCGCGAGCCGCTTGACGCGGCGCTCCTTCGGCCCGCTCTCGTCGACGAACACGACGCGGCTGTCGAAATAGCCCTTCTCACCGGTCATCCGCTCGTAGATCTGGTCGGAGATGATGTGGGCGATGCGGCGCCAATATTCCGGCGAGGTGAAATATTGCTGTCCGGCGAGCTGCTGTCCGGAGACGACGTCCCACAGGCGGAATTCGGCCTTGAGCCTTCCGTCCGGCTGCCGCGTCATGCGGCCGGTGACGAGGGCCTGCGCATTGAGGGTCTTCCAGTTCTGGAATTGCGGCGCGACATCGATGTTGCTGATGCGCTCGATGAACGCGGCCTGGTCGATCGGCGCGAACAGACCCGAGCGCTTGAGATTGTTGGTGATGACCTGCGTGACACCGTTGCCGACGTCGCCGTCGGATGGCGAGCCCGGCACGAAACCGGTGATCGCGATCGGGATCGGCTGGAATTCGGTTGGATCGATGCGAAGGCGCCCCTGCTGGGCCTGGCCAAAAGCACGCCCGCTGCCGAGCATCGCGAGCGTCGATCCGGTCAGGGTCATGAAGCGGCGGCGGTTCATCGATCGGACGTCATTCATTGCAAAATTCTTTTGTTCGGATGTCACAACATATCTTTCAGGCCGAAAGTCATCGGAATGAGCTTCCAGCTCTCGTACTGCGGCTTCGGCATGAACGAATAGACCTGGCACTGCACGATGGCGCGCTTGGCGCTCTCGGCCACCGCCTGGGCGATCGAGCGCGACGGCCCCCTCACCGCGACGACGATGGGCTCGGATGCGAGGGATCCGTCGATCTTCATGGGAATGTCGATGTCGGCTTCGTACTGGTCTGCGTCCTGCCCGTTATAGGTGGGCGTGAAGCAGCGCTTGACGGCGCCCTGGAACGCACCGCGCCAGGTCGCAACGTTGTTTGCGGCAGTCCCGGTCGCCGCTCCCAGCGAGGCCGACGCATTCAGCGCCGAGCCGGTCTGCTCGTGCCGGGTTGCTGCGCGCTTGTCGAGGTCGCGCTGGATCTGCGCGGGATCGAAGCTGCGCTCCTTGGGTTTCGGCTGCTGCTGTGGCTGCACTGCGGCGACCTTCTGCTCCACGGGCTTCGGCGGCGGCTTCTTGGTGTCCAACTTCTTCTGGAGCTCGGCGATCGGATCTTCCTTGGCCGGATCAGGCTTCTTTTCCTGCGGCTTCGGCTCTTCCTTCGGCTTCGCCTCGGCGACGGGCTTGGGCGGCTCGGGCTTCTTCTCGACCGGTTTTTCGACGGGCTTTGGCGGCGGCTCGGGCGTCGAGTTGGTCTTGATCAGCTCTTTCTTCTCGGTGACCTTGCCGACCGCGTCTTCCTCGGGCTTGGCCTCCGCGATCTTCTCGACCTTGGGCTTCGGCTCTTTCTTGTCGCCGGTCTTCTGCCCCGACATCATCTGCGCGAGCTGATCGCTGGAGATGATGTCGACCGGAAGCGACTCCTCCGCGACGAAGGCCTTGCTGCTAAAGGTGACGAGGCCCCACCCCAGCACGAGGACATGGAGGGCAATCGACGCAACGAGTGTCTTGTCGACGTTCACCTTCACCGGTTTAGGACCCCTGATCCGCTTCCGTGACGAGGGCGAGCTTCTTGAATCCGGCGCCGGACAGCAGGCCCATCACCTTGGCCACCGTGCCGTAATCCGCCTTCTTGTCGGCGCGCAGATAGATGCGCTCCTCGAGCCCGCCGCGGGCGTCCGTGATCGCCTTCAGCTTCGGCACCAGCTCGTTGATCGCGATCTCGGCGTCGTTGATGAACACCTTGCCCTTGATGTCGACCGACATCTGGATCGGCTTCTGGTCGTTGTTTTCGAGGCTCTTGGCCTGGGTCTGCGGCAGGTCGAGCGGCACGCCGACCGTCAGCATCGGCGCCGACACCATGAAAATGATGAGCAGCACCAGCATCACGTCCACCATCGGCGTGACGTTGATCTCGGCCACGACGGGTTTGCGCCGGCCACGGCGCCCGCCGCCTCCGGACGAACTCGCAACGTTCATGGCCATGATCGCGTGCCCAAATTGCCCTTCACACTATACATGCCGTCCGTCAGCCCCGCTCGTCGATCTGGCGGGACAGAATGGCTGAAAATTCATCGGCGAAGCCCTCGAGCCGCTGGGCCTGCCGGTTCACCTCGGAGGTGAACTTATTGTAGAAAATAGTGGCAGGAATGGCAGCGATAAGGCCGACCGCGGTCGCAAACAGCGCCTCCGCGATGCCGGGGGCCACCACCGCCAGGGAGGTATTTTTCGACGCCGCGATCGACTGGAAGCTCGACATGATGCCCCAGACCGTGCCGAACAGGCCGACGAAGGGGCCGGCGGAACCGACGGTGGCGAGCACCAGAAGGCGGCGTTCCAGCCGCTCGACCTCGCGGGCGATCGAGACGTTCATGACCTTGTCGATGCGCATCTGGAGGCCCGCGACCGAGCGGGCGTGGCTCTCGAACGAGCGCTTCCACTCGCGCATCGCCGCGACGAAGCAGGCCGCCATGGAATGCGTCGGCTTGGCCGAAAGCGTGCGATAGAGCTCCTCGATCGACTCGCCGGACCAGAACGCCTGCTCGAAACGGTCCATGGAGCGGCGGGTGCGGGCGAACAGGAAGATCTTGTCGATGGCGATCGCCCAGACCCAGACCGAGCAGGACAGCAGTCCCAGCATCACCGCTTTCACGATCCAGTGAGCCTGCCAGAACAGCGCGATCAGCGACACGTCCGCGGAAGCGGCAACCGGGAGGGCTGACTGAGCCACGTCGGCCGGATTCATAAGCAGTATCCTCTCAAGGCGATCTCTAAACCTCATCTCCCGGCCAGCAAATGACCGCCGGTTCCCCAACCGCCGCGCAAACCGCGCGGCCGGCAAGCCCGCTCAAAGCCTTGTCTATCTGGGGTGCAGGGCTCGTCCAAAGCCGGCCGCCTGCATTCCCTGCCAAGATGTCAAAACTAAGGGGCCTAGACCCCAGGCCTTGACTTCGGGCTCCGGGCACGCCTGTCCGCACTTACCAGAGCCCGCCGATGGTTAATGCGGGGTTACCGGCAGCGAATTTGGCTGCGGGAACGGTAGTCCGTGCAGGGGGATGGCAACTGCGCGGCGTTGCTGGAGGCGGAAACTGCCAGCTCTGAGCAAGGACGGTTCCCTCCCCCCTTGCGGGGGAGGGTTAGGGAGAGGGGTGCCACACGGGGGTTCTCTCCATAAGGCGTCTCAAAGCGCGACGACGGACGCACCGTTTCCTGGGCCCCCCTCTCCCCCGCCCTCTCCCGCAAGGGGGAGGGAGCGCAGTGTGCGCCTTGGCCAACATCGCGCGTCACCACGTCCTAATGCTCCGTCGGTGGGCGCGAGCTGATAGGGTCCGTTCGCGGACAACAACGTGCCGACATCACCGGCCAGCCTGAGGAACTCCCCATGCCGAAACCACAAACAAATGTGCGGTGGATGACCGCCGCGGTCGTATCGATCTGCCTCGTCACATTCAGCCCCGCGCGCGCGGCATCGGTTGCGCCGGTCGCCGCGGAAAACGGTATGGTGGTGTCCGCGCAGCATCTGGCGACACAGGTGGGCGTTGAGGTGCTCAAGCGCGGCGGCAATGCCGTCGATGCTGCTGTGGCCGTAGGTTATGCCCTTGCCGTCGTCTATCCGGCGGCCGGCAATCTCGGCGGTGGCGGCTTCATGACGATTCAGCTCGCCGACGGCCGCAAGAGCTTCCTCGATTTCCGCGAGACGGCTCCCAAGGGAGCGACGGCCAATATGTATCTCGACAAGGACGGCAACGTCATCAAGGGCATCTCGACCAAGGGGCATCTGGCCGTGGGCGTGCCGGGGTCCGTCTCGGGTATGGAATATGCGCGCGAAAAATACGGCACCATGAAGCGCGCCGACCTGCTCGCTCCCGCGATCCAGCTCGCCGAACAGGGATTTGCGCTCGACCAGGGCGACATCGACCTGCTGCGCACGGCAACCGACGATTTCAAGGACGACCCGGCATCCAGCGCCATCTTCCTCAACAACGGCCAGCCATTCGGCGTGGGCGACCGGCTGGTGCAATCCGAGCTGGCGAAAACCCTGCGCGAGATCAGCAGCAAGGGCACCGACGGCTTCTACAAGGGTTGGGTCGGCAGCGCCATCGTGGCATCCAGCCAGGCCGGCAAAGGCCTGCTGACCCAGGACGACCTCGACGGCTACAAGACGCGCGAGCTCGCACCTGTCGAATGCGACTATCGCGGCTATCACGTGGTTTCCGCGCCGCCGCCGAGTTCGGGCGGCGTCATCATCTGCGAAATCCTGAATATCCTGGAAGGCTATCCGCTCAAGGAGCTGGGCTATCACTCCGCAGCTGCCATGCACGTGCAGATCGAAGCGATGCGGCACGCTTACGTGGACCGCAACAGCTATCTCGGCGATCCCGACTTCGTGAAGAATCCGCTCGACCGCCTGCTCGACAAGGCCTACGCGGCCAAGATCCGCGCCGTGATCGACCCGAACAAGGCCGGCGTCTCCAAGGACGTCAAGCCGGGCGTCGCGCCGCACGAGGGCAGCAACACCACGCATTATTCAATCGCGGACAAGGACGGCAACGCGGTGTCCGTCACCTACACGCTGAACGACTGGTTCGGCGCCAAGGTGACGGCGGCAAAGACCGGCGTGCTGCTCAATGATGAAATGGATGACTTCACCGCCAAGGTTGGCGTTCCGAACCTGTATGGGCTGGTGCAGGGTGAGGCCAACGCCATCGCGCCCGGCAAGCGGCCGCTCTCCTCGATGAGCCCGACCATCGTCAGCAAGGACGGCAAGCCGGTGATGGTGGTGGGCACGCCCGGCGGCAGCCGCATCATCACGGCCGTGCTGCAAACCATGATCAACGCCATCGACTACGGCATGAACGCGCAGGAAGCCGTCGACATGCCGCGCATCCACCAGCAGTGGCTGCCTGACCTGACCAATGTCGAGAACTACGCGCTGTCGCCGGACACGCGCAAGATTCTGGAGGGCATGGGCCACAAATTCGGGCCGCCGCAACCTGCGAACCATCTCGCGGTCATCATCGTCGGCGCGCCGTCGCTTGACGGCAAACAGGTCGGCAACAATCGTTACTACGGTGCGAACGATCCGCGCCGCAATAGCGGGCTGGCGGACGGGTATTGAGAGGCCTCGCAGGGTGGGCAAAGGCGCGAAGCGCCGTGCCCACCGCTTCTGTAGATGCGGTCGCGGTTGGCACGCTTCCGCCGTCGCTCTTCGAGCTATGGCGGACAAGTCGCCTTGCCCACCTTACGGGAGCACTGCGCGACCTGCGGCGAGATGGGCACCGGCTCAGCAGTATCGTCAAAGGGACGCCGCGCTGCATCCAGGGCACGAGAGTTCCGCCGTGCGACCGGAGGAACCTCCCCTCGCCCCAAAAATTGTCCCGAAAATCACTTTCGGCGAGGCTTTGCCATGAGCATCAACCCCAAGACGACCGCCGCCCTCGGCGATCATCCGCTCCACCCCATGATCATCCCGTTCCCCGTGGCGTTCCTGGTCGGCGCCCCCATCGCCGATCTGGCCTTCATCGGCACCGGCGACGGTTTCTGGGCCAGGGCCGCGATCTGGCTGATCGGCGCCGGCATCGTCATGGCGCTCGTGGCCGCCGCGGCCGGCTTTACCGACTTCCTCAATGAGCCCCGCATTCGCCGGCTCAACGATGCCTGGTACCACATGGTCGGCAATCTGGCGGCGGTCGTGCTGGCCCTGATCAATTTCTGTCTGCGCTACGCGCAGGGCGCGGAGGCTGCGATCAAACCATGGGGCGTGGTGCTGTCCCTGATCGTGGTCGGCATCCTGCTGTTCACGGGATGGAAGGGCTGGGAGATGGTCTACCGTCATCACGTCGCGGTGCTGGACGCGCCGGACCAGACCAGCTCGGAGCCGGTCACGCCGCATCATGGCGGCGAGAGCCACCGCCGCGCAGCCTGATGGAGTGATGACGCTTCAAGCCGCGGAGGCGGGCTCGGGGCAGTTGATCAACCGCGCGGGATTGCCGACCGCG
This sequence comes from Bradyrhizobium sp. 14AA, assembly GCF_054185205.1. Taxonomy (NCBI): domain Bacteria; kingdom Pseudomonadati; phylum Pseudomonadota; class Alphaproteobacteria; order Hyphomicrobiales; family Nitrobacteraceae; genus Bradyrhizobium; species Bradyrhizobium sp. 14AA. The sequence goes on along the minus strand of NZ_JAVAYM010000006.1, from coordinate 220,175 downwards.
GTGCAGCCCGCGGGAACGTCCGATGTCAGAAGCGTATCGGCGCCGATCTTTGCGAAATCACCGATGCTGATGTCGCCGAGAATGGTCGCGCCGCCGCCGATATAGACGCCGCGGCCGATGCGCGGTGAGCGCGTCGGCAGATCGCTATGACGGCCGATGCTGACGTTCTGGAGGATGGTGACGTCGTCGCCGATCACCACATTGGCGCCGATCACGATGCCCGTGGCGTGGTCGAGATAGACGGACGAGCCGATGCTGGCCGCCGGATGAATGCTGACCTGCAAGGTGTTCGAGGCTTCGTTCTGGAACAGCAACGCCGCATCAATCTGACCGCAATGCCAGAGCCAGTGCGAGACGCGCCAGGCCTGCAGTGCGACATAGCCCTTGTAATGCAGCAAGGGCGGCAGCAGCTCGGCGATGGCGGGATCGCGGAGTGCGATGGCCTGCAAGTCGCGGCTGGCGGTCTCGATCAGATCCGGCTGGCTGCGAAAGGCATCGCGGGCAAAGGACGTGAAGCGCGCGGGTTCAGTGGCACCGCTGCCAAGCCGCTGGCCGATCAGATCGGCAAGGGCCGCGGCAAAATCGTCATGAGCGAGAATGGCGCCGGCGAGCGCCTTGCCGAACACGGGGTCGGCGGCAGCGGCGCTCTCCGCCTCGCTGCGAAGCCTCCGCCAGAGGCTGTCGCTCGCCATGATCGCAGCTTCCGCCATTGTCGCCCCTCCGCCTGCGCTTGCGAATATAGGCGGTCCGGATCAAGGCGCCAGTGATGCCGGCGGGACGTAACGCCTCTCGGGGACGCGGCCTGACCGCGCCCGCTTGCGCAGGTTGAGCGCATACAGCCAGCCGCCACCTGCGACGAGGACCGGCAGGACATAAAGCGCGAAATCGCGGAGCAGGATCATGGGGCGAGGTCCGACTTGGCAAACTTGACCGCTCGCCTGAGCGCGAACGCGGCGAGTTGATAGAGGCCGAAGCTGAGAAAGACCTTCCAGGCATTGCCGACCACGAATTCGGGGTAGAACTTGATCTCGGTCGGCCAATGATTGAGGAACGCGATCGTCAGCGGAACATAATCCCCAAACCGATCGAACAGCGTCGACGCGCGCTCAAGCAGCGCAGTGTCCTGGTTGATCTGCTTGCGTTCGGCGTTCGTCATGGCCTTGCCCGTCGATGCACGCGGAAAACGCGCGCTCAGGGCTTAGTCGAGGCTCGCGGGAATCGGGTTCTATGGCACCTGCCCATGAGCATGGACCACGCCGCAAAAGGCGCGCCCACCGGGACAGGGACGAAAATGGCAATCGGGATCGGCTGCGCAGCTGCCATAGACGAGGCCGACATAGCCCAACACCGCAAACGCGGTCAGGCCAAGCAGCAGGCGGGTGTAGAGGTCCATACGCCTTAGTGTCGGTGAACCGCGCGCCGGTTCTGGAAGCCCCCGTCATGGCCGGGCAGAAGCGCGAAGACGCGCTTCTGCCCGGGCATGACGAGGATTGAGGCGTGTGGCGAAAACAAGAGCCCGCCAAAACCAAACCGCCCACCTGCGGGTTACGCAGGCGGGCGGCTTCGGGGCCATCAGGACTTTGGGGGCATGCGCCTGAAGGCTTTGAGATGTGCGAACCTTAGATCAGCCTTCAGATCAACCTTGCGGCTGGTCGGTCGGCGGCGGGGTCGGGCGCGTCTTGTGCTGGGCCATGAACTGGTCGAACTCTTCCTTGTCCTTGGCGTGACGCAGACGGTCGAGGAAGTTCTTGAACTCGACCTGCTCTTCCTCGAGCCGTTGCAGTGTCTCGGTGCGGTACTCGTCGAAGGCGCGGTTGCCGCTCGAGGGCGGGCCGAAGCCGAAGCCGAAACCGCGGCGCTCCATGCGGCCGCGCATGCGGTCCATCTTGTACTGCATCCGCTCCATCTTGCTCTGCCAGCGATCCTGATTGCTCCAGCACGACATTCTTCTGCTCCCGAGTGTGAAAAAGAGAAGGGCAAGTCCGATCGGCCACCAGATGATGAAGCCGAGGATGGTCACGGCGATCCAGCCGGGATGCCATGGCGTATCGAGCATGTGGGGGCGCTCGTACTGTTGCTGTTGGTCCGAGGGGCCGCGCCAGCGATTGACATCAGCGGTGTAGGCCATTTCCCATCTCCATCACGGCATCAGCGCCGTTGTGAATGTAAATAACATTTACATAGCTAGACCATCCGGCGATTTTGTCAAGCTGGCGGCCTGACAGGGTCTCGGAATTATTTGCGCAACTTTATTTCGGCTTGCCCCAGGGACCACCGGGGGGCACGCCAGAACCGGAGGGGACCTCCGGTGGCACCGGCGGCGGCTCGGCGCTTTTCGCAGGCGGACGGCGGTCGGTCGGGAAGCCGAGACCGCGCAGATAGATCAGCACCTCGGCCTCTAACAGCTCGTCCGGCGACATCGGCAATTTGCGTCGCGCGGCGTCGCCGCGGGAGAACAGCGAGGCCACGCCATGCGCCATCGACCAGATGTGCAGCGCCATCATCATCGCCGGCGGCCGCGGCGTGCCCGGAGGTGCGAGCGCCGCAAGCCGCTCGGCGGCTGCGCGAATGATGTTGAAGGCACGTTCGCTCGCGGCCTGGAGCGCCGGATTGGCATCGACCGGGACGCCCGACTCGAACATCGCGTTGTAGAAGGCGGGCTCTTCCCGCGCGAAGGCGAGATAGGCCTTGCCGACACGCTCGAAGGCGGTGACCGTATCGGGCCGCCCGTCATCCCAGGCCGCGGTCAGGCGCTGCTCGAACTGCTCGAAGCCGCGCTGGGCGATCGAGGACAACAGCTCGTCGCGGTCGCGGAAATGCCGGTAAGGCGCCGCAGCACTGACGCCGGCCATGCGCGCGGCATCGGCGAAGGTGAAGCCGGCCGCGCCCTTCTCGGCGATCAGCCCGAGAGCGGCCTGCAACAAGGCTTCCTTCAGATTGCCGTGGTGATAGCCGCGCTCGGCGCGGCGCTGCTCCTTGCGCCAGCTCATGTGAACGACCTTTACATGAGCCGGCCGTGAAGGTCACTAGCGCGGGCAGGATTTGATTAACCCGTATTTCCCGCAGGTCCCGGACGACGTCCGAAGGTCTAACCGCCGGGGATCGGCAAGACCGGCATGATCTCGACGCGTTCGCCGGGGAAGATCGCGAAGTGCGGGTGGTTCTCGAACATTTTGGCCGCCGCTTCATGGGACGCGGCGCGGACCACGGTGAAGGCGCCCATCTCGTTGGCGATATCGGCGACGCCTTTGCCATCGACCTTCTTGGTCTTGCCGAGCGGGCCGCCCATGGCCTGGATCGCGCCTTGATGCTTCTCGACCCAGCCCTTCCAGGCCGCCATGCCCTCCTGCTCCTTCGCCTTGCGCTCAGTCTCGGACATCGCGTTCCACGCGGCCCATTTCGGGCTGGTCTTGCTGCCGAGGAAAACGGCGAGATAGGTATCGGTGCTCATCGGTTCTCTCCTTGTTGATGGATGGTCGAAGCCGCGAAATTTTCCGCGGGTCCTTTCTGCTACGTCTTCAGGTCGCTGAAGCCGGCGGCGGCCGCCTGCACGTCAGGCGGAAAGTCGCTCATCTCCTGCACCTGGCGAATCTCGATGATCTCGTTCGGCGAGGCCGGGCACCGCTTGGCCCAGGCGATCGCCTCGGCGCGCGAGGCAACCTCGATCATCCAGTACCCGCCAAGGACTTCCTTGGCCTCGGCGAAGGGGCCGTCGGTCACAAGCGGCTCGCCGGCCGCAACGAGACGCGCGCGCCCATCGACGGCGGATGCAGGCCGTCGAGCGTGATCAGCACGCCGGCATCCTTCAGCGCCTCGTTGTAGCGCATCATGGCCGCGACGCGTTCGGGGTCGAGTTGAACGTCCGGCGGCGCGGTCTCGTAGCCGAGCGGGATCATCAGCATCATGAATCGCATGGCGGGTCCTTGCTTTCACCATCGGGCAGGCGCCAGAGCCGCCCGCCCTCACCTGCAAGACGAGCGGGAACCTCCCGAACCGACAACGCCAGAAAAATAATTCGGGAGGTTATCGCGCGGCGCTAGCGCGGCTGCGGCAGGAAACGACCGTCCTGCCGGGCTGCGCCGAAATAGACCTCGATGCGGCAGACCTTGCCCCCGGCCAGGGTGAAGAACTCGGTGTTACGAAAGCTCCTGCCATCTGTCGCCAGACAGCAATAGGTGACGAAGGCTTCTTCGCCACGGACGAAGATCCGCTCGATCTCATGACGCGCGATCCAGCCGGTATCCGTCCAGCAGCGCTCGAAATAGGTCGCCTTGTCGAGCTCGTCGTCGAACGGGCTCGTGAAGCGGAAATCGTCGGCGAGCGCATCACTCACCCGTTGGCGGTCATTGGCGAGATAGGCGGCAAACAGGTTCCGGATCACGCGCTCATTATTATCGTCAGGCATCGATCGTCTCCGAGAGAAGAAAATCCTGATGAAAGACGGTGCCGGCGCGGCTGCGCCGACATCAGCCGGAGTCGATTTGCGTCGCGCGCAAAAATTCCGATTGCTGATCCCGTATAGATACGGTGCGCATGCAGCGTCCGTATGAACTCAGCCGTGCATATGGGACCGGAATGCGCGCGAGCAGAGCAACATGCTCCATCACACGCGGAAATACGTAGCTAATGCAGGTTTATGCAACGGTTTACAGTTGCTCAACGCGGCCATGCAACTTTTTAGTGAGCGAGACGGTCGGCAATTTCGCCGATCCGCAGCCGGATCATCGCGCGGAGCATCACGTGTTCAATTTCAGCAGCAAAGCCAAAATCCAGCACGCATTGGCCGAGGTCGAGGCCATCGATCGATCGCAGGCCGTGATCGAGTTCGGTCTCGACGGCACCATCCTCGACGCCAACGAGAACCTCCTCAAGATGAGCGGCTACACGCTCGCCGAGATCAAGGGCCGGCATCACAGCATCTTCGTCGGCCCGGCCGAGCGCGAGAGCGCCCGCTATCGCGATTTCTGGGCCAGCCTGAACCGCGGCGAGTTCCAGACCACGCAATACAAGCGTTTCGGCAAGGGCGGGAAGGAAGTCTGGGTCCACGCCTCCTACGCGCCGCTGCGCGACAAGAGCGGCAAGGTGGTCAGATTCATCAAGTTCGCCACCGACATCACGGCGTACAAGATCAAGACCATGGAGGATTCCGGCAAGATCGCCGCGATCAATCGCGCACAGGCGGTGATCGAGTTCGACATGGACGGCACCATCGTCACCGCCAACGAGAATTTCCTCGGCGCGATGGGTTATTCGCTCGACGAGATCAAGGGCAAGCATCACAGCATGTTCGTGACATCGGAGGACCGCGCGAGCGCGGCCTATGCCGCGTTCTGGGCCAAGCTGAACCGCGGCGAGTTCGAGGCCGCCGAATACAAGCGGCTCGGCAAGGGGGCCAAGGAAATCTGGATTCTGGCGACCTACAACCCGATCCTCGACGAGACCGGCAAGCCGTTCAAGGTGGTGAAATTCGCGACCGACGTCACCGCGCAGAAGATGAAGGCGGCCGACAATGACGGCCAGCTCGCCGCGATCCAGAAATCGCAGGCCGTCATCGAGTTCAACATGGACGGCACGATCCGCACCGCCAACGAGAACTTTTTGAAGGCGTTGGGCTATTCGCTGGCCGAGATCAAGGGGCAGCACCACTCCATGTTCGTCGAGCCGAACGAGAAGAATTCGGCCGCCTACCGCGAGTTCTGGGAGACGCTCAATCGCGGCCAATACCAGGCCGCCGAATACAAGCGCATCGCCAAGGGCGGCCGCGAGATCTGGATCCAGGCGTCCTACAACCCGATCTTCGACCTCAACGGCAAGCCGTACAAGGTGGTGAAATACGCCACCGACATCACCGCGCAGGCGATCGGGCGCAAGAAGGCCGACAATGCGCGCGGGCTGATCGAGGCGGTCGCCGCCGGCAGCGAAGAGATGACCGCCTCGATCCGCGAGATTTCCGAGACCATGGCGAAGTCGCGCGAGACGTCCAAGGCCGCGACGACCAGGGTCGAATCCGCCGACCTCCAGGCCCAGAAACTGACCGCGGCCGCGCAGGCCATGACCGGCATCGTCGAGATGATCTCCGGCATCACCAGCCAGATCAATCTGCTCGCGCTCAACGCCACGATCGAATCGGCCCGCGCGGGCGAAGCCGGCCGGGGCTTTGCCGTGGTCGCCTCCGAAGTGAAGAACCTCGCCGGCCAGGCCAAGCAGGCAACCGATACGATCACGACCGAAATCGGCGCGCTGAACACCATCTCCGGCGACGTCGCGAACTCCCTGACCGCGATCAAGGCCGCGATCGCCGGCGTCAACGAGTTCATCGCCTCCACCGCCGCCGCGGTCGAGGAGCAGACCATCGTGACGGCGGACATGTCGGCCAACATGCAGCGCGCATCGGCGGAGCTGGCGTAGGCTCTCGCTCCATCATTATCCCCGTCATCCCCGCGCCCGCGAAGCGGTTGCGCGGGGATGACGGAGATAGGCTGTCGAGCGCTCTTCTTGCCAGGACGAAAGCGAAGTAAAAGGCGCTGAGCCGCCCCTGCGGCTTTCGTTTCCGCCAGAAGGACAAACCAGCCCATGCCGCAAGCCCCGCAAAAAGTCGCCCTCGTCACCGGAGCCGCGCGCGGCATCGGGCTGGCGACCGCCAGGAAGTTTCTCGCCGAGGGCTGGCGCGTGGCGCTGCTCGACATCGAGGGCGAATTGCTTGGCCGCGCCGTCGCGGAGATCGACCAAGGCGAGATGACGCTGGCGCTGACCTGCGACGTCTCGGACGCGATCGCGGTCGGCGCCGCGATGACGGCGGTCGAGCGGCGGTTCGGCCGGCTCGATGCGCTCATCAACAATGCCGGCATTGCGGTGTTCGCGCCGCTGATGGAGACGTCGGATGCCGACTGGCGCCGCGTGCTCGAGGTCAACCTCACCGGCCCTTTCCTCTGCACCAAGGCCGCAGTGCCATTGATGCGCGACAGCGATGGCGGCGCCATCGTCAACATCACCTCGATCTCGGCGGTACGCGCCTCGACGTTGCGCTCGGCCTACGGCACCAGCAAAGCGGGGCTCGCGCACCTCACCAAGCAGCTCGCGGTCGAGCTCGCCTCGCTCAACATCCGTGTCAATGCCGTCGCGCCGGGGCCGGTCGACACCGCGATGGCGAAGCAGGTGCACACCAGGGAGATCCGCGCGGACTATCACGACGCCATTCCGCTCAACCGCTACGGCCTCGAAGAGGAACTCGCGGAGGCGATCTACTTCCTCTGCTCGGAACGATCGAGCTACATCACCGGTCAAATTTTGGCCGTTGATGGCGGGTTCGATGCGGCGGGTATCGGCCTGCCGACGCTGCGCGGGCAAAGGCGGAACGGGTAGGAGTCTCCATGCAACGCACCGCTTTCGTCACCATCACGATGCTTGCGGCCGCGTTGCTTGCAGCGACACCGGCGAGAGCCGAGATCCGCATCATCCAGTCGCCCGGCGGACAGGTCGGGCCGTTCCTCGACCTGTTCGAGAAGGTGCGCGAGACCGGCGATCGCGTGGTGATCGACGGACCCTGCCTGTCCGCCTGCACGCTGGTGCTGAGCATCGTGCCGGGCGACCGCATCTGCGTCACCAAGCGCGCCGTGCTCGGCTTCCATGCGGCGCGCTCGGTGGACCGGCGCGGACGCTTCTATGCCGAGCCGGAGGCATCCGACGCGGTGCTTGCCGCTTATCCCGGTCCGGTGCGCGACTGGATCAGCCGCCGCGGCGGTCTCAGCTCGCGCCTGCTGTTGCTGAAGGGGCGCGATCTCGCCGCGATCTATCCGCGCTGCCGGTGAGGTTTCGACCGCCGGCAGCATCTGACGGCGATCCATCCGCCCGCTGTCCGACGAATAGGCAGTTTCGCGACATTCCGGCTCTGCGGATCGTGAATCCGCTCAACCGCTTCGCAATGCCTGCCCAATTTACGCGGTTCCCGACCTTTCTCGACCGGCTATGATGGTCGCCTGCAGAGTGAGGCTGCTCCGGGGGTCGCGACGGCCGCGGGTCGTCACAATCCCGGCAATGGTCGCAGACCAGGATGGTTCCGCTTTTTTCGAGATCAGTCATTTTCAAACGACTCGCATGCCATGCAGCCCATTGATTTTCGCTACCGCCTGTCGGACCAGGGACGAATCGTCCTTGGCCGACTGAGCTCCGAAGAAACCGTCGAATTCGAAGTGCTGTCGCGGCGTGATCGCGAGGGCCTGATGGACCTGCCGTCCGAGCTGCGGCTGCTCGAGCTCTATGTGAAGTACGTCGGCTCGGGCACGGAGGCGGCGCGCGCGCCGCCGAAGCCCGCCTGGAACATGAGCGAACCGCTGCGACTGCGGAGACCGCCGAACTCACGGATGGCGCGACCGCGCTACTACATCGTCTCGATGATCGTGATCGCGAGCGTCAGCTTTACGCTCATCGCACTGCTCGTGAGCTAGCAAGCAACCGCGCCGGTCAAAATGCGCCGGTCACGCGCTTGGTCGGTCTAAAAGACCCACTGGATCATCTGCGCCACTTCCATGCTCGCGCAGATGAGCATACCCCAAAGTGCAAAGTTGATCTGTAGCGCCGCCGCCATCGGTCGCTCCCCTTCCAAGTCCGCCCGCCCCATTTTGTAGAATTTATGAATAAATGATTAGCGATTTTGACGCGCAGTTCACAGCCTAATCTTGCGCCAATTGTTGTGCGATGCAGTCCGCATCATTTTCACGAAGCGGCCTCACTGCTCTCGCAATGTGATGCGAGAGCGGGAGTCATATTCAGCCGAGCCGGCCATGTCGTTTCCCTTAAGTTCCATTTGACCGACGCGATGCGAATCTTCCCGCGTGGATTTTTGCGTGTCGCGTACCGCACCAAGGGTCCGGCATGATGCGACACTGCCTTTTCTTGCTCACTTTTTGCGCAGCGCTCATCGGATGCGCGGTCGCGCCTGCGCAGGAACGCCGTCCGATCGCATGGGACGGACTCGGCAAAGATCCGAACAGAGCCCTGAGCAAGTCGCCGAACCGTCTGTCTGTCACAAAGCCCCCCGCGCCGAATCAGGCACCTGCCGCGAGCGAGCGCAATCAGGAGCGGGAAAAAGTGCTCGGCACCTTGCGCCCGTATTCCGAGGCATGGTGGGCGGTTCATGACGAAATCGAAGCGGAGAATGACAGACAGCTCGGCGCGAAGCTCGTGATCTGCCCGCGCTGCGTTCAGTCGTCCCCGCCAGCTGAGGACGTGACCGGATCGATCCGGTGAGAGAGCAAACGGCCGATCGGCGCAGGATGTGATGGCCTCATGCGCATCCCTCTCCCGCAACGAAGGGGAGAGGGAACGCCAGTCGGTGCGTCAGACGGTCGCGCCCGTCACGTCCCTTCCGCCGGGCAGTTCACCATCCAGGGAATGCCGAACTTGTCGACGCACATGCCGAAGCCCTTGGCCCAGAACGTCTTGCTGAAGGGCATGGTGACGGTGCCGCCGTCTGCGAGCGCGTTGAACTTGCGCTCGCCGTCCGCGGGGTCCGTGACCGTGAACGAGATCGAAAATCCTTGCGGCTTGTGGAAATGCTCGGCCGGCACGTCGGAGGCCATCAACACGCTGCCGCCGGGCAGCGACATCCGCGCATGCATGACGGTCTTTTCGCGGCCCGGTGCGCCCGGCATGTCCGGCGGCGCGTCGGAAACGCGCATCATGGTGTCGATCTTGCCGCCGAGAACCTTGGCGTAATAGTTGAACGCCGCTTCGCAGGTGTCCTGATAGAACAGATAGGGATTGAGCATCGTTTCTCTCCTCTTCACTTTCCGTCTTATTTCCTTTTTCATTTCCTTGGGCAGCGGAACCGCTACTTCTCCGTCAGCTTCTTCAGGCTGGCGAGACCGGCTTCGAAATCCTTGCCGATCATGCTGTCCATGTTGATGAACACCTGCATGATCTTGGACATGAACGGGGCCGGACCGTGCATTGCCCAAGTGACCAGTGTGGCATCACCTTGCGGCACAAAGGTGAATTCGGCGGTGTTGTGGCCTTCGAACGGCCGCTCGAAATCGAGCTTGATGCGGAGCTTTGAGGCCGCATTCGCCTCGAGGATCTCCATGTGGCCGGCGCCGACATTGTTGTTGCCGTCCCAGGCGTAGGTCGCGCCCTTGCCTGCCGCGGCTCCGCCATAGGTGCGCTTCATGGCGGGATCGCGGTTCTCATAGGGCGACCAGCCGGTCCAGAAGTGGAAATCGGAAACGAGTGGATAGATCGCTGCGGCCGGCGCCTTCACCGCGAGGCTCCGCTCGACGCGAAAGGTGTCGGGTTTCGTCAGGGCGAAGGCGAGGACGCCCACAATTCCAACGGCAAGCACGATGGCGATGACGGCAATGGCTTTCAGCATGAATGACTCCCTGGATACGGAGTTAAGACGAAGGGGATGGGCCCGGGCCGACAATTGACGAAATGAAATTTTCGATCGTCATTCCGGGATGGTCCGAAGGACCAGACCTCAGGTGCGCAATTGCGCACCGGGGAATCTCGAGATTCTCAGGTGCGCAATCGCGCACCATAATTCACCCTTCGGGTGCCCCGGAATGACAGATGGCCCTACTTCGCCTTCGCACTCTGCTTCGCGCCTCCGTTGCCACCCTGCTTCGGCTGGCTGTCGCGGATCAGGCGATCGATGTGCATGCGGATGTGGGCGGCCTCCGCGGACGTGTTGGCAAGCGCGATGGCGCGGTCGAAGGCGATTCGGGCTTCGTCGTTGCGGCCAAGCTGCATCAGGAAGGCGCCGCGCACACCGTAGAAATGGAAGTAATTGGCGAGTTTAGGCGCCAGCGGCTCGATCAGCTCGAGCGCGGCTTGCGGCCCACGCACCTTGGAGACCGCGACGGCCCGGTTAAGCGTCACCACCGGCGAGGGCTGCATCAGTTCCAGCGCGCCATAGAGCAGGTCGATCTGGGCCCAGTCGGTCTCCTCCGGCGCCGAAGCGCGCGCGTGCAGCGCGGCGATGGCGGCCTGGATCTGATAGGGCCCGCTGCGGCGATGGCGCATCGCCTTGTCGATCAAAGCGAGGCCTTCCGCGATCATGGTGCCGTTCCACAGCGAGCGGTCCTGGTCTTCCAGCAGGATGAGCGAGCCGTCTTCGGCAAAGCGCGCGGCGCTGCGCGCATGCTGCAACAGCAGGAGCGCCGCGAGCCCCATGATCTCCGGCTCGCTCTGGAACAGCCGCAGCAGCAGCCGCGCCAGCCGGATCGCCTCCTCGCAGAGCGGCTTCCTGATCTCGGCGGTGTCGCCGCTCGCCGAATACCCCTCGTTGAAGATCAGGTAAATCATCGCGGCGACGCCGGCGAGCCGCTCGGAGCGCTCGATCGCGCCCGGCGCCTCGAACGGCGTCCCCGCCTCCGCGACTTTCGCCTTGGCGCGGGTGATGCGCTGCTCCATCGCAGCGTCAGAGACCAGAAAGGCGCGCGCGATCTGCTTCACCGTGAGGCCGGAGACGATGCGCAGCGCCAGCGCGATCTGCTGCGTCGCCGGCAGCTGCGGGTGGCAGCAGATGAACATCAGCCGCAAGATATCGTCGCGGTAGTGGGAGCCATCGAGCCGCTCGGCGAGCGCGCCCTCGGCGTCGTCGAGATCGGAGATCGCCTGGTCGTCCTCCGGCAGCGGTTGCTGCTTGCGCGTGCGGCGCACCTCGTCGATCGCGACGTTGCGGCCGACCATGATCAGCCAGGCCGCGGGATCGCGCGGCGGCCCGTTCTGCGGCCAGGTCTTGAGCGCACGCAGGCAGGCATTCTGAAATGCCTCCTCGGCTGTATCGAGATCGCGGAAATAGCGCAACAGCGCGCCGACCGCCTGGGGTCGCGCCGAGGTCAGCGCGGTCTCGATCCAGGCGGTGTCGGTGTCGCTCACGCCGAAATTCCTCCGGGCCGGAACACGCCGACGGGACGCACCTCATAGGCGCCGCCGGGATTGGCTGCGCCGAGATCGCGCGCGACATCGAGCGCATCGTCCAGATTCTTGCAGTCGACGATGTAGAAGCCGAGCAGCTGCTCCTTGGTCTCGGCATAGGGACCGTCGAGCACCAGCGGCGGATCTTCCTTGCGCAGCGTCGCCGCCGCGGTCGTCGGCAGCAGCCGCGCCACCGGGCCGAGCCGGCCCTGCTGGGTGAGCTTCTCCTGCACCACGGCGAGCTTCTTCATCACGGCCTCGTCCTGGTCCTTGCTCCAGGAGCCGACGAAGTCTTCATCGTGATAGCAAAGGATCGCATAAAGCATGGGCAGCACCTTCCCCGAACTCTTGTTTTGAAGACGATCCACTATGCCCCGCCCCGACAGGGCTGCGGAAAGATTTTGCAAGAAAAATCCGGCAGATCGTGCCAAGGAGGGGCACCAAAAACGGAACCTTATGAGGCACTTCGAATGACCGCGGGCATACTGGCCGTCCTGATCAACAGCACCCAGCAGAACTGGCTGCCCGAGCGCTGGAAGGCACGGTTCGACGCTGTCTGCGGCGGCCGCCGCGTGGTGCTGCTGCCGGATTCCGGGATCGATCCGGCCGAGGTCCACTACGCCGCGGTGTGGAAGCCGGTGCCGGGCGACCTCGGCGCATTCCCCAATCTGCGTGCGATCTTCAATCTGGGCGCGGGTGTCGACGCGCTGATGGCGGACAAGAGCCTGCCCGGCGTGCCGCTGGTCCGCGTGGCGGTGCCCGACCTGACCGGCCGCATGACCGAGTACGTCGTGCAGCACGTGCTGATGCACCACCGCCAGGAGCTTTACCTGCGCGACTCGCAGCGCGCAAAACGCTGGGAGCCGAAATATCAGTGGCCGGCGAGCGCCGTCACCGTCGGAATCATGGGACTGGGCACGCTCGGGGCCGACGCGGCCGAGGTGCTGCGCCGGCTCGGTTTCCGCGTGGTCGGCTGGAGCCGCAGCCCGCGCAGCATCGAAGGCATCGAATGCTTCCACGGCGCCGCCGGGATGGATGCGTTCCTGCGCGCGACCGACATCCTCGTCTCACTGCTGCCGCTGACGCCTGACACGAACGGCATCCTCAACCGCGACGTCTTCACCAAGCTCAACCGCAAGGGTCCGTTCGGCGCGCCCGTGCTGATCAATGCCGGCCGCGGCGGCCTTCAGAACGAGGCGGACATCCTGGCCTGCCTCGACGACGGCACGCTGGGCGCCGTCTCGCTCGACGTCTTCGTGCAGGAACCGCAGCCAGCCGACAGCCGCTTCTGGACCCACCCGAAGGTGCTGCTGACCCCGCACAATGCCGCCGACACCGACGCGGATGCGATCTCGGCCTATGTCGCCGAGCAGATCGCGCGGTTCGAGGCCGGCGGCGCGCTGGAGAATGTGGTGGATCGTGCGCGGGGGTACTGAGGCGCTCCATCCCCGGTGTCGTCCTGGCGAAAGCCAGGACCCATTACCCAGGGAGCAGTCGTGGTGCGAGGTGGCAACCACGAGTCTTCGCCAAACTGCGTCCGGTGGTTATGGGTCCTGGCTTTCGCCAGGACGACATCGGAGTTTTTGGCACGCGCCCACCGTTTCACTCGCACCTCTCCTACAACCACCCCGCTCCCCCGCCCCGTTCACCCTCTCTTAGCGGGAATTTGATAGGCGTTCTTAACCAACGCTCAAAGAACGAGTCGGACATGCGGGCGAGCCTCGGCCTCAGGATGCGGATCACGGTTGCGCTGGCGGTGACGGCGGCGGCGACCGCGCTGTTTGCCGTGCTCGGCGCGATGTGGATCATTGCGGGGATCATCGACCGCGCCGACCAGCGCGAGCTGCGCAGCCATTACGATGCGCTGCTGTCGCGGATCGCCGAAGAGTCCCGCCGTGCCGCCGCCATGAGCACGGTGGTGGCCGCGATGCCGGCGACGCAGGACGCGATGGCGAAGCAGGACCGCAATGCCTTGGTGGGCCTGTTCGGGCCGGTCTTTGCCGCCACCAAATCGGAATATGGCGTCGAGCAGTTTCAGTTCCATACGCCGCCCGCGACGTCATTCCTGCGCGTGCATCAGCCGGCGAAGTTCGGCGACGACCTCTCCGGCTTCCGCAAGACCGTCGTCGTCGCCAACCAGGACCGCAAGGTCGTGGTCGGGCTCGAAGGCGGCGTGGCCGGGCTCGGGATTCGCGGCGTGGTGCCAATCGCGCAGGGGGATAAGCATCTCGGCTCGGTGGAATTCGGCCTGACTTTCGGCCAGTCCTTCCTCGACGACTTCAAGGCCAACCGCCATGTCGATGTTGCCTTCCATCTCGCGGACGGCTCGGGCTTCAAGCTGTTCGGCGGTACGCTGAAGGGCAAGAGCTTCTTCGACGCTGTTGATTACGGCCGCGCCACCGGCGGCGATGTCACGGTGCGGCAGGCCAAGCTCGACTCCACGCCGGTCGCCGCACTGCTCGGACCGATCAAGGATTTTTCCGGCAAGCCGCTCGGCGCGGTCGAGCTGGTGATGGACAATGCCGATTACGAGGCTTCTGCCGACCGCGCCTGGATGCTCGCGATCGGAATTGCGGCGCTCGGGCTCGTGCTGGCCGGGATCGTCGGCTATCTCATCGCCCGCAGCATCTCGCGGCCGATCCTGTCGATCACGAATGTCATGCGCGAGCTCGCTGACGGGCGGCTCGACGTTGAAGTGCCCACCAGCAGGGCGAACGACGAAGTCGGCGCGATGGTGAAGGCGGTCGCCGTATTCCGCGACAATGCGGTGAACTTTGGCAAGCTCCAGGCCGATCAGCTCGAGGCCAAGGCGCAGTCCGAGGCGGAGAAGCGTCGCGCCTTCGCCGCGCTCGCCGACAATTTCGAAGCCAGCATCCGCGACGTCGTCACCACGGTGTCCGCGGCCGCGGTCGAGATGGAGCATACGGCGCGCTCGATGTCGGCCATCGTCGCGAAATCGCGCGAGCAGACCCGCACGGTGTCGTCGGCCTCGGCGCTGGCCTCGGAGAACGTGCAGACGGTCGCGGCCGCCGCGGAAGAACTGTCCTCGTCGATGACCGAGATCGGCCGTCGCCTTGCGCACGCCACCGAGGTGGTCGGCAAAGCCGCGAGCGACGGACGGCAGTCGAACGCACGCGTGCAGAGCCTGGCCGATGCCGCGCAAAAGATCGGCGACGTCGTCTCCTTCATCAACGGCATCGCCGGACAAACCAACCTGCTCGCCCTCAACGCGACCATCGAAGCGGCGCGCGCGGGCGAAGCCGGCCGCGGCTTTGCCGTGGTGGCGTCAGAAGTGAAGGCGCTGGCAACCCAGACCGCGAAAGCGACGGAAGAAATCGGCGCGCAGGTCACGGCCGTGCAGGGCGAGACATCCGGCGCGGTGGACGGCATCCAGTCGATTTGCGCGACGATCCAGCAAGTCGACGAAATCTCCGCCGCGATCGCCGCCGCCGTCGGCCAGCAGGGCACGGCAACGCAGGAGATCGCGCAGAACGTTCAGCAGGCCGCCGCCCGCACCGGCGAAGTCTCGCAGAACATCGCGGGCGTCACCGACGGCATCGCTGCGACAGGAACGGCGGCCGAGGAAGTGCTGGGTTCGGCGATCGAGCTGTCGAAGCAGTCGCAACGGCTGCGGGACGAGGTGGACCGTTTCCTGGCGCAGATCCGCGCGGCGTAAGCGGGGCGCGAGATAGCGCCAAATCCTCGGTGTCGTCCTAGCCTAGTGCGCAATTGCGCACGGGAGCCAGGACCCATTAGCCCAGGGAGAAGTTGCGGCGCTAAGCCGGCAACCACGAATCTTCGCCAAACGACATTCGGTGGCTATGGGTCCTGGATCTGCGCTCCGCTCCAGACGACGCTACGCGTTGTCGGGAGCTGCGCTTGTCCAGGACGACAGCTTTAGTTCTTGGCCCCCACCATCACATCAATCGCGCCCTTCACGATCGCCTCGAGTTCCTTGCGCGGGACGCGGGTGCGCGAGCGGATGGCGATGGTGTGGACGGTGGCGGAGGCGAGCTGCGCCAGCACGGTGGGATCGGCGCTCTCGGGCAGTTCGCCGTTCTCCCTGGCGCGGCGGAAGCAGCTGGCAAATGCCTTGTCGAGCTCGGTGAGGCCGTCGAGCACCATGGCGCGGATCTCGGGATCGCTCACCGCCTCGGATGCCGCGGTCACCACCGTGAAGCAGCCGCGCGGGCCGGTCTCGCCGGAGAGATAGATGTTGAGCGCGGAGGCGAAGATGCGCTCCAGCCGCTGGCGCACCGGCATCTCCTGGCGAAAGATCTCCACCATCGATGCGCGCGCTTCCTCGCGGTAGCGCTGATAGCTCTTGATGTAGAGTTCGCGCTTGTCGCCGAAGGCGCCGTAGAGACTCGGCCGGTTCATGCCGGTCGCCTCGCTCAAATCGTCGAGCGAGGTCGCGGCAAAGCCCTGCCTGCGGAACAGGTCGAGCGCCTTGCCGAGCGCGACATCGGGCTCATAGGCGCGCGGACGGCCCCGGCGCTTCGGTTCATTGGCAGCAGCTGGCGGCTTTGATTTTTGTACCATTTCGCAAAATAATCCTTGACCGACCTTATATTATGCAAGACAGTACAAAAATCAATCTGGCCAGATTGAGCGAAACCTCAAGAGAATTGCCCAAGGAGGCCCAAGATGGATCTTTATTTCTCGCCGCTCGCCTGTTCGATGGCGACCCGCGTCGCGCTGTATGAAGCGGGCGCCGAGGCGAATTATCTCGAAGTCGATCCGCCGACCAAGACCGTGCTGAACGACGGCTCCGACTTCCGCGCCGTCAACCCGATCGGCCTGGTGCCGACGCTGCGTACCGACGAGGGCGTGGTGCTGACGGAGAATGCAGCGATCCTGCAATACGTCGCCGACCGCTTCCCGCAATCCGGCCTCGGCGCGGCGCAAGGCATCGACCGCACGCGGCTGCACCAATGGCTGTGCTTCATCGGCACCGAGCTGCACAAGGGCCTCTTCATCCCCCTGCTCGACCGCAAGGCGCCGCAGGAGACCAAGGCCTATGCGCTGGAGAAGAACCTGTCGCGGCTCGACTATCTCGACAACTATCTGAAGGGGCGCGACTTCCTGCTCGACCATTTCAGCGTGGCCGATGCCTATCTCGTCACCGTCATCAACTGGACCATGGCGACGCCGCCGATCGAGCTTGCGAAATGGCCGAACGTGAAGGCCTATTACGAGCGCCTGCGCCAACGGTCGTCAGTCGCGAAGGCGATCGCGGAGGAGTTCGAGCTGTACAAAGCCGAGCTCGCGCGGAAGAAGGCGGCGGCCTAGACGCGTTTCCGAGCGAAGACGCGTCGGAAACAAGACGTCGTCCCGGCGCGTCCGGGACGGCGTCGTCGTTGCCTGCAATTCGACTATCTCGGCGCTTGCAGCACGATCCCATAGCGACCGTAGATCCGGTCGATCGTGCCGTCGCTGCGCAGCCGTTCCACCGCCGCGTCGATGGCGTCGCGCAACGCATCATCCGGGCGGATCATGCCGACGGCGACATTCCAGTTGAGATCAGCCACGCTCTCGTCGCGATCCAGGATCCGGAGCGCCTTGTCGGGATGCGTCAGATTGAAATAGCTCGCCGCCGTGGGGGTGACCGCGGCGGCATCGATCTCATGGTTCGACACGGCATCGAGGCTGTCGCTCTCGAAGCCGAAGGTCGATGTCGGCACGCGCCGTTGACCGATGATCATGGCCGCGACCGATCCAACCTGTACGCCCACCCGGGTCGCCTCGTTGAGGCTCCTGAACGAGGTCAGCGTGCTGGACGACGGCACCGCGAGCGCGACGCCCGTGCGATAGTACGGTTTCGAGATCCGCAGGCGGGTTTCGCCTTGCGCTTCGCGGTCGGCGATGACGTCCAGAACGATGTCGCAGCCGGCGCTGCGCATCTGATACTGCGTGATGATCCAGTCGAGCCTCAGCGCGACACCGAGCTCGCGTGCCAGCACCTGACCCAGCTCGACCTGAAAGCCGGGCGGATCGCCGGCCTTGCGCGCAAAGGGAAGCGAGTTGGGATGTGCGCACAGCCCGATCACGCCACTCGAGCGGATCGCCTCCAGGGTACGCGCCGGCGCCGGTCCCGACAGACCGATGGCGGCAACGACGATGAGCGGGACAAAGGCCTTCATTCCGCGTTCTCTTTTGGATGGATCGGGCCTTGGCGGTTCGTCTTGGCGATTCAGCCCTCGCGCGGTTTCAAGGCGCGGATGTATTTGACGATCTGCTCGATCTGGGCGTCGGTGAAGGCGCCGTCGAATGCCGGCATGGCCCCTTGCTTGCCGTGCTTGATGCGGCTGCGGATAAAGTCGTCGTCGCGCGGCGAGTTCATCAGTTGCGGCCCCTTGCCCGGCGCGCGGCCACCGTCGGAGTGACAGAAGCCGCAGGTCCCCGCGAACACCTGCTCGACCTCGAGCGTCGCATTGTCGGGCGCGGGCGTGGCGGATTGAGCTTGAGCCATCGCGGCGCATAGCAGCGAGGCGCCCAGCCCCGCCGGAATCATTCTCAGATGCAATCTCACTACGTCCGCTCCATCCTGAATCACGCGCGGCCGCTTCGATCGGCCGGGGCGCGAGCTTGCGCCCGACCCCGGTCGAGGTGTGCCGCAGACTATTTCAGGCTGAAGACGACGAGCGCGCCGTCGTCACGCGGCATGCTCTTGTAGACGCCACCGAAGTTTGGCGCATATTCGTCCGCCAGCATCCCGCCAAAGCCTGCGGCGACGGCGATATACTGCTTGCCGCCGGCGGAGTAGCTGACGATGCCGCCCTGGTGGCCGGTGCCATTGTTGTGCTTCCAGAGCTCGGCGCCGGTCTCGGCATCGTAGGCGTGAAGGACGCCGCGGGAGTCGGGTACGAAAACGAGATTGCCCGCGGTCGACAGCACGCTCCCAAGCGGCGGCTCGGGATAGCGAACCTCCCATTTCTTCGCGCCCGTTATGGGATCGCGCGCGTCGAGGTGTCCATAGATCTCGCCGCCCGGAGGCGGCGCCATCTTGAAGTCGGCCCCGATGTTGAGCTGGACTTGCGGCGCGGTGACCGGCGTCGTCTTCTGGACATCCAGCGTCATGCACCATTCCTGGCCGATCTTGTAGTAGAGACCGGTCTTCGGGCTGTACGAGCCGGAGTTCCAACTGACGCCGCCGCCGATGAACGGACACAGCGGTGGTTCAGTGACTTTCCCTGCAGAGAAATCGCGACGGCCGATCAGCGCGCCGGTCTTGGGATCGATATCCTTGACGAAGTTGATGTTCTCGACCAGCCGCCAGACGTTCTTCACGCCGAGATTGCGGTCGTAGACGAAGACGAAGCCGCCCTTGTTCGGATGAACCACGTATTTCTGGCCGTCACGCTCGAGCATCACGAACTCGCCGACGGCGCTGTCGAAGTCCCAGGCGTCGTGCGGCAGCTCCTGATGGTAGAACTTCAGCTTGCCGGTCTCGATGTCGAGACCGATCACCGAACTCGTATAGAGGTTGTCGCCGGGGCGCGCGCCTTGCGTCTTGTAATCCGCGCCCGACCAATCATAGAGCGGCGCCGGGTTCGCGGTGCCCCACAGGATGGTGTTGGTCTCGGAATCGTAGGTCCCCGGCATCCAGCCGCCGCCCCCGCCGGTGCGCCAGGAATCGTTGCCCCAGGTTTTCATGGCATCGTCGGTGCCTGCGACCGTCAGGAACTCCCACTTCTTCTTTCCGGTGGTGGCATCGACGGCGAAGATCGGGCCTCGACCCGGCCATTCGCCGCCTTGCGAGCCGATGATCACGCTCCCCTTCGCGTAAAGCGGCGCGCCGGTGAAGCCGACCGTGAGCTTCTGCGAGTCGATCAGCCTGGTCTCCCAGAGCACCTTTCCCGTCTTCGCATCGAGCCCGAAGAGGCGACCATCCATCGTGCCGACGAAGACCTTGCCTTCACCCAGCGCTACGCCGCGGTTGTAGGGAGAGTGCGTCTGCCGGCTGATGAGCACCTCATCCAGCTCCGGAAAGAACGACCAGATGACTTCGCCCGTCGCACCGTTCAGTGCAAAGACCCGGCTGTAGGAACCCGAGTAATAGAGCACGCCGTCGGCCGCGAGCGGCATTGACTGCAGGCCGCGCGTCGATCGCCCTGGAATGTGCATCCAGGCGACGCCCAGATTGCCGACATTGTTCGCATTGATCTGCGCGAGCGGGCTGTAGTGATGGGATTTGTAGGAACCGTGATAGGTGAGCCAATCGTTCTGACCGGCGGCCTCGATCCGGGCCGTGTCCACGGCTTGAGCCAACACCGCCGACACTGCAAGTGTCGCAACGGCGAGAACAGGCAAGCCTGAGCTGAGCCACTGCTTCCTCATATGCACTTCCTCCCGCTTTTGTGTTTGTTGATTGCGTCTCGTAAGCGCCGTTGCGAGGGGTGTTTGCAGTTCAGTACGCGTCGATCGTCCTCCGTCGGACCTGAGCTGCCAACAGGTATCCTCCTCTCTCGGCGCATGTCGCCAAAGGAGCTACGTTCACTGGAGTGATTGCTGTTGCACTTCTGCTCGCCGTCACAGCGTACGACGGATCACGAGGAGTGCAAGGAGGGAATGCGCGCGGCGGGCGAATTTGACGCGCAAGGCGAATTGAAACGACAGCGGCGCTGACCGTTTGATCTCTGCCGGGAAATCGCGAAGCGAAGCCGCGGTTACCCGTACAGCACCCGCGGCAGGATCGTGACGATGCCGGGCCAGAGCGTCAGCAGCAGCACGAAGCCGACCATGATCATCAAATACGGCATCGTGACGCGCGCGATGTAGCCGAGGCCGTCATCGGTCAGGCCCTGGATGACGAACAGGTTGAAGCCGACGGGCGGCGTGATCTGCGCCATCTCGACCGCGAGCACGAGGAAGATGCCGAACCAGATCTCGTCGAAGCCGGCGCCCTTCACGATCGGCAGCACGATCGGCAGCGTCATCACGATCATCGAGAAGCCATCGAGGAAGCAGCCGAGGATGAGATAGAAGATGATCAGCACCACGATCAGCATGAACGGCGACAGGCCGAGCCCCTTGACGAAGGCGGCGACAGCCTGCGGGATGCCGAGGAACGCCGCCGCATTGCCGAGGATCGAGGCGCCGAGCACGATCAGCGCGATCATCGAGCAGGTCACGACCGATCCGATCAGCACGTCGCGCATCACCTGCTGCGACATCGAGCCCTGCGCCCAGGCAACCAGCCCGGCGCCGAGCACGCCGACGGCCGCGGCTTCCGACGGCGTCGCAAGCCCGCCATACATCGAGCCAAGCACGCAGGCGATCAGGAACAGCGCCGGCGCGAGATCCTTCAGCGCAGCAAAGCGCTCGCCCCAGGGCACCTGCGAGAGTTTGGCTTCCGTCTCCGGCACCATCGCGGGCTTGAGCGTCGTGTGCAGCATGACCCAGCCCATGAAGGTGGCGGCCAAGAGCAGTCCGGGCAGCACGCCGGCCGTGAAGAGCTTGAGAATGGAAACATCGCCGAGCACGCCGTAGATGATCATGATGTTGGACGGCGGGATCAGGAAGCCGAGCGTGCCGGCACCGGCGAGCGAGCCGATCGCGACGTCGCGGGAATAGCCGCGGCGCAGCAGCTCGTTCAGCGACATGCGACCGATCACCTGCGTGGTCGCGGCCGACGAGCCCGAGATCGCCGCGAAGATGGTGCAGCCGATCACGTTCACATGCAGCAGGCGGCCTGGCAGAAGCCCGGCCCAGGGCGCCAGCCCCTGGAACAGCGAGCGCGACAGCCGGGTACGAAACAACAGCTCGCCCATCAGGATGAAGAGCGGCAGCGCCAGCAGCTCCTGCGTGGTCAGGATGTTCCAGGCGTATTGCGGGAGCAGCTTGTCGAGCGGGATCGAGCGGAACATCGCGAGCAGCAATGTGGCTGTCAGCGCGAGGGTGAGGCCGATCCAGACGCCGCACGCCAGCAGCGCAAACAGGATCGCGAACAGGGCGACGACTTCGATGGTCATGCGATCTTGAATCCGATGGGGGGCAAGGCGATCATTCGACGGGCGAGGCCTTCATGCGGTGATCCTCCAGCGGCAGTCCGAGCACGGCCTGGATCGCGCGCGCCAGGAACTGGAGCGTGAGCAGCAGCATGCCGAAGGTGACGACGGCTTCCGGAAACCACAGCGGCGTATCGCTCGAGGTCGAGACCTGGCCGCGCACATAGGCGCCGAAAGCGAACTTCGCCATCGCCGAGGTCAGGAACGCCATGAAGGCGAAGCCCCCCGCCGCCGAGAGGATTTCGAGCGCGCGCTGCATCGGCGCTGGCACGTTCTTCAGCAGCAGCACGACACGGATGTGGCCGCCGACGCGCAGGGTCATGGCGGCGCCGAAGGTGAAGGACGCCGCCATCAGATACGAAGAATATTCCCAGGCGATCGAGATGGTCGGCGGAAAGAACGGCAGGAAGTTCGAGAGGAAGCGGGTTGCGACCTCGCACAACATCAACAGTGTCAGCGTCAGCAGGCAGCCGCCGCCGATCCAGCCGTCGAGCCGGCCGAGACGGTCGATGCCGTCGAGCAGGATGCGCAGCGGCGCCGGCGCCGCTGCGTTGAGACTTTGCGGAGCCGCGGGAAGGACGCTTGTCACAGCCGCGTCCTCAGCGCTTCATTTCGGCGAGATAGGCCCGCACCGGCTTGTCGGCCGCCGGCACGCGCTTGAGGAAGGCGTCGAGCTGCGGCGCGGTCTTGCCGCGGATGTCCGTCATCATCGCGTCCGAGACCGGCACCACCTCCATGCCGCCTTCCTTGAGGCGGTTGAGGCTGTCGACGTCGGCCTTGAGCGAATTCGCCCAGAAGCCCGGCTCCATCTTCGCTGCGATGTC
The DNA here is from genome assembly GCF_054185205.1 of Bradyrhizobium sp. 14AA. Lineage (NCBI taxonomy): Bacteria > Pseudomonadati > Pseudomonadota > Alphaproteobacteria > Hyphomicrobiales > Nitrobacteraceae > Bradyrhizobium > Bradyrhizobium sp. 14AA. The sequence goes on along the minus strand of NZ_JAVAYM010000006.1, from coordinate 197,425 downwards.
CGTGACGAGCTTCTGCTGATCAGCCGGAAGTGCTTTCCAGGAGTCGAGATTGACGGTGAGCATCTGCGACGACCAGACATGGTTGGTCGGGTAGATGTATTTCAGGAACTCCCAGAACTTGCCGTCGACGCCCGACACCGCCGAGGTGGAGACGCCCGAGACGGCGCCCGACGCCAGGGCGGGAATCGTCTCGCCCCACGGGATCATCACCGGTGCCATGCCGACAACGGCCAGCATGTCGACGGCGTTCTTGTCGGGCACGCGGATCTTGATGTTCTTCAGGCCGTCGACGTCGGCGACCTTGGTCTTGAGATGCAGATATTGGGTCGGCCACGGCACGATATAGAGGATCTTCTGGTTGTTGCGCGCGGCGACCTTCTCGTATTCGGGCCGCACATATTTGTGCAGCACCTTGAGCTCGTCCATCGAGCTGCAGAGGAAGGGAATGCTCTCGACGCCCATGAAGGGTTCGTCGCCGACCTGCTGGATGTTGAGGACGTCGGCGAGCGGCACGAGGCCGTCGCGCACGGCGCGCAGGTGCTCGGGCCCCTTGAAGCCGAGCTGGCCGCCGGCCTTCACGGTGATGGCGACCGAGCCGCCGGTCTGCTTCTTCACCTCCTCGGCGAAGGCCATCGCGTTCTGGGTGTGGAAGTTGCCGTCGGGCCAGACCGTCGACATGTCCCAGCTTGTCGTCGCCGCCCGCGCGCGGGTGGAGACGCCTGCGGCGAGCAGCGTCGCTGCGCCCGCGGTGAAGTTCCGTCGCGTGATCATTTGAGCCCCTCCGTTTACCAAACGCGCTGATGCATCAACGCGCGTACCCATAAACCTCGACTGCGTTCTCTGAAGACACGAGGCCACTTTCGATGTCGTCCTTGACCGCGGCGCGATCGCGCATCGTGGGCGCACCGATGCCGGCACCGCCGGGCGTCAGGACCACGAGGCGATCATCCGGCGGCACCTGCTGAAAGCCCTTGCCGCGCAGCTTCTTTCCGGACTTCAGACCGACATAGCCCGCCTCGCCGTTCTGGCCCCCGTCGCGGCCGCGCGGCGGATGATCGATGCGGTCGAACGCGGCCAGAATGTCGAACGGCGCGTCGACACCGCTGCCAACCTCGATGATCTGGCCAAGGCCACCGCGGGTGCGCCCTGCGCCGCCGGAATCCGGACGCAGCTCCTTGCGCCAGAAGATCAGCGGCGTCTGTGTCTCCGCGATCTCGACCGGCGTGCCGCGCACGCCGCTGGGATAAGCGGTCGCCGACAACCCATCCTTGCCGAAGCGCGCACCGGTGCCGCCGTTGCTCGTGACCGCCATCGAGAACCCATAATTGCCGCCGACGCCGGAACGGGTCTGGCCGCGCACATTGAGATTCCACAGGCAGGAGGTGCCTTCCGCCGGCACGCGCTCGGGAATGATCTGGCGCAGGCAGCCGAACACGACGTCGGGCAGCATCTGGCCGATGATGTGGCGCGAGGCGACCGGCGCCGGCTTCGGCGCATTGAGGATTGCGCCCGCCGGCGCCGACACCGTCAGCGGCGAGAGCGAGCCGGCATTGTTCGGGATCTGCGAGGCGACGACGCAGCCGAGGCCGAACACGGTGTAGGCCGTGGTGTAGGACAAGGGCACGTTGATGCCGAACTTGGAGGCCGCGGACGTGCCGTCGAAATCGACGTGAATGCCCTCGTCCGAAATCGTCAGCGTCGCGGCTAGCGTGACCGGCGCGTCGTAGCCGTCGACGACCATGGTGTTGCGCCAGCTGCCCTTCGGCAGCTTTGCGATCTCGGCCAGCACCGCCTCGCGCGAGCGGTCGCAGATGTAGTCGCCGAGCTCGTCGAGCGTGTCGATGCCGAACTCGGTCATCATCTCGACCAGCCGCTCGCAGCCGACGTCGTTGCAGCCGGCCAGCGAATAGGTGTCGCCTTCGGTGTCGATCGGCAGGCGCGTGTTGGTGCGGATCATCGCCATCAGCGTCTCGTTGACGACGCCCTGGTCGATCAGCTTCAGCATGGGGATGTAGAGCCCCTCCATGAACACGTCGGTGGCATCGGGCCCGAAGCCGATGCCGCCGATGTCCATGAGATGGCTGGTGCAGGAGAACAGCGCGACGACCTTGCCATCCTTGAAGCAGGGCGTGGTCACCACGAAGTCGTTGAGATGGCCGGTGCCCATCCAGGGATCGTTGGTGATGTAGGCATCGCCCTCCTTCATCGTCTCGAGCGGGAAGTAGTTGATGAAGTGCTTGACCGATTCCGCCATCGAGTTGACGTGGCCGGGCGTGCCGGTCACCGCCTGCGCCAGCATCCGTCCCTTGAGGTCGAACACGCCGGCCGAGAGGTCGCCGCATTCGCGCACGATCGGGCTGAAGGCGGTGCGGAGCAGCACCTGTGCCTGCTCCTCGACCACGGCGATCAGCCGGTGCCACATGATCTGAAGGTCGATCAGGCTCGCGCCATTTGCCTTGCTCATGATCAGGCTGCCTTCCGTTCCATGACGATGCTGCCGGCACCGTCGATATGGGCGTCAAAACTGGTGGAGACGAAGGTGGAGGTCTCGTCCTCGGCGATGACCGCGGGTCCCGCGATGGTCGCGCCGGGTGCCATGTCCTCGCGGCGATAGAGCGGGATCTCGATCACTTCGCCCGCGCGGCCGTCGAAGAACTTGCGGCTGCCGACGGCCTTTCCGGCGGGCTTGCGCGCGACGGAAGCGACGGTGGGCGGATTGCGCGCCTCGGTGGTCGCGAGCACCGACCAGCTCAATACCTCGATCGCAGCGCCCGGAATCGGCCGCTCGAACATCGCGGAATAATCCGCCTCGAACTTCTGGCGCAGGCCGGCGAGATCGGCCGACGTCAGCCGCCGGTTCGGCAGCTCGACCGTGATTTCGTGGCCTTGGCCGACATAGCGCATGAAGGCGGCACGGCGCTCGCGCACCGGCGCACCGGCAGCGCCGGGCTCGACCAGGGCGCGCGCCTCGGTCACCATCTCCTGCAGCAGGTCCGAGACCGCCTCGGTGTCGAAATCGTCGAGCCGGACGTGGCGGCTGCGCACCAGTTCATAGGCGATGGGCGCGGCGAGGAATCCGACCGCCGAGCCGACGCCGGCATTCGACGGCACGATCACGCGGGAGACGCCGATCTTCTCGGCAACGCGCGCCGCATGCAGCGGCGCGGCGCCGCCGAAGGCGATCAGCGTGTGCTGGCCGACGATCTCGCCGCGCTCGACCGCATGCACGCGCGCCGCGCTCGCCATGTTCTCGCAAACGACTTCGTGCACGGCATAGGCCGCGGTCTCCGCCGACAGGCCGAGCGGCTCGCCGACATCGCGCAGCAGCGCCTGCTTCGAAAGCTCGAGGTCGAGCTTGATCGTGCCGCCGGCAAACGCGTCGGGATCGATCATGCCGAGCGCAACGTCCGCATCCGTCACGGCCGGACGCTGGCCGCCGCGGCCGTAGCAGGCGGGCCCCGGCTCCGACGAGGCGCTTTCGGGGCCGACGGTGACGCGCTTCATCGCATCGACATGCGCGATCGAGCCGCCGCCGGCGCCGATCTCGACCATCTCGATCACGGGGATGCGCACCGGCAGGCCGGAGCCCTTGAGGAAACGGGCCGCGCGATCGACCTCGAACACGCGCGAGGTCTCGGGCTGGTATTTTTCGATCAGGCAGATCTTTGCGGTGGTGCCGCCCATGTCGAAGGACAGCACCTTGCTCTCTCCTAATCGTGCCGCGATCTGCGCCGCGAAAATGGCGCCGCCGGCGGGACCGGATTCAACGAGACGCACCGGAAAACGCCGCGCCGTCTCGATCGAGGTCACGCCGCCGCCGGAGGTGACGAGATAGATCGCGCCGCGATACTGCTCGACCTGCAAGGCATCGGACATGCGCGCGAGGTAACCATCGATCAAGGGCTGCACATACGCGTTGGCAACTGCGGTCGATGTGCGCTCATACTCGCGGATTTCAGGACACACGGCAGAGGACACGGTTACGGAGATTCCGGGCATCTCCTCACCGAGGATCGCAGCCGTGCGCCGCTCATGCTCGGGATTGGCATAGGAGTGCAAGAACGCGATCGCGACGCTCTCGACCTTCAGCTCGCGCAATCTTGGCGCGAGCGCTCGCACTGCCGCTTCATCCAGCGGGAGACGAACGGCCCCATGCGCGTCGATGCGCTCGGGCACGGTGAAGCGCAGACTGCGCGGCGCCAGCGGCCTGGGCTTGTCGATGCCGAGATCATACTGGTCGTAGCGGCTCTCGGTGCCGATATCGAGCACGTCGCGGAAGCCCTCCGTCGCGATCAGTGCGGTCCTGGCGCCGCGCCGCTCGATGATGGCATTGGTCGCGAGCGTGGTGCCGTGAATGAAGACGTCGATGTCGCTGATATGCGCACGCGCGTCCGCGAGAATGAGGCGCATCCCGTCCAGCACCGCCTGCTCTGGCCGTTGCGGCGTCGTCAGCAGCTTGCGCGTCTTGCGATCCGACCCCACGTCCAGCACGATGTCGGTGAACGTGCCACCGATATCGACGGCAAGCCGTACCTCGGCTCCCTCAAGCATTCCAAATTCTCCGTGCTGATCGTCAAGACTGGGGTCAAAAGCGCAGCAATTTCCATGCCATGGACGGCGAGGACAACACCGCACCCCGCTATTCTGCTTGGCACCTATGCAATAGGCAAGACGTGTTCGCCGCCTGCGCGATCAGAGCAGGAATGCAAGCGCCGCCTCGCAGCGCTCCTCGACCTTGAGCGTCAGGAGATCGTCGGCGCGGGTGCGTCCGAGATTGACCGCGGCGATCGGAATGTTGCGCTGCGCGGCCGACTGCACGAAGCGAAAGCCGGAATAGACCATCAGCGACGAGCCGACGATCAGCATGGCGTCGGCCTGCGCCAGATGATCCTGCGCGGCGGCAACGATGTCGCGCGGGACGTTCTCGCCGAAGAACACGACGTCGGGCTTGAGGATGCCGCCGCAGGCTTCGCAAGGAGGCACCCTGAACGACGAGAAATCGGCGCGCTCCAGATCGGCATCGCCATCGGGCGCATCGGCGGCGTCAAGGCTGAGCCATTCCGCATTGGCGCGGCCAAGCGTATCCTGGAATTCGCTCCGCGGCGTCTTTTGGCCGCAGCCCATGCAGCGGACGAGATCGAGCCGGCCATGCAGGTCGATGACCTGCCGATGGCCGGCAGACTGATGCAGCCGGTCGACATTCTGGGTCAGCAGCATTCCGCAACGCCCATCCGCCTCCAGGCGAGCGAGCGCGTGGTGCGCGTCGTTCGGACGGGCCTGGCCGAACCGCCGCCAGCCGATCAGGCTGCGCGCCCAATAGCGCCGGCGCGTATGGTCCTCCGACATGAAGGCCTGGAAGTTGACCGGCTGGGTCCGCTTCCAATTGCCGTGGCTATCGCGATAGTCGGGAATGCCCGAATTGGTGCTGCAGCCTGCGCCGGTCAGCACGAACAGGCGTTCGTGCCGGCCGACGAAATCCTGGAGCGGGGAGCCTGCCAGCGGAGCGTTTGCCATGGCGCAGATGTAGTCTGCGCAGGCGGATTTTGCCAGATCACTGCCGTGCCGCGTCCTAGCTCGCCCAGTTCTCGCGGAATTCGGGGAATAACGTCAGGCCTCCGCAGGCGTAGAGGGTCTGCCCCGTGATGTAGCTCGCATCATCGGAGGCGAGGAAGGCGAACACGGCGGCGATCTCTTCCGGCGCGCCGACGCGTCCCATGGGGATGTGGCTCGTGACGACGCCGCGCTTCTCCGGATCGCCGGTCCAGGCCGCGTTGATCGGCGTGTCGATCGCGCCGGGACCGACCGCATTGACGCGAATGCCCTGGCTGGCGAATTCGAGCGCCAGCGTGCGCGTCAGATTGGCCATGCCGCCCTTGCTGACCGAATAAGCGAGATAGCCCGGTTTCGGGATGATCTGGTGCACGCTGGAGCAATTGATGATGCTGCCGCCTCCGCCGCGCGCGACGAAGTGCGCCAGCGCCTTCTGTGCACAGAGCACGGCGCCGTTCAGATTGACGTCGATGATGCGGCGATAGGTTTCGACGTCGAGCGTATCGCTCGGCGATTCCCGCTGGAAGCCGGCATTGTTGACGAGACAGTCGAGGCGCTTCCAGCGCGCCAAAATCGTCTCGAACATCGCGGCGATGTCCCGCTCATTGCCGACATCGGCCTTGACGATGATGTGATCGAGCTTGCCATGACCGCGATCGCCCGAAGCGGTGCGCGCGAGCGCGAGCGTCTCCTCGGCCCTTCCAGGATGATCGAAATAATTGATGGCAACTGTCGCGCCTTCCTGGGCGAGCCTGACGGCAGCGGCACGGCCGATGCCTTGTGAGGCGCCGGTCACCAGCGCGTATTGACCAACGAGGCGCGAGGGAAAGGAAGTCGAGCGATCGGTTTGCGGCATGGGTTCTCTCCGGAATGTCTCATCATGGATGGAACCGGCATTTTGTTCCATCTCTTCAGCGCATCGCTGGGATTCATTCCGCGCGCCGCGCCAGCGGCGAGGTCAGGATCTGATACAGGATGATGGCGCCGAAGGTTGCGGTGCCGATGCCGCCGATCGTGAATGCGCCGAATTTGAGCGTGAGGTCGCCGGCGCCTGCGGTCAGCGCCACGGCGACGGTGATGAGGTTCGCAGGGTTGGCGAAGTCGACCTTGTTCTCGACCCAGATCCGGCCAGCCATCGCCGCGATCAACCCGAACAGCACGATCGAGAGGCCACCGATGACGGGACCCGGGATCGACAGGATCAGCGCGCCGAATTTCGGCGAGAAGCCGAGCAGGATCGACACAACGGCCGCGAACGCAAACAGCAGCGTCGAATAGACCTTCGTCGCTGCCATGACGCCGATATTCTCGGCATAGGTGGTGACACCGGTGCCACCGCCGCAAGCCGCCACGATGGTCGCGAGGCTGTCTGCGAACAAAGCGCGGCCGAGATAGGCATCGAGGCTTCGGCCGGTCATGGCGCCGACGGCCTTGATGTGACCGAGGTTCTCGGCAACGAGAATGACCGCAACCGGCGCGATCAGGACAATCGCATCGGCCTGAAAGGTCGGCGTCGTGAAGCTCGGCAGACCAAGCCACGGCGCGGCCGAGAGTTGCGCGAAGTCGATCGGCTTGCCGAAGCCGAGGCCATTCGTGAACAGCAGGTACAGAAGATATCCGCCGACCGCGCCGAGGATGATCGGCAGGCGCCGCCACAGGCCTGGAGCTGCAACGGCAACCACGCCGATGATCAGGACGGTCGCGAGCCCGATCCAGGTATCGAACGCGCCGGCGCTCACCGCCTTGACCGCGACGGGCGCGAGATTGAGGCCGATCGCGGCGACCACGGCGCCGGTGACGGCGGGCGGCAGTAGCCTTTCGATCCAGCCCACACCGGACCACATCACGATCAGCGAAATCAGGCCGTACAGCACGCCGGCACCGACGATGCCGCCGAGCGCAACCGACAGGTTCGGGTTCGGCCCCTGCCCAGCATAGCCGGTGGCGGCGATGACGACGGCGATGAATGCGAAGCTCGAACCGAGATAGCTCGGCACGCGCCCCGCAACGATGACGAAGAAGATCAGCGTGCCGATGCCGGAGAACAGCACCGCAACATTGGGATCGAACCCCATCAGCAGCGGCGCGATGATCGTCGAGCCCGACATTGCGATGCAATGCTGGAGACCGGAGACGACGGTCTGGCCCCATGACAGCCGTTCCTCCGGCATGATCACGCCCGAGGTCTTGAGTGTCCAACGAGGAAAATAGCCCTGTGTCTGCTCGCCGGAGCCTGTTGCAGTCGACATGTTCCCCCCAATTGCGGTGCAGCGATCGATCTTCGTGCGATCCGACAAAAATGTGATTGTCGCTTCTGCGGCGGCCATCACATGATGCAAGTCAAGCAAGATCAATGCGTTCCGGGGCTCAGTCTATGACACAAGTCGCGATCCAGCCAGCCATTCGCCGCCGGCACCAGCCCTGGTACAAGATCCTCTACGTCCAGGTGCTGATCGCGATCGTGCTCGGCGTGCTCATCGGCTATTTCTATCCCGATCTCGGCAAGGAGCTGAAGCCGCTCGGCGACGGCTTCATCTCGCTGATCAAGATGATGATCGCGCCGGTGATCTTCTGCACCGTGGTGCACGGCATCTCCTCGATGGGCGATCTCAAGCGCGTCGGCCGGGTCGGGCTGAAGTCGCTGATCTATTTCGAGACGGTCTCGACCGTCGCGCTCGCGGTCGGCCTGCTGGTCGGCGAGATTCTCCAGCCCGGGCACGGTTTCAACATCGACCCGGCCACGATCGATCCGAAGTCGGTCGCGACCTACGTCACCAAGGCCAAGGAAGAGGGCATCGTCGCCCATCTGATGGCGATCATTCCCGACAGCTATCTTGGCGCGATCGCGCGTGGCGACCTGCTCCAGGTGCTCTTGATCTCGATCCTGTCGGGCTTCTCCATCGCCTTCCTCGGCAAGGCCGGCGAGCCCATTGCGGAGGCGATCGACAAGGCCGCAAAGATGTTCTTCGGCATCATCCGCATCATCGTGCGCGTGGCGCCGATCGGCGCGTTCGGTGCAATGGCCTTCACCGTCGGCGCCTACGGCCTCGGCTCGCTGCTCAACCTCGCTGCCCTGATCGGCACGTTCTATCTGACCAGCATGCTGTTCGTGCTGATCGTGCTGGGCGCGATCGCGCGGCTCGCCGGCTTCTCGATCCTGCGTTTCATCGCCTATATCAAGGACGAGTTGCTGATCGTGCTCGGCACCTCGTCGTCGGAGACGGTGTTACCGCAGATGATCCAGAAGATGGAGCATCTAGGCGCCTCGCGCTCTGTGGTCGGGCTCGTGATCCCGACCGGCTACAGCTTCAACCTCGACGGCACCAACATCTACATGACGCTGGCGACGCTGTTTTTGGCGCAGGCAACCAACACCCATCTGACCATCTGGCAGGAGCTCGGGATTCTCGGCATCGCCATGATCACCTCGAAGGGCGCATCGGGCGTGACCGGCGCCGGGTTCATCACGCTCGCCGCGACGCTGTCGATCGTGCCCGATATCCCGATCCAGTCGATCGCGATCCTGGTCGGCATCGACAAGTTCATGAGCGAGTGCCGCGCGCTGACCAATCTGATCGGCAATGGTGTAGCCTGCGTCGTCATCAGCATCTCCGAAGGCGAGCTCGACCGCGACGCGCTGCACCAGACCATGGCGCATCCGCTGGAGATCGGCGAGGCGCTCGAACCGGGCGGGAGCACTTAACGCCACGCGCGCTTCGACGCGGTAGTTTCCCGGAGTAGAAAATTGCTGCGGCAGGAGTCACAACAGCAGCGTTGGGATCACTGATTGATACTCATTCATTCCACCCGACGCGCTGGGGGCAGGGCGTCGGGTTTTTGAAAATCACTGCCATAACCGGACCGCGAGGCGGGATCAGCTGATCCCGCCATTTACCTGCCGCGCCGGGACGACGAGATCGATCCGTCGCGTGATCCCGATCGCCTGCAGGAACGCCTCGTCATGACTGACGACGAGAAGCGCGCCGTCATAGGCCCTCAGGCCTGCTTCGACGGCTTCGATGGACTCGATGTCGAGATGATTGGTCGGCTCGTCCAGGATCAGCAGGGATGGCGGCGCTGAGCCGCCCAGCACGCAAGCGAGCCCGGCGCGAAACATCTGCCCGCCGCTCAGGTTTCCGACGTCTTGCAAGGCCGCATCGGCGCGAAACATGAAGCGCGCCAGTGCCGCATGGCATTCGTTCGCGCCCGCCTTCGGATTGAGACGCCCGAAATTCTCCAGGATCGAGATCGAGGGATCGAGCAGGCTGACCTTCTGGTCGAACAGCACGAAGTCCGGCCTGACCCGCACGGTGCCCGAAAGAGGTCGCAGTTCGCCCGCGATGAGTTTCAGCAGCGTCGTCTTGCCTGAGCCGTTGGGCCCGACCAGCGCGACGCGCTCCGGCCCGACGATCGTGAGCGACAGATCGCACAAGACCGGGCGGTCCGGTTGATAGCCGGCGCTGACCCCGTCGAGCCAAAGCACCTCCCTGCCCGCCGGCAGGCCAGTCGCAGGCAGCTTGACCGACAGCGGCTGGAGAATCTCGATACGCCGGCGCGCCGTATCGACGGCCTCGAGCGCTTCCGCACGCCGCCGTTCAGCGCTTTGCGCGGCCTTGCCGCCGCTGTCCTCGCTGCGATCCTTGCGCGCACCGGCGAGGATGCGCGGCATGTCGCCCTTGGCGCGCTTCTTCCGGCCGCCACTGTCCTTGCGCGCTTTCTTCTCCGCGACCTCCTGCGCCTTGCCGTCGATTTCGGACAGACGTTTCTCCGCATGCGCGAGGCCGTACCTGACGGCCGCGAGCTCGACGGCCTTCTGCTCGCGGTAAGCGGTCCAATTGCCGCCGTATCGCGTTGCCCCGAGCGATGTCAGCTCGACGATCGCATTCATGGTTTCAAGCAGGCCCCGGTCGTGGCTGACGACGATCGCGCCGCCGCGCCAAGCGGCGAGGAGATCGGTCATGGCCTGGCGTCCGTCCCGGTCGAGATTGTTGGTGGGCTCGTCCAGCAGCAGGAAATCGGGCCCGGCGAACACCAGCGCGGCGAGACGAACCCGCGTGATCTGGCCGCCGGACAGGCAGGACAATTCAGTATCTGGAGAAGGATCGAACCCGAGTCGCGCAAGGGCGGCCGACAGTCGCGCTTCGAGCGTCCAGTCGATCGTGGCGATGTCGTCGGCAGAGGCATCGCCCCGCTCGGCGCGGCGAAGCAGCTCAAGCGCCGGCCGCACGCCGAACAGATCGGCCACGGTCGCGCCGGCCTGGACCTGCACGCCCTGGCGCAGCAGGCCGATGGTGCCGTTGACCAGAACGCGCCCGGACTGGGGAACATGCTCCCCCAGGATCGACGCAAGCAGGGTCGTCTTCCCGACGCCGTTGCGGCCGACGAGACCAATCCGCTCAGCCGCGAATGTCAGGTCGATGTTGGAGAGAAGAGAACGGCCGTCAGGCGTGGACAGCGACAGGTTCGACAGGATGATTGAAGCAGGCATGGAATTCCCCGTGGGCAAGGCGGATGAGCTTTGCGGTCGGGGTAAAATCCATGGCTGCGAATATCCTGATTGATGGACTCTCTAAGTAGTTCCATCGAGGGGCGAGATCAAGGCGGCTGGGAGACGACAGCGCGTCGAGCGCTGACGTCCCTCTTCGGCTGGCCTGATCAGCCCTTGAGCGCGGTGACTACCACCTCGATCAGCGCGCCGCCGAGATCGGCGACGCCGACGGTGGCGCGGGTCGGCAGATTGTCGCCGAAGAACTCGGTCCAGACCGGGTCCATCTCTTTCTTCTTGGAGAGGTCCGTGACGAAGATCGAGGCGCTGACGACGCGCGACTTGTCGGTGCCGGCCTCCTTCAGATAGCCGGCGATCTTGCCGAGAATGTTGCGGGTCTGATCGCCCATCGAGCCCGAGGTGTCGTCGGCGATGGTGCCGCCGATGAAGACGAAGCCGTTGGCTTCGACGGCGCGGTGCTGAATGGGCGTGCGGATGCTGCGGGTGATGCTCATGATGTCCTCATTGTGAGAGCGTGGAAGGATGGAAGCGGTCGATGCCGAGACCGCCGATTCGGGTTTGCGTGCCGCCGTTGACGATCAGCTCCGCCATGACGGCGCCAGCGCCCGGTCCGAGCTGGAAGCCGTGCAGCGAGAAGCCGAACTGGTGATAGAGGCCCTTGTGGCGGCTGCTCGGCCCGAACACCGGGATATCGTCCTTCATCTTGGCCTCGATGCCGGCCCAGGCGCGGACGATGGTCGCGCTGCGCATCACCGGAAACAGCTCGAACACGGTCTGCGCGCTGGTCGCAAGGCTCTTCCAGTCCAGCACCGTCTCGTTGCGGTCCTGGTACGGCGTTGCCAGATGGCCGCCGCCGATCAGCACCGTGCCGTTCTTGAACTGCTTGAAGGACAGTTTTCGCCCACGCAGGATCACGACGGGATCGATGAAGTGCGGCACGCGCGAGGTGATCATCAGCATCGGCGCGACCGTCTCGACCGGAACGGGTTCGCCGAGCGCAGCCGCGATCTTGCCGGCCCAGGCGCCAGCGGCATTGACGAGCACCGGCGCGGCGAAGGTCTCAGTGCCGACGTCGACATACCAGAGGCCGTCGCTGTAGCGGATGTTGGAGGCGGCGACGCCCTCGCGCACGGTCGCGCCAAGCTGTGCGGCCTTGCGCCGGAACGCCGTCGTCGTCTGCGCCGGATTGGCCGCGCCGTCACGGCGCGAGACCACGCCGCCTGGGCAGGAGTCGGCGACCGCCGGCACGAGACGCCGTAGTTCCGTCCCGTCGATCAACTCTTCATGGGTGAATCCGAGCGCATTGAGCTCGTCGACGCGCGCGCGGCAGACGGCGAGCTCCTCCTCGTTCTCCGCGACCAGCACTTGGCCGTAGCTTTCGAAGCTGCAATCGTCATCGAGAAGATCTGAAATCTTTTCCCAGATTCCCATCGAGCGGATCGAGAGCGGGATTTCGGGGATGTGCCGTGCGAGCTGGCGGACGCCGCCGGCATTGACGCCGGAAGCGTGGCGACCGGCATAGTCCTTCTCGATCAGCACCGGCTTCAGGCCGGCGAGGCACAGATGCAGCGCGGTCGAGCATCCGTGGATGCCGCCGCCGACGACGATCGCATCCACGTTTCGGGTCATCCGCGCACCACCGCCTTGACGTCGGCCTCGCTCTTCGGGACGGCGGCAAGCTCGGCGAGCGTGATCGGCTTCACGGGCGCGCGCAGCCGGTAATAGCCGATCTCCTGCGGAGACTTACCACGCGCCTGCGCCATCAGCTCGGTCACGGTGAGACCGCAGAGACGGCCCTGGCACGGGCCCATGCCGGTGCGGCGATAGGCCTTGAGCTGGTTGGGCCCGGTCGCGCCGATCGCGACGGAATCCAGAACGTCCTTCGCGGTGACCTCTTCGCAGCGGCAGACGATGGTATCGCCCGCGGGAATACGGAACTGCGGCGCCGGGCGAAACAGCGTGTCGAGGAAGACGCGGCCACGCTCGGCCTTGGCAAGATCGGCACGGAGCGTTGCCGTCGATGCGAGCTTCGTTGCAGCTGACGGCGCCAACACATCCACAGCCGCGCGGGCCGCGATGCGCCCACGCACCACGGCGGCATTGGCACCGCCAATGCCGGCGCCGTCGCCGGCGATCGCGATGCCGGCGACCGACGAATTGCCGCTCGCGTCCAGCACAGGCGACCAGCACAATTGCAGATCGTCCCAACGATGCTCGACTCCGGCCGCCATCGCCAGATTGACGTTGGGTACGACGCCCTGATGCAGCAGCAACAGGTCGGTGGGAATCGTCTCGCGCTTGCCTCCGGCGACATAGCTCACGCTGGCGAGCTGACCGTCGCCGGCCGCCGCAAGCTCCGTGACGCCGGAGACGACCTGCACCTTGGCCTTCACCTCGCGCATCATCGACAGGCCCTTGGCGAAATAGGGCGAGGTCAGGAAAGCGAAGGCGTGAGGAAGGGCGGCGAAATAATTGCCGCGTACGGTGGTGTCGAGGATGCGATCGATGCGGCCGCCGAGACGCAGGATCTGCGCGGCGAGCAGCCAGAGCAGCGGCCCCTGCCCCGCGATCACCGTGCGTCCGTCAGGCACCAGCGCCGAGGATTTCAGCATGGTCTGCGCCGCGCCCGCGGTCATCACGCCCGGCAGGGTCCAGCCGGGAATCGGGAACGGCCGCTCCAGCGCGCCGGTCGCAAGGATCACACGCTTCGCCTTGACGAAAGCGGATGCGCCGCCGATCGAAACGGCGATGTCGAGATTGCGGTCGAGGCTCCAGACCGTGGCGCGGTGGATGACCTCGGCATTGCTCGCACGCAGCGCCTGCACGAGATCGGCACCGACCCAATAGTCGGCGCCAAGCTGGTTGCGGTCAGTCACCGGTGTAGAGGCGATAGCGCGGAACACCTGGCCGCCGGGGCCGATGTTCTCGTCGAGCAGAAGCGTCGACAGGCCGGCTTCAGCGGAGGTCGCGGCGGCAGCGAGGCCGGCAGGCCCGGCGCCAATCACCACGACATCATAATCTTCGCGCTTGGGAGCCACAGTCATCTTCCGATCTCCCGCTTGCCCTTCTGAATCTCGACCTGCATGCCCTCGGCAACAGGTACGAGGCAGCCCTGGCGATTGCCGACGCCGTCGATGGTGAGGAGGCAGTCGAAACACACGCCCATCATGCAATAGGGAAGACGCGGCGCGCCGCTCACCGCGGTGGAACGGCGTGCGTCCTGATCGGATGCCAGCAGCGCGGCGGAAACGGTGTCACCCTGGCGCGCCGCGACCGCAACGCCGTCGACGAAGATCTGTACCTGCGGTCGCTTGTCCTGTTCGGATCGCTTAAACATGGGATGCCTCTTGGCTCCTTGATATTTCTAATAGCCGCTGTTGTTCGCCGCGCCCGCGTCGCCAAAACGGCTGGCGGAGAACGCGCCGACCAGCTCGGGCTCGAGCGCGCCTTGCGCAACCATGCGCGCGATCTCGAAAGCGTGGTTGGAAGCCAGGGTCACGCCGGAATGGCAGCAGGCGACGAAGGCGCCGGGATGCGTCTCCGATTGGTCATAGATCGGAAAGCCGTCCTGCGGCATGACGCGGATGCCGGCCCAGCTCCTGACCACGTTGAGCCGCGACAGATGCGGGAACATGCGCTGGGCGCGATCGGCCATCACGCCGCTGATCGAAGGCTTCAGTGTGCGATCGTCCAGCTCGTCCTCCTTGCTGTCGCCGATCATCACCGTACCCTCGTCGGTCTGGCGGATCGTGGTCAGCGGATGCGGCAGGAACGGCATGGTGCGTTCGGTCACCACGATCTGGCCGCGGGTCGGGCCCATCGGCGCGTAGAGACCGACCATCGGCGCCAGCGTCTGGTTGGCATTGCCGGCGGTGAGCACGATTTTGGCGGCGCGCAGCTCGCCCTTCGGCGTGGCCAGGCGAAACTCGCCGCCACTCTTGCTGATCGCCGAGACCGGGCGCTCCGGAAGATAGTCGATGCCGAACGCCCTGAAGCCGGTGTGGAAGGCGCGGAACGTGCGCAGCGAATTGACGTGGCCGTCGAGCGGACAAAAGCTGCCGCCGGAGACTTCCGGCCCGATCAGCGGCAGCGACTTCTTCACCTCGGACGCAGACAGCATCTCCATCCTGTAATCGGCAGCACCAGTCTGATTGTGCATGCGCTTGACGAGTTCGGTGCGCTGGCCGAATTCGTCATCGCCGAGCGTGAGATGGAAGCCGCCGTTCTGCTGGAGGCTGACGTCGAGGCCAGTCTGCTGCTTCAGCTCGGAGGCAAGCCGGCCCCACGCCTGCGACGCCTGCACGGTCCAGATCGTATAGGCGGGCATGCCGAGCCCCTTGCTCTGCACCCAGACCAGCGCAAAGTTCGCGCGCGAGGCGCGCTTGGTAATGTCGCCTTCGTCGAGCACGGCCACGCGCTTGCCGAGCCGGCCGAGGCCCCAGGCAATGGCAGAGCCGAGCAATCCGCCGCCGACGACGGCGACATCGTATTCCCCTGACATGGGTTCTCCTATCGTCCCGTATCGCCCTTGCCGGCGAGTACGCGGTCGAGCCCGTAGAAGCGGTCGAGCAGAATGAGGGCGGTCATGGTAACAGCGATCACGCAGGCCGAGACTGACGTCACCAGCGGATCGATGTTGTCCTGGATATAAAGGAACATGCGCACCGGCAACGTCTCGGTGCCAGGCGCCGCAAGGAAGACGGTCATGGTGAGATCGTCGAAGGACTGGATGAAGGCGAGCGCCCAGCCGCTGATGACACCGGGCAGGATCAGCGGCAGCGTCACGCGGCGGAACAGCGTCCAGCCGCCGGCGCCGAGCGAGACTGCTGCCATCTCGACCGTGCGATCCATCCCGGTCGCCGCCGCCAAGGTCAGCCGCAGCGCGAACGGAAACACGATGATGACATGCGCGATGATCAGCGCTGCAAAGCTGCCGCCGAGGCCGGCCGAGGTGAAGAAGCGCAGGAAGGCGATGCCGAGCACGACATGCGGGATCATCAGCGGCGACAGGAACAGCGCCGCGAGCGCATCGCGGCCGCGGAAGCGATAGCGCGCGATCGCGAGCGCGACCGGCACCGCGAACAGGAGCGCCACGAAGGAGGACAGCGCGCCGAGCCCAAGGCTGACCCAGAAGGCGTGGATGAATTCGGGGTAGTTCGCGATCGTCCTGAACCAGCGCAGCGAGAAGCCGTTGGTCGGCAGCGACAGGAAGCCTTCGGGCGTGAAGGCGACGAGGCAGACCACCAGGATCGGCGCCACCATCACGATGACGAAGACGGCGTGGAAGATCAGCGCGAGCGGGCCGTTCCGTCTCATCGGAACACCTCCGCATAGCGGCGCTCGATCAGCGCGTTGCTGCCGACGACGATCAGCACCAGCGCGACCAGCAAGAGCGTCGCGACTGCGGCACCGAGCGGCCAATTCAGCGTGTTGAGAAACTCGTCATAGGCGAGCGTCGCCGCGACCTTGAGCCGGCGGCCGCCGATGATCGCGGGCGTCGCAAAGGCGCTGGCCGAGAGCGAGAACACGATGATCGCGCCGGACAGCACGCCCGGCATGATCTGCGGCATGATGATGCGGCGGATGATGGTCACGGGTCCGGCGCCGAGCGACATCGCGGCATTCTCGATCTGCGGATCGAGGCGCTGCAGCGCCGCCCACACCGACAGCACCATGAACGGCATCATCACATGCGCGAGCGCGATCACCATGCCGGTTTCGGTGAACATGAAGGGGATAGGAGAGCGGATCGCGCCGATCGACATCAGGAGCTTGTTGACGAGGCCGTTGTTGCCGCCGAACAGCAGCGCCCAGCCGAGCGTGCGCGCCACGACGGAGATCAGCAGCGGTCCGAGAATGACCAGCAGGAAGAAGCTCTTCCAGCGGCCACTCATGCGGTTGAGGATGTAGGCTTCGGGCGCTCCTAAAAGTGCGGTGAGCAGCGTGGTCAGGATCGCGATGCGAAACGTCCGCCAGAACATCTCGGCATAATAGGGATCGGTCGCGATCTCGTGCCAGTTCTTGAGGATGAAGACCGGCTCGATGCCCTTGTACTGGCCCCAGTCGTGGAACGACAGCATCACCGTCATCGCGAGCGGGATCAGCAGCACGCCGACGAACAGCATCAAGGCCGGCGCCGTCAGCGCCCACGGCGCACGTGCGCTACGCTCCTCGGCGGCCGCGCTCATGCGACAGCCCTCGCACGCACGCTCATGTCCTCGGATCGCCAGGTCAGGCGAACCGCCTCGCCTTCGGCCGGCTGCGCCTTGCCGTCATTCTGGCGGATCACGATCGCCGGGCCGCATTCGCTGTCGCACTGAAACAGCCAGTGATTGCCCTGGAAGATGCGGGTGACGATCTTTGCGCTGAGGCCGGCATCGCCAAAGCCGATCCGTTCAGGGCGAATGCTGACGGTGACGGGGCCGCTGAGCCCCGCCGGCGCCGGCGCACTCCAGGAGCCCGCCACGAGTTGCGTGGGCGTAACGGTCCGGTCGATCGTCCCGGCAAAATCATTGGTCTTGCCGAGGAATTGCGAGACGAAGGCCGAGGCTGGCTTCTCGTAGGTCTCTTGCGGCGTGCCGATCTGCTCGATCTTGCCCTGGCTCATCACCACGATGCGGTCCGACAGCGACATCGCCTCGTTCTGGTCGTGGGTGACCAGGATCGTGGTGGTGCCGATGGTGCGCTGGATCTGACGCAGCTCGATCTGCATCTCCTCGCGCAGCTTTGCGTCGAGGTTCGACAGCGGCTCGTCGAGCAGCAGCACGCTCGGCTTGATCACCAGCGCACGCGCCAGCGCCACGCGCTGCTGCTGGCCTCCAGACATGCGGCGGGGATGACGGTCCTCGAAACCGGCCAGACCGACCATCGCGAGCGCGGCACGAACGCGTTCGGCCCGCTCGGTACGCGGCACGCTACGCATCTCGAGGCCAAAGGCGACGTTCTCCGCCGCGGTCATGTGCGGAAACAGCGCGTAGCTCTGGAACACGATGCCGAGGCCACGTTTCGCCGGATGGATCGCGGTCAGGTCCTTGCCCTCGAGGCGGATCGCGCCGCGCGAGGGATCGAGGAAGCCCGCGATCATCTGGAGGGTCGTGGTCTTGCCGCAGCCGGAGGGACCGAGGAAGGAGATGAACTCCCCCTTCCCCACCGACAGACTGAAGTCATCGACCACAGTCTGCGCACCGAACTGCTTGGCGACCCGATCAAGCTCGAGATAGGCCATGCGCTGTCTCCGTTACCAACGATCAGATCAGCGTTCGACCTCGCGATTCCAGCGCTTGGTCCACTCCTCGCGCTTCTCGTTGATGACGGTCCAGTCCGGATTATAGAGCTTTGCCGCGCGCTCGCCGATCGGCGCCATCTTGCCGAGCTCCGGCGGGATCACCAGCGATTTCAGCACCGGGCCGTAGCCGTAGTCCTTCAGCATCACGAGCTGGATTTTTGGATCAAGCAGCATCTTGACGAAGCTGGACGCCAGCGGCGAGGCGTTCGGCTTGGTGATCGGACACGCCGTGGTCAGCAGCGTCGCGGCGCCTTCCTTCGGATAGACGAAGTCGACGGGGAAGCCGGTGTTGGCAAAGCTCTGCACGCGGCCCGTGCCCCACACCGCGATCACGGCCTGGCCGGACTGGAACAGCTCGGTCATCTTGCCCGGCGACGGCTCATAGGCCAGCACGTTCGGATTGATCTGCTCCTTGAAGATCTTGAAGCCGGAGTCGACATTGGACTCGCCGCCGCCATTCATCTTCGACAGCATCACCAGCGCTTCGAGACCGTAGGTGTTGTTGATCGGCGGGATCACGAGCTGCTTGGCGTATTTCGTGTCCTTGAGATCGTTCCACGAGGTCGGCGCCGCCCAGCCTTTCTCGGCAAACACCTTGGTGTTGTACATCAGCCCGGTGGCGACGATGCCGATCGCGACGGCGCGATCGTCCTTGAAGCGCGCGGTGTCGTAGAGACCGGCGGCCGGCAGGCCTTCGAGCTTGCCGCAGAAGCCGAGCTGGATCGCCTGGTACATCGGGCCATCGTCGACGATGGCGACGTCGATCTGCTGGTTACCCTTCTGCGCCTGCAGCTTCGCCAGCGTGTCGGTGGAATTGCCGGCGACGTATTCGACCTTGACCCCGTTCTCCTTCTCGAAGGTCGGGATCACCTCGTCGCGGATCGTCTTCTCGAACGAGCCGCCGTAGCCGGCGACATAGAGCGTCTTTTGCTGGGCCGAAGCGGCCGACGTGGCGGCGAAGAGCGCTGCGATGCTGACCGCTGTCAGAAGGCGAAAAGTCTTCATGTGGTCCGATCTCCATACCGGAATGAGGTGACGTGCCGACGAGTCTCGCTGGCTGAAGCCCCTTCCGCATTTCCTTCCGCGTCAATCCCGCCTCCAGGCAGGGCTCCGGCCCCTGCTCAGCGGATTTTGGCGCGATTCGGAGGTTTGAACCCCTCCAATCTGCCGAAAAAGCGGGCTGTCTCCAGTCCTGATCAAAAAGATCGCAACCTATACTTCCATCGTCCAATGAATAATGGCACCATCTATATGCCTAAATGTTATGGATGAATTTGCAATGGCGCGGATCAATTCGCGGCAAGTCGAGGCCTTCCGCGCGATGATGCTGACCGGCAGCGTCACGGAGGCCGCGAAGCTGATGGTGGTCACGCAGCCGGCGGTAAGCCGGCTGCTGCGCGATCTCCAGGCGCTGCTGAAGATGACGCTGTTCGAGCGGCGCGGCACAGGCCTCGTGCCGACCGCCGCGGCAATGGCGCTCTATACCGAGGTCGAACGCTCCTTCATCGGCCTCGAACGCATCACGGCGGCGGCCGAGGAAATCCGCAGCCGCCGCACCGGCTCGCTGCGTATCGCGGCGCTGCCGGCGCTTGCGAACGGCTATTTGCCGCGCCTGGCCGGGCACTTCCTGAAGGAGCGGCCGAACCTCAACCTCGCTTTCTTCGGCGTGATCTCGCCGATCGTGGTCGACTGGGTACTGAACAACCAGTGCGACATCGGATTTGCCGAGGTGCCGATCGCCCATTCCGGCTTGCCGAGCCAGAAGCTGCCGGCGCCCGCGCGTGTCGCGGTGCTGCCGACCGGTCATCGCCTCACGGAAAAAGAAGTGTTGGAGCCGCGCGATTTCGAAGGCGAGACGTTCATCTCGCTGTCGGCGGGATCATCGAGCCGTCACCTCGTCGATCAGGTCTTTCACCGGCACGATGTCCGCCGCGTGCTCAGGGTGGAGACCACGCTGTCGGAGATCATGTGCGGCATGGTGTCATCAGGACTTGGCGTCGCAATCTGCGACCCTTTCACCGCGAGGGAATTCTCCACCCGCGGCGTGGTCGCGCGCCGCTTCCTGCCGCGCATCGACTTCGAATTCTCCGCCGTGTTCCCAGCGCAGCGCAGCCCTTCGCCGGTGGCGCTGGATCTGGTCGAGACCATGCGCAAGGCGCTTGCCGAGTTTGACAGCTAGCCGTTGAACGCGGCCTGCGCCTCCGGCAGGTCCCAGATCTTGCCGATCGCGGCCGAACCCGCCGCCGTGATCGCCGCTTCGTCGGCGCCGAGATAGCGGCCGGCGTCGACCAGCATGCGGCCGTCGACCATGACCTGATCGATATTAGCGCGGTTGGCGAGCGCGATCAGCGCGCGGCGGGGATCGAACAGTGGCTGGAGATGCGGATGGGTGAGATCGACCACTGTGAGATCGGCGGTCGCACCGGGCTCGATGCGGCCGAGATCGGGCCGCTTGATGACGTCGGCGGCCACGGCCGTGTTCGCCTCGATCAGCTCGGGCGAGTTGGCGACGTCGGGACGCGCCGAGGTGATCTTGGAAATGAGCGAGGCCGCATTGAGCTCGCCGAGCAGGTCCATGTTGTAGCCGTCGGTGCCGACCACGGTGCGGACGCCGTGCTCCGCGAAGCGGCTGAAAGCCGCGGTGACGCCGGCACGCGCGAACACGCGCGGGCAGTTCAGCACGGTCATGCCGCGCGCAGCCATCAGCTTGAGATCGTCGTCGCTGCTGAACATGCAGTGCGCCGCCATCAGATCGGGCGCCAGCAGGCCGAGCCAGTCCAGATATTGCGCCGGCGTGCGGCCGCCATAGCGCTTGCCGATGGTCTCGACCTCGGCGCGGCTCTGCGCCATGTGCGTCGTGATGGGAACGCCGAGTTCGCGCGCCCGCGTGGCGCAGGCCTTCAGAAGATCGGGACCGCAGGTGTCGGTGGCATGCGGGCTCATGGCGAGGCTGATGCGGCCATCGCCGCGATTATTCCAGCGCTGATAGAGCGCATCCCATGTCGCCATGTCGGCGGTGCCGTCGTCGCCGGAATAGCGCACCACGCCATCGGCACCAGCCTTGGCGTCCGACGTCGAGAACAGATAGGGCGCGCCGTAGAAGCGGATGCCCATCTCTTCCGCCGCATCGAACATTTCCGGAATCGAATTGCGGAACGGCTCCATGACCGTCGTGGCGCCGCCCTTGAGGAGCTGGAGGATACCGAGCCGCGCCACCGCGAGACGTTCTTCCGCCGACAAGATATCGGCGCCGCGCTTGGTGAGCGGCAACAGCACCGTATAGACAATGCTCTGGTTGTTCTTGCGGCCGTTGCCGTCCTCGGTGTGGCTGCGCGCTACCGCTTCGGAGAAGCAGTGATTGTGCAGGTTCAACAGGCCCGGCAGCACGAAGCGGCCGGGGCGGTCATAGACCTCGTCCGCACGCGGCTTGTCGCGCGTGACCGCGGCGATCCTCTTGCCTTCGACCAGGACCCAGTGGTCGCGCAGCACATCCTGCGCGCCGTCTTTCCGTGACAGCACATAGCTGCCGAAGATTGCGATGGTGCTCATGCGGGGCGTACGTTCCAGAACACGGCGGTGCCGTCGAGAATGCCGGTGATGGCCTTGCGATAGGCGGTCGGCTGCTTGTACAGGCCGATCGGAATATAGGGGATTTCCTCGAACGCGACTGCCTGGATCTCGCGGCAGATGCGCTGCTGCTCGGCGAGCGCGGAGGCCGCCAGCCACTGGCTGCGCAAGCCCGCCATCTTCTCGCTCGCATACCAGCCGGCAACCTTGCCTTCGCCGCGGATGTTGGTGTTGCCGGCGGGATTGAGCCAGTCGATGCCCTGCCAGTTACCGACCGCGGCGCTCCAGCCGCCCTGCCCGATCGGGTCTTTCTTCAACTGGCGCTGCAGCACGACGGCGAAATCGAGCCCGGCATATTCGACGTTCATGCCGGCCTTGCGTAGCGAGTCGACGGCGATCTCGCCGAGCGGTTTTTGCGCCAGCGAGTTGGTGGGGACGAGCAGCACGATCTTCTCGCCATTGTAGCCCGCGGCCTTGAGGTCGGCCTTGACCTTGGCGTAGTCGCGCGGTCCACGGAACACGTCGAGCCCGACCTCACTTGCCATCGGGGTATCAGGCGCGAAGTAGCCGATCGGGGAGACCTGGAACGCCGGATCAGTGCCCGCGACCGCCGTCATGAACGCGGACTGGTCGATCGCACCCAGCAGCGCGCGGCGAACGGCGGGATTGTCGAACGGCGGCTGCAAATGATTGAGGCGCAGCATGCAGGCATAGCCACGGGGATCGAGGACGCGCGTCTCGATGTCACCGGCGGCCTTGAGGATCGGCAGCAAATCGTGCGGCGTGGTCTCCTGCCAGTCCTGCTCGCCGGTCTGGAGCGCGGCGACGCCGGTGCCGGCATCGGGCGTGGTCGTCCAGACGACGCGATCGTAATGCACGATCTTCGGCCCAGCGGTCCAATCCGGCTTGCCGTCGGTGCGCGGCTGATAGCGATCGAACTTGGCGTAGGCGTTGCGCGCGCCCTGCACGCGTTCGTCGGCGAGATAGCGGAACGGGCCGCTGCCGATCACTTCGGTCAGCGGCTTGAACGGATCCTGGCTCGCCAGCCGCTCCGGCATCATGAAGCAGGCATTGATCGCGGCCTTGCCGAGCGCCTGCGGCAGCAGCGGGAACGGACGCTTGAGACGGAAGCGGATGGTGCGGTCGTCGGCCGCCGACAGCTCGGCGGTTGCCTCCATCAGCTCGCCGCCAAAGCCGTCGCGCGCGGCCCAGCGGCGAATGCTGGCCACGCAGTCGCGCGCGAGCACACGCTCGCCGTCGTGCCAGAACAGGCCGTCGCGCAGGCTGAGGTCCCACTGGAGCTGGTCACCGGAGATCGCATGGCCCGACAGCATCTGCGGCGAGACCTGGAGCGACGAGCTCATGCCGTAGAGTGTGTCGTAGACCATGAAGCCATGGTTCCGCGACACCTGCGCGGTCGAGTAGATGGGATCGACGAAGGCGAGGTCGATGACGGGAATGAAGCGCAGTGTGGATTGAGATTCAGCACGTACGATGCCCGGCAGCGACAGCGCCGGCACTGCGGCGGCGGCCTTGAGGAGCGAGCGGCGCGAGATGGGCATTACGAGAAGCTCCTGAATGGATTTACGTGTTCAACAAGACCGCGCCGATCGCGGCAGCGACCGCCTGCTGCGCCGGCTCAATGACAGGGACTCCAGTCGCATCCGCGATCGCCGCGCGGTGCGAGGCCATGCCGGCGCAGCCCATCACCACGACATCCGCACGAGATTGCGTCACCAGCACGCGGCCGGCTTCGATCAACCGTCCGCGAATGTCAGCGCCCGCCGTCTCGGCTGCGCTCGCACCGACAGACCAGCTTCCCGCATAGCGGCTGTCGACGCCCATCACCCGAACCATGCGCTGCTGGCGGCGAATGCTCGACGGCGACAGCGCGATGATGCCGAAACGCTCACCCAGCATCAGCGCACGAAAGATGCCGCATTCGGCGATGCCCATCACCGGGCGCCCGCCCGCTGCCTCGCGCACCGCATGCAGGCCGGGATCGCTGAAGCAGGCGAGCACGAAGGCATCGGCCTTGTCGCGCGACACACGATTCACCAGCGGCATGACCACGCTATCGGCATCGCGTTGCGTGCTGATGCCCGGCGGCCCCTCGGCAAGGCCGACAACCTCGATGTCAGGCCCGCCGGCGATCCGCAGCGGCGCGACCGCGTCGTCGATCGCGGCCGTCACAGAGGCGGAGGAGTTCGGGTTGATGACGAGGATGCGGGTCATGGCGGTGCCTAGCGGTTGGCCGCCTCGTGGCGCAGGAAGTTGTCCGCGATCTTCTCGCCGGTCGTGATCCAGACATCCGGGCACGACTTCGCATAGGTCAGGAACTCGCGCAGCAGCCGCAGCCGCATCGGACGGCCGCTGCATTGCGGATGCAGCACCGTCGTCACCATCGCGCCCCAGTCGCGGACCTCATCCAGTTCGTCCTTCCAGATCGACAGCACGTGCTCCTTGGGGAAGATCGAGCGCGGGCTGAAGCGCGCCGAGAGGCCGTGCATCCAGTCGTCATAGCTCGCGGTCACCGGCAGCTCGATCGTGCCGGGCTTGCCGTCGGCGAGGCGATGGCGATAGGGCCTGACGTCATCGCGGAACGAGGAGGTATAGACGATGCCGTGACGCACCAGCGCGACACGCAGCTCCTCGGTGAATTCGCCGTAGGGCGCGCGATAGCCGATCGGCCTGACGCCGAGCCGGCGCTTCAGCGCCTCGAAGCCGCGCTCCAGCTCCTCCTCGATCCAGGGATCGCCGGGATCAGGCAGCAGATGGTGATAACCGTGATGGCCGATCTCGTGGCCGGCCTTCAGAATCGATTCGGCCATCGCCGGATGCGCGTCGACCGACCATCCCGTGACGAAGAAGGTCGCCTTGAGATCGAGCTGGTCGAGCAATTCCAGAAGTTTCGGCGTACCGACGCGCGCCTCAAAGCCGCCATAGCTCATGGTGATGAGCCGCTGCGCATGCACCGCATCCTTGCTGGTCCACGCGCTCTCCGCGTCGACGTCGAAGGACAGGAACATCGCGGACGTATAGGATTTCGGCCAGGGATATTCCGGCGCGGGATCTGCGGTGTTGGCCGGGACGAGCGGGATGCTCTGAAGTGCCTTACTGTCCAGCATTGATGGTCGCCTTTTCCAGTCCGTTGTCGTTCAGTTTCCATTTGGCAAGCAGGGTGCGATAGGTGCCGTCCGCGATCAACGCATCGACCGCTTCCAGAATGGCCTGCTGAAGTGCCTTTTCCTTGACCGGCAGCGCGATGCCCGTGAACTGCGTCGCGAAGGGATCGCCGACCGGCGCATAGGTGCCCGGCTCGAGGTCCATCAGATAGGGCAGCGTCTCGTTACCCTGCACGGCGGCGTCGATACGGCCCTGCCTGAGCTGGTTACGCGCATCGGCCGAGCCGTCGGTGCCGGCGAACTGGATCGGATTGCTGCCGCAGTTCTTCTGGCTCCACTTGTCGATCTCCGCCGGAAACATGGTCCGGCGGCTGGCGCCGACCTTCTTGCCGCAGAGCGCGGCCATGTCCTTGAACTCGGACGCACGGGACTGCTGCACGAAGAATTTGGGACCGCTGCGCAGATAATCGACGAAGGACGCGATCTCGTGCCGGCTCGCATAGTCGGTGAAGCCGGACAGGATGGCATCCACCCGCCCCGTCGAAATCGACGGCATGAACTCGGCAAAGCTGGTTTCCTGCCATTCGATCTTGACGCCGAGCTTGCGGCCGATGGCTTCGCCGAGATCGATGTCGAAACCAGACAACGCGTTGGTGGCGGGATCCCGGAATTCCATCGGCGGATAATTCGGCACCAGCGCGACCTTGATGCTGCCGCGCTTGGCGATCTCCGCCGGCAATTCGATCGCCATCACCGATGCACTCATGGCACCCAGGAACGCCGCGGCAACCAGAAGTCTCTTCATCAACATGCCCCCTAATTCAGATCACTGCCGAAAGAAATGCCTTGGTGCGCTCCTCGCGCGGCGCGCCCAACACCTCCGAGGCGCGCCCCTGCTCGACGATCGCGCCCTGATCCATGTAGACGACGCGGTCGGCGACCTCGCGGGCGAAGCCGAGCTCATGCGTCACCACCATCATGGTCATGCCGCTCTTCGCGAGTTCCTTCATGACGGCGAGCACCTCGCCGACAAGCTCCGGATCGAGCGCGCTGGTCGGTTCGTCGAACAGCATCAGCATCGGCTTCATCGCGAGCGCGCGAGCGATGGCGACGCGCTGCTGCTGGCCGCCGGAGAGTTGCGCGGGATACCAGTCCGCCTTGGCGGACAGTCCGACGCGCCGGAGCAATTCGAGCGCCTCGGCGCGCACCTCATCGGCTTTACGCCCCTGAACCTGGGTCGGGCCCTCGGTGATGTTTTCCAGCGCAGTCTTGTGCGGAAACAGGTTGAAGCGCTGAAACACCATGCCGGTCTTCAGCCGCTGCCGCCCGATCTCGCGCTCGCTGAGCCGATGCAGCCGTCCGCCCTGCTCGCGCACGCCAAGCAGTTCGCCGTCGAGCCAGATGCCGCCGGCATCGATCATGGCCAGTTGGTTGATGCAGCGGAGCAGCGTGGTCTTGCCCGAGCCGGAGGCGCCGATCAGGCACATCACCTCGCCGGGCCAGACGTCGAGCGAGACGCCTCTGAGAGCCTGGAACTCGCCAAAGCTCTTGCTGACGGAGCGAATCGCGACGAGGGGTTTTGTCATCGTGCCAGCCGCAATGTGCCGCGTGCAAAACGGCGTTCGAGCAGCATCTGGAGCGGCGTCAGGATCGAGACCACGAGCAGGTACCAGAGCCCGGCGACGATCAGGAGCTCGATCACGCGGGAATTGGCGTAGTAGATGTTTTCGGCGTTGTGCAGCAATTCCGGATACTGGATGACGCTCGCAAGCGAGGTCGCCTTCACCATGCCGATGAACTCGTTGCCGAGCGGCGGAATCACCACGCGCATCGCCTGCGGCAGCACGATCCGCCGCAGCGCGCGCAGCCGCCCCATGCCGATCGCCTGCGCCGCCTCATACTGCCCGATGTCGACCGACAGCATGCCGGCACGCATGACTTCCGACGTGTAGGCACCCTGGTTGATGCCGAGCCCGAGCAGCGCCGCGAGGAACGGCGTCATGATTTCGACGGCGCGCGCGCTCCACAGGCCGGGAATGCCGATGGTCGGGAACACCAGCGCGAGGTTGAACCACAGCAGCAGCTGCAGGATCAGCGGCGTGCCCCGGAACAGCCAAGTGTAGCCGGCGGCCACCGTCTTCAGAACCGGATTGGGCGACAGCCGCATGATCGCGACGACAACACCGAGGACAATGCCGAGCGCCATCGCCAGCACCGCCATCACCATGGTGTTGACGATGCCTTCGAGGATGACCTTTGCGGTCAGGAAGCGGCTGACATAGGACCATTCGATCTGGCCGTTCGCAAACGCGCGCGCAATGGCCGCGAGCACCAGAATGATCAGCGCCGCGCTGAGCCAGCGGAACCAGTGCGGCTCGCGCGCGATCCGCATCCCCGACAGATCAGGGAAACCTTCCGCGAGTGCCGGTGCCGGCTTCATTGCGGCGCCGCGTTCAGCATGGGCTGGGCAACCGCGTTGGCGCCGAGGCCCCATTTGTCGAGAACGGCCTTGTAAGAACCGTCGGCGATCATGGCGGTGAGCTTCTCCGTCACCACCTCGCGCAAGGCTGCGTCGTCCTTGCGGAACATGATGCCCTGATAGCCCGTGGACAATTGCTCGCCGATGACACGGTACTTGCCGGCTTCCTGCGCCTGCGCATAGGGCAAGGTCTCACTGCCCTGGACCGCGGCGTCGATGCGGCCCTGCTTGAGCTGATTGCGGACGTCGATCGAATTCTCGCCGGGCACATACTGAATGGCGGGCTTACCGGCCGCCTCACAGTGCTGCTTGCTCCATTTCTCGATCTCGAGCGGAAATGCGGTGCTGCGCGTGGTGCCGACCTTCTTGCCGCAGAGATCGGTGGCGACCTTCGCCGCGCTCTCGGTCAGCACGAAGAATTGCGGACCAGTGGTCAGATAATCGACGAAATCCGCCGTCTCACGCCGCGAGCTGCGATCCTGGATGCCGCTGATGATAAAGTCGGCGCGTTTGGTCTGAAGCGAAGGGATAAGTTCCGCAAACGGCGTCTCGCTCCAGACGATCTTCAGGCCGCCGAGCCGCTTCGCAAGCTCATTGGCGAGATCGATGTCGAGCCCGACCAGCTCATTGGTCGCGGGATCGCGATATTCCATCGGCGCATAGGTGGAGTTGACCGTGAGCTTCAGCGTGCCCGCCTGCTTGATCTCCGCCGGAAGCTCGGCCGCGTGGGCCGACGTCGCGGCTGCCAGCGTTGCTAGCGCGATGAAATGCGAGAGGCGTGTCATGTCAGCTCCTTTGGCTGGCGCCGCGACCGGCCGTTTGAAATCAGTCCGCGTCGAGAACGGCCGGCTCGATGACGCCGGCGCGTTCGGTGATCACCCTGTATTGCTCCGGCCGCCGGTGGGCAGCGAAGTTGAACATCTTGTCCTTGCCCTGGCGGCAGAGATCGAGATCGACGTCGGCGACGATCACCTCGTCGGCAAGCGTTTGCGCCTGCGCGACGATGCGGCCGTTGGGATCGACGATGCAGGAGCCGCCGATCAGCCCGGAGCCGTCCTCCTCACCCGCCTTCGCCACGGAGATCGCCCAGGTCGCGTTCATGTAGGCGTTGGCCTGCGTCACCAGCGTCGAATGGAAGGTGCGCAGGGCGCCGTCTTCGGTGGTGCCACCATTGGGATCGTAGGCCGCCGAATTGTAGCCGATGCAGACGAGCTCGACGCCTTGCAGACCGAGCACGCGCCAGGATTCCGGCCAGCGGCGGTCGTTGCAGATCATCATGCCCATGATGGCATGGGCCCAGGCCGATCCGGCGCGGAAGGCGGGAAAGCCGAGATCGCCATATTCGAAATAGCGCTTCTCGAGCTGCTGGTAGCGTGCGCCCTCCCGCGGCTCGACCGATCCAGGCAGATGCACCTTGCGATAGCGCCCGAGGATCTCGCCGTCGCGATCGACCAGGATCGCGCAATTATAGCGGCGGCCGTCCGGCGTCTGCTCGGCATAGCCGACATAGAAGCCGACCCGCAGCGCCCGCGCGCGGTCGAACAACTTCGCCACCGCCGGGTTCGGCATGCCACGCTCGAAATAATGGTCGAGCGCCTCGCCTTCGAGCAGCCAGCGCGGAAAGAAGGTGGTGAAGGCGAGCTCCGGAAACACCACGAGGCTGGCGCCGCGGTCTGCGGCCTCCTCCAGCAATGCCAGCATCCGCGCCAGTGTATGCTCGCGCGTATCGGCTTTTTGCGTCGGCCCCATCTGTGCGGCGGCGGCGCGAAGGACACGAACCAAGATTGCCTCCAATCTGTGCGCAGTGCTGCCTCAATGGGCGAATGAACCCTTTGATGCGACGTGCAAATCCGTTGCCATTACGCGGAAGCGGGGCTGCAAAATCAATTCGTTCTGCTATGATCTTTTGGCCCAGAGTATAATTGGCAGTGATATGAACCTGCGTCAGCTCGAGATCCTGCGTGCCGTCATCCGCCATCGCACCACGGTGGCGGCGGCGGACGAGCTGGCGCTGTCCCAGCCCGCCGTCAGCAATGCGCTGAAGACGATGGAGGCGCAGGCAGGCTTTGCCCTGTTCGAGCGCGTGAACAACCGGCTGTTTCCGACCGCCGAAGCGATGGCGCTGTACAAGGAGAGCGAGGCGATCTTCGCACTGCACGCCAAGCTCGAGAACCGCGTGCGCGATCTGCGCGAGAACCGCTCCGGGCATCTCGCCATCGTGGCGACGCCGCCGCTCGCCTACAGCATCATCCCCTCCGCATTGTCGGGCTTCCTGCGCCGCCGCCCGGAGACGCGCGTGTTCTTCGACGTGCGGCGTTACGAGGGCATCATCGAAGGTGTGCTCAGCCGCGTCGCCGAGCTCGGCTTCGCGCTCGGCCTGACGCATCATCCCGGCATCGCACATGAGGTCGTGCACACCGGCGAGATGGTTTGCGTGCTGCCGCCGCAGCACCCGCTCGCAGGCAAGCCGGTGATCTCGGCCGCGGATCTCTCCGGTCTGCCCTTCATCGGGCTCGAGCGCGGCACGCGGCTCGGCGAAGCCGTGCGCGACAGCTTTGCCCGCGCCGGCGCACCGTTCCAGCCGACCGTCGAGGTGCGCTACTGCAACACGGCCTGTGTGCTCGCCGCCGCCGGCGTCGGCGCCGCCGTGGTCGACCCCTTCTCGCCGCGCCAGAACGGTGGCCACGGCCTCGTCGTGCGGCCGTTCACCCCGACGACGCATGCGGTCGCCTACATGCT
Source organism: Bradyrhizobium sp. 14AA (assembly GCF_054185205.1). Classification (NCBI taxonomy): domain Bacteria; kingdom Pseudomonadati; phylum Pseudomonadota; class Alphaproteobacteria; order Hyphomicrobiales; family Nitrobacteraceae; genus Bradyrhizobium; species Bradyrhizobium sp. 14AA. The sequence goes on along the minus strand of NZ_JAVAYM010000006.1, from coordinate 167,174 downwards.
ATGGTCGGAAGCCGAGCCGCTATCGCGCCTGGCCAAGGCGTTTCTCAACGAGGTCCGCAAGGAGAGCACGCTGCTGGAGGGCACAGCGCCACACCAGCAACATGGGGCAGAAAGCGACTGAGCTTCGCAACCTTTCACCTGGGGGGCACATGGCACGCATCACCATCATCGAGACCGGACAGGTCCCGCAAAAATATCGCCAGCGCCACGGCTCGTTCCCGGACATGTTCGAGCGCATGGTCCGCGCCGAGGATCCAACGGCCACGGTGGAGGTCGTCAGCATCCCGAACGGCGATACGCTTCCCGATCCACGCGGGCTCGAGGCCGTGCTTATCACCGGCGCGGCAGCCGGCGTCTATGACGGCCTCGACTGGATCGCGCCGCTGGAAGATTTCGTGCGCACGGCTTACGCCAACAAGACGCCGATGGTCGGCGTCTGCTTCGGTCATCAGCTGATCGCACAGGCGCTCGGCGGCACTGTGCGCAAGTCGGAAAAGGGCTGGGGCATCGGCCGGCACGTCTATCAGGTGTTGCCGGAGAACGGCGTCGTCGACGGCGAAGCCGTCGCCATCGCCGCCTCACACCAGGATCAGGTGATCGAACCGCCTGATGATGCGCTCACGATCCTCTCCTCGGAATTCACCCCGCATGCCGGCCTGCTCTACGCCAACGGCGCCACGCTGACCGTGCAGCCGCATCCGGAGTTCGACCTGGAGTTTGCGGAAGTGTGCTGCGCTCTGCGCGACGGCAAGGCGCCGGACGATGTCGTGGCGACGGCGAAAGATTCGCTCGCTCAGCCGCTGGACAACGCGAAGCTGGGTGGAGCGATCACGCGGTTTCTGGCGCGCCGCCAAGCGTCTTCTTGATCCGCGCCGCACCGCCGCACGGCGCTCTTCCCTTCTTCCCACGCTGTCGCGCACAGGTGGGCCGACTGTCATTGATACCGCGCACTGCGCCGATCGCTCAGGGAGCGGCGGCTCCTGCTATTGGGCAACCGGGAGAGGCTCGTCAGTAGCTCCGCTTCGTGCTCATGCCGGTGGTTTGACCGGGAGCAGAAGTGGACGCGCCGGGATGGCTCTTCTTAGAAGCCATGGCGTGGTGCATCTTATGTCCCGCGTGCCCTTTCTTAGACGCCTTGGTTTGCATCTCCTGACCTGGCGTACTGCTTGAGACACCTTGCGCATACACGGCCGGCGCGGCCCCCATGAGGGCGATGGCAGAAACGGCAACAATGATTGTCCTCATTTTCTTCCTCCTCAGATAGACACTCTGAGGAACGAATAGGAAACTGCGCCGTTCCAACGGTTGCGCACTATTCTCCTCATCGCCTCCCCTTCTCCCTTGTGGGAAAGGGGCGATCGAGATCGCTGCGTGATCGCAAGATTTCTGACGCGGCGGTGATGACGTTGTTGCTCGCGAGGCATCTCCGCGCGTTACTCACCCTTCTCCCCTTGCGGGAGCCTCCGGCCGCCGTTCTTAAGACCGCCGAAGCGAAGCTTCGGCTACGGCGCCGGATGAGGGGTTGTCTTCACGAATTCAAATGAGACTGGACGCGCGGAGAGATACCCCTCACCCGTCTCGCCGCTCCGCGGCGAGCCACCCTCTCCCACAGGGGGAGAGGGTGAAGAAGCGTCGTGCCTAAGAGATTCTAGAACGGATCGCTTCCCAGCCCCGGCACATCCGCCGGCCGCGGCCCCGGCGCGGCCCAGTGAAACCGCCGATCCTTCTCCGCAATCATGATGTCGTTGATCGACGCCTCGCGCCGCCGCATCAAGCCGTGCTCGTCGAACTCCCACTGCTCGTTGCCGTAGGAGCGATACCATTGGCCGCCGGCATCGTGCCATTCGTACTGGAAGCGCACCGCGATGCGGTTGCCGTCGAAGGCCCAGAGATCCTTGATCAGGCGGTAGTCCTGCTCCTTCTCCCATTTGCGGGTGAGGAAGGCGACGATGGCCTCGCGGCCCTGAAACACCTCGGAGCGGTTACGCCAGCGGCTGTCCTCGGTATAGGCGAGCGAGACGCGCACCGGATCGCGCGAATTCCAGGCGTCCTCGGCCATGCGCGCCTTTTGCGCGGCGGTCTCTCGGGTGAAGGGGGGAAGCGGCGGGCGCGACATGATGGCCTCATCGGTTGGCGGGAGCGGCAATCTACGCCGGCATGCCGCGGAGTCGAGTGGCGACCCCCAATCGGGCGATCACGAAATCAGATCGGCCTTCATCAGCGTGCGGATCGATTTCGGGATCGGCTGCGCACGGCCGCCGCTGATGAAGGCGACGCGCACCTCGGCCTTCACCAGCACCTCCTCGCCGCGCCGCACCTCCTGCGCCAGCATGATGGAGGCGCCCTTCACCGCGATCGGCCACGTCACGACGTCGAGCACGTCGTCCATTCGCGCGGGCCTCATGAAATCCAGATGCATCGAGCGCACGACGAAGGCAAAGCCGGCGCCTTCCGTCTCCACCTGGTCGAACAGCGCCTGCTGCTCGGCGCCCATCAGCCTGAGATGATTGGTCCGGCCACGCTCCATGTAGCGCAGATAATTGGCGTGATAGACGATGCCTGAAAACACTGATTTGCCGATGTCGCAACAGAAGCCCAGCGGATTACTTTCATTGGGTCGCTGGACGGCTAAAGCGTGAACGAGGTGTAGATTTATCTATGCCCTTCCGTAGCACGCCATGGCTAAAAGATCGTCGGCGCGACTGACAGTTGCCCTCCGAAGGCAAAGGCCAGACGTTCGATTTGTGGCGGGTGCGCCAACGACATCGATGAGCGTTCTCGATTGTCTGCTGATAATCAAAACGACCTCATCAGAGACCCACCAGGAATCGGACAACGTAGATGCGAGGCAGGGCGGCTTAGATCGCCTCCCATAGAGCAGCATCCACCTGATACTTCGCATAATGTATTGCTCTGACGAAAAAACGGCCAGGCGTTCTGACTACCCTGGCCGTTTTCTTCCGTTACAGGACGGAGAGTAGCGTCGCGTTGGATCGATCTTTCCGGCTTCCCGGTCTTGGCGGCGGTGTCGGCGGTGAATGAAGCAACCGCCAACTTGGCGGATGCTCCCGCCCGGCCCGGCCTTGCTTAGCGGCGGACGCCCGATCTCCAACCGCCTTCGCGGGGCCGTGCACCGCCTCATAAGCGGCCTTGCGCTTCGCGATCAGCTTCGCGCGCTGGGCCGGCGTCAGATCGCGGCGGATCAGGTTTTCGTCGATTTCGAGCGTCACCAGACCGACGGCTGATCGCTGGGAAGGCACACCGAATTTTAGGAACACTATCCGGCGGCGCGAGGTTTCTTCCTCATCAGAGGCTAGGAAGCGGAGTTCTCTTCCATGGTTACCCAGATCGTGATGGACCACACAGGCGACAGCAGACATTTTTTTGAGCAAGACGACCCCAAGCAGCTGGCCGAGGCTGAGCAGCGCTTCAAGAAGCTATCCGGCCAAGGATTTACCGCTGCTACTCGGACAGCGGCCGGCGATCTCAAGGTGATACGGTCATTTGATCCAACAGTGGAGGAAACGCTGTTCTATCCGCGCTTGGTCGGCGGCTAGAACGGTCGCAGCACGGAAGGTGTTTTTATTCAGACGCAGCGGCGTCGCCAGTGGTGCGCGTTTGCGTGCCCTCCGCGCGCTTTATCGGAGCTTCAACGAGCAAAATGGCCCGGAAGCGCGTGCGCGTCATCTTTTGCGAGAATGGTTGTTTCCAGATCAGCGCGCTCAATTTGATGCCGAAGGTCATTTCGAAGTCACTGGTTCTCACACTGGCCGACGGTATCGAATTCACCAAGGCACTATGAGCAATGTTTTGGAGCTCGATGAAGAAGGGCAGCCTAAGGTCGGGTGGTGTTTCGTTCCAAAACGTCCCTTGGCGGCTGGTGACGTTATGCTTGCCCAGAAGATCACGCTCGAAACTGAGGAAATGTCGGTGCTCGCGATTGCCAACAGGATATCGCCGAAACAGCCTCGGTTGCATCACGTGGTGCGCCGGGCCTACTAGGCTTGCTGATGGGCTTCTGGGCACGGCGGCTCCTACGCTCGAAGAAGCTGGTTACATGATACATCGGCGCGCTCGCCAACTGTATCAAGCATCGAGCTGGTTGCACGAAGCAGCAACGCGATCTGATTGTTAAAGTTGTCTCGGGAGGTTGCGTCAACGCGCGTGGAAGTGCGGCTCAATCAGGTTTAGTCCGTGCACTGATCTCTTCGACCTTCATCAGCGTTCTTTCTAATTCCGATCGGAGATATTGCTCGTGCGCAAGGTCTGTTGGCTCCGTCAGAAATGCCACCTTCGCAAGAAGCGGTTCAAGAGCGACGCAATTACAAGATTGTCCGAGTGTTGCGAACGTAGGGCCGCGAGTTGGCGACGCATCTCAATGAGGTCGAGAGTTTCGAGGTCTGAATATAATGGCGTGACGGCTTCGCCACTGGGGACCCGGACTAAGGGCAATGTCCGATCATGAGAAGCTAGCGCTCCGCAGTTTCGCTGCAATCAACGTCTGGAATTAAGCTTGATGTCGCGGTGGCGGGTTAATTCTGGAACAAGCGCTAGCGGCCTCGGCATCACGGCCATCAAGTTCGGCGCCCTTGTCCATGCGGTCTAGATCGGCGCCGAGCGCCTTGGCGCGTGTCTAGCGATGGAGGTTTGATGGTGGCCTGATAAACGCTGCCTTGGCACGTCCGTTGCTCTGATCGAAGGCAAGGGCGGACTTTAGCGAAGGCCTGTTTCAGGATGAGGCAAACGATGCAGGAAGTGTCCCACGCCGGTATCACCGGAGAACTACGGCTTAGCGCGCTCATCGCCGACCTTTTGTGGCGCGTTGAGCTTATGAATTCCGATATCCTCGAAGAAGAGGCGAAGGCCGGTGTGTTCGACACGCGGCAGCCGACATACCCCTTGCTCGCAAAAACCCTGCGAGCGCGACGCGACAACCTCCTTTCGACGATCGCCGCTTTGGAGAGGCGCGCGAGTTCGACAAAAATTGCGGCGTAAAGCCCGGCGGCGATCCGCCTATTCCTGCTCAGGACCGCCGATGTCAAATATCCCGAGGCGATAATCTTCGCCGATTGATTGCTCCGTCGTGGGGATCGCGATCAGAGTGAATGTGGCCTCGGGGTAGCGTTCCCACACTTCGATGTCGTCTGACGTAACGGTCAGATAGCCGAAAAAGCACCTGTAGCGGCCCGGCTCGGTCACCCGGCCGATCTTATCCCACGTGATCTTGTTAACGCGCATCTCTGTCGATCAAAAGAGGAAGCCCGCTCACCAACGGGGAGCGGGCTCCTCATGCCCATGCGTATCGCGCTTCGAAGCGCTATGACGAGACTAGTCGCGATCGGTTTCAGACGTGTTACCGTTGGCTCCGCACGTTCCCCGGCATCGTACGGGCCGGCGACGCAAAATCTTGAGGCCAGCCCCGCCGGGAAATGTCGGAAATCATTTCTCAACCGTTCGAGATTATTATCGGAGCATGGATCGCGTCCTGCCGGCCATCCGGCAAAGCTACCCGGCTAGCCGCGTGGATGACGCGCGGTAATTGTTTGCCTGGGCCCAGCCGATTGCCGGCGCCGGCGCGGGTAACGCCTCCGCGCATCCCCGATAAGGCCCGGCGGCCGGCGCCGCATCGCCCTTGATAGGCCTTGTGATGACGAACAGCCGCATTTCTAGACCTTGGCTGCCCGAGGAGGAGGCTCGATTGCTCTCGCTCTTTGGCAGGGGCACCACAGCTGACGAAGTAGGCGAGCAGTTAGGTCGCACGCGCCAAGCGGTTTACGCTCGGTTGCAGCGCTTTCGAAAACAACGAGGTCGTACTAGCAGAACAAGCGGAAGAGCCTTCGCGCAAATGCCGGAATGATTGTGCGCGGTTGTGAACTGTGCGCGACAAGAGAATTTTTGGATGTCAGAATTGCTTGTTCAACTTCCCGACGATGCTCTCCTAGAGCAGATCGGTTTACCGATCAGACTGCTTAGGGCTTTGACGAATGAAGGCCTTAGAACGGTTGGCGACATACGCGATCTGTCCGATGTAAATCTGCGCTGTGTTCGTCGGATCGGAAGCGACAGCTTCAGAGTGCTGCGCGAAATGTTCGGTCCGTCGCGCCAACATCGCGGTCGCTTTGAATGTCACAAGGTCTTTCGGTTGCGGCGCGCTACCTTGCAGCCGGGAAGCGTGCGGAAGCGGCAATCGCGGCGAACCCGGAGAAGTCGGACCGAGCTATTGCGGCTGAGATCGGGGTCAGTAGCAACACCGTCCGGCGCACACGGAAGACAACTGCGCCACATGGCGCAGTTGAAAAGCGCACCGGCCGCGACGGCAAGCAACGGAAGGCGCCGGAGCGCGGTTGGCTCAGAAAGCGACGCGGCCCCGCCCGTCGCCCCGTCACCTAAGCCCATAGGGGTCCTCGGACTGAGATGCCAGAGCCCATGCATCGAGCGAACGCAAATACCGTCTTGATCGCATTGCTGGTCGCCGCGTGCCTCTATCTCATTCTCACGGAGCGGCCTGTCCCCAGCCGCCGCCGTTGATGCATTGATTGGTCAGCGGCGCGACCCTTGCGCGTTAGGCCGCCCCGCGAAGCGGTAACGTAAGTTGTAGGTCGAACCGCTTGGTCGCGTTTGCCTCGATGAAAGCGTGCAGTGCAGACGAAATCTCGGCATCGTGTCAGCTGCACGTTGAGCGACTGCATCGGCCACGTCCGACGTCGCGTCCCGAGACCATCCTTCGATCGCGTTGAACGCCACGATCCGAACGGGATAGGTGTACTGCCCGGAGAAAAGGTGATGTAGGACCGTTTCAAGGTCAGTATCTTGTTCGTCTGTCTCGCGCCATGTGCACCCGGCCCGCGCACCAAAATCTTCGAGCACAAGATAGACGTCACGGTCCAGCCGGTCGAGCGGCACAATCGACGGTGATTGACGCATATGCAACTCCACGGGAACCGGGACAAAAACTAAGATCGGGGCTGAGTTGTTCCACGCTGCGTAAAGAACGGAGCGCCTATCGATCGTTGCAAGTTACGGAAGGATAGGAGATGCCGTGTCCCAATCGGACGCCGATCGGTTCAAGAGCAAAGCCGAAGAATGCCGTCGTCTAGCAGCTCAAGCTGAGAGCGACGGAGACAAGGAAGGTTGGTTGCGTCTCGCCGCGGAGTGGGACAAGCTGGCAGAGAGCGCGGCCGGTCAGAGCGGTATCTTCGATCGTTACGAGTGAGGCGAGTTGGCCGTCCCTGCGCAGCGTATGCTCCCATCGACCCGGTTGATGATCTTTCATCCAGTAGCGCTGATGTGCTGAGTTTGGACAACTGAGGGGCCGAATACGACGCCCAAACGATTGTTGTCGCGCCAGACCACAAAACAATTGAAATTGAGCCCGTGAGTTAGCAGGCTGAGTATCAATTCATGCGGCACGCCTTCCGACGTTGGCAGTTCAATTAGAGCGCCCTCGCTGGACAAGTTGCGAACGGTGCAATCGACAGTGGTGCCGGCGAATGTCAGCCTGCCCGCCTTGAACACCCTCTGACGTCTTGCAATCCGTCGTTCCATGGCTCGCCTTGAATAGCATCTCCACATCAAGACCAGCTTAAGCTAGCCGTCTAGCAAATCCCGCCGGAAGTAACGGTTTCTTAACGGTCTGACGACGTTGACTATCGCCGGAGCCGACCGCGCGGCGGAGCCGAAAGTGCCGGTACTCGGCACGGCGCGAAGTGCTTGGTGCGTCCGTGGCGCCACGCTCGCGCACTCGATATGCACTGAGGCTCAGATGTTCGACCACTGCGTGAAAGTTCCGCCGCTCTTTCGGCTGGACCGCCCTCGTTGCTTATGGAAGCGCTGAACACGGCCGTATACCGCCTGCCGGGAGCGCCCTAGTATCACGGCCTCATCAGGTCCTTGTCGGCACGTTTGCGGACGCGCTCGACGGCATCCTTATGCAGGCCTAGGGCTGAGCCTCTAGCTTGATTTCGGAGCGGAATGGCCGGCGGCGTCACGGCCGCCGGCCACCACTGGCGCTGCCTTTGGGCTGGGGGTTGATCAGGCGGCGCTTGACGGCAAGCCTGCCGACTACCGATTGACAATTCGCTAACCAATTCAGGCGCGCTCTTGACCATTCGCGGGCAACAAGGCGGCGACCTATGATGCGGCTCGTTGTCGGTTGAGCGCGAACAAGCGCGCGAGCGCCTCTTCCTCGGGGATATCAGCCGCCCAGCCGTACGCGGCGGCGACTGCCGCATCCAGATCAGCATAGGCGTTCGCGACGTCGGGCTCGTTATACAGATTGGTGAGTGTCCGCTTTCTCAGCAGCTTCGCCGCCGCTTCGTCGACCGGAATTTTGCGGGCTAAAATAAGTCAGTACGAACCGTAACCAGCATTTAACCTATCTGACCGACTAGCGACGTCATCGATACCGCGCGCAGTGCATGCCGGCATTCATGTGGCGGCGCTGAGCTTCCGACTGCAGGAGCCAAGCTCGAGATTTTTGCCGCTTGCTCAGAAAAGCGCCTCTGTGCAAGACAATGATTCCTGAAGCGCAGCAGAGGAACCGCACCGTGACAGCCACTCTTGACGGCCAAATTCGCGGCGGACGCCATCACATGCAGGTCCGGGTCTATTTTGAAGATACAGATTCCGGCCAAATTGTTTATCACGCAAATTTTTTGCGGTTCATGGAGCGCGGCAGAACGAATTACTTGCGCCTGCTCGGAACCAATCAGCAAGCGCTGCTCGAAGAAGCTCGGAACGATGCGCCCGGCTTTGCCTTCGTCGTCCGTTCGATGACAATCGATTTTCTAAAGCCGGCGGTCTTGGACGACGTCCTTGACGTCGTCACGCTCCCACAAGAGGTGAGGGGCGCGTCAATTGACTTGCTACAGGAGTGCAGGCGCGGAAGCGATCTCCTAGTTATGGCGCGTGTGCGTGTGGCGTTTGTCGCAGGCGGAAGAGCGCAGCGCATTCCCAAGACGCTGCGGCTTGCTATGGAAGCGCATAGATAAAATCTGCTCCTCGTTCACGACTGATCGTCCATCGACCCATACGATGAGGGCTCCCGCTTTATCCTATAGCGACCGAGACTACTCCACAGCCCTACTGGATGCCCGTCCGCTTACGGCCCGAATGCACCACAATGCAGTCACTTAAGCACTGCGATCAACTGAGTCACAAGCTTTTCGCGATCTGCGGCACGCAGCTTATCAAGATTGATCTGCTTCCATCGGACTGCGGGAAGCTCTGCCGCTCCATCGACGCCCAACAGAGCCCAATCTGGCTTCCCGAGCTTGAATCCGATCAGAAATTCCCGATGCTCCTTCGGCATCTTTCCAGATACCTCGGCGATCAAGTCCTCCCGGGCCTTCAATAGCTCATTTAGCGAGACTGGATCTGAGGTCATACCCTCGAAGCCGTGCTCGAATTCCTCGGGAATCTATTCTCCATGGGCACAAAGTCGCGAGAGATCATTTGGGGCGGCCAGATTATGGGCGCGAAAATCAACGCCCAGGGAGCCCGCGAGCGTGCCCAGCAGGCCGCTCGCGAGGCAGACCGGGCGGAGGCCGAAGCTTGGTCGATTCGGATGGAAGGTTACGACGGCCCTGCCCAACCCTCCCCGACAATCGGCCAATGTCTCAACGGCGGGCTTACTTGGCTAGAGGTCGAGTGCACTCGCTGTAAGACGCGTGCCAGTCTTCCGCTTGATGCCATCCGCCGGCCTAAAGATACACCGCTCTGGAAGCTGGAAGCTTAATGCCGGTCGTGCCGCACGACCCGTTACGCTCCGCCTGCCCGCATGATCAAGCTAACGGAGACAAGGCAGATCACTCCCTATAAATGGGTGCACCCGACCGAGGAGCGTTAGAAGGATCATGACCAAGTTTGCGACAGAGCGTCCCTACGCCGATTCAGAAGCCGCGGCGCGTAAGCTCGTTCAACTATGCGCAAGCGTCGAGCCCGTCCAGGACGGGCACATCCACATCGAGAAGATCAACGCACCCTTCCTGTTCACGCTGAAGGGCAGCGGCAGTGAGTTCGGTGCTGGCATCAGATACGCCGTGGAAAAGGGTTGGCTAGAACTGCACGAAAGCGGCACTTATGTGCGGCTGCTGACACCGAGCGCGGATCTGCTGCCGCGTCAGTGAAGCAGCATGACCGACATCCACGCAGCCAGCGACGCGCATAGACTAATTCCCAGATAAGGCAATGCTAGGCGCATCGGGCTTCCCCTCCGAAACGCGAATATGCATCAGTGTCGCACGCAGATCGGCGTGAGACTACGAATCTAGAGTTGCACCGCGTCGATGGCCTATTAGGAACGCTGACGGGCTTTTGAAGTTAAAGACACGTGGGATTAGTCAAGTATACTGCCCGCCGTTGGCCCCCAGCGGCGGCCTTTTTGTGAGTTGCGTAAGTGGCGAAGCGTATCAAGGCGGCGATGCCGGGGTTCATTAAACCCCAGCTCGCAACACTGAAGATGAAGGCCCCAACGGGCGGCGACTGGATTCACGAAATCAAATACGACGGCTACCGGGCTCAAGTCCATGTGCACCGCGGCGCGGCCAAGATCTTCACCCGGAACGGCCACGACTGGACCAAGCGGTTCTCCGGCATCGCCGGCTCCTTCAAGCTCCGCAGCGAGAGCATCTTCGACGGTGAGATTGTCGTCGTCCACGACGGCCGTACCAACTTCTCCGAGCTGCAAGCCGACCTCGCCAAGGGCCGTCAAGACCGGCTGCAAGCCGACCTCGCCAAGGGCCGTCAAGACCGGATGCTGTGCTATGGCTTCGACCTCCTCTTCCACAACGGCGAGGACCTTCGGAGCAAGCCTCAGCTCTATCGTAAGGAGCGACTGAAAGAGCTGATCGACATGCTAGATCCGCCGGTTCTCTACAGCGAGCACCACGAAGGAGACGGACAAGCGCTGTTCGAGGCCGCCGGCCGGCTGAACTACGAGGGAATCATCTCTAAGCGCGTCGATGCGCCGTACCGGTCTGACCGCGTCGATACCTGGCAGAAAATCAAAACCGTCCAGCGCGAGAAATTCCCCGTGGTCGGGTTCATCAAAGATCCCTCGGGCGTCGCAGCCCTGTACCTAGGCAAGAAGGAAGGAAAGAACCTGGTCTACATGGGTAAGGTCGGGACGGGCTGGGACCGAACGACCTCCGGCAAGATCCGCAAGGCGCTGGAAACCGTAGTCAGCCCGAAGGCGAAGCTGACGAAGCCGATCAAGAAGCCCAAGGCCACCTGGGTCGAACCGACGTTCTATGCGGAGGTCGAGTACCGGGACATCACCTCTGAGGGATTGCTTCGCGCCAGCTCCTTCAAAGGACTGAGCAAAGGAACGGGCCGCTTTTAGCTGCGTTTTCTCGGCGGGTAAGTGTAGAGCACCGGCATGCCGCCGGATCGCGTTACCGAGGCGGTTAAGCAAGCCCAGTCCGCTATGTCGATGCCCGGCCCCCGAGACTGCCAGAAAACCATCAACGACCTTATGGACGTCCTCGACGACGAAGAACTTGTCGAGGCCATGGAGCAGGAAGATGCACAAGGCCGTGGCAGAGCTGAGTGACCCCACTGCTCGCGTGCTCCAAGATCTCTACGACAGCGAGATCAATTTCACGATCGCCACGTTCTGGGATGCGGGCTTCTTCGGGTCTTATTGGGTGACGACCTGAACGGCTTCGCCGCGGAGACACGGGTCCGAACCTTCACCGAGGCCGTCCAGTGGCTTGAGATTGCGGCTGTCATGCACTACCCCGACACAGAGTTTGCAGAAAAGTACAGACCCTTAGGCCCGCCAGCGTGAACCGGCGCTCGCGCTCTTCCACACTAGTTCGCGCGCGTTCCGCGGCCCTGATCTTCCTGTCCACCAGACTCGCGCACACGAACGAGCCGTGCGACTCTGCGCGGCCCCTCCCACACCTCTACAGCAGGATGCGTCTCTAAGAATTTCTCGGCACGAGCCTGCGCGTCTTTGTCCGTCGGGGCATCGATTTCATAAACTGCGCGAGCAACGCCATATAAATCGACCGTGTACGCAACGTATCGCATGGGCAGCTCCAAGTGTGAAAGCTGCACATACGATTCTCCTGCGTGCTCACGGTTCCTACGGCGGTAAGACTTCCAGCGCGTAGGGAGAAAACTCAGAGAGCAAGAGGCCGCCCACTGAGGCGGCCTACTAAAAGGCGCCCAGCCCGATGAGGAAAATCACGAAGCCGACGATCGCAATTCCAAGGCAAACGCGCGCGTGGAACGAGTAGGTCTCGATTTGGGGATCTTGGATCCGGCGTTCCATCGGACTTCCCGGGCTCGATTCCCTGCTCCGGAATGGAATCGAAACTCCCCAGGAAGCGGGAGAGTTCCGTCCCTGAGGCGCTCGCGGCGCATCTTCCGGCTGATCTCTCGGAGGTCGGCGGCCCGAAATGCCGGCGTCGAGATCGACGCCGGCACCGAAAATATCCTGTCCTCCGGCTCGGCTGTGGCTCATATCGACTACGCAACCGTGATCGTCCAGGATTCGACGATGAGGCTTGGCCTCGACAAGCAGGAGAGCCGCCTTCAGATTGGCCACCTTGCGAGCCATGAGCGTCACCGCAATGACCTTTACGTCGGCAAACCCCTTCTCGGTGATTGGAATGTCCGCCGTCGCAAAGATATTGAACCCCACGTCACGAATGGCCCCGGAACTCGTCCCAAAGCGTTGCCAAAACTCCGATCGACGGGTTTCGAACCGCCGTTTTCAGATCGCCCTCTGCTAGGGGATCCTTCGGCTAGCCTTCTGTACATGGCAAATCTACGCCATCACCTCGAGCGAACCGCATCCCGCCTTTCGAACATTCCGGGCAATCAGCGTCTTTACGCGGTTCCACCAACTGCAACCTCCCCGTCAGGGCGTTAATGTGCTGGTAATGCAAGGGCCGATCAGCGCGTAGACCCAGATAATCCATTAAAAAATCATTCACAGCGTGCCCTGCGGAGACCGCATTAAGACTGATAACGCTGGGATTCGGCTCCTCAACGCCATAAGCCTGCGCCTTTCGTTCCGCATCTGTCTTGGCCTCTTTGGCCAGGAGACTAGGATCAATCAGCTGGTTGCACCAAAGGCAACCCGCACCTGGACGAAGAGGGCGAATGGCACTGAACGCATCAATGACCTGCCCCTGCTCATCGGCGCGGACTTTTGAGCCCAGCTGAACGGCTGGAATGAGATATTGATGGACCAACGCGTTCACGACCAGGCGTGCCCGCATTGAGTCCGCCGCAAGGAAGATATAGTCGCAGCCTTTGAGGCGGTCCGCGACTGAAGCTTTAGCCACATCGGCATTGAAGTGCTCGATGTGCGCGGATGGGTTGGCCTGCTGAATCAAGCGCCGTGCCAACTGAACCTTGGGCGTCCGATTTTCAGCATCGGATTGCGATGCTCCGATCAGCCGAGCGAGGTTGGACGCTTCAACCGCATCGTCGTCAACCAGCGTGAAATGGCCGACGCCCAGGCGCGACAGATACTCCACAAGAAGGCTACCGATGCCGCCCAGGCCGACCACCGCAACGTGGGCGCGCGACAAGGTCTGCTGGCCTACGCGACCAAACATACGAATCTGGCGATCATATTGGTCGTCCATCGAACCCAGATTTCTCGACAGATGGGGAGCGAGGCGATCAATCTTCATGCCAATGACGCTCGCCTGGTCGAGTTCGCGACGGCTGCCGTCTGGCATCCAAAGATCTGCCTGCATGGCGCGCCGCCCCAACACCAGAGCGCCGACCGGCATGCCCTTGGCGATCTGCAACAGGGCGGGATAGCCGCGCTCATGAGATCGGAGATCGATATCGCTGAATCCGACCTGCCGATCGCTACCGTGATTGTGAACGGCCAAATAGACGAGCCGCTCGTCGCGAGCGCGCGTAATCAGCCGATGAATGTACTGGGGCGTTAGAGCGCGGTGACCGATTTTGCCTGCGACATAGTCAATTCCGTCCTTAGCCGGATGCACTTCACGAACAGTGAGGAGCGGAATCGTGTCGAGTTCGGACAGACCCGCAAGCAAGATGGCTCCGTGCTCATCTCCATCCTCCTGATAGAGATGATGCCAAAGTAACTCGTAGTCCGAACGGGCAATGTGGAGCCTGCACTTGGACATCACGACGATCTTTCCAAAAAATCCAAAACCTTGAGCACCTTCGCGCAAACTTTTTGCTTGCCGTTCTGGGCCATGCTGTTGCGGCGGGAGATCTGCAAAGCCGGCCTTCCTTCGAACGCGTGTCCCGAAGTCACCGGCGGCGCAAAGCCCTGACCGTCCGCGCGCCGGACGTCGCCACCGATGAACATGGGATAGATGTCGGCATAAGGATACTGCGCGGGGATATGAAACCCCACCCATGTCTTGTTCGGGACGAACCGGTCGCTCAACGCTACCGGTTCGACCGTTAGATATACGCCCCCTTGCCCATCGTCCCGCGTGTTGAGGGTGGCAGCGGGAAACTGCTTCCTTAGATCTTCGATGGCGGCAGAAACTTCCACCTTCATGGCAATTTCTGCCTAGGAGTTGTCGTCCGGCGCAATCGCCGTGAACCGAAGATGTTCGCGCAGATGGACGACATCATTGTCGCCGACGATCCGGCTGGTGCCGTTAGGCAGCTCCTCCTGCAACACAAAGTTGGGCTGGATTGCCACACTTTGAGCAATGGCGGCGGCCTTGATCTCCGTGCCGGTGGCGGAGTGACCTTTGAGGCTCACCGGCTGTTCATTGACGGTGATGACGACAATGTGTTCGGGCTTGCGCGCCACGAACACCATGTGATCGTGGAGCTCGACTCGCTCATGGTCTTCGATGCGGCGGTGGGTGCCATCGTCGAGGACGAGATCCAACAGATAGTGCTTGTCGATTTCAACCTCCTGCTCGATCGCGGCGATCTTGATCTGCTCGCCGATTTCGTGCGGACCCAGCAGCTTTACCGGACGCTCGTTCACTTTCACCGTGACCAGGTCACTGTGCCGCGACCCTTCCGTTTCAAGGATATCAATCGCCATAAGCTTTCTCCTTGCGATTTCGAACTTCAATTGCTATTAAGCAATAGATAGGCAAACCGAAATAGAAAGTCAATTGCTAAATGGCAATTTCTGATAACGCAAGAAACGCCAATGATACCAAGGGCTTTGACGGAGATGCCTTCTACCGAGCGCTGGAGACAACGGTTCAAGCCCGTGATGTAAGCTGGAAAGAGGTGTCAGAAGCAACGGGCGTTAGCGCTTCGACCCTAACGCGGATGGCGCAGGGACGGCGTCCTGACGCGGCCAGCTTGGCCGCGCTTTCCGCCTGGGCGGGGCTTAATCCCTCGGATTTTGTCAACGCGCCCTATCGCGCAAGCCAGCCAGAGCCCATGGTCCAAATTTCTAGCCTTTTGCGCGCCGATCCGGCCTTGGATGCTGACGCCGCAGAAGCAGTGGAAGCAATCGTACGCGCGGCTTACGAGCGGCTGAAGAAACCACTCAAATAAGCCGCTCTTTCAGCATTTTAGCTGCCATTGACGGCTTTCAGCCGCTTGCAAACGCCTCTCCTCCACGACTTTAACGATGTCGGGAATCACGTGCTCATCCATCTCCTTGAGGAACTCCTGCAGTAGCTTGGCATCGACGGGCGCAAGCCCTTGAAGCACTTCAGGTCTTTCATTGGTCTTGTCGTGTGCATCGTCAGCCATCGTGACCTCCCTAAAGTCTAGAACGAGCCTCTCGTCCGTCGATAACGCCTATTTCGTCTGAGTTGGTCGCAAGTTGCGGTCCATCCGCGAGAACCCTGCATGACCGGTATTGGCAAGTTTCAGGCCACCCATGCCGGCAGCGGTCTGGCCAACCTTCTCGCGGTCGAAAATCAGAGCACCGGTGCGGCTGTGGAACAACCAGAGGGGCATTGGCTCGCGCAAGCTGGCGGTGGCGTCGATTACCGCCCGCGCCTCAACCCTTCCATTAGCCCACTGTTCCTCCGTCGAAAACTCCACCACCCAGATAAATTGGGCGTACGGCAGGGTCATGATGCACTGCACGAGCTTCGGATCAAATTCCGAGGCATGCTCTCGCGCGAAATGGCGATAAGAGGAGCCCGTGGTGATGAAGTAGCGGATGATGGTGTCGTTCGTGGCCGGGAGACCAATGGCGGGACCAAGTTTTAACAAGGCAGGAGCCAACCGATCAACGGCATCTGCCGGATAGTAGACCTTCTCGGGAAGCGCCACGATAAAGGCGTCAATCGCCTCCGCCGCGTAGGGACTTCCGCTCGACTTCGGAATGGACATGTACGGCAGATAGTTGTCATCGACAACAGCAAGCGTTTCGACTTCATCCCAAGCATACCGGAGCCCGGAATGACCCTTCACCGGTTGACGCCACTCATATCCCACAAGCGCAACCGCATGGCGCCGCGAATGCATCGCGGCGAAAAGAGGGAAGCCTGATTCTATGTAGGCAATCAGTTGCCGATAGAATGGATGGTCCTGAGTACCTGTCGTCGCATTGCGAGCGATATGGATAGGGAACGTGCCCGCTTCTTGAAACACGCGTTCGGCATGAGCGATCTGCAATCCTTTTGACGGCACCAAACCGCCTGGATTGTATTCATGCGCCATCATCGTGATCTCATGGACCAAATATTCTCGATGAACGTTGTAGCGCTCGCTGTAGTGACGCAGGATAGACCAACAAGCAGCATGCGCGCACACCGAAATATCGACATGCTGGTCCATCGACGGAAAGCCGCGTATCACAAGCTTGTAGCCAAGCAAATGCACCTTATGATCGGCAGTGATGATGAAACGACCCGCACCCTTGCGGATGTCCGGAGTGAGCACAGTCCTGCCGATTGTCGCAATGCCAGTCGGTCGCAATACCATGTAGCCGAAGTAATGATCGTTGAGCTCGCGATCGGGACAGACTAGAGCAGCATTGGCATCATCGAACTTCACCGTCTGGTCGAAAAAATGCAGCCGCACGCAGTCGCTGCGATAATACTGCCCCTTCTTCGAGTAGAAATTATAGTAGGTGCTGCGATAGTCCTTATCGATGTAATTGTATTCGATGAGCACGCCCTTCACCGCATCCGAGATCTCCTGGCTCAGAATCTTTGCGACCCGGTCCGGATTGTACTCGGAGGTGATGTGATTGGGCAGCTG
The DNA here is from genome assembly GCF_054185205.1 of Bradyrhizobium sp. 14AA. Lineage (NCBI taxonomy): Bacteria > Pseudomonadati > Pseudomonadota > Alphaproteobacteria > Hyphomicrobiales > Nitrobacteraceae > Bradyrhizobium > Bradyrhizobium sp. 14AA. The sequence goes on along the minus strand of NZ_JAVAYM010000006.1, from coordinate 150,029 downwards.
TGCGAGGTCGGCGCTCGTCGCCAGAGAAATCCACTTATACATTAGAAGCTGGCGTGGTCAGAGGCGACGCGCATATGCATCGTAAAAGTCGCCATTCGAATCCCTTGATCAAAAAAACCGACGATTCCCTCCCACCGCCGGCAAGACGGAGGTGTAAGCTACCGCTTGACCTTGGTCAAATCTGACCGATCAAGGTCGCTTGAAAGCTCAGGCAGTGAACCAGTAAAAACCGCAGCCTAAACGCACTGCGTCGCAGCAACCGCACGTAAGCAGGACGTGAAATCCCCTGGCGTTCGAATGCCGCTCGCCCCGTGTACAACATTCGGAACTAAGCGTGCAATAATCTTTTTGTTTAACTACTGATTGCGGACGAGGTCTCAGACCTCTCGGATTGTGCACGAGACGGCTAACCGCTCGCAACATCTGGGCAGTGGCGCCTAATACCCCACCCGGAAGGAACGTGATCGCCATCATCAGAGAAATCCGATCCGGGTTGGCTGCGCTCTCAGCGCAAATCTTCATACGCGCCCGTGGACCAAGTTAACTAGGGCGGCGGCGCGATGCTAACAGGAGCGTTGAGATACCCGCGCTTGTCACCTGAGGCGCCTCGAGCGCGGATGATGCCGGCGCGACGGTATGGGTCCGATCAAGGTTCTCCTGAACACGCCTCTAAGGCTCCAGTTAAGCTTGCAACTCCAGCGCGATTGGCCCGCTTTCGGCAGACTCCGGCGAAGCGATCGCAGCATCGAGATCCTTGAGTTTGAACGCGGTTTGGCTTCCCGACGGACGCAAGATCCTGATGGACGAGAGCGTGCCAACCCCGAAGCAACGGCACATCCCTGCTTGTGGGGTGACCGGCGCATGAGCGCCGGCATCATCATGGTGCTGGTATCGGCACTACGATGACCGGTCCGCGCGGCCTTAGTGTTCGACCGCGACAGCCTAGCGTGGGACTGCGACACGATCGAAGCATCTTCGACATGGCCATCGCGGGAGTAGCCTTCGGTGAACAAAGCAGAGAGCGCTCGGAAGCGCGGCTGCCGGGTGCACGAATCTAATGCCGGTCATGGCCCCTTGGGACCGGCCGGCACCTCGTCCGGATCCATCTGATCGGGAAGGAGAGGCTCTTCGCCGAACGGCCGGTTAATGATGCCGAGAGCTTCGGTAGCGGCGTACACGCGATTGCGCGAGTAACCAGTGCGCTCTTCCAGAATTCCCGCCTCTTCCAGTTGAGCGATTGCCTGGTGGACCTGCGGAGGACTGATGTCCAGAAGTTCACCGAGCCGCTTGGCTGTCACGACCGGATAGTTGTGAAGCTCGTCAAGCGCGCGTGCGGCCGCCGACCCCTTGCGGAATTTGCGGCGCTCCCTCCAGACATCGGACAGTTCGGACAACGCCCCACGGGTCCGGATCAGCTCGTCGACCGTGCCGGTCACGGCGTCAGCCATGAACGTAATGATCGGCTGCCAGTCCAGCCGCTGTTGAGCATCCTTGAGCGAAGCATAGTACACACCCTTTTTGCTCTCGATATATGGCGAGAGGTACAACGGGACGTGCTTCTCGGCCGCCATCATGAGCGGAAGGAGGAGACGACCGACGCGCCCGTTGCCATCGCGGAAGGGATGGACCGCCTCGAAATGAGTGTGCGCAATCGCCATGCGCGTGATGAACCCTTGAGTCATCTGCTGCATTCCCTCGTTCCGTAGAAAGTCGACGGTTTGAGCGAGGCAGCTGTGAACGTCCGCGGGAGGCGGAGGGTTCAAACTCGAATACGCTATGTCCTTGTTTCCGCCGATCCACACGACGCGCGTGCGAAGGTCGCCAGGAACGTCCTTGTAGTCCGGATCGTCCTTCATCACTGCGCGGTGGAGATCCTTGATCAGGTCCATCGTGAAGACGCCATACCCCTCCTTCGCCGCGAGCGGAATGAATCCATCGAGCGCCACGGCGTAGTTTCTCACCTGACGCGCTTCATCCCTGGCACCCTCGTCGCCCGTCTCCTCGACGGACAGCAGTTCGTCGAGGGTGCTCTGGGTACCTTCGATCGACGACGAACTCACCGCCTCGCGCCTGGTCAGCACACGGCTGACGATGTAGGGGTCCTTCATCTGGGCGGCGATGGCATCGACCTTGCCGAAGGCCGCTTGGGCGGCATCCAGGGCTTTCATGGCTCCTGCTACCGATACGCCCTCTTCTGGCGGAGCCGGGGGGACGATTCCGTAGTGGGAATCGTATGGCGGCGGCAACCGTTTCAGGGTCTCCCGGAGGGTGTGGCTGAGATCGCTGCGCTTCATAAAAAGCCAAGTTAAGTGTGGGATTTCCCATTTATAATTAGGGTTTTTGCAGAAAGCCATAGCATGCCGCGATCTCAGGACTGCAAATGTAGGGTTCCAACCCTCCTGCGTCCGGGGCTAGGACTCTTTTGTTCCTATTCTGTTCTATTGCCGTATGGCGACCGTTCAACCGCAAGCTGGCGAATGCCCACCCGAGAGCAAATGAAAAAGATGGCCCGCGCAGGCGTCGGCGGACGCTGCCGCTCTGCGACGCCCACGCGCGGTCCGATGGACCAGATGCCACCCGAATATTGGGACGCAGTAACTGCGGCGGGGCGCGGACGCTAAACAAGCCAATCGTCCGATCTCCTTAAGCTGGTCGGAAATCGGGCGGCACGTGCTGCGCGTGTCTCCTGCAGCCGCTACGGGCTTATCGTCGAAATTCAGAAAGCCGATGCCGTGCGTTTGTACGGTCCGGACTCGGCATGGAAGAACGTCGGACAGCGGCTCCTCGACGATACCCGCACGGCGCGTGCCGGCCGGCTCGAGGAAGATGGCTGCTGGCCGAGCTACGACGTAGCCTGACCGTCGCCGGCCAGACGGCGACGATGGTCCCGAAGCATCACCCCACCCCGCTCTCCGGAGATCTGCGAAAAGGCGCTGAAACGGTGGCCCACTCAGCTGGGATTGAGCGACGTTCCCGATGTGCGAGCTTGCTCGCATGCTTGCGAGAAGTTCCGCTGCGATCCAAAGCCGCCGGTGTTCACTGGGGTCATGTGTGGACGGCTCCGGGTTGGCAAGAAGAATCCGCACTTTGCAGCATTGGTCGGAGCAGCCATGTGTTCTTCCTTCTTTTGCGGTACTCATGACCGCTGGCCATAATGCCCTCCGCGGATCAGGTCCCGATCAAAAGCACGCATTCGAAGATGCCATGGCCCATGTGGGTTGTCCTGATCGCCGGATCGACCGGCGCTGCATTAGTGCTGTTCGCCCTTCCAACCGTTACGTCACACCCGGATGACCGGCTGTGATCTCGTTCACGCAGGACTTCACGAGTTGGCTCTACTCGTTCATCAAGGCCCGTCGGAGGATGTCGTTGCAGTTCGTATTCGCTTGCTCGCTCTTTTGGAGACGCCAACCTATCTTGTCGCCGTAGGACGACGGGCGAGATCAATGAGCCTCGCGATCACCATTACGTTCCGCAAAAGATATTACGTCGTATCCTTCATACGATTGTCCGCGCGCCAGTATCGCATTCTTCCTTGACGCGTTTGCATGGATTCTAGGCTTCGTCTCGAAAAACCGACATTTTCGCATTGAGTGTGTGACCGCGCGCGAGCCTCACGGCACCGGGTTCTTGAATGTTGTTACCCAGCGCGTGGTCGCGACAGGCCAGGCAGCATGAACACATCTTTGAAGCGTGCGGGATTGGTCGCGCCTCGATTCGACCGCGATCGCCGCAGCTTAGAGATCAAAACTCTGGGGCGCCAATGAGGACCTGCGCCTTATGCGAGGTCGCACGCGATGTCGCCCCGTTTCCAACCCATACAGGCCATCATGAGCTGGCGGCGGCGGCGATAGCGTCTTCCACATGCGTCATCACAACCGGCAACGGCTCTTCGACGTTCCAGTCAGCGCGAAGCCTGCCGGTCACCTTTAAAGACAGCCGCTCATTTGTCAGGTTACGCTCGTGCGGTGGCGATCGCGACACCATCCATTTAACGATAGCCGTGGACGACACGGTATCGGCGACCATCGCGTCGATATGCTGAACGCAAATCCGCAGCAGGTTCATCGCGCCAAAGGCGAGATCCGGCGTGAGGGTTGTCGTCGCAAGCGTCGCAAAATCGATCCCATGGATGTCCGTGACACCATTGTCCCAGAATTTGCTCAGGGGCGTGCCATACGATCGCGCGTAAGTCTTGAATGCAGACGACGGTGTTTCGTTCACATGCGCGTAGTGGTTCCGCAGCAAGCGGAAAAAACCGACGGTCCGGAAGTACCATGCGACCGGGGCGTCACCTTGCCACCGCGTAATTTTGAGCCGCAGCTGCTCCTCCTCGGCGTCATCCGTGATCAGGTCTCCGGGGTCAGTCACCAGTTCTTCGCGGAGTTGCTGCACTTCTTCCATGTAGGCAAGGACATATTCAACGGCCGCAATAATGCCCATCTGCAAGGCAACCCCTTCCGCCTCCTTTGCGAATTCGGAAAGCTCCCCAAGTCTCCGGTAGATGTTCTTCGCGAAAGGGTTCGTCGTGAACGCGGCGGTCGTGAACTCCTTTGGACTCGCAGAGACCAAGAGATCGAGATGCTGCGTGAATTCCCATTGCTGAAGCGCAGTAAAGCATACTTGGTCATTGACGCGGATAAGCTGCTTGATGAAGCGGCTACCGAGCGGTGTTCTTTTCAAGCTCCCCTCCCCTGCGTCACCTGTTCACTAATGCGGGCGCTGCTGGCTAGCTTCTAACTGAGTGAAAGTTATTTTCCCGCACCCGAGCGAGATCAGCGGCCGATATGCCATTGATGCCTTTCTCGTGTTTTTGGATTTGCTGGAACGTCACCGAGAAATAGGCGCCAAGCTCGGCTTGGGTCATGTCGTGCGCGAGGCGCAATCTTCGAATATTTGCACCGATAAGGATGGATTGGATTTCAGCTCGTCGTGATGGCCGGCAATCGACCCAATATCGACGAGGCATCGCATGGCCCAATCCGTGACAAGGCCCGCCTGTTTGGCGTTGGGTAAGACGTTCTTGAGTCCGGCGAGGTAGCGCACCATCGAAGCGACATCGGCGGAAGGGGCCGCATCGGGCAGCGGCGCGCGATATCCGCCGAGATCGGAAAAGTCAGACGAGATGGAAATCAGCGGGCTAGCGATAGTGGCGCACCCTTCCGCTTATTATCGCCCGGGCGCCGCTAAGGACGGCTTAATGCTGCTAAAGGGGTGAATTTCCTGAATAGGTGGCGAGCAAGGAGTGGAAGGCCTCGTCACTTCGCTTTGCGCGAGAGCCGGTCAATGAGTTCTTGGGGCAGCCCGGCATAGGCTTGTGCGCGCTCCTGTGGCGTTAGCCCCTCGGGCGCAAACTGTCGCAAGTCGATGCCACGATGGTTTATTTCTTCGATGGCATCGCCGAAACTTCTCACATAACCCAAGTGCTCTTCCTGCGATGGCATCGTCCAACTGCCATGGGAGAGCAAGGCGCTGAAGCCGACACAGCGGTGGAAGTGAACCATCAACTGCCGATTTGTAAGCGGGCGCAGATGCGGATTACGCCTATAAGCGAGTTTCCAGGCTTCGTGGCGCGGCATCTCGGGCGGAACATCGACAACGCTCGCAAATCCGTCGGGGCGGCGTGAGGCGGCCGCACTGCCGGTTCTGAATTCGGACCAGCGCTGCAGGATGCGCTCAACGATCTCTATCTTCCAGTGTTGCTCGATAGCCGGCGCGCATACGATGTGCGCGATGGCGAAGGCAATTCTACCGTCAGGAAGCTTTTGCGCGTGCTTTTCCGAGATGTAGACCACCGCGTCGATATGAGGAAAGCGCTGGCCTGCAGAACCAGGCCGCCGGAATTTCTGCTGAACGGCGTAGATCACGACATCGGGGCTGAATTCATCAATCTGGGAGTTGAGAAGCAGACATATCGAAAGGGAATTCTTCTGGATATTGCGCTTGCGATAATCATCGAATTGATCATTCGCCTTGCTGAGATGCGTTTCCAGAGTTCGCGCAAGCTTGCTGAGAATAGCCGACGCGATTTCTCTGCCGTTGCTGAATTGGTTGAGGTCGAGCCGTCTCTTTCCATAGTAGAAAGGCACCTCATTCGCGGCCACTCGACTTTTGTAGGTCTCATTGATCCTTTCATTCTGCTCGGTCTCAAGATGCTTCATCTCGATCAGCACGAGATCGCGATAGCATGCAAAGTCCGGAAACTTTCCGCGCCTGGCTTCTTCGTCTTTATTGTCGTCCAAGGATCGCCCGCGAAGATGGTGGACGACAAAATGCGCGAAAGCGGCGGGCAGATCGGGCGGGCCGCCGGTTCGTTCGATATGAATGGACATGCGGCGAACCTATAAAAGTCGCTTCTCGTCCCAAAGCCCCGGTTCACGAGCCAGATTGCTGCCACTTGGCGGCTAGCATTGCGCGGATCGAACTTGGCGTCGGCGGGAATCTCCTTCGTGCGGCGCACCAGATCGGGGAACCAGTCGTGCGTAACCTCCCCGGATATTCTGGCCGGAAAGACTAAGCCAAGCCGGCTGCAAGATTCCTCAAGGAGGCCTGATTCCAAGTCTTTTCAAAGGCTTATTTTGCTTGTAAGGGCGCAAGTTAATGGATTTTCAGGCCTTGGCATATTATATTGACGTTGAGGAGTGAGCCGATGTCTGTCCCACGTTCCAACCGCCCGCATTTTACGGCCCGTGTGATCCGGGGGCTGGCGAGCGCCAATAATGTGGGAGTCGTTGTGTCATCAAACGATATGTTTGCTCAACATGTCACCCGGCTCTCCGGCGATGATGTCACGTTTGACGATGTCGAAAATACCATCGTGGCCTTGCAGCGGGCGGGCATCCTAAGCCGCGTCCAGGCCGTGCGCCTGCAGGCGCGCTATCTGCGCGAAAACCGCCCGTGACGTTCGATCCGTTCGGGGATTTTGCGACGCGCGGCTATTTGCGCAACGTCGCCAAGGCCAAAGATCCGGAAATCGTTCAGCGCCTCCTGCATAACTCCTTCCTGACCGGTATCGATGCCGCGTTGGCTCATCTCAAGGCGCAGAAATCCCTAAGCTACGCCGACGTTCTGCAAACGCACAAAACGCTCTTCGAGGCGGTGTTCCCGTGGGCCGGAGAGGATCGCCACGCAAACGCGTCCCATATCTTTGTGAAGAAGGGCTTCGTTATCTTCGCCCATCCCAACGATATTCGCAAAGCCATCGACTACGCGCTTGAGAAGGGACAGGACAAGGCGTTCATGGCGGAGAAGCCGGGCGAAGTCATGGGCTACCTTGCTTATGGTCATCCCTTCCTCGACGGCAACGGCCGCACGATCATGCTGCTCCATGCGGAGCTTGCACGCCGCGCGGGCTTCGGTATCGATTGGGCCGCCACCGATAAAGATCAATACCTCGCCGCCCTGACGCAGGAGCTCGAAGAACCTGGCAAGGGCAAGCTCGATGCTTATCTGAAGCCATTCATCCGCAACGGCTCAGAGATGAAGGACGTCGGGGATGCCATTAAAGCCGCGCCGGGCCTTGATGGCAGCAACGCGGATGCGGTCGCGGGCGAGACGAGCGACCCGGCGCTCAAGGCACAATACGAAGCGCAAGAACTCAAGCGCCACGGTGCGGAAGGCTCCACGCAGAAAGGCTGAATCGCCTTAGACGCGCTTGTGGTCCGTTACAAAGATCAATAGCGTTGTTTGGCGACCACCGTGAAAGTGTCCGCAGTCCCTTCTCTCAACGCGTCGTGCGCAGTTGGGTAATTGCTTCTTCGATCAATGCCAGGACGCGCTCACCGCTGTCGGCAAAAATAACGCCAAGCTCGCGGTCGCCATGCTCCGGGAGAGGCTCCTCCCAGACTTCCACTTGTCCAGCGGACTTTCGTTTCCCGGCATTTTCTTCCAGAAGACGGCCCCATTGCATAAACGCGCACCATTCCAGGTAAAGATCGCTCTCCCGGGGCAGCCTGTCACGCGCGATGACCAGCTTTGCTTGGTAAGGCTTCGTCTCCCTGTTTGAAAACGCTCCAACGCGCAGCTGTCCAACAAAGAAACGATAGTAGGTCGCAATGTCCCGGGCTTCCTTTAGGTACTCTATCTCTTCGCCAACCTCGGCCCGCTTACGACTGATCTCATCGCGATGCTCATCAAGCTCCTTGGCAAGCGAGGTCTTGTGATCCTCCAAAACCTTCATGTTATCCGTCTTCTTGTTGTCGAGTTGTTCAAGAAGCGTATTGCGTTTCCGGTCGAGATCCTCGTCGATCGCGGCTTTTTGAGCCGCAAGCTCCCGGTTCATCGCCCGCTGGGCACCCATCTGCATCAGGGCGCTGACGCCGCTCGTAAGTGCGGCGAGCAACGTCGCGATGGCAGCCGGCAGAACGACCAGGAGCTTGTTGGCCTCCTCCGTCTTGCCGAGCCGCGCCGTTACGATCGGAATCCATTGATCGGCGGTGTACAGGAGGCCGCCGACGACACCGGCAAAGATCACAAACGTGATCAGAAAGAAGAGAAAGAGCCTCCACATAGCATCACTGACAGGTGCCATTGATGCAAAGGCAGAGATCATGCGCGCATGATTTGTTGCAAAGAACGCCCTTGGTCGGACATTCGGTTGTCCCTTGGCTCAGCTTCTTGGGCAGCCATTTGTAGACCATGCAGTTCTGGCCGCGCTGGACGCAATCCGGATAGGTGATATCGGACACGATTACTTTCTTGAATGCACCCTGCTCGGGGCTTGTAGGGTCCGGAACGGCAAAAACGCCGCTTCCCTTGTCGCCCGGCTTCTGTCCATCAAGAGCTTCATCGGTGGTCTGGTTCTCGCCTAAAGGCATGAGTGGTCTCCCAGAGCGTTGTGAGGGCTGAGGCGGCAGCGTATGGCGCCTTATTCCTCGCTGATATTGAACGATGCGCCATGACTATCGAAATACTTCCATGGCACTCCATCTTTGAACACGAGGGCGTCCAATCCCGTTGCCGTGTTTCGCGCATCCTGCTCGCTGGACACGATCACACGGAGGTTTTTGAATGCTGTCCGACGCTGCATCTAGGGCGTAGATTACGAATGAAGACATGTCGTACCTTCATGATGGTGAGATGTCGAAGACGGGCGTCGAAAGTTATCCGGTCACTGCCACGCTAGAAGCTCAGGGTTGCCGTCGACGGACAATGATCCGAGATAGCCAGCAACGGATCGGGATGGCCTTGCCCGGCCGGCCGCGTCCCTCCGAAGCGGCCAATGGCGACCTTGGTGGCTGGATTTGGCACCGAAAGGCTCGAGCTCACGAGCATTTGGTCTAATCCGATCGGGTTGCGGCAGCCAAGGCTATCTCCGCGTGTTAGCGGCTTCAGCGCATCCTGATCGAACAGCTCCCGTTTAGAGCGCTCGCAGAGTTGCTTGGCGACAGCATTGACAGGGCATTCAGGTTCCAGGTGCGCAAGGGCGCTGGAAGCCGGGGCATCATCATTGACCTCGCCGTATAAGCTCCGAACTAGAACGCCGGTTGGAAGGGATGTCGCTGGGTCGCTTCCGTCGGAACGGATGGCCGATTTCGCGATAGAGGTTTTCTCGTGCGAGAGATTGCGGTTGAAATCCCCCATCAGGATGACCGGCATGCCTGAGGAGCTTGTCTCTAGCCAATCCTCGAGCGGACGAACCTGTCGCTGGAGGATCGGGCAAGCAGCGCCGCCGCCATCAAGCTTACCTCGATCTTCGAGCGGGCTAACACAAGACGACTTTAGATGCACGGTCATGACCCGCAGTGGTCTACCGTCGATGTGAAGCGTCAGCGATAACCCGGGGCGCACCTGATCCGTCGCAGCGAGATCCGGCAGGGACAAGGTCGCGACGACAGCGCAGTCCGAGCCCGTACCGAGGTTTTTCTTCCAGGCGATGGCAAGCCGCTGGACCTTGAAATTGTCAAACGAGCAGATCTCGTAATCAGCACCGTTGTTCGGCAGAACTTCGCGCACGGCGGTGGCGCCGCTCACCTCCTGGAACGCCATGATGTCCGGATCGAGGTTCCTGGCGATGAAGTCTTGGAGCTGCTGAGAGCGCTTCAGATAGGCCGCTTCCGTCACCGGGACGATCTTGAAGTTCGCTTGATAGACGTCGCACGGGGGTTTTGCGGCGATGTCCCATTTGATTTTTGCGTTACGCCCCCATTTGAGTTCCCAGCCTGGCTTTGTTGCCCCGGTTGTTGATGGTTCGAACAACCCGCTGGCGGGATTGAGTGCGAAAGGCTGGCTGCAATCACGGATCCAATCCTTTGCTTCAGCCTGACTCAGATGCCAGCCGAGATTCCACGTTGCGATCTTGACGTCGCGCGCCTGCACACCCTGCGCTGCATCAAGCAGGATGAGAGCGGCCAGCACGATCATTCGGTGAATTCTCATGAGACGCTCCTGACGTTGACGGATGGACAAGCCAGCCGCGCGACGGTGATCACCATATCGCGTTTGGAAAGGCGGAGAAGGGCCGGTGATCGTGCAGTCTGGGCCATGGTTGCAATCGCTTGGTTTTAATCGGTTGCGAACAGCATACGTTTAACGTCAATCAAAATGCGCAAAGTCAGAAAGCAAGCCGACCGTGCCGCCCTTTCGGGCGTTCGGCCTATAGACCACGCTCCCTGGCGAGCGATGCTTTCGTTCCTTTCTTATAAGCACCCTTTACCCACTCATCGCGCGTTTGCTTGAGCACAAGCGGGTCGGCCTCAGAGCCCGGCTTCGGTTTCGCTCCCTTTTTCTCATGGGTCTTGTTCCAAATGGCGCGAGCCCGATAGTGGTTGTAGAGGCGCATGAATTCCGCGACATAGGCGTGAGCAAGCTCAACATTGCCCTTTATCTCCAAGACATTCTCGTCGTTGGAATTCTCTGAGGCTTTGCTGAAATTGGGAGAGCCGGTGTAGATGGTCGGCGCCGCGGTGTCGCCGTCGATCACGATGAACTTGTGGTGCACATGGATCGGCGGAACGCTCGACTTCTTTTTTGCGGCCTTGGCCTTGCTCTTGGTAACCGACGCGTCGTACCCCGTTGTGTCGATCGTCCTCAGTTCAGGCAGGAAGCCACGCGGAGCATTGGCGCCAAAGGCCGAATAGGGAAGCGTGTCCGGGTTCGTCTGCGAGCGGTGGAAGATCGTGCTTGCGATCTCCGGAAGCTTTCGCTTTTCGCCCTTTTTGGTCGGCTTGTCGGGATCATCAATACTGTTCAACAAGCCATAGATCAGATGCTTTGGTGAATCGCCCTTGGCAAAGATGGCTTCCATGAGGGCTTTGTCGGACGCTGTGAACATACAGAACAACACCGACGATTTGGCTTTGCTTACAGCCTCCGTGACCGTGTCCAAAAATTTACGCTGCGTGCCGGGTTCCGGCAGAAAGAAAACGCGGATCTTGGTATCTTCAACGTCTGTTACATCACTCCAGGCTGGCGCCTCCATATCCTTCTTGCCGATGTTTTTGGCGAGGAGGTTGGCGCGCTCAGCATAGAGCGCGGCGAGTTCGCGCGAATGGATGATGTGGAGAAGGTTAGCCTGCACCGTCTGGGCTTCGGGCGTGAAATTTGTCGAGCCCATCAGCACGGCCTGCTCATGCTTCTTCTTGTAAGAAACAATGAACTTGTCGTGCATCAGCTTTGAGATGGCGTCGCGCTTGTGGATCGAGATGTTGTGGCGCTCGTCCGCGATCAGATGGGCCGCGCTGCGGGATTTAGAATCGTCCGCCTTGTCGAAATAGACGATCGAGCCGCGCCCCTCGAAGCTGGTAAAAGCGGGGATGACCCATCGGTTGTCGGTCAGATGGTAGATGGCGCATTCGAACGCGTCGCTCTCCTCAAGGATGTCCGGGATCGCATTTTGAAGGCCGTTGGCCAGCCAATCCATTTGCTTCTCGAGCGGCTTGACCTTTTGCTTGGCAAAACTCTGCGCGCTCACAACAGCCCGGTTGAAATAGGTGGCGATCTGTCCCTGGAGCGGCTTTGGCACAGCGACCTTTCGCTTGCCGGCAGCCCCCTTTTGTAATTTCAAGTCGTTTGGGCCTGTGCCCAGGACCGGAATGACGGTGTATTCGAAGGTCTTTCCCTGGTCGTCGGTATTGATGCCACCATCCCACCAGTTAAATTTCTGGATCGGCGCGCGGTCGCTTCCCTTCGGGCGGGCGTCATCAGCAAGCGGCACAAAATCGAGCTTGTTGAACAAGAACTGCGGTTTTCTGTCGCGCCCGTAACCCGGGGTACGCTCGATGGCGAAGCCCAGAAAATCCGGATGGTCGACGCCGTCCTCCCAATTGAACGTCAAAAGTACGCAGCCTGGACTCGCATAGGTTTTGATTGTCACTGGAGTGACCATGACCGCTTCCCCCGCTCGTTCCCCCGCTCGGCGGGATATCATGCACGAATAGACCGCTCGCGCAATACGTGCAGGAGGTGTATAACGCCCGTCCAGACGCTTTCCGCCTTTATATTCTTGTCATTTTCCTCCGGAGCATTGCGATGCCTGCCACCGTGCCCGACCAGCTCTACACCGCCGAAGATTTGTTGGGAGGCTTTAACCCGTGGGACCCGATGGGCTTCACGCTGTCACGAGACTTCGCGATCTACCGTGAGTTCGCCAGCGACGGGGGACCGTTGCCGGCGTCGCTGGCCATCCGCGCGGCGGAGGCCGCGCATGACGCCGCGATCGCCGATGCGCTGCGGGTCTTTCTGAAGACGGTTCAACGTCCGCTCGTGGGAGTCATGGGCGGCCACAGCCTTCCGCGCAATCACAAGGCTTACGCAGCCATTGCCCACCTCGCGCGCGATCTCGCCCGGCAGCATTTTCTGCTTGTCACGGGCGGCGGGCCGGGCGTGATGGAGGCCGCGCATCTGGGGGTGGCGTTTTCCTCGTTCGACAGCGTTGGGCCGCTCGACGAAGCAATTGGGCTCATAAGCGCCGCGCCAAAAGCCCCCTTCCTCGACGATCTCTTTAATGATGATTGGACGATCAAAAAAGATAAGCTCGGGGCGATCGACGAAGCACGCAAATGGTTGAAGACGGCTCTTGAGGTTCGCGCTAAAGCACCTGCTATCCTACCCGTTAGTTTGGCGATCCCGACGTGGCTCTATGGCGCGGAGCCTACGATGCCGTTCGCAACGCACTACGCGAAATATTTCCAAAACAGCTTGCGCGAGGAAGCCCTCGTCAACAATTCGCGGGCGGGCATCATTTATGGCCGCGGCGGGGGCGGAACGATGCGGGAGATTTATCAGGATGTGGAGCGCAACTACTACGCCAAGACCCTCGAGGAAGTGACGCCGATGATTTTCTTCGACGGTGACAAGTATTGGGAAACGGACCCTCTGCTTGGGGAAACGCAGGCGACCACGCCGGGCATCAATGTTCATCCGACAATCCGCCCGATCCTGGCCTTCGGTCTCGTCTCGGAAAAGCGGCCGAAGGGCGACGTGGAGGCTTGCTTGGACGAGAAACTGCTCTTCACCACGGATCACGCGTCGATTATCAAGGTGTTGCGCGGACATGAAAAGACATCGCAGCGTAACCTGACCTTCGCCCTCGCAGCCGAACCCTTGAAGATCGGGACGCTCAGGATGAACCGCAGGTAGGCCGAGTCCCCCTCGATTCGAGAGTGGCGTACTAGCACAGCCGCGTTGAGGCGCAACTCTCCATCGGCTGACTCTATGTGTTAGTGCAGCCGTGAACTCTCTCGACGGCAGTATTGCGGGGATTTGCCCAACTATTGAATTGTTTTAGCAATTCCTGGTGGCCAATTCGAACTTGAAGTAATCTGACCGATGTAGGGGCAGACTGGGCGACCTGCCAACGACACCGCGGGGGCAAAATGCGCCATGGCGTGCTCTCGGCTGCCTAATGTGCAACGCTTGATTCCCCCCCGCCCTTCATCTGCCCGGGTAGGGTGAGCGACACTTCGCATCGTCCGTCCGATTCGTACGCTACGGCATCCAGCAGCCGCACTGGCGCTCTAGATTTCTTTTTTGCTGGCAAGATTTGCGATCCTATTACCCAGGCCGGTCGAGGTTCGGTGGGAGACATGGACGGCAAGGACGAGAGAACTCGGGTCGAGGCGTTAGGGTCGCCAGATCGCACGGAAACGCCCCGGCCCACGAAGCGCGGTCGCAAGAACCGTGGCATGCCGCCGCCCGCGCGGTTCGATATCGATACTCTTCCCGGGAGCTCTAATTTGACGGCGTTGGAGGCAGCGGCCGTTCTCCGGCGCACGCCCGGCGCGCTGGAGCAGTGGCGGAGACATCCGGACCACCCGCTGAAATGGCGTTACGTCGATGGCCGCCCGCTCTATCGTGTCGACGCGGTGCGCGACTATCTGTCCAAGCGCGATAAGACGACTAGGACTCCTCGGCCGCATAATGCTCACGGAGACGGCCGAGCAGCTCGGCCTTGATCGGGTCAAGCGGGTTCGTCCGCTGCAGGCGCACGATTTTGCCGCCCCGTTTGGCGCCAACCAACTCCGCAATGTAGTCGTGAGCCGCTTCGAACGCCATCTTGCGGATGATCCACTGTTCGTCGTGATTGTATACCTGATCGATTCCGCTTGGCTTTTGCCCAACACACAGCCGCTGAATCTCGTTGTCGTAGCCACAGCGCGACATGATGGTGCGCAAGCTGCGCCTGAGTGTGAATCGGCATGGGGTCCCGACGCCGACCGGCACGATAAGCCCCTGACAGCATTGACCTAGGCGGGGTCATTCCATGGCGCCGATTCACACGGGTTGCTCTGGCGCACGTTCGGCTCTCCCACCCCGCTCAATTCGCCTTCTTAACGGACGACTAAGCAGCAGCAGGACGGCCGAGCTACCAAACGTCCGATGCGTATGGGCTTCTGACCCAAGTCAGTCTGTCCAGGCGTGGCCGCGTCAACCTGCCGGACGTCAGGGCGAGCGTCAGTCCCCGCGACCGTGGCAATGTTTGAATTTCTTACCTGACCCACAGAAACAACGCTCATTTCGTCCGACCTGGCGCTTTGCTGCCCGCGCTGGGGTCTCTCGAATCCGCTCCCGCTCCGGTTTGGCAAAGCGGCGCGCAAGTCCTTCAAGCAAACCTGGAGGCGGCACCCATTTTGGTGGCGGTCCAAACTCCCGAATCGTTGAGATTAGCTCCCGCTGCTTCTCGAGCTCTCTGTGCGCTAGAGGGGAAAGACCGCTCTTGTAGCGCCCCAGACGCTCCATCTCGGCCTCAGCGTCGGAAAACCGTTCGCAATAAGCAAGAACGACGGCATACTGTGAGCGGACAGCGATTAGATAATCAGCGAGCTTCCACTGGCGAAGCTGGGGCAAAACGATGGTTTCCATCATGTTTAGTGCGCCATCGAAGTCGCGATTGCGTACGAACTGATCCACAAGGTCCTGCCCGACCCGAAATAAGGAGTCTGGGGCGTGTGCCAGATCGTAGAATTTCAGAGCGTGAATCCTTGCGAGCGGAGAAAATTGGCCCTGAGCGTCAAGCGCCTTGGCGAGAACGTCGAGCGAATCCGCGAGATGCTTGATGTCGTCGATGTTAGCCCCATTCTTAAGCATCCGCTTCAATTCGGGAGCATTATTTCCCATCACCCTATCTGGAGTCAGTCCGATCAGCTCATAATAATCCCGGATTAGAGGCTGAACACGCTTTTCTGCAGCTTCCGCGTCTCCCAATGCGAGCTCTGCGCATGCAACATTGTACCAAAACACACGCTGATGACCGGGAGGGAGTTTGTTGATGATCGGCGTAAGGTCCGCCACCAGACGCATAGCGCCGCGTTGGTCGCCTCCACCGGCAAGAAAGTTCATTCGCTTCATGCCGACGCGCAGCCGTTCCTCAGCGCCAAGATTGTGGGCTGTGATCAGAGCGTCCATTTGATCGAGCCATAAAGCGGCGCGATCAGAACCAGATTTAAGGTCGGCAAATGCCAGTCCGTCGAGTGCCTTTATTCGCTGATCAGGGGGAACAGTCTCATCCAGCGCGCCGTGTTCGAGGAAAGCTTCAACCTCGGGCCAGACACCCATTTCATGGAAGAGCTCGTCTGTAGCCATTTCGACCAAAACATCGAGGCGACCGACCTCTCCGCTCAGCCGGAGGAACAGCGATAGCTTTGCCGGGTGCCAGCTCTCTAAAAGGCTCTTCTGTACGACAGCTCGAAGAGCTTCCCGTGACGCTTTTATACTCGCAGCGCCCCGGAGAAGTAATCGTCCCTTGCCTACTGCGCGTGCCGCATTGTGTAGCTTGATCCGGTCGTCGGCAAACACCTGGAGCAGACCCTGACTCATCAATTGGCGAAGAGCCCGGTCGGCGTTAGCCTGATCGGACCCGCCGGCCATCGAAATATAGGCCTGTATTTCTGTGCGCCTCAGTGGTGCATCGCAAAGGCTCAGCAGTTCGGCAACGTCAGCCACAGCCTTCGGCAACCGGTCAAAAACCCGACCGAGGATGAAATCCTGGGCGACTTCCCGGGCGTGTGCCGATTGCGCAAGGTCAGCACAGAGCTGCTTTAGCGAACCATCATAGTCGGCTTTTGCAACGGAGATTGCATTCAGAATGAAAAGCGGAAGGCCGCCGGTTAGATCGATCAACCGCTGGCAAGTGGCGGCATCGCTCTGGCACTCCTGATCATGGGCCGCCGCCGCTACTGTATCTGATGCCCATCCAAGCAGAGCCTCTCGAGTGACGCCGAGAATCGCCTCAAGACCGGAGACTTCGCCTTCGGGGCGCCCCAAAAGCACAAAACGGATCTCTCTCCCAGATTGAACCACCCCCATCAAGTCGTCAGCAGGCAATTGGTGAACGTTGTCGAGTGCAACTGTGACAACCTCTCCGCGCTCCGCCAGACGGCGGGATAAAAGCTGGAGTATTTCTCGCCCGGACGCGCCAGGCAGAAGTATCTGCCCAAGGCCGCCCCCCGTCTGAAACAGCCGACCAGCTACTTCCCGGGCAACGGCGTTGGCAAGGGCGGCGCCGGGTGTATCGGCGACATCGAGATAGATCAAAGTGCCCGGCGCATGTTGAGCAGACTGTGCCAGCCACGATGTTTTTCCGGCACCCGAATAGCCAACAATCAGCCTGACCCTTTCTCCCGTCAACAGGTTGGGCTCCTGCTCCTGCACCCGATAGGGAGACGGAGGCAGTGGCAGGTCCTGCAACTGTATTACGAGCTGCTCAAAAAGTCTGGGAAGCTCTCCAGCCCGGAAGGTGTGATCCAGGTTCTCGTCCTCTCCCGTTGCCGCAAGAGATACGAGGCCAGCCAGCTTCCAAACTAGAGTTTCCGGCGCGAGGGTCGCGAACGGTAACTCTCCGGCCATCCTGCTGGCCGCTTCCGCCGCTTCGACAAGCGACGATTGGGGAGCCGGAAGGATTCGTTTTTCTGGATCGGCCAATGGCCAATCAACCTGCACATCGCCCGGCCAGTCGGCCGTTTTGAGCCGAGCGGCAAGAGGGCCGTTGGGAGCTGCGTTGCTAACAATGAGAAAATCAGGTTCTCCGTAGCGCTCACCACGCTTGTGAGCGGCGCGCAATTCTCCGAAGCGCGCCAAAGCTTCCTCGATATCGTTCCAGGCGAGCGGTTCTTTCCGGTGTTTCACCTGGACGTAGATACGCCGCCCATCGAACTGCACTTCGACATCTTCGTCGCTCTCGACCTCAACGCTCTCCATCGACAACGCGACCGCCGATAGCAGACATTGTACGGTATATAGATGCTGGAAAAGGAAACCGCGATGCACAGCCTCGATCCGGACAAGCTGTGCCGGATCCAAGACGTTGCCCCTCCCATGTGCCGCTTGGGTCAAGAAAAAGACCTCCGCCCACCAAGAAGGCGCGCCGTTAAAGTTCCGCCTTCCATCACGTCTTTCGAAGCCTCGAAAAAAAAGGCATCAATAGGTTGCCCATGATACCACGCCGAATTTCGAGGCACTCATCGCAGAGACGCAAGGATGGCACTCCGGGCATGGTCTCCGCGCCGTTGACCACACGGTATGCATTGGCAGGATGATCTCCGCATGAGGAGCAGATATCGGTACGCCCCTCTGCGGAGACGGCATGACGGGATAAAGCTGCAAGCTTCGGTTCGACGCGATCGATCAACGACCACCAATATTCAGTATGAGGCTCGATCTGCTCCATGTGTTGTTCAAGTAAACTGGGGTAATGCTTTCGCAGCCAACCGTAAGCCACTTCCCTACGGCTCTGGTCGTTGCGCACTAGCGTTTCGAACAGTGCAATCTGAAGGCGGAAAGACTCCCGTGGATGCTGCCGCTGGATCGCCTGAAGCTGCACGAGATTGATCGCAAAGCGAATCCCGCCAGTGTAGGCCTCTTGTACGGTGCCTATGCAATAGTCACACAGGGCGCCGGGCGAAGTGGAAAGTTGGTCTATCAGCCCATGGGTGTAGCGCCATGGATGCTCCTCGACTTCCATCTTCCAAAGATCGAGGTAGCCAGTGTCCTTGAGTGCAGCCGCGATCACTTGATCAGATTCAGGGCGTCTTTCGAGCAAATCATACATATGATTGAAATTCTCTACTTCAGGGTCAACAGAGCGCGCGGCATCCAGCACAGCGTTCTGTGCGTCATGCATGGCCTGGATCGGGTTCGGGCGACCGGATGTCCATGCAAGTTCGTCGGCGGATACAGGCTCAAACTCGACCGGAAGCTCTTTTAAGAGCGGGCTGATGCGCAGATCTTCCGGTGAGCAGTAATCCGCATCCGGCACGAGCTCTATGCCGGCCATCTTGTATACTCGCGCTGCCAGACGGGAGCAGAATTGTCGTTTTGATCTTGGCCTGCGAACTGCAGCGACTGATCGTGCGGCTTCGCTTTTGGAATAGCGTGCACCGATTTCGGATCGTGCATAGTCAACAATCTGCTCTAGCACCTTGCGATCAGGCGCATCCTTCAGACGGAAGTGAAACGCCTTTTCATCGTCCTCAAATAGTTCGCGCTGCAGATTACGCGCCTGCACTCCGGTTGAAGTCGAATCGATAAATGAACCGTGCTGGACGCATATCATCGCGTGAGATACGACGGCCCCGGTCGTGAAGCGGATGGCTTTACTGACCTTCCCTGGGCGTGCTGTAAGAAGAATATCTCCTGGCTCTACGCTGTCGATCTTGATGCGTTTCATCACTTGTCCAATCAAGAATCGAATTCTTCAAGGGACGAGTCTCCGCCGGAGGGAGGGGATGTTCCGATCTTTGAATAAGATACTCCGTCAGTCACTTGCGGCTCCGCTTTGGCCAAAGGAGTCTGCGTACAATTGCTCAACCTTGGCAACTTCATCTTGGGTTAGCTCGGCGAATTCGTTCTCGCGTGCTCTTTTTGAAAGCCTCCCTTGATTCTGCCGCAGAAAGCCAAACAGATTGTTCAGCGTTCGCTCCGGCATGTCGATGATGCTTTCGACCCCGGACCGGAAAAGATCGAAGTTGCGAAGGAAGCTCGTCTCGTTCGGGAGGTCCTGCTCGATTGTCTGCCGCACGCATTCGTACAGGAATTCTGCATGAGGGGTCGCGTCGAAGAAACGGTAAAAATCCCCTGTGGCGTTCAAAACCTTCACATTGTTCTTTGGGGTCGCTTCCCATTGAACGCAGGGAAGTAGCCTGCTGGAATAGCTTTCCAGCACGCCCTTGTACTCCATGATCCGGTCAAGAATTGCCGACGACACAGGAAAATGAACACCAGCCGGATTGAACCCGCGCCTCCCGAGAACGTGGTGCATCAGATAGCGGTGAATACGTCCGTTGCCGTCCTCAAACGGATGGATATAGACAAAACCGAATGCGAGCACTGCCGCTGCGATAACGGGATCGATCTCGTTTTCTGCAGTGTGATCGAACGCAATCAATCCTGCCATAAGAGAGGCGATGTCTTCATGCCGCGCGCTGATATGGTCCGGGATAGGCCGCTGCGTGTCGCGGTCGTGCTCACCGACAAAGCCGCCTTCCTGACGGAAGCCAAGCTTCACGAAACGCTCATCTCCGATAACGATCCCCTGCAGGCGCAGGAATTCCTGCTCGTCGAGCGGCGCACGTCCCGCCTCGCCGATGGCGCGTCCCCATCTCTGAATGCGGTCCTGGGGCGGTCTTTCTCCTTCGATTACGTAGCTGGACTTTGAATCTTTCAGCAGCAGGAAAGCAGCCGTGCGCGCGAGCAAATCCTTCGGAACCTCGCTTACGACTGCGCGCGCGCGTTCCTTCCAGTCCTGCGCGATGAATTGGTTCAGCACAGGCGTCTTGAAGACGAGCGGGCAAAATTCCGGAGTGCCGGGAAGATTGTTGCGAACGCGATGCCGGGCAGAATTCGTGCCGCCCCCTCCGAATTGGAGGTCGGTGTCGATGGCGTCGACATATGAAACCTTGTCTGTAAGCGTCAGCTTCAGCTCGCGACCAAGCAACCACTCGTACAGAAACCAGATACGGCGTGTGTAAATTCCGGTCGGCTTCTGCCGAACAAGCTCCGCGATATCTCCTTCTCTAACCGCGAGGAAAAGCCGCTTCAGGATGGCAAGGTCGAGGCCTTCATTCTTGAGAGCAAAAGTTAGGTGGCCTTCAAGCGAGGCCTCAGGCGCATGGCGCGGCGTGTAGATGCGCCAACCATCCTGTTCAAAGATGCGGTGCTTGGTGCCGATGGCTGAAAGGATGCGGGGTACTGGGACGGAGAGCTTGTAAGCGCCAATAAGCGCCGCATAACCCGCTGGGACAGCGGGCTCAGGCAATCGCCTATCGTGAAAAACGCTCACCGATCCTGAAAATTCAACGCTCACTGCTTTTCCTCTGAAAAACAATTTCCACCCCGATTTTTCTTCACGGGAGCCGCTAGATTTCGAAAATTGATCTTAACACGTGAAAAACGATCTCTCAATTGTAAGATCACGAAAAGTATTCACCAGAAAAGGGATTTGACATTGTCATTATTTTTGTCGTATGATGCTGACATCGGAGCCAATGATGAGCGATGGACCGCACAGAAGTCTCCCCATGAGGAGACATTGGAAGGACCTTGCCGAGCGAGCTGCGAAAGCGGCGTTCTCGTCGGATCAGGTTGCGGAAGGCATGCCTTATGCGCTCAAGAAGGACATTCTGAGCGCACCAATCGCCGAGGTCCGAGACATCCTGGGTGGCGGCACCCTCTTTCCAGACATGACGATCGAGAGACTGGAGCTGCTAAGGCAAGGCCACTATGGCGCTGCAGCGACGCATCAACTTATCGACTGCGCAATTGAAAGTGTCGCCGTCGGAATGAGCGGCGATACCGCAACCGAAGCTGCCTTGGCGAATGCGCTGGAAGGCGCGGCGCGCGACCACATTCGCGGCATTGAAGAGCACTATCAACGCGAGGCTTCTTCCCGCAGCGCCGGATTCGTTCGGGTCCGCTTGGACGGGGCCCGACAGCAGCTCGACTGCGGCAGCCTCGCCCGAGAGCTCTTATCGTTTAGCAAACTGCCCTCCCAGCGGTCAGTCACGCGGCCTCGCCAGTCGGGGATAGATGAAGGACCGCCACTATGACCATTACGTCATACAAGCCGAAGATCAGTGAGAGAGCGGTTGATGTGGTCGAGGCGGATCGCCGCCCTCGGAAAGGCCGTATCGGACTTAAGCTCAATCGTGATCTTGAATTCAGCACCGACGCCTTGCGATCCTACGCGTTCGCACGATGGGAGCCGATGATTTACGACGCAATGGTCGTCGCCGCCGCGGTCGAGTTTTCTGATCGCGCCATCAAGCGCCCGTCGCGAGGCTGGACCCGGAAAATCGAAGTACGAATTCCCGTTCACGACCCGATGCGCTGGAGCGATCCCTCCGTTTCGGGCTCGTTGCATGAAGTGTTGGGATTCCTGACCGGCGATCTGTGGGAGATTGAGTTCGTCAAAAGGGCTGAAATCGAATCCTCTCCCGTGCAGGAATGCCTGCAGATCCCGCGACCGACGAAAGCCGTTATCGCATACAGCGACGGCATGGACTCGCGAGCTGTGGCCGGGCTTCTCGGAAAGACGCTTGGTGAAGAACTCGTTCGCGTGCGCGTTGGTGCTAAGGCTTCGGGCAAGCCCGTTGTCGACGGAAGATTGCAGCCTTTCACGAAAGTACCGTACAAATTTAAATCGGTTCTGACGAACGGAGAAACGACGGCAAGAAGCCGCGGCTTCAAGTTTGCGCTGATCAGCGGCCTTGCGGCTTATCTGACGAACGCAAGCGACATTCTTGTTCCCGAGAGCGGGCAAGGTGCAATTGGCCCGGCGCTGCTGACCGTAAGTCATGGCTATCCGGACTACCGCAACCATCCCAGGTTCACGCGACTGATGAGCCGATTCTTGAAAGCGCTCACGGGCCATGCAGTGGAATTCAAGTTTCCTCGCCTCTGGAATACTAAGGGAGAGACGCTGCGCGCATTTGCAGCTCTGCCCGAGGGTGATTCTTGGAAAGACACGAAATCGTGCTGGAGGGATAGCCGTTGGAGCACGCTCAACGGGACGAAACTTCAATGTGGCGTATGCGCGGCCTGCATGTTAAGGCGCATGAGCGTCTACGCGGCGGGCCTGTGCGAGGATCCGGGAAGATATATCTGCGAAGACTTGCGGGCGCCTACCTTCGCCGAAGCAATCCATCCGGAGTTTCAACGAAAGAGCGCGGCCTTCGAGCAGTACGCCATCGCAGGAACGCTTCATCTTGATCACATGGCAGATATGGCCGAGGACGACGCTCGTCCAGCCGTGCGTCGTCACTCAGTGCTGACAGGAATGGCGCTTGGGCTCTCAGCCAAGGATGCTGAAGAAAAGCTTGTAGGTATGCTCGAACGGCATGCTGCAGAGTGGAACGGCTTTGTGAATGATCTGGGAGCGCGCTCCTTTGTCAGGAAGTGGACGCGGGCAAGTAAATGAGCGGTGAACGGCTAACGGATGTGGAAATCGGCGAGCGGCTGCGGGTCGCGCGTGAAAGCGCAAAGCTTACTCAGGCAGGCGCGGCTGCGCAGATCGGCGTGGTGCGAACCACCCTTGTAGCAATTGAGCAAGGCAAGCGGCGCGTCCAGATCGATGAACTTCAAAAGCTTGCGAACATCTACGGCACTTCGGCCAATGCGCTGTTGCGCCGCGAAGCCGTTCATCTCGATATGATACCTCGCTTCCGCAAACTTGCAGAAAATGAAGACAGTACGGTCGAACGGGCGACCCGGCTATTGAACGACCTGGTCCGCGCGGAACTGGAGCTGGAAAACGCGCTCGGTGTGACCCGAACCCGAAACTATCCGCCTGAGCGCCCCATATTGCCCGGAGACGTGCGCGCACAGGCGGAGCAGGATGCTCAGGAGTTACGAGACTGGCTGGGACTTGGCCCCGGTTCCATCATCGACATTGTTTCCATCCTCGACTTGCAACTGGGCGTTCGCGTCTACGTGCGACCTTTGGATGGTAAGGTTTCTGGCTTGTTTGCCTTTGACGACTCGGCGGGCGCCTGCATTCTACTCAACTCCAACCATCCCCCGGAACGCCTGAACCAAACCGGAGCGCATGAGGCCGCGCATCTAATCTCGACGAGGCGTCAGCCGGAAGTGCTTACCGAAGACGAGCGGTTCACGTCGCGGGAGGAGCGATACGCTAATTGTTTCCAGCGTTCCTTTACGATGCCCGCCCGGACCGTCCGACAACGTTTCGCGGAGATTACGGCAGGTCAGTCTCATTTGACGCGGCGTCACATCATCCTTCTCGCTCACGCGTTGCATGTCTCACGAGAAGCTATCGTCCGGCGGCTGGAGGAGCTGAAACTCGCGCGTGAGGGCACCTGGGACTGGTTCACGACCAATGGCGGGATTACCGACGATCAGGTCCGTCAGGTACTAGGCGACTTACCGGACCGGAAGACCTATTCCGCTCGCGCGCAGGGGGCTGTGCCGCCCAGGCTAACCCTGCTCGCGCGAGAGGCATCGAAGAAGGAAATATACAGTGAGGGGCAGCTCGCGCGCCTACTCCATCTGGATCGTCACGAGGTGAGAGTACTTCTTGACGGTGTGGAAACTGAAGAAGGCGAAGCGAATGAACTCGTCAAGCTTTCCCCTTAGTCCGCACATAGCACTCGTCGCCGACGCAAGTGTTGTCATTAATCTGAATGCGACGGGCCGCGCTGCTGACATCATCAAAGCACTTGGAAGGCCCTTCTTTGTGACGGAGAACGCATCTTCCGAGTTAGCGAACGGATCGACAAAGGGGCACCGCGACTATGACCGCCTTCTAGAACTCGCTGATGCTGGATTTATCCGAAAGCTATCGGTGCATTCTGCCGGGCTCCGGATTTACGAATCCCTTATCGAAGGTTCGACCGCCGCTACGCTCGACGACGGAGAGGCCGCCACGATAGCTTGTGCCTATGAAATATCAGGAGTCGCTCTCATTGACGAGCGGAAGGCAAGAGCGATCTGCCGAAGCTCCTTTCCCAAACTTCCGGTGCTGTGCACCGCAGAGCTTCTGATCCACGATCTGATTGCCGACGGCCTGGGAACGGACGGACAGGCCGATGCCTTGGTGAAAGCGCTCACGGTCGCAAGAATGCGCGTGCCGCCCCAGCTCGTTCTTTCGGTTACGGGCCTCATCGGCCCTGAATGGGCAGCGAAATGCCCAAGCCTTCCGAAATCCGCGCGGCAATCGGCGGCCTAGCCATGAGGCAAGTTGCCTAAGCTTCCATCTATACCAATTTCAAGGGCGCTTTCCTTCCTTCATGGATCATCTCTCGTCCGCCCGTATCCGCTCCGTCATCGACCAGGTCGAAGTCGATGATGCCGAAATCCGGATCATTGGCCGGAAGAAGGCTTTAATGCCCAGTTTTTGTTCGCAAGTGGCGCGCCCGGAACGATTCGAACGTCCGACCGTAAGATTCGTAGTTTAATGCTAAGACAGTAGTGGCCGACGCAGCAAAGATCGCGATCGGATCCCAAGCCGATGCACAATCGATCGTTATGCGGCATCCTGCCGTGGTGTTCTGTCGCGAAGTTTTGGGCCGACCGACCTGCACTCGAGACTGCGATTCGTCCTGTTTGTACGCCACAGCCACCCAGCAGCCATGCCTGCGCCCGACATTCCATCCTAGCCGAAGAAGGGTACGATCTCATTGCCTCGGACCGATCATAGTTCCGGCGAAGGCAGGGCGGCAAGGACGAAACCACTCCGATCGAGGTATTTAGATTGCCTGGTATTGGGAAAATGTCGCGTGATGTGAAACGCCGTCGTAAAAACCACGGCATGCCGCCTCCGGCAACCTTTGATATCGACACGCTACCGGCCAGCTCTAATCTAACAGCATTGGAAGTAGCAGCGGTTATCCGGCGCACGCCCGGCGCGCTGAGCAGTGGCGGAGACATCCGAACCACCCGCTGAAATGGCGCTACGTCGATGGTGGCCCTTCTATCGTGTCGATGCGGTGCGGGACTATCTAGCCAAGTGCGATAAGAGCACTAGGACGCCTCAGCCGCATAATGCTCACGGAGACGGCCGAGGAGCTCGGCCTTGATCGGGTCAAGCGGATTCGTCCGCTGCAGGCGCACAATCTTGCCGACCCGTTTCGCGCCAACCAACTCTGCAATGTAGTCGTGAGCCGCTTCGAACGCCATCTTGCGGATGATCCACTGTTCGTCGTGATTGTAGACCTGATCGATTCCGCTGGGCTTTTGCCCAACGCACAGCCGCTGGATTTCGTTGTCGTAGCCACAGCGTGACATGATGGTGCGCAAGCTGCGCCTTAAGTCATGCATGGTGAATTTGGCGACGCTCGCTTCCTTGACCATGCGGTTGACCATCTTGGTGAAGCCGGACATCTGGCCGCCGGTCTTCGGTGACGGGAAGACATAGTCGGAGGTTGCCCGCTGGAAATGTTTCGCTGCTGCGAGCACCTCGTCAACGAGGTGAGTGCGCGGCACATCGTGGTGTAAGCCCATCTTGGTCCATGCCGCATCGAAGGTGATGCGGTCGTCCATGATGTGCTTTTGCCACTCGATGATGGTCGGCTCGCTCCGGCGCGCGCCGCCGAGCAAGCACATCCTTGTCAGGAGCCCAAAAGTGCCGAGCTTGCCGGATGCATGCCAGACCTGAATGATTTCTTCATCGCTCAGCGCGCGGCCCTTCGTTCGGCGTCCCACTCTCTGCGCGCGAGTTTCCTTGGGCTCGCGATAGCCAGCGAGCACATTGTGATCGACATAGCCCTCGCCGACGCACCATTCGAGGAACGTGTGAGTGTGCTTGCGTAGGTCCCTGGCCGCGCCGCGCTTGCCGGTCTTGGCGACGCGATCGACTGCCGCCATGATTTGCCGCCGCGTCAGGTCGCCCACGCCGCTTTCGGCGTGCTGCTTAAGCCCGCGTCGCAATGCTGACATGGCGGGCTTCCAGTTCACGACCTGACGTCCGGTCAAGGACGTCTGGTAGGGACCATCTTCGACAATGAGGTCCGCCAGTTTGGTGTGTTGCTTCTCGGCTGCCTGTTGTCGTCGCGCCTCGCGTTTCGCATCGTTGGGGTCTGTGCCCTTGACCACCTCGCCGGCGGCGATGGTGGCAGCCTTGCGCGCGGCCTTCTCATTGTACTTGGGCCACGGGCCGAGGGTCTTACGCTGGGTCCCCCTCACCCCCGGCTTGGTGAAGAGGTAGACCCAGGTCCGGCCGCCGGTGGCGCGCATGCGCAGGGCGAGGCCGGGCAGCTTGTCGTCGTGGAGATAATGCTGAGTCTTGCCGAGCGGCAACGTGGCGTTGCGGATCACTGCATCGGTGAGTGTTAGCTGGTTGGTCGGCTCTGGCATGACTCTTTCCCCGCCTTTTGTGCCCCGGTGTACCCCGCGAGGGGAAAATCGCGCCCTATCAGAACCGGCCCTCCAAGCTTCCCTGTGTGCCCTAAAAAGGAGGGACCGAGAGACCGTAGCTCGGACCCTTCCTCATTTTTGTGCCCCAAGGGAAAAATCTGAGGGGGCACAACAGGGGCACACAAAATGCAGTATGGCCGCTTATGGCTCACTGAGGCTTAAACAGCCATAAGACACTGTAATAAAACGCATTATTTCGACATAACTATGGCCACGTGGGGCCCGGCTGGATCTACAGATTGTGGTTCACACGGGAGAGGTCCAAGGTTCGATCCCTTGTGCGCCCACCACCAAAACAGCTTGAATCATAGGGTTTTCTGCTAGCCGCGCCGCGCGACCGTTCGGCAGCTGTGCGCAGTTTTGGGCAGAACCAAGCAGCAACACGCGGGGAAAATCCGGGGACTTTGTTCGCGTGCTGTTCGCTGCGTTCTGTGGCATCAATGGCCCCATGCCCGACGACTTCTCCATGCGCTTCTGGTCGGCGGGGCGACGGGCTGACGAGGACCGGCCGCTGGAAGGACCCGGATTCCGCCGACCGCTACAATCACACCCAGGCGAGCTGGGAAGCGCGCCAGGCCGATCGGCTGCCGGCGCCGAAGTCGGCGCAGAAGCGCAGGAGAGCCTGATAACGCAAACGCAGTTAATTTGAGAGATTTCGGACAGTGGATAATACAAATCTCGAGACTCGTGTTGCTCACCTGGAAGGGCAACTTCATCGGTTGTTGGTTGCCCTTTGCTGTGCGCTCAGCACCATCCTTGTGCTCATCTTCTACAACAGGCACCCCTACTTCAGCCAGGACGACCTCGGCGCCCTCATGACACAAGTCGTCGGCACCGCTGCTTCGGCGTTCGTCGTGGGGTGGCCAATTGTGAGATGGGTTGTCGGCAAGAAGCCTGATACCCGGGGAATACCCGGGGAATGACGCTCCCGGGTGGAAAACTCGTTACACTTCAATGGCTGGTTCGGCCTTCACACGGGAAAGGTCCAAGGTTCGATCCCTTGTGCGCCCACCATCCATCCTCCTGCTGCCGGTCGCGGACGATCCACCCAAGCCTGGCATTCGGGAAATGTCTCACGGCTGAGCGGTCCGACCTTTCATGATCTCCCATTGCTATTGCGAGCGCAGCGAAGCAATCCAGTCTGCCTCCGCGGACAAAGCCGGGATTGCTTCGCTGCGCTCGCAATGACGGAGCAAGGGGCGAGACCGCGCCGGTTCAGACGCACGCGACCTCAAGGTTTAGGCGGCCCGAGCCGGTCGCAAGGCCGCGTAGAGACCGACGAGGGTGCCGATGGCGACCAGCGCTGCCGCGAGCAGCACCTGCAGCTCCCCGTCGTCGGTGGCGCCGACGGACGATACTAACCTGGTCACGATGACGAACAGAATGGCCACAGCGGCCGCTGCACCCGCGCAGAGATAGGCGAGCTCTCGCGTCAGGTTCCGGCCGAGAAGTCCGAGCGCCGTGAAATACATCGCGCAAGCGTTGGGATGAACGAACAGGGCAATGCGCGCGTAAGGACCGTAGGCGTCGAACAGCGACTCACATCGGCTCAGTGCCGCTTTCGAGGCCACCCGCTGCAAGAACGGCCTGAAAAAGCGCGCCTGTCCGTAACTCAAGACGGCACCAACGATGATGGCCAGCCACGCCAGGATGAAAACGGGGGCATCCGCGGGCTTCGGATTGAGCGCCACGGACATCAGGATGAGGGCGGTGCCGGGAAAATAGCCGAAATACGGGAACACCGACTCCAGCAGCACGCAGAGGAACATGAAGGCCGGAAACCACCATGACCCGGTCGCACTTTGGACGACGGCGTTCAGGTCGAACAGGTTTGCCTTGTACATGACGAGGTACATGCACATGGCGAGGCCCGCCAGCGCGTAGAACGGCAACGCTCCCGAGAGAAATCGTCTCATCCAACCATCGATCTTTGTTGCGCAGACACAGCGGAGACCATCGATATCAGGACAAGACAACGGAAAGGCATGGCAGATGCTTTAGGCGAATGAGATTGCTCCTGTCGATAGCGCTCTTTGCCACGCAATCCTCAACGCCGGCCGACCGTTCTACTTGCCGCGGTATCGCAGCGCCTCCACCAGCAGCGAGAACGCCGGAGACGGCTGGCGCCGGCTGGCATAGTAGAGATGGTATCCCGAGAACGGCGGACACCAATCCGAGAGCACGCGGACCAGACGTCCCTGGGACAAATAAGGCTGCACATGTCCCTCGGTGAGGTAGGCGAGGCCGAGCCCCTTCAGCGCTCCCTCCAGGAGAAGCCCCGCGCTGTTGAATACGAGCTGGCCCTCCACCCGCACATTGAGCTCCCGCCCGTTCTTTTCGAATTCCCAAGCATAGAGACTGCCGCCGTGCGTCGGCAGGCGCAGATTGAGACAATTGTGGTTGGTCAGATCCTGCGGCGTCTTCGGTCGCTTGCGTTCGGCGAAGTAGGACGGAGACCCGACGACCGCCATCCGGAGATCGGGGCTGACGCGCACGGCGATCATGTCCCTGGCGACGAGTTCGCCGGGACGGATGCCCGCATCAACCTGCTGTGCGACGATGTTGGTGAGCCCATAGTCGATGATGATCTCGACGTGGATATCGGGGTATTTCGGCAGGACCTTTCCGAGCGCAGGCATCAGGATTTCGCTGGCGGCATATTCCGTCGCCGTCAGCCGAACGGTTCCGGCGGGCTTTTCGCGGAACTCGCCGAGTGCAGCAAGATCGCTGTCCATCTCGGTGAACTTGGGGCCGATGCTCTGGAACAGCCGCTCGCCGGCCTGGGTCGGCGTGACGCTCCGCGTCGTTCGATTGAGCAGCCGGACACCGAGCCGCTCCTCCAGATTCCGGATGATCTGGCTCAGCGCGGACTGCGTCATGCCGAGCTTCGCGGCGGCGCGCGTGAAGTTGCGCTCCCGCGCGACGGCCAGGAAGGCAAGTAGGTCGCTCGCGTCGTCCCGATGCATTGATTAGCAGCCCTAATAACCGCATGCGAAATCTATCATCTAATCACGGATCGGCGAAGGTCCTAGGTTCGGGGCAGCCATTGGGAGCCCTGAATCAGCATGCCTGACACAGCCATGCAGCCCGCCGCCTCGCTTCGCGTCACGGCGAATTTGCTGCCGATCATGGCGGTGGTTTTCCTCGCCTTCCTCGTCATCGGCGTGGCGATGCCCGTGCTTCCGCTCCACGTGCACGACGGATTGGGGTTCGGCACGTTCGTGGTCGGCCTGGTCGCCGGCAGCCAGTTCGCAGCTTCGCTGGTCTCGCGGCCGTGGGCCGGTCACGTCTCGGATCGACGCGGGGCGAAGCGCGGTGTCGTCGCCGGCCTCGTCGCGGCTGCGGCATCCGGCCTGTTGTACCTGCTCTCGCTCGACTTCACTGATGTTCCGCTGGCCTCGGTGACCCTTCTGCTGCTGGGCCGCGGCCTGCTCGGCGCCGCGGAGAGCTTCATCATCACGGCCGCAGTCAGCTGGGGTCTGGTCCTCGTCGAGAGCGGCAACACCGGCAAGGTCATCGCCTGGGTCGGTTCGGCGATGTTCGCTGCCTTCGCCATCGGTGCGCCGGCAGGCTCCGCGCTCTATGCCGCCTACGGCTTCGCCGCGATCGCGCTCGCGACGATTGCGGCGCCGTTGCTGGCCCTGCTGTTCGTCGTGCAGCTTCCCGCGGTGGCGCCGGTGCAGCAGGCGCGCTTGTCGTTCGCCAAGGTGCTCGGCGCCGTATGGGTGCCGGGCGTCGGATCGGCGCTCGGCAGCGTCGGCTTCGGCGCGGTGACGACGTTCGTCGCCTTGCTGTTTGCGAGCCGGGGATGGGACAATGGATGGCTGGCTTATACGGCTTATGCCGTCGCCTTCATTCTGGCACGCGTGTTCTTCAGTCATCTGGCCGATGCGATCGGCGGCGCCAGGGTTGCGCTCCTCTGTGCCCTGATCGAAGCCGCCGGACAGGCCCTGATCTGGCTGGCGGCGCGACCCGAGATGGCGCTGGCCGGCGCCGCGCTCACCGGATTCGGCTTCTCGCTGATCTATCCCGGCTTCGGCGTCGAGGCGGTGCGCCGCGTTCCCGTGCAGAACCGCGGCCTGGCCATGGGCGCCTACACCGCCTTTCTCGACCTGGCCCAAGGGATCGCCAGCCCCGCGCTTGGATTGATCGCGACGGGCGCGAGGCTGAACCTCCTGTTTCTCGCGAGCGCCGTCACCGTGCTCTGCGCCGCGCTGGTCGCCTGGTGGCTGCTGGCGCACCCGTTCACCGTCGAAGGACATCCGCAATGAGAACGCTCGCAACCACCTTGTTGTCATTCTGTCTGGTCGCCGCCGGCCCGGCCGCCGCGGACCAGGCAGCCGTCAAAGGAGCAAATCCCATGTCGACATCGGAAGACATCCGCGCCGTCGCGCCTGCGCTCGAATTCTACGCGCAAAAATTCGTCATCGGCGATCTCTGGAAGCGACCTGGTCTCTCGCCGCGAGACCGCAGCATCGTCACGATCGCGGCGCTGATCGCGCGCAACCAGACCGTGGAGCTGCCGGACTATCTCGCACGCGCACTCGACAACGGCGTCAAGCCGTCGGAGATATCGGAGATCATCACGCACCTCGCCTTCTACACCGGCTGGGCGAACGCGATGGATGCGATCCCGGCGGCCCGCGACGTCTTCAAGAGCCGCAAGATCGGGGCCGACCAGCTTCCGCCGGCCTCGGGACCGCAACTGCCGCTCGACGAAGCCGCGGAGAAGCAGCGGGCCACACGCGTCGGCGAGCAGTTCGGGCCAATCACGCCAAGCCTCGTCCAGTACACCACCGACGTGCTGTTCCGCGATCTCTGGCTGAGGCCGGCGCTGGCGCCACGCGACCGCAGTCTGGTCACCGTGAGCGCTCTCATCGCGACCGGTCAGGTCGCGCAGATCACCTATCATTTGAACCGCGCGATGGACAACGGGTTGACGCGGGAGGAAGCCGGTGAGGTGCTCGGCCACCTCGCCTTCTATGCCGGCTGGCCCAATGCGTTCTCCGCAGCGCCAGTCGTCAAGGATGTCATCGAAAAGCGACCGCGCTGAGCGGAGACATGCCGTGATCACGCGCAGGAGCGTCCTCATTGGCGGCGCAGCCGTCACCATCGGAACTCGCCGGGCGCAGGCGCGCGCGCCGGAAGCACAGGAGACTCACATGACCATGGACTTGGACCTCGACATCAAGCGAAACGGATCGCGGCCTTCCCAGAAGGGACCGCAAGACTGGTTCACTGGCACGGTGCGCATCGATCCGCTGTTCCAGGCCCCTGACCCGGCTCGGGTGGCCGCGGGCCAGGTCACCTTCGAGCCGGGGGCCCGCACCGCCTGGCACACGCATCCGCTCGGGCAGACGCTGATCGTCACCGCGGGATTGGGATGGGTTCAGCGCGAAGGTGGCCCCGTCGAGGAGATCCGGCCCGGCGACGTCGTGTGGTTTCCGCCGGGACTGAAGCACTGGCATGGCGCCTCGCCGACGACGGCGATGACCCATATTGCCATCCAGGAATCCTCCGGCGGCAAGACCGTGGACTGGATGGAGAAGGTGAGCGACGAACAGTATCGGAAGTGACGCGCGGGCGCTGTAGAGTGCGGCCCGAAACATCCGGAGACGCAGCGTATGGCGATCGTATTCATCACCGGCAGCACGGACGGTCTCGGCCGGGCCGCGGCACAATCGCTCCTTGATCAAGGTCACCGCGTGGTGCTGCACGCGCGATCGGCGGATCGCGCTGCTGCAATCGGCGAGTTCGCGTCGCGTTGCGCCGGGATCGCGGTCGGCGATCTCAAAAGTGCCGCAGATGCAAGAGGCATCGCAGATCAGGTCAATACGATCGGGCGCATGGATGCGGTCATCCACAACGCCGGCGTTTACACGCGGCTCAGCCGTGGCTCGACGCCGGAGGGACATGCCGAAACCCTCGCCATCAACACGCTTGCGCCGTACATGCTGACGGCGCTGATCGAGCGGCCCGACCGATTGGTGTATCTCAGCAGCGGATTGCACAGGGGTGGAGAGGGCTCGCTCGACGACCTCGACTGGACGAGGAGGGCCTGGGATTCGGCCAAGGCCTACGCCGAGAGCAAGCTGCACGTCGTCGCGCTGGCGTTCGCGCTGGCAAGACGCTGGCCAAAAGTCCTGAGCAACGCCGTCGATCCCGGCTGGGTCCGCACGAAGATGGGTGGATCGGGCGCCCCGGTCGATGTCGACACCGGACAACGGACCCAGACCTGGCTGGCGGCGAGCGAGGATCCCACTGCCCTGGTCAGCGGGCGCTACTGGCATCATCTCCAGCAGCAGCAGCCGGCCAGAGAGGCAGCCAATCCGGTTTTTCAGGACGAACTGATCGAAAAATTGAGCAGGCTGACCGGAGTTGAGCTTCCGCAGGTCTAAAGCAGACCGACATACGCGCCCCACCCTACGCGATCGACAGAATCTCGATCTCCTGCGCACCTGAACCCACGACGTCGCCAACCGCCTTCCCCATCAGCGACTTCGCGACCGGGGCTACGAACGAGATCGATCCGGCCTTCGGATCGGCTTCGTCCTCGCCGACGATGCGATAGGTCTGCACGCGGCCGTCGGCGCGGCTGAAGGTTACCGTGCTGCCGAAGGCGACGCTATCGGTCGAGGACGGATCGGCAACGACCTGCGCCGTGCGCAGCCGCTCCGTCAGATAGCGGGCGTCACGCAACGGCACCGCCGACTGCCGGCGCTTCTCGTTGACGTCCTCGATGGCTTGCGCGGCTTCATAGGCCTCGCGCGCGTCTTGAAGCTGCGACTGCAAGGCCTGCAGGCCTGCCTCCGTCACGAGGTTCGGATGCGGCGAGATCGGGCGGTCCGGCAACAGCGTCTCGGACGCGGTTTCGGCGCTTTCTTCCTTGGTAAAGGCGACGCTCAATTCGAAAATCCTGTCGAACTGTTTCGGGGACCGGCGCCGTGCGCCGATTGCCCCGGACTATATCTCAAGTTCGACGAAACGACGGAGCTTGAAGACGAGATCCGGCATGGCCTGGCGGAACCGCGTGGCGTTCTGGAAACTGGTCGAGAACGGCGCGAAGGTGATCATGGCGTTCCAGTGGCGGTAGCCATAGACCGTGACCGAGGCGCCGGTCGCCGGAAAATCCTCGATCTTGCGGAGTTCGCCGAGCACGAGATCGGCGATCGCCTCCGCCGGCAGCAGCTGTTTGCCATCCCGCGTCGTGACGATCTTCGGCGGCGGCTCGACCGGCTTCGCGGCCGCCTGCGCCGCGTTGGGCGCATCCTCCGGCCTGGTCGATGTCGCTTCCGGGGTGGCCACCGCGACCGATTCGAATCCATTGGTCGGCGCTGTCGGCGGACCCTCGGCGAGCGGCGGCGGCGCAACGCTGTCTGCGCGCTTGTTGCCTCCCAGGATGCTGCTGATCATGGCCACAAGGCCAGCATCCTTCACGTCGTCGCTCATTACGTCCCCCCGGTGCCTCGGCCTACTCTAGCACCACACTCGCGGACCGCCACTGGGGATGTGTTGTCAAAATCCGCCTGACCAGGGCGGTATTTTGGCACAGCGGCGCGACACCCGATCGCGCCATGCCGCCGTGCAATCCACTACTGCTTCTCGAACGGAATATATTGCTGGTACTGCTTGGGCACGGAACTGCGATAGCGCGCGGGCACGGTGCCGCTGTCGACCGAATGATCGATCTCCTGCTGCCGCGTCATCTTCTTCTTGGCCGGCTTCTTCGACGCGCTCTTCTTGGAGTCGGTCGGCTGGCTCGAGGTGTCGGTGGTTGCGCTCGGCGTTGTGGTTGTCGCGGCCGGCGCAGTGGTTGTCGCCGCAGGCGCCGCGGTTCCACCGGCAGCCGGCGCGGTCTGGGCCAGCGCGAGCGGTGTTTGCACGAGAAGCGCCAGCGCTGCTGTCGCAGCCAGCAAATATGACCTTTGCATCAGAACCTCCAAAATACCTGATCCGAATGAGAGAAGCGTAATTCTCCGGGATCGACGCGTGCAAGTCTGCTCACGATAGGCCGGAACCCCATCGCAAACTGTGGCCGAGATCACATAGCGGGCCGCCGGGTGCGTCATGATGTGCCTCGTCGCGAACGCAAGACATCGTGCCGACACCAACACAGGCACGACCACGCATCAGACGGGTTCCCTGGAGAACCAACACCCGGCTGACCATCCCAACCATTATTCTCGAAGGAGATTGAAATGCGTCGCACCATCCTCACTCTCGCATCGTTCGCAGCCCTGATCGCCGTAGCATCCCCGGCGGCCCAGGCGCATCCTTCGAACGATCGATATTGCCTGCAGGGCCGCATGTGGGGCTATCCCGGCAACTGCCAGTTCGCGAGCTACCAGCAATGCGCCGCCACGGCGTCCGGCACGTCGGCCTATTGCGGCATCAATCCGCGCTACGCGTACTCGCAGCAGCGCTACTGACGACGTTGCGGCGTGCGCGCATCACGCGCGCGCCGCCACAATTTTTGCGTGAAGACGATCCGCTTCGCCGACAGTCCGGCGAATTGACACGGCACGAAGCTGCTTGCGCGCGTCGATGACGAGAATGTTATCCGTCATCGCTCCGGGAAGAATTTGCAAAGCCCGGCCGCAGCTTGTTCGCAACGCTCCCCTCCGGAACAACGTCGATGTCGCGCACCGTGTGAAGCAGCGCCTTGTGGCGCGCGCAAATCCCTGATCTAGCTTTGCATGCATATTCTATTGCGAACAACTTTAGCTTTATTCGTTTCCACCGTGACTTTTCAGGGAGGTGATTTCGATGAGCAGTCGTCACGCCGTTATTCCGCGCGGTCTCAACGCAACCCGTTCGCCGCTTTCGCAAGGCCGCTTCGGCCGCATGTTCCGCAAGCTCACACCGGCGACATTCGGCGCGAACGATGCCGGCAATATCGCGAATCTGTCGGCGCTGGCCGACAAGATGGTGGGCAAGTTCGATGCGCCGAAGGATGGACCGGACGCCGAGGAGAGCGGCATTCCCGCGCTCTACACCTATTTCGGCCAGTTCATCGATCACGACGTCACCTTCGATCCGGTCAGCTCGCTGACCAAGCAGCAGGATCCCGACGGGCTCGTCGACTTCCGCACGCCGTCGTTCGATCTGGACAATGTCTACGGCCGCGGGCCGAACGATCAGCCCTACATGTATGACGGCGTCAAGTTCCGCCTCGGCGAGAAGCTGAGCGGCACCGGAGTGCCGGATACGCATGACCTGCCGCGCTTCAAGGGCCGCGCGCTGATCGGCGATCCCCGCAACGACGAGAACAGCATCGTCTCGCAGTTCCAGGCCCTGATGCTGCGCTTTCACAACCGCATGGTCGACGACAATGACAGCCTGTCGTTCGAGGACGTGCAGCAGCGCGTCCGCTTCCACTATCAATACGTCGTGCTGAACGACTTCCTGCCGCGCATCGTCCATGCCAGCGTGCTGGACGAGCTGAAGACCGCTGGCCGCTACGATCGCAGCAAGCTCGCTCACTACCACTGGAAGACCTATCCGTTCATGCCGGTCGAGTTCTCGGTCGCAGCCTATCGGCTCGGGCACTCCATGATCCGCCCCGGCTACCGGCTGAACGATGCGGCCAACATGCTGTTGCAGATCTTCCCCGATCCGAACAATCCCGACCACAATGCGCTGACCGGATTCCGCGCGATGGGTCCGGGACGCGCGATGGACTGGGGCCGCTTCATCGATCTCGACACGCGGCCCTATGGCATCGAGGACGACGACACCAATTCGGACAACAAGCGGAGGCTTCAGTTCGCCTACCGCATCGATTCCTCGCTGGTGGACCCGCTGCGCAAGCTGCCGCCGGAAGTCGCGTCCAATCCGGCCTCGCTGGCGCTGCGCAATCTCGAACGCGGCTGGCGGCTCGGCCTGCCCTCGGGCCAGGCCGTCGCCAGGGCGATGAACCTGACGCCGCTGACCGACGATCAGATCATCATCGGCAAGGCCGTCGACGAGCCCGGCCCGGACGATCCGCAAGTTCCGATCGCGACCATCGCGAACGGCGTGTTTGCCGGCAATTGCCCGCTCTGGACCTACATCCTGGCCGAGGCGCGGCAGTTCCAGACCGCCGTGATGATCCCGGCCACGGGCACGCCGGCGGCCGGAATCAACACGCCGCAGCTCGGGCCCGTCGGCGGTCGCATCGTGGCCGAGGTCTTCCTCGGCATGATGTTTGGCGACAATTCCTCGGTGCTGTCGCTCGATCCGCAATGGACGCCGGTGACCGGCGCCAGCTTCGCGCTGAAGGACCTCGTCGCCTACGCACTCGGCCAGGGCGATCCCCTGCACTGAGCTTGCAAGGATCGATGACGTAGAGGCCGCCCGCGCTGTGCGGGCGGCAGCCTGCTCAACATCCGGCCCTCGCTGTCGCGC
Source organism: Bradyrhizobium sp. 14AA (assembly GCF_054185205.1). NCBI lineage: Bacteria > Pseudomonadati > Pseudomonadota > Alphaproteobacteria > Hyphomicrobiales > Nitrobacteraceae > Bradyrhizobium > Bradyrhizobium sp. 14AA. Next base: position 112,841 of record NZ_JAVAYM010000006.1, on the reverse strand, counting down.
GCCTGCCCAGTTTCAGTCAATGACAAGGCAACGCTTCAAATCAGCAAGTCATGATGCGCAGATGCAGCGGCATGATGCGAACCGCTATTGCCGTGGCTGGCTGTGTGATCGTCCAGTGCAGCAGAGACGATGTTGACGATCGCCGCGATGCCGGTGTTCTGACCGGGCGGAACGTGCGGGTCGAGCGCATTGTTCAGATCTTGTGGCTCAACGACCGCGACGACGAGAGTAGAAGGAGTTGCCGCGCTATCGAAGCGGAACACCAGGTCTTGATCTGCGCTGCCAGTCTCGGGCGCAGCTTTGGCCGGCTGTGCGGCTGCTGATGCGACTACAGCAGATTGCGCAGCGTGCTGCGAGTTGCCGCTGTCCGCGCCATCAGCCGTTGCGACGCTCGGATCGACGCTCCCGGCGGCATCCGATGCGTCCGCAGAGGTTGAGTGCCCCGAATTGCCGTGTTCCACGACGACGGGTTCTGCCGTGTTCGCTGCCGCTGACGTCCCCGCAGCGTCCGAAGCCGCAGCACCATGCCCGTTGTCCTTGCCGGCGCCGTTGCCCGGTGTGGTGTCAGCTTCAGCCAACTCCGTGACTGCCGCCTTTGCAGACGTTGGGTCCGAAGCGTGCTGTGAGTTACCGCCGCCCGGGCCATCAGCCGTTGCGACGCTCGGATCGACGATCCCGGCTGCGTCCGGCGCGCCTGCGGAGGTTGAGTCTAAGTCGTGCCCGAAGTTGCCGTGCTCGACGACCGCCGCCGTGTTCGCTACCGCTGACGGTCCCGCAGCGTCCGAAGCCGAAGCGCCATGCCCGTTGTCCTTGCCGGCGCCGTTGCCCGGCGTGGAGTCAATTTCAGCCAACTGCGTGGCGGCCGCCTTTGCAGACGCTGGGTCCGACGCGTGCTGCGAGTTGCCGCCGCCCGGGCCATCAGCCGTTGCGACGCTCGGATCGACGATCCCGGCTGCGTCCGGCGCGTTTGCAGAGGTTGAGGGTAGATCGCGCCCGAAGTTGCCGTGCTCCGTCTTCTCTGCCGCTGACGCCCCCGCAGCGTCCGAAGCCTCAGCGCGATGCTCGGCGCTATTGCCGCCCGCGTTGCCCGGCGTGGAGTCAGCTTCGGTCGACTCTGTGGCTGCCACCTTTGCAGATGCGGTCTCCGAAGCGTCCGAGTTACCGTGGTCCGAATTAGCGGCCGTTGCGCCGTCCGGCCCGACACTCTCGGCTGCGTCCGCTGCGTTTGCAGAGTTTGCGTGCCCGGAGTTGCCGTGTTCCGTCTTCTCTGATCCCTGCGCGGTCTCTGAGGCCGCAGCGCGATGCTCGGCGCTGTTGCCGCCCGCGTTGCCCGGCGTGGAGTCAGCTTCAGTCGACTCCGTAGCTTCCGCCTTTGCAGACGCTATCTCCGAAGCGTGCGAGTTACCGTGGCCCGCATTAGCGGCTGTTGCGACGTCCGGCTCGACACTCTCGGCTGCGTCCGCTGCGTTTGCAGAGTTTGCGTGCCCGGAGTTGCCGTGTTCCGTCTTGTCTGATCCCTGCGCGGTCTCTGAGGCCGCAGCGCGATGCTCGGCGCTATTGCCGCCTGCGTTGCCCGGCGTGGAGTCAGCTTCCGTCGACTCCGTAGCTTCCGCCTTCGCAGACGCTGTCTCCGAAGCGTCCGAGTTACCGTGGTCCGCATTAGCGGCCGTTGCGACGTCCGGCTCGATACTCTCGGCTGCGTCCGCTGCGTTTGCAGACTTTGCGTGCCCGGAATTGCCGTGTTCCGCCTTCGCTGATCCTTGCGCGGTCTCTGAGGCCGCAGCGCGATGCTCGGTGCTATTGCCGCCCGCGTTGCCCGGCGTGGAGTCAGCTTCCGACGACTCCGCGGCTGCCGCCTTTGCAGACGCTGTCTCCGAAGCGTGCGAGTTACCGTGGCCCGCATTGGCGCCCGTTGCGACGTCCGACTCGGCGCCCTCGGCTGCGTCCGCCGCGTTCGCAGAGTTCGAGTGCCCGGAGTTGCCGTGTTCGGTCTTCTCCGAAGCCTCAGCGCGATGCTCGGCGCTGTTGCCGCCCGCATTACCCGGAGTGGAGTCATCTTCCGACGACTCCGCGGCTGCCATCTTTGCAGACGCTGTCTCCGAAGCGTGCGAGTTACCGCGGCCCGTGCTGTCGTCCGTTGCGACGATCTGGTTCAGCCCGGTCGACATCACGCCGGTGTCCGCATTGACCGGCTGACTCTTCGATGTGGGATTTTCGACTGCCGCAGCTGTCGCACTCGTAGCCGTCGCGCTATGAGCAACCGCGATTGATGATACGTGAGCCGGCACGGCAGACGCACCATCGCTCTCTTCCGTTGCATCCCTCGAATCGCTCGTGGAGGTTCTGAACTTCGTCGAATCCCGTAAGCCGGTCCGAGTCTGCCCGAAGTGGAACCTCAAGCCGTCGTCGGACGGAATGCTCCAAGCTCCAGCCGCGCCGAGTGTGCTCTCGCTCGCCCCGCCAATGGCATGGACATTGTCCGTACTGAGACCAGTCTCATCGGTTGCGGACGCCTCTGTCAGCAGTTCTTCGAGCTGCTCCAGGGTGATTGCGGCAGCCGTGACTTCCGGCTGGCCGACGACATCCGACTGCGCAACAGATACGATCCCCTGCAGATGGACTTCCACCAGGCTGCGATCCCCGACATCGAGAGCATGATCGGTCGCATTCACATAGACGATCGTTTCGTTGCTTGCGGCGTCGTAGATCCAGGCAATGGTATGTGGTGGTACGGACTTGCCTGCTGCGGTCATATGCAGCCAGGCAAGCGCTCCGAAAGCCGCAAGATTGATCCGGCTCGCCCCGGATCCGAAATCGAAGCCGGGGGCGGAAGAGGTAGAATTGGAATCGCCTGGGGAGCGATCGACAGCGTTTTCACCGGGGTTGCCGCCTGTCAGTTGATCGCCGCCATATCCGGCAAGACTGGCATCGTGACCAGAGTCCGCCAAGCCAGCCGATTTTTGGAGGTCGGCACCCGCGGCGTCATGACTCGTTTGGCTCCGAGCGCCGTCTGCGGCGGCGCTTTCGTTTCCAGTGGTCACCAACGTGGAAGGCAGGCGGGACTCGTGAAGGAAATCCGGGACTGAGTTGCCTACATGAGTAGCGTCAGCATTGGTGGTCGCATTCTCTCCGGTGACGGCCAGGAGGCCATCGATCGACGCTTGCCCCGCGTCATGCGAGTGTGCCGCGACATGGGAGTCCTGCAGTCCGTAGATCAACGCGCCGGCAAGAGCGGCGAAGTTGGCATAGCCTCCGTGAATCGACATCGGATTGGAAGCAAGCCGCGGCAATTGATGTTCCGGGGTCGGGTCACCTCCAATCTGTGTGTCGCTGGCTCCTCGCAGTAAAGGCGCAGGGAGATTGAGCGTGCTCGATCCGACAGGACCGTTCCACGGCTTCGAGCCCAGGGATTGCTCGGCCGCGCGCAGCGCTTCCATTGCCGCCGCCGGGTTCGTGACTTGGCCCACCTTGGCCAGAAAGTCTCTTTGGGTGAGCGACGGGCTCTCGCTGAATTCCGAGATGATGAGGTGCCGGAGAATGGCTTTTTTCCAGGGCTCATATTCGGCGTGCTCGCTCGCGTGGCCGATGCCGTTGTCATGCGGAAACGCGTCGTTCGCTTCCGCCGCCTTGAGTTCGTCCGCAATTGCGAGCGCCAGAAGGGCAAGCGAGAGCGTGCTGAAGGCGGAGGTACGCTGCAACAATGAGAGGGTTGCGAGCACAGTTCTGTTGGTGATCTCAAGCTTCTGAAAAATATTGTACAGATGGACTTTGACTGTCCCCTGGGACACGTTGAGCCGGCGCGCGATCTCCTTGTTCGACATGCCTTCCGACACCAGCAGTACAATTTGACGCTCCCGGTGCGTCAATAGCGCCAGCATCTTTTCAATCTTGCCGCCGTCGGCTTCCTTGTCGGTCGGAGAGAGATCGGACTGCTGCAGCGACACACCACGCTTCGCCATCAGCCTCAGCGATCGCAGCATCGTGTCGGGGGAGGCATACTTCGAAATTGCGCTGCAGGCGCCAGCCGCAATAGCTGCGGTCAGATCGTGGCCGGCGTCGGACTCGGTAAAGAACACCAGGCGCGTGGGAAGCTTCTCAGCTTGCGCAATCGCGACGATCTCGGAGACCGTCAGATCCGGCAGGGTGTCTGCAAGAAGCGCGACATCGGGTTTCAATTTCCGAATGGCTTCGAGGCAACTTGTCCGATCACTGGACGATGCGACAACGTCGAAGTCGTGCTGTGCCCCGAGTACAGACTTCAGCCCCTGGAGAACGATCGGCTGTCGATCGACGATCACAAGCCGAATACGCGCGGTGATCCCCTGGTTCGCAGTCGCGTCTAACATGGACCCTGCCTCAGCCCGGTCTATGTCCTTCGGCATATGGCCGGGGCCGGGTAGGGGGTATTAAAATACAATTAATCGATTGGAGAAAGAGGCTTAGCGGGGTTAACCCGATCTATATTAATAGGTTTTGACGGTATGCAGGTGAGAATTATGTCCTTTGACCCGATGGCCGTTGCCGTTGACTGGCTCGACGCCTACCGCGCGGGCGATATCGAAGCGATCCTGGATATGTATGCCGACGATGCCGTGGTTCACTGCGGTTGCTGCGGCGCCAAAACCATCAAAGGCCGGGAGGCACTGCGTGCCTATTGGGTCGATCGCCTCCGGGAATATCCGGCAGGCACGTTGGACGATCTCAATCCCCTGGACGACGACGGGACCCTCATCTCGTACGTCACGAATGCTGGCGTCATGAGTGCGCTTTTTGCGTTCGACGACGCCGGGAGGATCAAGGAGCTGGACTGCAGTCCCCCGCACTAAAGCGCGATGCGATTAGAATGAATCGTCATCGCGCTTTAGGTCCGCTGCACACTTTTCCGGATCATGCATTAGCCAGGCGAGGGACTTCCGCTTCGTCCTCGAAATCGGACGTTGGGTCCACGTCCTAATGCGCCGCCCGGAGACCGATGTCCTCCAGCCGCGTTGCGAACCAGCGCGACAGAGGTTCATCGACGAGGCCGCCGACATAGACTTCCGACACGGTCACATGGTGCCTGTCGAGCACCAGCAGCACGCCGATCCAATAGGCGAACCAGACATGCGCGTCGGTGAGCGCCCTCAGCTTGTGCTGATCGTGCTCCAGCGGCGTGTGATTGCTCGCCTTGCGGATCTCCACGGCGAGCAGATTGTTCGGGATCTCGCGTTGATGCACGACGACATCGGGGTAGATCGACTTTCCCAGATGGTCATCGGTCGAGATGATGGTGCCGTGCGGCAGGTGCAGCGTGCGCTCGCCGAGCCGGTCGTAATTGCAATCGACTGACCAGCCCGAAAACTGCCGCTCGAGATAGACGGCGAAGCGGTGAGTCACCGCCCGCTCGCCGATGTCCTTCTCGAACAGGAAGTCCTCGTGGGCGTAGAAGTCCCGGAGCGCCGCGATCACCTTGTTCAGCTCGGTCTGCATCGTGCCTCCGGGCCTTTGGCACTCCGTGACGGGTGCGCCCTACATCTGGACTTCGATCAGCCGCGGGCCGGGTTCGGCGACGGCTTCGGCCAGCGCCTTGTTGAACTCGTCGGCGTTGGTGACGGCGCGGCCGGGCACGCCCATGCCCTTGGCCAGCGCCACGAAATCCAGCGTCGGACGATCGAGCCGCAGCATGTCGTTGGCACGCTGGCCGGGTTCGCCGGCGCCGACATTGTCGAACTCGCCGCGCAGGATCTGGTAGATGCGGTTGGCGAACACGATGGTGACGATGTTGAGATTCTCGCGCGCCTGCGTCCACAGCGACTGGATCGTGTACATCGCGCTGCCGTCGCCGACCATGGTGATGACCTTGCGGTCCGGACAGGCGATCGCCGCGCCAATCGACAGTGGCGTCGAGAAGCCGATCGAGCCGCCCATGTTCTGCAGCCAGTCATGGGGAGCCGCCGCCGCGGTCGGCGGGAAGAAGCCGCGACCGGTCGTCAGGGACTCATCGACCATGATCGCGTTCTCGGGGATCGCACATGCGATCGCCTGCGCGATCGAGGCGAAAGTCAGCGCGCCGGTCGGCTTGACCAGCTCAGCCAAAGCCTGCGGCTTGACGTCCTTTGCGCTGGCCTTCACGGCGCCGGCGAGGGCTTCGAGGGCCGCGACCGAATTCTCGCCCCACGAGGTCATGCGATGCACGTCGCAGCCTTCCGGCTTGAGCATGCTCGGCTTGTTCGGATAGGCGAAGAACGCCACAGGATCGTCGGACTCGACCAGCACGATGTGACGGAACTTCGCCAGCATCGGCAGCGCGTTCTCGATGACGTAATGGATGCGGTCGATCGAGTAGCGGCCACGGCCGCGCGCCATCTTCGGGCGGAAGGTCGGGCCCATCACGGTGCAGCCGGTCTTGCCCGCGATGCGCTCGGCCAGCGCCAGGCCCTGCTCGCTGAGGGCGCTGCCGGTCATCAGGAGCAACGTACCTTCGCCGTCACCGTGCAGGATCTTGGCGGCCTGCTCGACCGCCTGCGGCGAATAGCTGACGCGCTGCTGCTCGGCCGGCACCTCGGCGATGCCGTCGGCCTCGTTCCAGGCGGTGTCGGCGGGCAGGATCAGGGTCGCGATCTGCGGCGGCGCGCTTTTGGCGGCGGCAATCGCTGCGGCGCCATCGGCGGCGACCGATCGGGAATTCGGCGAGGTCCGGACCCAGGACGACATCGGCCGGGCCAGGCCCTCGATGTCGGAGGTCAGCGGCGCGTTGTAGTCGATGTGGTAGACGGCATGCTGGCCGACGATGTTGACGATGCCGGAATTGGCCTTCTTGGCGTTGTGCAGATTGGCAAGGCCGTTGGCGAGGCCGGGACCGAGATGCAGCAGGGTCGAGGCCGGCGTTCCCTTCATGCGGAAATAGCCGTCGGCGGCACCGGTCACGACGCCTTCGAACAGGCCGAGCACGCAGCGCATGCCCGGCACGCGGTCGAGCGCTGCGACGAAATGCATCTCGGAGGTCCCAGGGTTGGAGAAGCAGATGTCCACCCCACCCTTGACCATCGTCCGCACCAGGCTTTCCGCACCGTTCATTCTTCTTGCTCCCGCAACCGACGATTTCGAGTGATCCGTTCGACCAATCATTGTTCGCCGCCTTCGTCAAAGCAATAGCGGGCATCGCGGCCCTGCCCCGCAGGACGACCCACTGGTTTGGCTAACGCCCCGTTCCGATTCCATCGGAACGGGGCGTTAGATTCTGATTTTGACGCGTTTTCTTTATGCGAACCGGTATCCACTTCGCTTGAAAACGCTCTAATCGCTTTCCGGCAAATTGGCGCGGTTGCCGATTTGGTAACGCCAATCGTTAAGCATGGCGCCCTCACGGGGCCGTGGCTTGCGGAAAGCCCGCAAATATGGCCTGTGACCTCTGTTGAATCGATTTTTTTCCGGGGGAGACAATGATCCGGTTTTTTGCCGCGCCGATCGCCGCCATCGCACTCTTGACCGCCACGGCCGGCGGCGCATTCGCCGAGGAGTTCGACTCGCGTGACATCATGGGCGGCGGCCCGAACTTCTTCCGCGGCGGCTCGAGCCCGATCCCCCGCACCACGGTCAACTATAGCGGTGCTTACGCCCCCGGCACGATCGTGGTGAACACCTCGGAGCGCCGGCTTTACCTGGTGCTCCAGAACGGCCAGGCGTTGCGCTACGGCATCGGCGTCGGCCGCGACGGCTTCCGCTGGGGCGGGGTGCACAAGATCACCGCCAAAAAGGAATGGCCGGACTGGACGCCGCCGTCGCAGATGCTGGCCCGTCGCCCCGACCTGCCGCGCCACATGAAGGGCGGCATCGAGAACCCGCTCGGCGCGCGCGCGATGTATCTGGGCTCGACGCTCTACCGCATCCACGGCTCCAACGAGCCGGAGACGATCGGCCAGGCGGTCTCCTCCGGCTGCTTCCGCATGACCAATGACGACGTCAGCGACCTCTACGGCCGCGTCGGGGTCGGCACCACCGTGGTCGTGCTCAACAACTAACCGGCTGCGGCGGGAACCCGCAGGGCGCGTGAATTTGCGGACTTGTGTGCGCGGCGCGAATACGGCAGCGTCGCGCAACGATGAGTGCCTCGAGCCCGCCCTCGCCCGCCTTTCGCGCCGCCCTGCTGGCGCTCGCAGCGCTCATATGTGTGCCTGATACCGCTACCATGGCCGGCGCGGGCGAATTGCCCGCGATCGCCTCACGCCAGCGCGCCGAGAAGAAGAGCTTTACCGACGGCGAGATCGTCGAAGGCTTCCTGAAGACGGCGTTCGGCGCCGAATACCACCTCGCCGGCCGCGTCGACCGCATCCGCAAGTTCGACGGACCGGTGCGCGTCTACACCGAGAGCGACCGCGCCGACCGCAAGACGCAGCTCGCAAAAGTCGTGGCCGACATCGGCAAGCGCGTGCAGCATCTCGACATCGCCATGATCGACACCAGCGAAGCAGCGAACGTGCGGGTGAAGCTGGTGCGCGACCGCGATTTCTTCCGCACTCTCACCAGCTTCTACGGCGTGGAGAAAGCGCGCGAGATCCGCAGCTCGCTCGACCCGCAATGCCTGTCCGGCTTCCGCAAGAACGACAATTTCGAGATCGAGCATTCCGACGTCATCCTCACCGTCGACAACGGCGATTTCACCTTCCTCGACTGCGCCTACGAGGAACTGCTGCAATCGCTCGGCCCGATCAACGACACCACGAGCGTGCCCTGGACGATGTTCAACGACAACGTCTCGATGGGCTTTTTCGACGTCTACGACCAGTACATCCTCAACCTGCTCTACGATCCCCGCATCAAGCCCGGCATGACCGTGGCGGAGGCCAAGGCGGTGCTGCCCACCGTGCTCACCGACGTACGCGCCTGGGTGAAGCGGGTGAATGACCTGAAGGAGTGAGGGCGCTTGCTCGTTGCACCCTCTCCCCTTGTGGGAGAGGGTGGCTCGCCGCATAGCGGCGAGACGGGTGAGGGGTCTCTCTCCGCAAGTTCAATTTCACTGAGTACGCGGAGAGAGACCCCTCATCCGGCGCTTCGCGCCACCTTCTCCCACAAGGGGAGAAGGAAAAGCACGTGCGATCGCAGCTGCTTATCGCTTCCCCCTCACGCCTTCCTTGCCTTCGACATCAGGAACTGCTGGCGCATCACATTGTGGCCGGCGTCGAAATATTCCGAGATCAGCGCCTCGAACTCGACGCGGAAACTCTTGAGCTTGTCCGGCTCGTCCTTGTACTGGGCGACGAGCTTGATCAAAGGCCCGATCGTCGTTTCCATGGTGCGGCGGAAATGCTGCGGGCTGAGGGCGGACGGCGTCATCATGTCCATCTCGAACGAGAGATCCTTCGTTTTCCCCGCGAGGCGCTCGGCGACGATCTTCGGATCGCCCCACAACACCGGCGATGCCACGCCCTCGGGCGGCGGCAGATGGCGGCCGATCAGCGCGAACATCCGCCCGACATACAGATGCGGCGGCCAGGTGGAGAAGGCGATGGTGCCGCCGGGCTTCAGCACGCGCAGCATCTCGCCGATGGCGACGTCCGGACGCGGCGCGAACATGTGGCCGAACTGGCTGAGCACCACGTCGAACTCGTTGTCGCCATAGGGCAGGCTTTCGGCATCGCCATCGACGAAGTCGATATCGAGGTTCGCCAGTTGCGCGTGCTCGCGGGCGCGCTCGATCAGAACCGGCGAGAGGTCGAGACCCCTGACCTTTGCACCGCGGCGCGCCGCCGTGATCGCGGCCACGCCGGTGCCGCATCCGACGTCGAGCAGCTTTTGGCCGGCGGCAACGCCGGCAAAACCGACGAGCTTGGCGGCGGTCGGTGTCGTAAAAACTCCATCGGCGTGAACAGCGACCAGGCTTCCTTCTGGATAGCCTTGAAACCTGCAAACGGATCCTGCGCGGTCATGGAACTCTCCCGTTGCGCGAGCTCGATCCTCATGAGGCTGGCGAGGGACGGCGAAGGTTCAACGCGTTCGCATGGCGCGCGGCAACGTGGATGCCCGGGCCTTCGCCTCGCCGAAGCGGCTTCGGCCGCGCAGGCGGGACAAGCCCGGGCATGACGGTATCCCGTATCTGCAAAGGCCTCGTCCCGCGCGGGGCCGCGCCGCAACACGGCCCAACAGATCGGGCCCTACTGGACGAGATCGGCGACGGTGGTTGCGGCCTTCAGGCCGGTGCCGGTGAGGACGGCGACCGTCGTCTCGGTCGCCTTGATGGCGCCGGCGGCGGAGAGCTTTTCAAGTGCCGCCGCCGCGCTGGCGCTGGTCGGCTCGGCGAACAGGCCCTGCCGCGCAAGACGGCGGAGGGCGGCGACAATCTCGTCCTCCGTCAGCGCGACCGTGCCGCCGCCGCTCTCGCGCAGGGCGCCGATGATCTCGCGCAGGCGCAAGGGATGCTTGATCGCGGTGCCTTCGGCGATGGTCTTGCTCACCTCGCGCGCCACTGGCGTATCGACACCCGCCTTGAAGCTCGCATCGATCGGCGAACAGTTGAGCGGCTGCGCCGCGAACAGCCGCGGCAGCTTCGCGATCTGGCCGGCCCTGAGCAGCTCGCGGAAGCCGAAGGCGCAGCCGAGCAGGCTGCTGCCGGCGCCGACGGGAACGATGACGTTGTCGGGCGCGCGAAAGCCGAGATCCTCCCAGATCTCGTAGGCGAACGATTTTGTGCCTTCGAGGAAGAACGGTTGCCAATTGTGGCTGGCATAGAAGGTCTGGCTCGACTGGCGGATCGCCTCGGCTTCCGACTCCTCACGTGGCCCCTCGACGAGCTGCACCTCGGCGCCGTAGGCGCGCACCTGCGCGATCTTCGCCGGTGACGTCGAGGCCGGCGCCAGAATCTTCACGCGCATACCGCCGGCCGCGCCAAGCCCCGCCATCGACGAGCCGCCATTGCCGGAGGAGTCCTCCAGGATGGCGTTGACGCCGATCTGCCGCAGGAAGGACAGCATGACCGCCGAGCCGCGGTCCTTGAAGCTGCCGGTCGGGTTGAACCATTCCAGCTTGAAGAGCGGGCGCAGGTCACCCCAGTTTTGCTGCACGAGCGGCGTGCAGCCCGTGCCGAGCGAAATCGGATCTTTGATCTCGACCGGCAGCGCTGCCCGGTAGCGCCACAGCGAGCGCGTGCGCGTGTCGATATCGTCGCGCGAGATGCCCGCGCCCGGTGTCACCAGAAGCGGCGTGCGCTCGTCCGAGCACCAGCGCGGCTGGTCCAGCGGATAGAGCTTTCCGTTGCGGGGGTCGATGTAGCTGGCGGCGGGCATTCAGAGTCTCCAAGACAAAGGCGGTCGGTACAATTGGTGTGATCGCACGTTCTGTCCAGGACTCGACGCGTGCGGTGCAAACCATGCAGCGCCTCTTGAAAACATGAGAAAGAGATATATTTCAATACCTTAAAGGACACCGGGCGGCGTTCAGGCGAGGCCTGCGGGCGCGTCGATGACGAGAATTTGGCCACGAACGGCCGAGCCCGCGCGCCACGATTAACTTGTCTGTCGCGTCTCGCCGCTACAATATGTTGGATTGAGCTCGCGTCACCGGCGCTCCGCATCGGCAACGCAAGCGAGCCAGGCCCGTCCGAGCGGCGGGCCGTTGGCTTTTTGGGAGCCTGGACATGAGCCGCGCGAACCGTACCGACCACATCCGCCTGACCTCCCATCCGGAGCCGGGCCGGAAGGCCGCCTTCCCGATCCACTGGGGTGCCGCGGATGCGCGCGCCCGCGGTCCGATCATCGGCACGGTGTCGCGCGCCGGGGATCGCAACGTGATCGGCAGCCATGGCGGCTCCTATGCGATGTACCGGGCGCTCGCCGTCTCTGCCGGCGCGCTCGATCCGATCCGGCGGCCCGATCTCACCAACACCTTTCCGGCCGCGACCATCGGACCGTTCGAGCAGTGGCGCGATCCCGCAAAAATCGTCGCGCTCGATCCCTGGGGGCACCTGGTCGCGGAGAATTTTGGCAAGGACATCGCCGAGGGCGTCGACATCCGCCCGAGCATCGCGGTGACGCGCGCGCGGCTGGACCTGCCGGAGATCCGCGAGGCGCTGGCCGCGAAACGCTTGCGCGCCGACGGCGAGGTCGTGCATGCCAATGGCAGCGTCTCCGTGGTGAAGATCGCGATCGATCCGGTCTGGTATCTGCCGGGCCTTGCAGCGCGCTTCGGCACCGGCGAGACCGAGCTGCGCCGCACGCTGTTCGAGCAGACCGCCGGCATGTTCCCCGAACTCGTGACGCGGCCGGACATGAAGGTGTTCCTGCCGCCGATCGGCGGCACCACGGTCTACATGTTCGGCGACGTCGCCAAGCTGCCGGACCATCGCACCAAGATCACCTGCCGCGTGCATGACGAGTGCAACGGCTCCGACGTGTTCGGCTCCGACATCTGCACCTGCCGTCCCTATCTGATCCACGGCATCGAGGAATCCGCGCGCGGCGCGCAGGAGGGCGGGCTCGGGCTCGTCGTCTACAACCGCAAGGAAGGCCGCGCACTCGGCGAGGTCACGAAATTCCTGGTCTACAACGCGCGCAAGCGCCAGGAGGACGGCGATGCGGCCGCCGCCTATTTCGAGCGCACCGAATGCGTCGCCGGCGTCCAGGACGCCCGCTTCCAGCAATTGATGCCCGATACGATCCACTGGCTCGGCCTGAAGCGCATCGACCGCTTCCTGTCGATGAGCGACATGAAATACGACGCGCTGACCTCGCAGGGCATCGACATCGTCGAGCGCGTGCCGATCCCGCTGGAACTGATCCCGGCCGACGCCCATGTCGAGATCGCCGCGAAGAAAGCCGCCGGCTATTACACGACCGACATCGCGCCGGAGAAGGACGTGGACGGCGTGGTCGGCCGCTCGCTGGAAAAATACTGATCACGTGATGGCGGAGGCTTTGGAATTACAAGCGCGCGCGCTGCTCTCCGCAGCAGCGGTGCGCGCGCGGGCCGGACAGATGCTCGAGCTCGGCCTCGCCGGCGGCTTGAACCACTTCACGATCAATCTCGACCGCATGGACGGCGTCGCCGACGCCGTGCTGGCTGTCACGCGAAAAGCCTATCCGACGCTGGACGTTCCCTTCCATGCACGGTGGCGGCATTTTGTGTTCGGCGGCGTCGATCGCTGGGCAAGCCTTGCGAACGCGGCTTCGTGGTCGGATCGCGCGGCGCGGGCGCGCGCGGAGTTCGACCTTGCGATCGTCTCCGTACTGCTCGACGCCGGCGCCGGCGCGGCGTGGCGCTATCGCGACGCCGTGACCGGCGAAAGCATCGGCCGGTCAGAGGGGCTTGCGATCGCGAGCCTCGACATGTTCGCGAGCGGTCTCTTTTCGCGCGACGCCGGCTCGCCGTTCAGGGCCGATGCGGACGTGCTCGCGCAGCTGCCGCTCGCCGCGCTCACCTCCGCCTTTCAGGTCAGCGACAGCAATCCGCTGCTCAGCCTCGAGGGGCGCGCGGATCTGCTGCGGCGTTTGGGCAAGCTGGTCGGGGAGCGCGCCGGGATTTTCGGCCTGCAAGATGCGCCTCGGCCGGGCGGGCTGTTCGATCACATCGCGGCGCAAGCTGTGGGCGGCGCTATCGCCGCGCCCGCCATCCTGTCGGCAGTGCTGAACCAGCTGGGACCGATCTGGCCATCGCGCCTCGAACTTGCCGGCATTCCACTCGGCGATTGCTGGCGCCACCCGGCGCTCAGGACGGACGACGAAACCGCGGGCCTCGTGCCCCTGCACAAGCTCTCGCAATGGCTGAGCTATTCGCTGATCGAGCCGCTTCAGCGCGCCGGATTTGACGTCACCGAGATCGACGGCCTGACCGGGCTTGCCGAATACCGCAATGGCGGCCTGTTCGTCGATCACGAGGTGCTGCGCCTGCGTAACGCCACGGATGCCGAGCGCGCGCATGCGGTGGATTCGCTGCTCGTCGTGGAGTGGCGCGCGCTGACGGTTGCGCTGCTCGACCGGCTGGCGGAGCGCATCCGCGCCAAGCTCGGCCGCACGCCAGAGACATTGCCGCTCGCCAGCATTCTGGAAGGCGGCAGTTGGGCCGCGGGCCGCGCCATCGCCTTCGCGCGCCGTCCCGATGGTTCACCGCCGCTCAAGGTCATCAGCGACGGCACGGTTTTCTAAACCCTCTCCCCTTGTGGGAGAGGGTGGTTTCGCGAAAGCGAAGCCGGGTGAGGGGTCTGTCTCCACGGGCACATCTCTCGCTTGAATTCGCGGAGACAGACCCCTCATCCGGCGCTTTGCGCCACCTTCTCCCACAAGGGGAGAAGGAAGAAAGGCATCCGATCATGGAAGGCGTCACGATCGTCGATCATCCGCTGGTGCAGCACAAGCTGACCTTGGTGCGCGACAAGTCCATCTCGACAAAGTCGTTCCGCGAGCTGATCAAGGAGATCGGCATGCTCTTGTGCTACGAGGTGACGCGCGACCTGCCGCTCGCCGACACCGTGATCGAGACGCCGCTGGCGACGATGCATTCGGCCAAGATCGCCGGCAAGAAGCTGGTGTTCGTGCCGATGCTGCGCGCCGGCACGACCTTCGTCGACGGCATGATGGACCTGGTGCCGACCGCGCGCATCGCGCATATCGGCCTCTACCGTGAGCCACACAGTTTTGCCGCGGTCGAGTATTTCTTCAAATCGCCGTCCGATCTCAGCGAACGCCTCGCCATTGTGGTCACCCCGGTGGTCGCAACCGCCAACACCGCCGTCGCCGCGATCGACCGGCTGAAGGAACGTGGCGCCAAGGAGATCCGCCTCGCCTGCCTGATTGCAGCGCCAGAAGGCCTTGAGCGGCTGCGCGGACTGCATCCGGACGTCCATATCTGGACAGCTGCGGTGGACGAAGGTCTCGACGAGAACGGCTTTATCCTGCCGGGCCTTGGCGATGCCGGCGACCGCGCTTACGGGACGAGATAAGATCGACGTTACGTCTCGGCGTCGTAGTCCCGAGGCGAGCCGTCGCCGTTGACCGCCTGGAGCGAGTCTTCCTTGAAGGAGGCAGCGTGGCGCTGACCGGCTTCAACCCAGAAGCAACTGACTAGCGGCTCAAGGGACGAGTGCGACACTTCACGATCAACGATCATGATCGGACCGCCGCTCCTGTGCCTGACGAGATTGCCTGGCCTAAGTCGCATCGCGCTCAGATCTTCCCGCTGCCGCAGATCAGCTTCAGCGACTGCCATTCCTTGTCCGTCAGCAACGGCGGGCCGCTGGCCGGGCGGTCTTCCCTGGTCATGCGGGCGAGGCGATCCTCGGTCAGCGGGTGGCTGGCGAGAATATTTGTCAGGCCAGAGCCGCCTTCCTTGCCGGTGATGCGGAACATCAGCTCGGCCGCGGGCTTCGGCGAGCGGCCGAGCTTGTGCATGATCTCGATCGCGAACGTATCGGCGGCGGCTTCGGCCTCGCGCGAGTAAGACGCCTCGACCACGCTGCGCGAGGCGAAGATCACGGCGCTCGAGCCCGTGACGTCGCCGAACAGCAGCCCGATCAGGAACGAGGTGCCGCCGTTGTAGATCAGGCCGCGCATGTTGTCGTAATGCTTGAGATGACCGAGCTCGTGGGCGAGGATCCCGGCAAGCTCGTCGGGGTTTTGCGCCTTGTCGAGCAGGCCCCTCAGCACGTACACCTTGCCGCCGGGCAGTGCGAACGCATTCGGCACCGAGGTCGGCAGCACGCCGGCCGTCATGGAATCGTCGTCGAGGCCGGCGGCATCGCGCAGACGGTTGACGAGCTTTGTGAACGCCGCCTTGCCAGCGGGGTCTTCGCACACGTTGCGACCGAAGATGGTTTTCACCTGGACTTCCGACGCATCGCCAATGCGCCGCTCGATCGGTTTCGGCACCAGCGGCGCGAGACGGTCGGCCGCGAGCGGGACGCCGAACAGCACGACGCCAACGATGGAGACGGCGGCAGCCACCGACCAGCCGACGATTTTTGCAACACCGCGGCGCGAGGTCTGGTGCTCGTCGAGCCGCATGCAGCGGACGGTCACGTCGGTGGCGAGCGCGGCGTCGCGGATTTCGAGCCGCGCCAGGGGCGGCGCGGACGTCGAGGCCAGACGCAAGACCCCGGCGGGACTGTCGGCGCGGCGGATGTCGGCATAGGCCCAGCGAACCGGCGCTGCCCCCTCCTCGGCGATCTCGAGCGCATCACCGAGGGTCAACACCACTTGCCGCCTGCGGCTCGACACGCCGTCGAAGAAGATGGTCGGCTTGGCCGACTGCGCCGGTGGCTCGGTAGACAACTCACTCACAGCTCAGAATCCTGCGACATCGAGCCCATCGGCAAAACCCTCGCCGAGCGCGCTGGCAAGCTCGCCGCTGCCGCGCACGTCCGCCGCGGCGCCGATGTTGTGCACCTGGACGGTCGCCAGCACCTTGGCCCAGAGATCACGCTGCAGATAGACCCGCATGACGATGTTGACCGCAAGCGCCACGGCAAAATAGCCGATGACCATCATCACCACCATCGGGATGCTCTTGGCGCTATTGTCGGGCCCGAACACCTGCTCGGCCGGAAGGCCGCTCAGCTGCACAACGAGCATGGTGGCGCCGCCGAGATAGGCGGCGAAAATGGTCGAGAGCAGCATCCACCAGCCGATCACCTTCCAGTACAGGCCGTAGAACGCGTCGTGCGGCAACTCCGAGGACAGGCTGACGCCGCCGATGCGGATGCCGTCGAGCCACCAGCGCCATTCCCGCGCCTTGAACTCGGCGTAGAAGAACGGCGCAAGCGGGAAGATCAGCAGCGCGATCGGGCTGAGCAGCCACAGCCACCAGCCGCGCTTGAAGAAGGTCCAGCCGTCGGCCTCGAAATCGCCGCGCAAATCGCCGTAATGGGTGTGGCGCATCTTGTAGCGCTCGAGCGAAGCCGCGCGCCAGGGCAGCGCCAGGCCGAGCGTCAGAAACACCAGCAGGCCCCACGCCATGGCGCGGAACGAATAGGCCCAGCCCGAGCCGTCCATCCAGAACCGCACGCCGCGCCAGACCGTGCGGGTCAACCGGTAACGTCGCGCGCGAAAAATCGCAAACTGGCCGAAGGCGTAGAAGCTGATGAACAGCGGTGTCGAGGCAAAGCCCTGCCAGCGCTCGAACTCGATGCCGATCAGGAAATAGGCCAGATAGATCGGCACCAGGATCGCGAGCGCGAACAGGAAGCCGATCAGCAGCTCCTTGCCGCGACCGGTATATTCGGCGGCATCGCCGTCGATCGCGGTGTGTGTCCAGAGATGACGGCGGATGTCGGTGACGAGCCAGAAGCGGTAGAAGCCGAAGGTGACGAGCTCCAGCATGGCACCCTTGGTGACCAATTTGCGGAACTCGGAACGGTTTCCGGTGAAGTCGACCCGCGTCGGCGGCAGCGGCGGGGGGACGGGTTCGGAGCCGATGGGGGCCCATTGCATGTCGTTCACGGCGGCAACCTCGGGGTGCGGGCCTATTGCAGTCAAACTATAGATCAGAGATTGGTCGATCCCCAAGGCGGGCGGGTTCGATTTACCTCGATTCCAGCCGATTTTCTCACATGATTTCAGGTTGGGCGGCGTGCGAGAGATCACGTTCGCGCTGTCCCGTAGCCCGGATGGAGCGGAGCGCAATCCGGGGTCTTGCCACAAGCCAAAGCGGACCCTGATTGCGCTCCGCTCCATCCGGGCTACGAGCTACCCATCTCTCGCAAAGGTTGGACGTGGCAAAAGTCTCCCTTGCTCCGGCGCAGACAACCGGCTGTAATTGCAAATCAAATACCGCAGTGCAGAATTCATAAAAAAGCGCGCGGAAGAACGTCAGGGAGAGCGGTCATGCACGGGACCATCGAGAACGCGTCCAAGCTCGACGCATTGCGCGAACGCGCGTCGTCATTGCCGCTGGAGCAATTCGATCCGGGCGACCCCGAATTGTTCAGGACCGATACGTTCTGGCCTTATTTCGATCGCCTGCGCCGAGAGGATCCCGTCCATTACTGCAAGAACTCGATGTTCGGACCGTACTGGTCGGTGACGCGGTACAACGACATCATGGAGATCGAGACCAACCATTCGGTGTTCTCCTCGGCCTCCTCCCTCGGCGGCATCACCATCCGGGACATCGATCCCGACCTGCGCCGCGAGAGCTTCATCTCGATGGACCCGCCGCGCCATGCCGCGCAGCGCAAGACCGTGGCGCCGATGTTCACGCCGACGCATCTGGACAATCTCGCGCTCAACATCCGCAAACGCTCGGCCGAGTGCCTGGACAATCTGCCGCGCGGCGAGGTGTTCGACTGGGTCGACCGCGTCTCGATCGAGCTCACCACGCAGATGCTGGCCGTGCTGTTCGACTTCCCCTGGGAGGACCGCCGCAAGCTGACGCGCTGGTCCGACATCGCCACCACTATTCCCGGCCCCGACGGCCTCGTCGCGACCGAAGACGAGCGGCAGGCCGAGCTGACGGAATGCGCCGGCTATTTCGCCCGGCTGTGGAAGGAGCGTATCGAGCAGCCGCCGAAGAGCGACCTCTTGTCGATGATGGCGCATGGCGCCGCGACGCGTGACATGGACGCGAAGAACTTCCTCGGCAATCTCGTTCTTTTGATCGTCGGCGGCAACGACACCACGCGCAACACCATGTCGGGCTCGCTCCACGCGCTGAGCCAGCATCCGGAGCAGTATCGCAAGCTGCGCGAAAATCCCGCGCTGCTCGACAGCTTCGTGCCGGAGGTGATCCGCTGGCAGACGCCGCTGGCCCATATGCGGCGCACGGCGCTTGCCGACTTCGAGTTCCGGGGCAAGCAGATCAAGAAAGGTGACAAGGTCGTGATGTGGTACGTCTCGGGCAACCGCGACGAGGAGGCGATCGAAAAGCCCTACGATTTCATCATTGACCGCGCCCGCCCGCGCACGCATCTCTCCTTCGGCTTCGGCATCCACCGCTGCGTCGGCTTGCGGCTTGCCGAACTGCAGCTGAAGATTATCTGGGAAGAGATCCTGAAGCGCTTCGACCATATCGACGTGGTCGGCGAGCCGAAGCGGGTCTATTCGAGTTTCGTCAAGGGTCTGGAAGAGCTGCCGGTGAAGATTGCGGCG
Source organism: Bradyrhizobium sp. 14AA (assembly GCF_054185205.1). Taxonomy (NCBI): domain Bacteria; kingdom Pseudomonadati; phylum Pseudomonadota; class Alphaproteobacteria; order Hyphomicrobiales; family Nitrobacteraceae; genus Bradyrhizobium; species Bradyrhizobium sp. 14AA. The sequence goes on along the minus strand of NZ_JAVAYM010000006.1, from coordinate 93,795 downwards.
TGATGCGTGAGAACTCCCTCTCCCGGCGGGGAAAGGCGATGCGAGAAAACACTGGAGCCACGACCATGAACATCCAAGCACCGGTTAAGGTGGACAAGGCCGAACGTATGCGCCGGGCGCGCGAGGAGGCCTATGCGACGCCGTTGTCGCAATTCCATCCCGGCGCGCCCAGGCTGTTCCAGGACGACACGCTGTGGCCGTGGTTCGAGCGGCTGCGCAAGGAAGAGCCGGTGCATTACTGCACCAATGCGCCGATCGATCCGTACTGGTCGGTGGTGAAATACAACGACATAATGCATGTCGATACCAACCACGGCCTGTTCTCCTCGGACTCCACGCTTGGCGGCATCTCGATCCGCGACGTGCCGGAAGGCTACGACTGGCCGAGCTTCATCGCGATGGACCAGCCCAAGCATTCGTCGCAGCGCAAGACCGTGTCGCCGATGTTCACGCCGACGCACCTCGACGAACTTGCAAAGCTGATCCGGCAGCGCTCGCAGACCGTGCTCGACAATCTGCCGCGCAACGAAACCTTCAACTTCGTCGAGCGCGTCTCGATCGAGCTGACGACGCAGATGCTCGCGACCCTGTTCGACTTTCCCTGGGAGGAACGGCGCAAGCTGACGCGCTGGTCCGACGTCTCGACCGCGCTGCCCAAGAGCGGCATCGTCGCCTCCGCTGAAGAGCGCCGCCGCGAGATGGACGAGTGCTACGCCTACATGTCCAGGCTGTGGAACGAGCGCGTCAACTCCGCGCCGCGCAACGATCTGCTGTCGCTGATGGCGCATAACGACGCCACGCGCCACATGGACCCCGACAACCTCATGGGCAACATCATCCTGCTCATCGTCGGCGGCAACGACACCACCCGCAACACCATGACCGGCTCGGTGCTGGCGCTGAACGAGAACCCGGACCAGTACGAGATGCTGCGCGCCAATCCGGCGCTGATCGATTCCATGGTGCCGGAGGTGATCCGCTGGCAGACGCCGCTGGCGCATATGCGGCGCACCGCGCTCCAGGACACCGAGATCGGCGGCAAGCAGATCAAGAAGGGCGACCGCGTCGTGATGTGGTACGTCTCCGGCAACCGCGACGAGGAGATGTTCGAGAAGCCGAACGACTTCATCATCGACCGCCCGCGGCCGCGCACCCATCTCTCCTTCGGCTTCGGCATCCACCGCTGCGTCGGCATGCGGCTTGCTGAGTTGCAATTGCGGATCGTCTGGGAGGAGATGCTGAAGCGCTTCGACCGCATCGAGGTGGTCGGCGAGCCCAAGCGGATCTATTCGAGCTTCATCAAGGGATATGAATCGCTGCCGGTAAGGATACCGGGGTAGGCTCCATCCTCCGTCATTGCGAGGAGCTCTTGCGACGAAGCAATCCAGACTGCCACCGCGGAGGGATTCTGGATTGCTTCGCTGCGCTCGCAATGACGAGCCCCGCCCCAGCTATAAAATTCCGGCATGACAGCTCGCTCAATATGCGAAGGGCCGCCCGGCGGCTTGTGTCCTAAATCCCACCGAGAATTCAGCGCCGGCCGTCACGCGAGCCTGATGTCCCACACGCCTTCCTTGCGGCAGGCGGCGACCTCGTCGCGCAAAAGCGCCGTGACGGCCAGCGAAGCCGTCGAGACCGGGCGGTCGATTGGAGAGGCGAAAATGAGCTCGCGCGACATCGGCTTCGAGACCACAGCGGTTTCCAGCCGGCCCTCCGCGACCTCACCGCGGACCGACGACGGCGGCAGCAGCGCGAAGCCGAGCCCCTCCTCGACGAGGCTCGTCAGTACGCGGAACGAATCCGCCTCGAGCTGGACGTCGAGCTTGATCTTGCGCTGGGCCGCCGCGTGCTCGATCAGCGCGCGAAGGCCGTGGGAATGACTGGGCAGCACCAGACGTTGCCGGAGCAGCCAGCCGACATCGACGCTCTTCTTGCGCGCGAGGCCACAGCCGCGCGGGCCGACCGCGACGATGTTGTCGCGCCCCAAGCTCTGCACGTTGAGGTGCAAATCGGCCGAGCGGCCGTAGAGGATGGCAAGGTCCATCTCGCCGCGATGCAGCCATTCGACGAGATGGCCGCTGTAGCTCTCGACGATGCGCAGCGAGATGCCGGGAAATTTTTCGACGCAGCGCCGCGCAAAGCGCGCCGACAGCACGCAGCTCACGGTCGGAACCAGGCCGAGCACGACCTGGCCGGACGGCGATCCCTTGGACGACTGAATGTCGTCGCGGATCTGGTCGATCTGCCGCACGATGCCGGAGGTGCGCGCCAGCAACAGGCGACCGGCCTCGGTCAACACCATGCCGCGGCCGTTGCGCGTGAACAATTCGGTGCGCAGCTCGTGTTCCAGGAGCTTGATCTGGCGGCTCAGCGCCGGCTGCGCCACGCGCAGCGTGTCGGACGCCTTGGAGAGACTGCCGAGCTCCGCCACGCAACTGAAGGTCCTGAGCTGCCGGAAATCCATGCTTGCCAATCCTCGAAGGCTACTTCATACGCTATAGCAAATGAGCATAGGGGGCCGGCGTTGTTTTCACAACGCCGGAGCGTTGGCCGGCGTTATCTTAACAGCCGCACAGACGGGAAACGCCATGAGTGAAGAACACCACACCGAAGATCACGCCGACATCCGCGAGGCCGTCGCAAAACTCTGCGCGCAGTTTCCCGGCGAATACTGGCGCAAGCTCGATCGCGAGATGGCGTACCCGAAGGCCTTCGTCGATGCGCTGACGGAGGCCGGCTATCTCTCGGTGCTGATCCCGGAAGAGTATGGCGGCGCGGGGTTGAAGCTCTCCGCGGCGGCGGCGATCCTGGAAGAGATCCAGCGCGCCGGCTGCAACGGCGGCGGCTGCCACGCCCAGATGTACACGATGGGCACGGTGCTGCGGCACGGCAATGCCGAGCAGAAGGCAAAGTACCTGCCGAAGATCGCCAGCGGCGAATTGCGCCTGCAGGCCTTCGGCGTCACCGAGCCGACCAGCGGCACCGATACCACCTCGCTGAAGACCTTTGCGCGCAAGGACGGCAACGACGGCTATATCGTCAACGGCCAGAAGATCTGGACCAGTCGCGCCGAGCATTCCGACCTGATGGTGCTGCTGGCGCGCACCATGCCGAAGGAGCAGGTCAAGAAACGCACGGACGGCTTGTCGGTGTTCATCGTGGATATGCGCGAGGCCAAGAACAATGGCCTCGAGATCCGCCCGATCCGCACCATGATGAACCACGCCACCACCGAAGTGTTCTTCACCGACATGAAGGTGCCGGCGGAGAACCTGATCGGTGAGGAAGGCAAGGGCTTTCGCTACATCCTGTCCGGCATGAATGCCGAACGCATCCTGATCGCGGCGGAATGCGTCGGCGACGCCAAATGGTTCATCGCCAAGGCGACGAACTACGCCAAGGAGCGCAGCGTTTTCGGCCGGCCGATCGGCCAGAACCAGGGCATCCAGTTTCCGATCGCCAAGGCCTACGCCTCGATGCGCGCAGCCGAGCTGATGGTGAAGGAAGCCACGCGCAAATACGAGGCCGGGCTCGACTGCGGCGCCGAGGCCAACATGGCCAAGATGCTGGCGGCAGACGCATCCTGGGAAGCGGCCAATGCCTGCATCCAGACCCATGGCGGCTTTGGCTTTGCCGAGGAATACGACGTCGAGCGCAAATTCCGCGAGACGCGGCTCTATCAGGTGGCGCCGATCTCGACCAACCTCGTGCTGTCCTTCGTCGCCGAGCACGTGCTCGGCATGCCCCGCTCGTACTGAGGCAGCCATCATGAGAGCACTTGACGGGATCAGGGTGATTGCGGTCGAGCAGGCGGTGGCGGCGCCGTTCTGCTCCTCGCGCTTGGCGGACGCCGGCGCGGAAGTCATCAAGATCGAGCGGCCCGAAGGCGACTTCGCCCGCGGCTATGACGCGGCGGCCAAGGGCCAGAGCAGCTATTTCGTCTGGCTCAACCGCGGCAAGCAATCGGCGGTGGTCGATCTTGCGACCAAAGAAGGCTGCGCCGAGCTGGAGAAGCTGATCGCCAGCGCCGACGTGCTGATCCAGAACCTCAAGCCGGGCTCGATGGACAAGCTCGGCTTCTCGCGCGAGCGGCTGCTGAAGGATTATCCAAAGCTGATCTCCTGCACCATCACCGGCTATGGCGACGAAGGCCCTTACGCGCATCGCAAGGCCTATGACCTCCTGATCCAGGCCGAGAGCGGCCTTGCCTCGATCACCGGCAATCCCGACGGCGCCTCGCGCGTCGGCATGTCGATCGTGGACGTTGCGACCGGCGCCACCGCGCACGCCGCAATTCTGGAAGCGCTGATCGGGCGCGGGCGCACCGGCAAGGGCGCCGACATCCGCATCTCCATGTTCGACGTGATGGCGGACTGGTGCACCGTGCCGCTGCTCAACTCCGAAGCCGGCAATCCGCCCAAGCGCATGGGCCTGCGCCATCCCTCGATCGCGCCCTATGGCGTGTTCACCTCCAGGGACGGCAAGGACATCCTGATCTCGATCCAGAGCGAGCGCGAGTGGAAGACGCTCTGCGTGAAGGTGCTGGATCAGCCGGATCTGCCCGCCGATCCCCGCGTCGCCAACATGGTCGAGCGCGTACGCAACCGCGACTTCACCGACACAACGGTTGCCGACATCTTCGGCAAGATGACGCGCGACGAGTTGCTCAAGCGGCTGTCGGACGCTGACATCGCTTTCGCCGAGGTCAACACCATGGCCGACCTCACCAACCATCCGCATCTGCGCCGCATCGAGGTCGACACGCCGCAGGGACGCGTCAGCTATCCCGCGCCGGCGCCGATCATCGTCGGCGAGACGCGCAGCTATGGTGCCGTGCCGGCCATCGGCGAAAAGCCGCAATCCAAAAAGTAAGAAGAGCGAGGCGTCATGACCGAGAAGCTCGACATCGATCATCTCAGGCAATGGATCGGCCGCAGCACGGAGGCCACAGACATCGTCACCGCGCAGCTCGTCATGGGCCTGCGCGCGACGCTATTCCAGGACGTGGGCGCGCCCAAAACGGGCGATGCCGCGCCGTTCACGGTACATTGGTGTCTCGCGCAGCCGGTGTTCCCGATGTCGATGCTGGGGCCCGACGGCCATCCGACCCGCGGCGGCTTCCTGCCGCCGGTGCCGCTGCCGCGCCGGATGTGGGCCGGCGGCGAGATCGAGTTTTTGCAGCCGCTGTGCGTCGGCGATGAATCGACGCGGACCTCGCGCATTGCCGACGTTCAGGTGAAATCAGGCTCGACTGGCACGCTGTGCTTCGTCTCGGTCGAGCACAGCATCTCCTGTCCACGCGGCGTGGCCATCCGCGAGCGCCAGGACATCGTCTATCGCGAGATGACGACCAGTGCGCCCGCTGGCGGCAAGGCCCCGCCCCCGCCCCCGAAGGCGCAGCATCGCGAGACTCATGTCTCCGATCCCGTGCTGCTGTTCCGCTATTCCGCACTGACCTTCAACGGCCACCGCATTCATTACGATCGCGACTACGTCACCAAGGTCGAGGGCTATCCCGGGCTGATCTTCCACGGCCCGTTGCAGGCGGCGCTGATTATCGAGATGGCGGCAAAGCTGCGTGATGGCAAGGCGCCGAAGAAGTTCACCTATCGCGGGCTGCAGCCGCTGTTCGAGGGGACCGAGTTCTCGATCAACGCCAACGACAGCGGCGAGAGCATGGAGGTGTGGACTGCGAACGCGGAGGGACAGCCGACGATGAAGGGCACGGCGGTTTGGTGATACGCTGCTGCTAGACCCTCACCCTGAGGAGCGCGCCCTTCGCGCGCGTCTCGAAGGGCGAGGCCACCAGCCGGGCCTTCATCCTTCGAGACGCGCGAAGACGCGCTCCTCAGGATGAGGAATGAACAAGGGACGGAAACCATGGCCAAGAACGGCAAGACCGGCGGCAAATCCGTCACCGTGAAGCAGGCGACGCTCGACCTGTTGCGCTCCTTCGGCATCGGCAGGGTGTTTGGCAATCCCGGCTCCACCGAGCTGCCGTTCCTGAGCGACTGGCCCGACGACATCGACTACGTGCTGGCGCTGCAAGAGGCTTCCGCGGTCGGCATGGCCGACGGTTACGCGCAGGCGACGCGCAATGCCGGCTTCGTCAACCTGCATTCGGCGGCCGGGGTCGGCAACGCGCTCGGCAACATCTACACCGCACACCGCAACCAGACGCCGCTGGTGATCACCGCGGGCCAGCAGGCGCGCTCGATCCTGCCGCTGCAGGCGTTCCTCTATGCCGAGCGCGCGTCGGAGTTTCCGCGGCCCTACGTCAAATACAGCGTCGAGCCGGCGCGGCCCGAGGACGTGCCGGCCGCGATCGCCCGGGCCTATTACACCGCGATGCAGCCGCCCTGCGGGCCGACCTTCGTATCGATCCCGATCGACGACTGGACGCATGCCACGGCGCCGATCGAAGCGCGCAAGGTCAGCCGCGAGATCGGCCCCGAGCCTGACGCGATGAAAGCGCTGGTTGCCGCGCTCGGTACTGCAAAACACCCTGCCCTCGTCGTCGGCCCCGGCATCGACCGCGCCGGTGCGGTCGATCTGATAGTGCGCGTCGCCGAGAAGGCCAAGGCTTCGGTCTGGGTCAGCCCGTTCTCGGCGCGCTGCTCGTTCCCCGAACGCCATCCGCAGTTCGCGGGCTTCTTGCACGCCTCGCCGGCGCAGCTCTCCGATGCGCTGCGCGAGCACGACCTCGTCGTCGTGATCGGCGCGCCGGTGTTCACCTTCCATGTCGAGGGCCATGCTGCGATCTTCGATGGCGGGGCAACGATCTTCCAGATCACTGATGATCCGGATGCCGCGGCGGTGACGCCCGTCGGCACCAGCATCGTCGCCACCATGAAGCCGGCGCTTGCAATGCTGCTCGAGCTATTGCCCGAGAGCAAACGCGCCACGCCAAAAGGCCGCACGCTGCCGTCGGCGCCGCAGGCCGCCGATCCGCTGCCGGTGGAGTTTTTGCTGCATTCGCTGTCGCAGGCGATGCCGGATGGCGCATCACTCGTCGAGGAAGTGCCCTCGCACCGGCCGGCGATGCAAAAGTTCCTGCCGATGCGCGGCCAGGACAGTTTTTACACCATGGCGAGCGGCGGCCTCGGCTACTCGCTGCCCGCCGCCGTCGGCATGGCGCTCGGCAAGCCGAAACAGCGCACGGTCTGCCTGATCGGCGACGGCTCGGCGATGTATTCGATCCAGGCGCTGTGGACCGCCGCGCAGCGCAAGCTGCCGCTGACCATCGTCGTCATCAACAATTCCGGCTACGGCGCGATGCGCTCGTTCAGTCAGGTGATGCAGGTGCGCAACGTGCCCGGGCTGGAGCTGCCGGGAATCGATTTCGTCCGCCTCGCCGAAGGCATGGGCTGCCATGCGGTGCGGGTACGCAAGGCAGCGGAGCTCGGCGATGCGCTGAAGCGCGGGATGGCATTTGAGGGCACGAGCCTGGTGGAGGTCGTCGTGGATTCCGCGGTGCCGGTGCTGTACGGGCAGAAGCATTAGGTTGTCGTCCCGGCGAAGGTGTGGCGCGACCGCTCCACACACTACGACGCCAAAAATCCCCCATCCGCCGCCAGCACGTGCCCGACCACGTACGACGACGCATCCGACGACAGCCACACCACCGCTTCCGCCACCTCCTCCGGGCTGCCCATCCGCCGCAGCGGCAGGCCGGCACTGACGGTTGCGATATCACCGACGCCGGCGCGCAGCATCATGTCGGTGACGACGCGGCCTGGCGCGATGGCGTTGATACGGATGCCACGCGGGGCGTTTTCCATCGCCGCCGAGCGCGTCAGCGAGATCGCGGCGGCCTTCGAAGCCGAATAGAGCGAGAAGCCGGGATTGGGATTGCGCACGCCGCTGACGGAGGCGTTGACGACGATGCTGCCGCGTCCCTGCGCCAGCATCGCCGGCAATTGATGGCGCAGGCACAAAAACAGCGCCCGGACATTGGTGTCGAACACGCTGTCGTAGATGTCAGTGCCCTGCTCTTCCAGCGGCGCGCGGCGCTCCTGGAAGCCGGCATTGTTGAAGGCGACGTCGAGCCGGCCGCAACGCTCGACGGCTGTGCGAACGAGGCGCGCGACGTCGTCTTCCCGCGTGATGTCGGTCTTGAGCGCAATCGCTTCCGCACCGAGCTCGCGGCACGCTGAAGCTGTCGCCTCGATCTCGGCTTCGCGCCGGCCGGCGACGATGACCGCCTCCGCCCCTTCAGACGCCATCCGCAAGGCCGTGGCGCGGCCGATGCCGCTGCCGCCGCCCGTGACCAGGCACACCTTGCCCTTCATCCGCATCCCCGCAGGCAAAGTTCCGCTCATGGCTCACTCCAAAACGCTTGCGCGCGGCGCTGCGCGCAGATAGTTGTATGATACAACTATGCGCAGGGAGTCAAGATGGCCGAGCTTTCGCTGATCGACGACATCCGCGCCGCTTCGCGGTTGATGGTGCGCGAGCTCGGCTTCATGGATGCGACGGTGGCGGCGTCGGACTATCCGCCCTCGGCCGTGCATACGATCCTGGAGATCGGCATCCGCGGCCCCATGACGTCAGGCGAGCTCGGCGATTTTCTGCGGCTGGAGAAATCCAGCGTCAGCCGCCTGGTGCGCAAGCTGATCGATTGCGGCGAGCTCAGGGAGACGCCGGATGAGCTTGATGCACGCAGCAAGAGGCTGTCGCTGACGGCGAAGGGACGCCGCACGATGGAGGCGCTGCATGGGTTCGGGCGGCAGCAGGTGAGCGGCGCGCTGGCGGCGCTGACGGCGGCGGAGCAACGTACGGTGCGCGAGGGGATGATGCTCTATGCGCGAGCGTTACGGCAGAGCCGGGTGGAGGATGAGGCGGCGGCGTCTGCTGCTTAACCACCAGGACCCATTACCACACCATAGAGAGATCACGCGGTATGGGTCCTGGCTTTCGCCAGGACGACACCGAAATTGTGGCGCCCCTCCCCTACTTCCCGAACTCCTCCCGCATCTTCGCCTGGATCTTGGCCATGCCGCCGATCCAGCGGTCGTAATTCTCGGTCTTCTTGCGCATGTAGCCGAGCACCTGGGGGTGCGGCAGGATCAGGAAGGTTTCCTGATCGAGGCCGGCGAGCACGTCCTTCGCCACCTGCTCGGCCGTGAGATCGCCGTCGCCGGATTGCGGGCCCTTGGGGATCGAGCGCAGCATGTTGGTGTCGACGCCCTGCGGGCAGAGGATCGAGACCTTGATGTTGTCAGCCTTGTGCGAGATCGCGAGGTTTTCGGCAAAGCCGACCGCAGCGTGCTTCGTCGTCGAATAGGCCGGGCTGCCGACCTGCGACAAGAGGCCCGCGGCCGAGATGGTGTTGAGGAAATAACCGCCGCCACGCGTCTTCATGCGGGGGATGAGATGTCGCGCCGCATAGACGTGGGCCATGACGTGAATCGCCCAGCTGCGTTGCCACGGCTCGTCGGAGGCGCCGCCGGCGTTCACCGACATCGGGTCGAAGCCGCCGCCGATGCCGGCATTGGAGCAGAACAATGCGATCGGGCCGAACTGCCGCTCGGTCTCCTCGATGACGTGGGCGACGTCCTTTTCCTGCGCGACGTCGCATTTGAAGGCCGCGCCATCCACCATGGCGGCGACCGCCCGCGCATTGGCGGCATCCATATCCGCGACGACGACCTTGGCGGCGCCCGCCCTGTGAAAGGCCTCGCACAGCGCCTTGCCGATGCCGTTTGCGCCGCCCGTGACGACCACGACCTTGCCGGTCACCTGCATGCGACGTCTCCTCTTGTCTTATACCGCTTTATACCGCGTCGCTTATTCCGCGTCGCGGATTCTGCTTAGCTCAACACGAGGTCGAGCACCGCGGTATAATGGCACGCCGCACCGGCCAAGACAAAGCCGTGCCAGATCGCATTCTGGAAGCGCAGCCGCCGCCAGGCGTGGAAGATCACGCCAAAGCTGTAGAGCAGGCCGCCCGCAAGGATGAAGCCCAGCACCAGCGCGGGCAGCGCCCTGACCACGGCGTCGTAGAGCATCACGCCGCTCCAGCCCATCGCAAGATAGATGCCGACCGAGAGGCGGTCGAACCGGCCGGGGCAACAGAGCTTGAGCACAATGCCGAGGATTGCGACGCACCAGACGCCGGCGAGAAGCACCAGCGCGAACACGCTGTCCTTCACCTCCAGGATGAACGGCGTGTAGGTCGCGGCGATCAGGAGGTAAATCGCGGAATGATCGAACCGCCGCAGCAGCCATTTGGCCGGCGACACCGGCCAGAGATTATAGGTCGCCGACAGCACCAGCATCGACAGCAGCCCGGCGACATAGATCGAGACGCCGACGATGTTGGTCGCATCGGCATAGACCGCCGTCAGCACCACCAGCACGGTCGCGGCGATGATGCCGAAGAGCACGCCGATCGCGTGGACGACACCGTCGGCGATCAGCTCGGCGCGGTCATAGTTCCAGCCGATCACGTCGGCTGCGACGTGAACGGAGGTGGACGCGAACTGTTTCAGTTGGAAGACGGTCATGGCAATCCGCAAAGGCTAAGGCAATGCCCTCTTGTATGGGTCTTTCGGGACCGGCGCGTCGTTCAAACGGCTGATTTGCCGACAAAGACGGTGGAAGTATGAAAGCTTGATTTTCCTCAGGCAGTTGCCACTTTTGTGACTAGTCCGTTTTGCGTATCCCGCGCCCGAGCCCCCTCACGTTCATATGGCATTCAGTTTCCAGGATATGGTCGAGGAGGCGCGCCTGTCGGCCCGGGCGCTGATCGACTATGGCGAGCACTTCTTCAACCCGACGGTGCGGCTTGGCGTCACCGGCCTGTCGCGGGCCGGTAAGACGGTGTTCATCACCGCGCTGATCCACGGCCTCACCCGCGGCGGCCGGTTTCCGGTGTTCGAGGCCTATGCCTCGGGCCGGGTTGCGCGGGCGCATCTGGCGCCGCAACCGGACGATGCCGTGCCGCGCTTTGCCTATGAGAACCATCTGCGCGCACTGGTCGAGGAGCGGCGCTGGCCGAACTCGACCGTGGATATCAGCGAGCTGCGCCTCGTCATCGACTATCAGCGCCAGAACGGCGCGGACCGCACCTTGACGCTCGACATCGTCGACTATCCCGGCGAATGGCTGCTCGACCTGCCGCTGCTCCAGAAGAGCTATGAGCAATGGTCGGCGGAGAGCCTCGCGCTGTCGCGCGAGGCGCCGCGCGCGCATCTTGCCGGCGAATGGCACGCGCATCTCGCCACGCTCAAGCCCGAGGCGCGCGAGGACGAGCAGGCCACGCTGACGGCTGCAAAGCTCTTCACCGGCTATTTGCGCGCTTGCCGCGACGAGCGCTTCGCGATGAGCCTGCTGCCGCCCGGCCGCTTCCTGATGCCCGGCAATCTCGCCGACACGCCGGCGCTGACCTTTGCGCCGCTCGACGTTCCCGCAGGCGGCCAGGCACCGGAGGGATCGCTGTGGGCGATGATGGTGCGCCGTTATGAGGCCTACAAGGACGTGGTGGTGCGGCCGTTCTTCCGCGACCATTTTGCCCGGCTCGATCGCCAGATCGTGCTGGCCGATGCGCTCGCCGCGTTCAACTCGGGCCCTGAGGCACTGCACGATCTCGAAGCGGCGCTCGCAGGAATCCTCGACTGCTTCAATACCGGCCGCAGCACATTCCTCTCCAGCCTGTTCCGGCCGCGCATCGACCGCATCCTGTTCGCGGCGACCAAGGCGGACCATCTGCATCATTCCAGCCACGACCGGCTCGAGGCCGTGCTGCGCCGTGCTGTGACCCAGGCGGTCGCGCGCGCGGAGAATACCGGCGCAGAGATCGACGTGGTGGCGCTTGCCGCGGTGCGCGCCACCCGCGAGGCACAGGTCGCGCATGGCCGCGACAAATTGCCGTCGATCCTGGGAACGCCGGCCGCGGGCGAAAGCGCCGGCGGCGAGTTCTTCGACGGCAACACGGAGGTCGCAACGTTTCCAGGCGACCTGCCGCTCGATCCCGAGCCGCTGTTCAACGGCAGGGATGCGTTCCAGGGCCTATCGACACAGGTCGCCGAAAAGAGCGACTTCCGCTTCCTGCGCTTCCGGCCGCCCAAGCTCGAACGCGAGGGTGCTAACGAGCCGGCGCTGCCACATATCCGCCTCGACCGTGCCTTGCAGTTCCTGATCGGAGACAAGCTCGCATGAACGACCGATCGAAGCCACGGCGGCCGGCGACGTTCCGGCTCGACGATCCCGGCGTCGTCGTCACAGAATCCGACGAGACCAGCCGGCTGAGCCGCGCCACCATCCAGATCACGCCGGAGCACGATCCTCAGGCGCTGCCGGTGCCGGTTCAAACCGCGCGACCGGCGCGGCGCGGTTTCCCCTGGGGCGCACTGTTCTGGTCCGGGCTCGCCGGGCTGACGCTGCTCGGCACAGGGCTCGGCGTGGTGCGGCTAATCGAGGATCTGTTTGCGCGCAGCCAAAGTCTCGGCTTCGTCGGGCTCTCCTTCGCGTTCGTCACTGCGCTCGCGCTCGCGGTGGTGATCGGACGCGAGGCGTTCGGCCTCGCACGTCTGGCGACGATCGAGAAGCTGCATCAGCACGCCGCCGCGGTGCTCGCCAGCGACGACCGCAAGGAGAGCCGCGTGATCGTGCAGGATCTCCTGAAGATCGCACACCAGAATCCACAGCTGGCGCGCGCCCGCGCCACGCTGGAGAGCCACACCGGTGAGATCATCGACGGCGCCGACATGATCCGCCTCGCCGAGCGCGAGTTGATGTCGCCGCTGGATGCCGAGGCGCGGCGGCTGGTGTCGTCAGCTGCGCAAAAGGTCTCGATCGTCACCGCGGTGAGCCCACGCGCGGCGATCGACGTGCTGTTCGTGTTCGTCGCCGCACTGCGCCTGATCCGCCAGCTCGCGTACCTCTACGGCGGCCGTCCCGGCGCACTCGGCATGATCCGCCTGCTCCGCCACGTCATCGCCCATCTCGCCATCACCGGCGGCATGGCCGCAAGCGACAGCCTGGTGCAGCAGATGCTCGGCCATGGGATTGCAGCAAAACTGTCGCAGCGGCTGGGCGAAGGCGTGCTCAATGGTCTGCTGACGGCGCGGCTTGGATTGGCCGCGATCGACGTCACGCGTCCGTTGCCATTCGCGGCGCTGCCGCCGCCAAAACTGTCGGACCTCGCTACGGATTTGTTGCGGAGAAAAGAGGACGAGGAGTAGCCCGCTTCTTCCCCCTCTCCCCTTGCGGGAGAGGGTGGCTCGCCGCGAAGCGGCGAGACGGGTGAGGGGTATTTCTCCGCGAGTCCAACTCTCATCTGAATGCGCGGACGGAGACCCCTCATCCGGCGCTTTGCGCCACCTTCTCCCACAAGAGGAGAAGAAAGAAGAGCTGCCGCTCTATCCGAGCGAACGCACTTCGAACTCCCCAGCCAGCACCTTCCATTGAAACAGCGGCGAGTCCTTCGGCGGGGACAGCTCGGGGGTCCAGCCGGTGAGCCTTTCAATTACATAGGTATCCGTGAGAACGCCGCGCCAGCGGCGCTCGACCTCGCCGAACTGCTCGCGTTTCGCCGGGATATTCTCCCACAGCGGCGCGCGATTGTCGGGCATACGACCGACATAGATGCCGGCGTGGCCCCTGATCCGGTCCATGCCGGGATCGCGGAAATCCTGGAAGCGGCCGCGCTCGTTGATTTCGATGACGGGCACGCGGCCCCGGAACAGCCAGCGCATCATGGCGTAGGTGCGGTAGTCCGTCGTGGCGATCCAGGTCGCGCCGGTCTCGTCCAGCGCGGCCTGCGCGCGCGCCGCAACCTGCTCGTAGCCGGACTCGGCGCCGATCGGATCGATCTTGCCGAGCAGATTCCAGGGCGCCGCGACGTAATAGAGAAACACAATGACGACGAAGGCGATGCCCGAGACCACCGCCGTATTCACCCAGAACAGGCTCGACCGGATCAGCCCCGCCGACCATTTCTCACGCGACAGCATCACAAGGTTGACGGCGGCGGCGGCGAAGCCGACCGGCCACATGAACATCGGCCAGGTGTCGCCGACCCGAAGCGTCAGCGATTTGAAGAGGAAATAGAGGAACGGCACCAGCACCGACGTCGAGAGCAGAATCGCGACCGGCTCACGCGTGCGATAGCCGCGCCATGCCGTCAGCACCAGGCCCGTCAGCACCACCGGCAGCATGACGAAGCCGACCAGGCCGAATTGCAAGCCGATGTAGTCGCCGAGGGTGCGGAACGAGATGCCGTAATTGGCGGTGGCGCGCACGCCCTGGAAGCGGAACGAGGCCCAATCATGCTGCACGTTCCAGATCAGCACAGGCGAGAACGCCGCGATCGCGACCAGCACCGCAAGATAGGGGTAAGGGCTGCGCAGCCAGCGCCAGCGCCAATCCGGCACCAGCAGAAAGGCGGCAACCGCCGGTGCGAACATGATCGCGGTGAATTTCGACAGCATCGACAGCCCGGCGAACAGGCCCGCCGCGAGCCACCAGCGGCCATCGCCGCTCTGCGCCAGCCGCACCAGCGACCACATCATCGCCGCCGCGAACGGGATCATGGCGACATCGGGCGCGACCTTGGCCATCAGCAGGCCGTAATAGAGCGCGGCCTCCGGCATCAGCACCGCGAACACGACGGCGCGCGCATCATGGGTGAGGCGGCGGACGATGTCGGCGAGCAGCAACTGCGTCACCAGCATCGCGACGATGCCGCCGAAGCGAACGCCGAGCGTGGTGTCGCCGAAGATCGCGGTTCCGAAACGGATCAGCCAGGCGATGCCCGGGGGATGATCGAGGAAGCTGAGCGCTGCCTCCTTCGACCAGGTCCAGTAATAAGCCTCGTCCGTGCGCAGCTCGATCGCGGAGGCATAGACGATGCGGAGCACGGTCATGGCGGCAATGATCAGCGCGGCCATGAGGATGAGGCGGCGTTCGGCGCCGTCTGGCTTCGCAGAGATGTCGGGAACGATCGTCACGGCCGCGCTTTTCCCCGACTTGGGAGGGGGAGTCAATGTAGGGAGGGCTGGCGCCGCATACACTACTGTCGTCCCGGGGCGCGACGTAGTCGCGAGCCCGGGACCCATAACCACAGGGTGGAGTCGTGGCGCGGGCGGGTAACCACGAGTCTTCGCCAAACGCCTCCCTGGGGTTATGGGTCCCGGCTCCCGTGCGCAATTGCGCACTATGCCGGGACGACAACGGATGCGCGCAAGGGCGCGCCTTTGCCCACCCTACGGTTCTGTAACCTTGCCGCGCATGTGATCGGGCAAGCTGTCCACCCCCGGAATTAAACGCTACGCTGGCTGATCTCCTTCGAGAACTGATACAATCGAATCATGGCCGCCACCGCTCTTTCACGAATGTCCGAACTTGTCCGCGGCACCAGTGCGCGGCAGGTGCGGCTCATCTGCGGCGTCATCCTGTTCTCTTATGTCGTTAGCCACTTCCTCAACCATGCGCTCGGCAACATCTCGGTCGATGCCATGGAGGCCGGCGTCCACTACCACATGCTGTTCTGGCAGTTCCTGCCTGTTGCGATCGTGTTCTACACAGCCGCGCTCACTCATATGGGGCTCGGCGTCTACGCGCTGTATCAGCGCCGGCAGTTCCGGTGGAAGACCATCGAGCCGCTGCAACTCGTGCTCGGCTTGAGCATCCCCGCGCTCGTCATGGCGCATGTGATCGGCGTACGGCTCGGCCAGACCCTGTATGGACACCAGAAGCTCTATCCGCAGGAACTCTATCTGTTCTTCATCGGGTCGAACCGCATCTGGAGCATGACAATCCTGCTGATCATCGCCTGGGTCCATGGCTGCATCGGCATCTATTTCTGGCTCCGCCTCAAGCCGTTCTTCACGCGCGCCGCGCCCTATCTGCTCGCGGCCGCCGTGCTGGTTCCGACGCTGTCGCTGCTCGGCGTCTACCAGGGTGGCCGCAGCGTCGAAATCGAGGCCGACGACGGGGAATGGCGCACCCATAATCTCACCCGCCGCCAGCTCGGCTCGACTGCCGAAGCCGCGACGCTCGACCGTATCACGAGCGGACTCACCGTCACTTATTTCGGACTGCTGGGACTTGCGCTGGCGGCACGCGGCGTGCGCGCCTGGCGCGAGCGGCGCGGCGGCATGATCGCGCTGTCCTACGGCAACGGCAAGACGGTCCGGGTGCCAAAGGGCCTCTCCGTGCTGGAAGCGAGCCTGCGCCACAACGTGCCGCATGCCAGCGTCTGCGGCGGCCGCGCCCGCTGCTCGACCTGCCGCATCCGCATCATCGGCGATCATGGCGCCCTGCCCGAGCCGTCGCAGCGCGAAGCCTTCGTATTGACCCGCGTCGGCACCGCCGATCCTTCGATCCGCCTCGCCTGCCAGCTGCGGCCGACGTCCGACCTCTCCTTCTTCCAGCTGTTCACGGCGCAGACGCTGTCGGCAAACGCACAGGCCTCGACGCCAGCGAGGATCGGCCAGGAGCGCTATCTCGTCAGCCTGTTCGTGGACATGCGCGGCTCGACGCAGCTGGCCGAGAAACGGCTGCCGTTCGACACCGTCTTCATCGTCAACCGCTTCCTCGGCGCGGTCTCGCAGGCCGTGATCGAGAACGGCGGCCAGCCGAACCAGTTCGTCGGCGACGGCATGCTGGCGCTGTTCGGGCTCAGCGCCGATCCGCAAGAAGCCTGCCGGCAGGCGCTGAAGGCCGCTAGCGGCATCGCCACCCATATCGACGAGCTCAACGAGCTTCTCAGCCACGATCTGCGCCAGCCGATCCGCTTCGGCATCGGCATTCACGGCGGCGAGGTCATCATCGGCGACATCGGCTATCGCGATCACGTCGTCTTCACCGCGCTGGGCGATGCCGTCAACGTCGCCGCCCGCCTCCAGGACATGACCAAGACGCTGGCCTGCGAGGCGATCGTCTCGGAGGAGGTCCGCCGCACCGCGGGCCTTCCCGACGATGTGCTGCCGCAGCACGAGGCCGCAATCCGCGGCCGCGACGAGCCAATGACCGTGCGCGTGGTCGCTGATGCGAGGAAGCTGGCGGCGCTGGTCGATCGCGGAGCACAGGTCGCGGCGTGACAAGCAAGCCACAAGGGCGGCGCGCTCCCTCTCCCGCTTGCTGGAGAGGTGCACCGAGGCTGCAGCTACAGCTCGGCTCAATCTCGTTACAAGCGTAACACCGGCTTGCTGCAACGCAGCGGCATGGGCTTGCTGCGAAAGCACGAATTGACTTCATCCAAATCGTTGCGACAGATGTGCGCGGGCCTCGCGGTGATGACCGCCGGCCAACGAAAAGCTCCGGGAGGAGACCAGAATGTTCGATCGACGCGACCTGCTCAAAGGAGCGGGCCTTGCCGCCATGGCGGCAGCACTGAACTCAACCAAGGCGCTGGCCCTCGACACCGTCACCCTGCCATTCGCCAATGGCGAACGGCCGCTGGTGAGATATCCTCAGAAGCGGCCGTTGATCGGCCTGACCAGCCGGCCGCCGCAGCTCGAGACGCCGTTCGCGGTGTTCAACGACGGCCCGATCACGCCCAACAACGCATTCTTCGTGCGCTACCATCTCTCGGACCTGCCCTACAATCTCGACCCCGACAAGTTCACGCTCGAGGTCAAGGGCAAGGTCGACAAGCCGCTCAAGCTGTCGCTGAAAGACATCAAGAAGATGAAGGCGACCGAGATCGTCGCCGTCAACCAGTGCTCCGGCAACAGCCGCGGTTTCTCCGAGCCGCGCGTCGCCGGCGGACAGCTCGCCAACGGCGCCATGGGCAATGCGCGCTGGCGCGGCGTGCCGCTGAAGGCGGTGCTGGAGATGGCGGGCGTGCAGAGCGGCGCCAAGCAAGTGACGTTCAACGGCATGGACGGGCCGGTCAGCGACAAGACGCCTGATTTCGTCAAGGCGCTCGATATCGATCACGCCATCGACGGCGAGGTGATGCTGGCCTATGGCATGAACGGCGAGGACCTGCCGTTCCTCAACGGCTTTCCGCTGCGCCTGATCGTGCCCGGCTATTACGGCACCTACTGGGTCAAGCACCTCAACGAGATCACCGTCATCGACAGCGTCTATGACGGCTTCTGGATGAAGTCGGCCTATCGCATTCCTGATACGCCGAACAACGCGATCGAGCCCGGTACGGCGCCGAAGGCGACGATCCCGATCAACCGCTTCACCATCCGCTCCTTCATCACCAGCGTGCCTGATGGCGCCAAGCTGAAGGCCGGCAGCATCACGTTGCGCGGCATCGCCTTCGACGGCGGCAAGGGCATCAAGGACGTCCAGGTCTCCACCGACGGCGGCAAGACCTGGACCAACGCCAAGCTCGGCAAGGATCTCGGCAAATACTCATTCCGCGAATGGAAGCTGCCGGTGAAGCTCGCGGCGGGCAATGTCGAGCTCAAGGTGCGCGCCACCGGCAATGGCGGCGAGACGCAGCCGGACCAGCCGCGCTGGAACCCGGCGGGTTATTTGCGCAACGTGGTCGAAACCGTCCGCGTCAGCGTGGCCTGAAGGAGAATGATCATGCAACGCACCGCTCTCCTCGCCGTCTCGCTCGCCCTCGCCACCGGCATCGGTGCCGTGACGGCGGCACCGGTCAATTACAAGCTCCCGGACGAGGTCGCCGCCTTCAGGCCCGGACCCAATCTCGAGGTGGTGCAGGGCAATTGCAGCGCCTGCCACTCGGCCGACTACATCAACACGCAGCCGCCGATGAAGGACAAGAAGGCCTTCTGGCAGGCCGAGGTGACCAAGATGATCAAGGTCTATGGCGCGCCGATCGACGATGCCGATGTCGGCAAGATCGTCGATTACCTGGCCACGACTTATTGACCGACGATGCGGCGCGTGCGGCCAATTGACCGCGAAACGGGCAAAACCGGTAAAAACGCCGCGAAGTTGAGCGGAATTCGGCAAAAGGCCGATGTGGTTTGAGCTACCAAGCCGGCCACATTCCGCGTATCCTGTTAGGACCGAACCGGCCGGTTGGCGGGGACTGGCGGTTCGAGATCTCGGAGGAAGACCCGCGGAGAAGACGTGATGGCTAAAGGTACGGTCAAGTGGTTCAACCCGACGAAGGGTTATGGATTTATCCAGCCTGCGTCGGGCGGCAAGGATGTGTTCGTGCATATCTCGGCAGTGCAGAAAGCCGGTCTGTCATCCCTCAATGAGGGGCAGACGGTTGAATACGAAGAGATCGCAAACCGGGGCAAGACCTCCGCAGAGAACCTCAAAGTATAAGCCCGCCGGCCTTTGCTGACTCCCGGATCGCTCCGGGAGCGGGCCAAAAAAATTTAGAAGACGGTCAGTGCATTCGACGACAGGCGTTGCGACTGCACGCGGAAGGCTATTTTGCCGAGAAGACCGCTGTTCAACGCCGCAGCAATGACAATCGCGACGGCACTTCGTCAGCCCACCGGCAACGGGGCGTCGCGCTTGATCTCTTCCATCACCGCATAGGTCCGCGTCTCGCGCACGCCCGGCATCGACAGCAGGGTCTCGCCGAGGAAGCGTCGATAGGCGGTCATGTCCGCAAGCCGCGCCTTCACAAGATAGTCGAAGCCGCCGGCAACCATGTGACACTCCAGTACTTCGGGCGCGAGTTTCACCGCGCGGGCAAAGCGCTCGAAATTGTCGGGCGTGGTCTTGTCGAGCAGCACCTCGACGAACACCAGAAGGCCGAGACCGAGCCGGTGCGGATTGAGCCGCGCGCCGTAGCCTTCGACAAAGCCCTCCCGTTGCAACCGCTTCAACCGCTCCCCGATCGAGGTCGCCGACAGCCCGATGCGCTCCGCGAGCTCGACATTGGCGATTCGGCCATCTTCCTGCAAAATCGCGAGGATTTTCCGGTCGATCTTATCAAGTTCCATATTTTATCAGATCGTTCTGCTATCTATCTTCATTTCCTAAGGCAAAATCTCTAATTTGTCTATCGAACTACGGTAACGCGGGCTCTATCCTGGATTTCAGCCACAGGACACGCCATGCCGAACATTCCGCCGCCCTTCTCCGCCCCCTACACGCCCGAGGATGCCGAGATCGCCGCGCGCCTCCTGCCGGCGTCGCATCTCGGCCCGCCGCAGGAGGCGCGGATCGACCGCACCGCGACGCGGCTGATCGAGGCGATCCGCAAGCGCGACGACCGGCTCGGCGGCGTCGAGGACATGCTGCGGGAGTTCGCGCTCTCGACCAAGGAAGGCCTCGCCTTGATGGTGCTGGCCGAGGCGCTGTTGCGCGTACCCGACGCTCGCACCGCCGACCAGTTCATCGAGGACAAGCTCGGCGAGGGTGACTTCATCCACCACGAGACCAAGTCCACCGCCTTCCTGGTCAACGCCTCGGCCTGGGCGCTCGGCCTGTCGGCGCGGGTGATCCAGCCCGGCGAGACACCGGACGGCACCATCGGCCGCCTGGTGAAGCGGCTCGGCGCGCCGGCGGTGCGCACCGCCACGCGCCAGGCGATGCGGCTGATGGGCAATCATTTCGTGTTGGGTGAGACCATCGAGCAGGCGCTGGAGCGGGGACGGTCGCGCTCCGGTGAGAGGCCGCGCTATTCCTTCGACATGCTCGGCGAAGGCGCGCGCACGGCGGCGGACGCCATGCGTTATTTCGACGCCTATGCCAGCGCGATCGAAACGATCGGCAAGGCGGCCGGCGGCCATCCGCTGCCCGACCGGCCCGGCATCTCCGTCAAACTCTCGGCGCTGCATCCGCGCTTCGAGACGATCAGCCGCGAGCGCGTGATGCGTGAACTGGTGCCGCAGCTGCTGGACCTCGCGCAGCGCGCCAAGGCGCATGACCTCAACTTCACCGTCGATGCCGAGGAAGCCGACCGGCTGGAGCTGTCGCTCGACGTGATCGCGGCAACGCTGGCCGATGCCTCGCTGGCCGGCTGGGACGGCTTTGGCCTCGCGATCCAGGCCTATCAGAAGCGCGCCGGCGCGGTGATCGACTATGTCGATGCGCTGGCGCGGGCGCATGACCGCAAGCTGATGGTGCGGCTGGTCAAGGGCGCCTATTGGGACACCGAGATCAAGCGCGCACAGGAGCGCGGGCTCGACGGCTATCCCGTGTTCACGCGCAAGGCGATGACGGACCTGAACTACGTCGCCTGCGCCGCGAAGCTGCTGGCCTTGCGGCCGCGCATCTTCCCGCAATTCGCCACCCACAACGCGCTGACGGTCGCGACCGTGCTGGAGCTTGCGCAGGACGGCGGCGGCTTCGAGTTCCAGCGCCTGCACGGCATGGGTGAAGCGCTGTACGAGCAGCTCGCCAAGGACCACCCCGACATCGCCCACCGCACCTATGCACCGGTCGGCAGCCATCGCGATTTGCTCGCCTATCTGGTGCGACGGCTGCTCGAGAACGGCGCCAACTCCTCGTTCGTGGCGCAGGCCGCGGATTATCGCGTGCCGGTGCCGGCGCTGTTGCAGCGTCCGGCGGATGCCATCGTCCGACCACAACAGGCGGCGCATCCGAAAATCCCGCTGCCGGGCGACCTGTTCGCGCCGGAGCGGCGCAATTCGCGCGGCGTCGAATTCGGCGCGCGCGCCGCCCTCGATCAGTTGCTCGCTGACGTCAAGACCGCGACGGCCGACCTCAGGCCGATCGCCGACGCCACGCCGGATCAGGCGAACGCGGCGATGGCAGCAAGCCACGCAGGCTTTGCCGCCTGGAGCCGGACGCCTGCCGGAACGCGTGCGGCTGCGCTGGAGCAGGCTGCGCATCTGCTGGAGAGCCGGAGCGCCCATTTCATCGCGCTGCTGCAAGCCGAGGGCGGCAAGACGCTCGACGACGCGCTCTCCGAGTTGCGCGAAGCCGCCGACTTCTGCCGCTATTATGCCGCACAGGGCCGCAAGCTGTTCGGCAGCGAGGCGACGATGCCGGGCCCAACCGGCGAAAGCAACGCGCTCGCCCTGCGCGGCCGCGGCGTCTTCGTCGCGATCTCGCCCTGGAATTTTCCGCTCGCGATCTTCCTCGGCCAGGTCACGGCCGCGCTGATGGCCGGCAATTGCGTCGTCGCAAAGCCCGCCGAGCAGACACCGCGCATCGCGCGCGAGGCCGTCGCCCTGCTGCACGAGGCCGGCATTCCCAGGAGCGCGCTGCATCTCGCCACCGGCGATGGCCGCGTCGGTGCCGTTCTGACCGCGCACCCCGATATCGCGGGCGTCGTCTTCACCGGCTCGACCGAGATTGCACGCCTGATCAACCGGACGCTCGCCGCCAAGGACGGGCCGATCGTGCCGCTGATCGCGGAGACCGGCGGCATCAACGCCATGATCGCCGATGCGACCGCGCTGCCCGAGCAGGTCGCCGACGACGTCGTGACCTCCGCGTTCCGTTCCGCCGGCCAGCGCTGCTCGGCGCTGCGGCTGCTGTTCGTGCAGGAGGACGTCGCCGACCGCATGATCGAGATGATCGCAGGCGCCGCGCGTGAACTGAAGATCGGCAATCCCGGCGATGTCGCGACCCATGTCGGCCCGGTGATCGACCAGGAGGCCAAGCAGCGTCTCGATGCGCATATCGCGCGGATGAAGAGCGAGGCGCGGCTGCACCTTGCCGGCACGACGCCGGAGGGCTGCTTCGTCGCCCCGCACATCTTCGAGCTCAAGGACGCCGGCCAGCTCAAGGAGGAGGTGTTCGGCCCGATCCTGCATGTCGTGCGCTATCGCGCGGAAAACCTCGAACGCGTGCTGCAGGCGATCGAGCGCACCGGCTACGGGCTTACGCTCGGCGTCCATTCCCGCATCGACGACACCATCGAAGCCATCATCGACCGCGTCCAGGTCGGCAACATCTATGTCAACCGCAACATGATCGGCGCCGTGGTCGGCGTGCAGCCGTTCGGCGGCAACGGCCTGTCCGGAACCGGCCCCAAGGCCGGCGGCCCGCACTACCTCGCCCGCTTCGCGACCGAGCAGACCGTGACGATCAATACGGCGGCAGCCGGCGGCAACGCGGCGTTGCTTGCGGGAGAGGAGTGAGGCCCTGCGCCCGGCGCCGTTGCATCCCGCCGAAACATCGGTCTAATGCTCCCACGATGGGCCCTGCGCCAATTCCAGCGCGCGGGAAACAACAAGAGCGAGGGAGCAACGCCGCGATGGACAATGGCATTTTTGCGGGGCTGAAGGTTCTGGACTGCGCGAGCTTCATCGCAGCGCCCGCGGCCGCGACCGTGCTGTCGGATTTCGGCGCTGATGTCATCAAGATCGAGCCGCCCGGCGCCGGCGACCCCTACCGCAATCTGCCCAATTTGCCGGGCTATCCGACCGGCGAGCACAATTTCGCCTGGCTGCTGGAGGCCCGCAACAAGAAGAGCATCGCGCTCGACCTCTCCAAGCCGGAGGCGCAGGCCGTGCTCTACAAGCTGGTGGAAGAGGCCGACGTCTTCATCACCAACATGCCGCCGCCGGTGCGCGCCAAGCTCGGCATCACCTACGACCACCTCGCCCACCTCAACGACCGGCTGATCTACGCCTCCTTCACCGGTTACGGCGAAAAGGGCGAGGAGGCCAACAAGCCCGGCTTCGACAGCAACGCCTATTGGGCGCGCTCGGGCCTGATGGACCTCGTCCGCGCCGACATCGACACAACGCCGGCCCGCTCCGTCGCCGGCATGGGCGACCATCCCTGCGCGATGGCTCTCTATAGCGCGATCGTCACCGCGCTCTATCAGCGCGAGAAGACCGGCAAGGGCTCGCACGTCGCCTCCAATTTGATGGCGAACGGGGTGTGGGCGGCGAGCGTGCTGGCCCAAGCCAAGCTCTGCGGCGCCAAGTTCGGCGAGCGACGGCCGCGGGAGCGTGCGCTGAATGCGGTGGCCAACCACTATCAATGCAGGGACGGCCGCTGGCTGATCCTGTCGCTGCTCAACGAGGAGAAGCAGTTTCCGACGCTGGCCAAATGCCTGGGACGCGAAGACCTCATTGCGGACCCGCGCTTCGCCACCAAGCCCGATCGCCACGCCCGCTCGGTCGAGCTGATCAAGATTTTGGACGACACATTCGCCACGAAGGATCTCGCCGAGTGGCGAAAGATCCTCGACGGCAACGGCCTCGTGTTCGGCGTCGTCGGCATTCTGGACGACATCCCCAACGACAAGCAGATGCTCGACAACGAGGTGCTGGTGCCGTTCGAGAACGACACCATGCTCACGATCTCCAGCCCGATCTGGATCGACGGCACCAAAAAGGTGCAGCCGCGCAAGCCGCCCGGCGTCGGCGAGCACAGTGACGAGATTTTGCGCAAGGCAGGATACGACGAAGCGGCGATCAAGCAGCTGCGCGGGTCGGGGGCGGTGGGGTAAGCCTCAGCGCGCGCGTCACACACCGCGGTCGTCCCGGCGAAGGCCGGAACCCATATTCCAGAGAGAGTGTTGTCGTACGAAGCTGGCCAACTCCGAGTCCTCGCCAAACCACGTTCGGTGGCTATGGGTCCCGGCCTTCGCCGGGACGACATCGAGGAAATGGCTCCCTTCAACATTCACGGTCGTCGCGAGGTCCCATGCCCCTCTACCGCCTGCATTACTTCCCCGAATCCGGCAACAGCTACAAGCTGGCGCTGATGCTGACGCTGTGCGGCGAGACGTTCGAGCCGGTGTGGACCGACTTTGGTGGCGGCGTCACGCGCACGGCGGAGTGGCGCAAGGCCGTCAACGAGATGGGCGAGATCCCGGTGCTGGAAGTTGACGGCGTGAAGATGACGCAGACGGCGCCTCTCCTCTTGAAGCTTGCCGAGCAGTACGGCCGCTTCGGCGCCGGGACGGAGGAGGAAAAGTTCGAGCTGCTGCGCTGGCTGTTCTGGGACAACCACAAGCTCACCGGCTACATGGCGACCTACCGCTTCATGCGCGCCTTCACCGAGAAGAACGATCCGCAGGTGCTGAAGCATTTCCGGCGGCGGCTCGAGGATTTCCTCGGCATTCTCGACGGCCATCTCCAGCACAACGCCTTCGCGATCGGAACGAAACCGACCGTCGCCGACATCTCGATGATGGCCTATCTGCACTATCCCAGCGACGAGCACGGCTTCGATTTTGCGACGAGCCATCCCGCGATCCACGCCTGGCTCGACCGCATGGCCGCACTCCCCGGCTGGAAGCCGGCGTATGAGCTGTTGCCGGGCAAGCGGATGACGAACTACGCGAAGTGAGGAAGCTAGCGCTAAACCATCAGCGTCGTCATGGCTGGGGCTTGTCCCGGCCATCCACGATCTTGAGGGACAAACCTGGGCACGACGAAGGAGCGTGCGGCTACCTCAGCGACAGCCAGCCGAGCGTGAACAGGATGCCGCCGACGAGAACGGCCACCGCGACCGCCCAGGTGCTGACGCGGATGCTGCCGGTGACCTGCTTGGCTTCCTCATTGCGCGCGATCTCGCGATTGCGCTCCTTGTCGGCTTCGCTGGTGTGCGTCATGGGTCATCCAGACCAATGGAGGCGGCCTAGCGCGTCTTGATGAAGCACATGCCGATCCGGCGCGAGGCCGCGGCCGCCTGACAGGTGAGACCGTTAGCACAGCTCCATGACATAAAACTCTTGTCCCGCGTTCCCGATCCCGCGTCTTCCAGGGAACAATGCGCGCCCCAGCCGTCCTGATATTCGCTGCCGGCGAGTTCCGGGCTGCCGCGGGTCTGCGGCCGGCTGGCAAATCCGCGTGAGAAGTCAGGGCGTTTGCCTGCGGCGAACGCGGTCAGGATGTCGCGGCGGCGGAGCTGGTCACCGAAGAAATGCGGCGAGGCCGGCACGATCGTGGAATTCGACGGCTTGTCCGCCTGCCAATCGACGCCCGGAAAGTGAAAGCCGCCGATGCCGCGGGTCTGGTGGCAACCTGAGCAGGTGACGTCGTTGAGGCGACGCTGGAAGCCGGCGACCGAGCGGATGTTCTGCATGTCACCGCGTGCGGCAGCCTGCTTCAACGCGCCGACCACGTCGTTGTCAGTGAAGACGGGGTCGCCCTTGCCTTCCCCCTGCATCATGCCGAATTCCGGCTGCAGTGCGGAGGCATCGAGGCCGGTCGGCGTCGGCACCACCGCGGCCCTGGCCAGGAATTTTTCCGGGATCAGCACGGTGCCGCGATCGAACTCGCGAAGATGATCGGGTGCGAGCAGCCAATCCCTGAAATCACGCCGGAGCGCCTCGTCCGCCAGAATTCGGTCGCGGTCGATCTGGTTCTCCAGCGTCGATTCCTCGAACGTCTTCGTCGCGGCGTCGTACTTGAACACCTTGAGCAGATAGTCGGAGCGGAAATCGTGCAGCGCCGATTTCGCTGCGACCGAGAGCTGGATATTGGTCTCGATGCGGTCGAGCATGGCGTCGCTGGGATAGAAGGTACCACCGATCAGCCCCTGCCAGTCGCCATTGTCGAGCCAGCGTCGCGCGATCTCGGCGCAGCTGACCGGCTTGCGGCTCGCATCCGTCTGCCGGGCATCTCTCGCCTTCATCACAAGATTGAAAGTCATCGGCAGACGTGTCGCGGTCTTGCCGCCGTCGGGCCTGATCTCGAAACGCACGAGACGGTAGATCAGCCTGATCTCTCCGCAGGACTCTTCGGAGACATAGGCGCGGTCCATGCGATTGACGATGCCGGCCAGCACGAAACGCGTGTCGGGAGATTTCAGATTGACCCGATCGAACAGCTGGACGTCAAAACCTTCGCCGACGCCGATGGTCTCGGTCGGATAGGCCGCCTTCTGCCTGATGACATAGCGATCAAGCTCGGCATCGATCGCGGGGTGAATTTGCTTGAGCTGCGACAGCCAGGAGAACAGCAGATCGTTCGTCAGCGGAACGTTCGCGTTCCGCTCCGGCCATAGCAGGCGCGAGATCGTCAGCACATCGTGCTCGTCAAGCTTGCGCAAGACATCGGGATCGGTGATCGCCGTGCCGCGCGCGAGCTGCGCATTCTCGGCGGCAAAAAGCGAAACCGCGCCGCCGAACAGCACGACGACAGCAACGAGAATTCGCAACGCGCGGCTCATGTCTCCAGTAACACCGCGCTGGCCGGCCTATTCAAGCAAAAAGGCGCTTCACATGGTGGTGAAGCGCCTCTTCGAAAGTCGAATATCGACAGCTCAGCGTGCGGTGATCAGGCCCTTGGGGGTGACGACCACCCAGCGGCCATCCTGGCGGCGGATCGCATCGACGCGGCCCAGGCCGGGGATGGGATCGCCGGGATAGACCTCGTAGAGCCCGTCACGGCTCTCGATCAGCGCACCGCCGTTGGCGGCGTTGCGCAGCCTCCAGCCTTCGATCGTCGGCAGGCGGCCAACCTCGGTCTTGGGCGCGGCGGGCACAGGAGCCGGCGCGGCTGCGGCGGTCGCAACCTGGGTCGGCGCGATCGAGCCGGTGGTCTCCTTGGCGGGCGCTGCCGCAGCCTGAGCGGGCGCGGCAGGCGGCGTGGCACGGAGCTTGTCGACGGTCTCGGACAGTTTCGCGATCTTGGCCATCGGCTCGGCCTGCGCCTTCTCGAGCTTGTCGAGGCGGTCATTGGCCCGGTTGATCTGGCCGAGGCCGGTCTTGGAGGTGTGCTCGACATTCGCCTTGAGCGCGACGACGTCGGCGTCGATCTTGGCGACCGAGGATTCCAGCGCGCTGGTGTCGGCGACCTGCGCCGGAGCCGGGCCTGCGAAATGCATCATGCCGGCGGTCGCGAGCGCGCCGCTGATCGCGCCGACGCTCGCGGCAATCGCCACCACTGCAGCCATCGCCGACAGACGGCGCTTGCTGCCGGTCTCGCGCGGCTCCTCCGCCTTCACATGGGGCGCAAAGTCCTCGCGCTCCCAGGACCGTTCCGAGGGTGCCATGACGATGAGCTTGCCGGGCTTCGGCTCAGACTTGGTCTCGGCCTTCGGTTCTACCTTGGCTTCGACCGCGGGCGTGGCGTTGAACTTGGGCACCTCGATCCGAGGGGGCTCGACTTTCGGGGCATCCGCTTTGGGCGGCGCCTCATGGTCGGGGGCGATCGAGGGGGCCTCGATACCGACGGCAGCCTCGACGGCCGGCGGCACGGTCGCGGCCTCGACGGCGCCAGTCTGTTCGCCGGTCATTTGGGCAGCCTGCTCGGACACTAGTTCGCTCACGGCTCAAATACTCCAGTCTGGGTTGACCTTTTGGTAACTTTCATTGCTTGCGAAATCCTTACCTGAGGACCCGCTTACCGAAATTTTAGGAAGTCATCCGGGGCCGAATTTGGCCGGGAAAGTGGAACCGGTGTGGCGGGCGTGAAACAATTTGTAATCGGGCGAAGATGAACGGCCGCGCAACAGCCGGGCCATTCAGACTCCGTCAGATCACCACCGGCGCATCCGGCAGCTCGTTCGCATGCGGGCCCTGCGGCGGAAAGTGCCGCGCCAACTCGCGCGACACCGCTTCGATGCCGCCGATCACGCCGCGCTCGAATTGGCCGGAGGCGAACTCGGCCTCCATCGCGCGGCAGATTCTCTCCCACCCCTCGGTGCTCACCTTTGCGTGGATGCCGCGATCGGCCACGATCTCGACGTCGCGATCGGCGAGCAGGAGATAGATCAGGACGCCGTTGTTATGCGCGGTGTCCCAGATGCGCAAATGCGAGAACACGTCGAGCGCACGCTCCCGCGCCGGCAGGTTGCGGAACAGCGGGCGGCCGTCGAGCGCGCCTTCGACGACGAAGCGGACCTGGCCGGAATGCGTAGCCTCGCCCTGCCGGATCGCCTGCTCGATGCGGTCGAGCACGACTTGCGGGAAGATCTGCTTTGCCCGCCAATGGTGCTGCACGAGATGTCTGGCAATGCGCTTGATCCTCATGACCGCTACCAGCTCCCCGAGGCGCCGCCGCCGCCAAAACTGCCGCCCCCGCCGCTGAAGCTACCGCTGTCGCTGCTGCTCGACGACCCGCTGCTCCAGCCGCCGCCGGAAGACCCGCTCGACCACGAGCCACCGCGCGAGCGGCCTGTGCCCGGCGTGATCGCCGAAAACAGATCAGCGACAAATCCGATGATGAAGCCGAGACCGCCCAACGCGAGGGCGAGTGCGACAGATCCGAGAATGAACCAGGTCAGCGCCGCGATGATGCCTCCGGTCACGAACGATCCGAGCAGCCGCCCGAGCATGGCCCGGAAGAACCCGCCGACCCCGATGGAAGCGAACAGCGTCACGATGAAGAGCGGCGCGAGATCGTCCAGATTGCCGAAGTTCACGCTGGGCGAGGGAACCGGCAGCGGCTCGCCGTCGATCACGCGGATCATGCGGTCGACACCGTCTGTGATGCCGCCGCCAAAATCGCCGCTCCTGAACTTCGGCGTGATGATCTCGTCGATGATGCGCCGCGAGGTGACGTCGGTCAGCGCACCTTCGAGGCCGTAGCCGACCTCGATGCGCAGATGCCGGTCGTTCTTGGCGACGACGAGGATCGCGCCGTCGTCGACCTTCTTGCGGCCGATCTTCCAGGCCTCCGCGACGCGGATCGAGAACTGATCGATCGTCTCCGGCTGCGTGGTCGGCACGATCAGGACGGCGACCTGGCTGCCCTTGCGCGTCTCGAAGTCCCGCAGTTTTTGCGTGAGCGCGGCGATGTCGCCGCTGGACAGCGTGCCAGTCTGGTCGACCACGCGGCCGGTGAGTTGGGGGACGGCGACGTCGGCGGAGGCGGCAGACGTGAACGCGAAGATGAGGACAAGCGCGACGGCCAAGGCAATACGCGAGGAGAAGGCCGAACAAACCAGCCACAACCTCGCTGTCATCGCCCGGCTTGGCCGGGCGATCCAGTATTCCAGAGACGCCAGCGGGCTACCGAGAAGCCGCGGCGTACTGGATTCCCCGCCGGAGCCTGTCATCGGGCTCGCCAAAGGCGAGACCCGGTGGCGGGGAATGACAGTGGCTGGTGTGGTTCGCATCGAGGCCGAACGCACTTACTTCGACGGCGCGGGTGCCGGGTTGAAATCGACCTTCGGCGCGGTCGAGATTTCCTTCTCGTTTGCGACCGAGAAGTTCGGCTTCTCCTTGTAGCCGAACATCATTGCCGTGAGATTGCTCGGGAATGAACGGATGGTGACGTTATAATCCTGCACCGCCTTGATGTAGCGGTTACGCGCCACCGTGATGCGGTTCTCGGTGCCCTCGAGCTGGGACATCAAATCCTTGAACAGCGCATCCGACTTGAGCTGCGGATAGTTCTCGGTGACGACGAGAAGGCGCGACAGCGCGCTGGAGAGCTCGCCCTGCGCGGCCTGGAATTTCTGGAACGCCGCGGGATCGTTCAGCACCTCGGGCGTCGCCTGGATGCTGCCGACCTTGGCACGCGCATTGGTGACCCCGAGCAGCACGTCCTTCTCCTGCTGGGCAAAGCCCTTCACCGAGTTGACGAGGTTGGGCACGAGATCGGCGCGGCGCTGGTACTGGTTCACGACCTCGGACCAATTGGCCTTGATCTGCTCGTCCTCGCCCTGGATCGCGTTGTAGCCGCAATTGGTGAGGCTCAGCGAGGCCAGCGCCGCCAGCACGGTCAGGATCTTGCGCATCAAATTTCTCCCGGTGGAATCTGGCGCAAACTACCAGATGGGACACGCGAGGCGCCAGACCTCTGGAGGCGCGAAAAGCAGCCGGCTGACGCAAGCCTCTTGCCTATCACCGGCCGACATTGTCAACTCGGGCAAAACAAACGCCAAGGGAAGCGCCATGAGCTCGTTCGAGACCATCCTCGTGGAGAGGCCGGAGCCGGCGATCATGCGGGTCGTGATGAACCGGCCCGAGGCGCGCAATGCGCAAAACCTGCAGATGACCTACGACCTCAACGCCGCCTTCGATGCGGCGGTGCAGGACGATGCGGTCAAGGTGATCATCCTCGCAGGCAACGGTCCGCATTTCTCGTCCGGCCACGATTTGCGTCCCGGCGGCAAGAATGCCGCCGGCGTCGACTTTCCGCCGATCGGAAATTGGGGCGGCTTTGCTGAGCCCAACGCCCACGGCCGCTTCGCACGCGAGCAGGAAATCTACCTCCAGATCACCCGACGCTGGCGCAACCTCGCCAAGCCGACCATTGCAGAAGTGCACGGCAAGTGCATCGCCGGCGGGTTGATGCTGGCCTGGGCCTGCGACCTTATCGTCGCCAGTGACGATGCGCAGTTCTGCGATCCCGTGGTGACCATGGGCGTCTGCGGCGTCGAATGGTTCGTGCATCCCTGGGAGCTCGGCCCGCGCAAGGCCAAGGAGTTTTTGTTCACGGCCGACAGCTGGAGCGCCGAGGTGGCGCACCAGCTCGGCATGGTCAACCAGGTGGTGCCGCGCGCGGAGCTGTCGGCGCGCGTGCTGGAGCTGGCACGCCGGATCGCAAACAAGCCGTCCTTCGCGCTGAAGCTGACCAAGGAGGCCGTCAATCGCTCGGTCGACGTGATGGGCCAGCCCGCTGCGATCGACCAGGCCTTTGCGCTGCATCAGCTCTGCCACGCCCATAACCTTCAGGAGTTCGGCATGGTGGTCGATCCATCCGGCCTGCATCCCTCCGTGCGCAAGCCGCCGGCGGCCGCGGAGTAGTTGCGATGGATCTCAATCTCAGTGACGAGCAACGCCTGCTGCGCGAGAGCGCGGAGCGCTTCGTGGCCGAAAGCTACGATGCCGATCACCGCCGCAAGATGGCGAACGATCCGCTCGGCTTCAGTCCGGCGGTGTGGAAACAGTTCGCCGAGCTCGGCTGGCTGGCGCTGCCGATTGCGGAAGAGTTTGGCGGGCTCGGCGGCGGCGCGGTCGAGACCGGTATTTTGATGGAAGCCTTTGGCCGCGGGCTGGTGTCCGAGCCCTATGTCGCGACGGTCGTGCTGGGGGCTGCACTGATCGAGAAGTGCGGCAGCACGGCGCAGAAGCAGGCGAGGCTGCCGAAGGTCGCGGACGGATCGTTGAAGCTCGCTTTCGCGCATTCCGAGCGCGCGGCGCGGTTCGATCTTGCCAAGGTTACGACTGCCGCCAACAAGACGGCGCAGGGCTGGCGTCTTTCCGGCAGCAAGATCGCTGTGCTCGATGGACACGCCGCCGACGAGATCATCGTCTCCGCGCATGTTCACGATCATCACGGGCCTTCGGGGCGGATAGGCCTCTTCATGATGCCGGCGACGGCGCCTGGTGTTGCGATCAGCGATTATCAGCGGCTCGGCGGCGGACGCGCCTGCAACATCGAGCTGACCGATGTGCATCTTCCTGAAGACGCCCTGCTCGGCGGCGGCCACGACGCGCTGCCCGCAATCGAATGGGCGGTCGATCGCGCCATGGCGGCGTTAGGCGCGGAAGCCGTCGGCATCATGCAGACGCTGCTGGAGACGACGCTGGAATACACCAAGATTCGAAAACAGTTCGGCCGACCGCTCTCGGCCAACCAGGTGATCCGCCACCGCCTCGCCGACATGGCGATGCAGGTCGACGAGTCGCGTTCGATGGCGCTACGCGCTGCGCTGAAGGCAGACAGCGCGCCGGTCGAGCGGGCACGGGCCGCGTCGGGTGCGAAGGCGAAGATCGGCAAATGCGCACGCTTCATAGGCGAGCAGTCGATCCAGCTTCACGGCGGCATGGGCGTCACCGAGGAGCTCGAGGTCGGCGCCTATTTCAAGCGGCTCGTCGCCTTCGACACGCTGTTCGGCGGCAGCGCGCACCACTATGCCCGCCACGCCCGGCTTGGCCGCACCACCCAACCTGCCTGAACAGGAGCGCATCATGGACCTGTCGTTCAATGCCGAGGAGCGCGCCTTCCAGGACGAGGTGCGCGATTTCATCGCCGAGAATCTCACCGAGGAAATGAAGCGCGCGACCGCGCTGACGCCCTCGGTGTTCTCCGACCCTGACATCGGCATGGCCTGGCAGCGCGCGCTGCACCGCCGCGGCTGGGGCGCCCCGGGCTGGCCGGTCGACCATGGCGGACCGAACTGGACGCCGGCGCAGCGCTGGATCTTCGAGACCGAATCCGCGCGCGCCGGCGTGCCCAATGTCAACGTGATGGGCGTGAAGATGGTCGGGCCCGTCATCATCGGCTTCGGTTCGCCGGAGCAGAAAAACTTCTATTTGCCACGAATTCTCTCCGGCGAGGATTATTGGTGCCAGGGCTATTCCGAGCCGGGCTCCGGCTCCGACCTCTCCTCGCTGAAGACACGCGCGGTGCGGGACGGCGACGACTACATCATCAACGGCACCAAGATCTGGACCACGCACGCCCATCACGCCAACCGCATGTTCGCACTGGTACGCACCAGCGACGGGCCGCGGCAGCAGGACGGCATCAGTTTTATTCTGATCGATATGAAGACGCCGGGCATCACCACGCGCCCCATTCTCACCATCGGCGGCGACCATGAGGTCAACCAGGTGTTCTTCGACGATTTGCGCGTGCCCGTCGCCAACCGCGTCGGCGAGGAAGGCAAGGGCTGGACCTATGGCAAATATCTGCTCGAGTTCGAGCGCGGCTCCGGCATTGCGTCAGCGAAGCTGCGCGAGGGGCTGAAGGCGATCACGGAGCTTGCCGAGTCGGATTTGACCGGGCGCGCGATCGACAGCGCCGACATTGCGACGCGCATCTCGGAGGTCGAGGTCGACATCGACGCGCTGGAGATGACGGAGCTGCGCGTGCTCTCGGCATTGCAGACCGGACAGAACCCCGGCGCGGTCTCGTCGATCCTGAAGCTGCGCAACAGTGAGATCCGCCAGGCCGTGACGCGGCTCGGGGCCGACGTGATCGGCCACGACGCCCTCGCGGTCGAACCGATGCGCCCGCTCTACAAGCTCAACCACGAGCCGGCGACGCCCGAGGAGATGCTGACGGTGATGCCGGAATATCTCAACGGCCGGGCGTATACGATCTTCGGCGGCACGTCGGAGATCCAGCGCGACATCATCGCGAAGATGATGCTGGGGATTTAGGGGGCGCTGGCGCCGCATTCGCCACTGTCGTCCCGGCGCAGGCCGGGACGACACTGAGCTTGAAGCTTAAGCCGAGCCCTACTAACCCGCAGCCTTCGCCTCCCGGATCGCCTGCCAGATCTTCTGCGGCGTGAGCGGCGTGTTCAGCTGGGTGATGCCGAGTTCGGCGAGCGCGTCCATTACGCCGTTGGTGACGCAGGGCGGGCCGCCGATCGCGCCGGATTCGCCGCAGCCCTTGGCGCCGAGCGGATTGGTGCGGCAGGGCGCGGTGTCGTCGAGCGTCACCACGATCGGCGGCACGTCGTCGGCGCGCGGGATGCAATAGTCCTGGTAGCTCGCAGTGAGGAGCTGGCCATCGGCGTCATACGAGACGCCTTCATAGAGCGCCTGACCGATGCCTTGCGCGACACCGCCATGGATCTGGCCGGTGACCAGCATCGGGTTCACGGCGACGCCGACGTCGTCGACGGTGGTGTAACGAACGACCTTGGACACACCGGTCTCGGGATCAATCTCGACCTCGCAGATATGCGTGCCGTTCGGCCAGCTTGGCCCATCGACCTCACCTTCGGAATCGACGCTGAGCTTGGCGCCGCCTTCCTTCTCGGCGAGATCGAACAGGCTGATGCGGCGGTCGGTGCCGACCACGGTGAGCATGCCGCCCTGATATTCGATGTCCTCGACCGAGGTCTCCAGCACGTTGGCGGCCTTCTCGCGCGCCTTCTGGATCAGGTCGTTGGAGGAGACCGCCACCGCCGTGCCGCCAACGAACAGCGAGCGCGAGCCGACGCTGCCAAAGCCCATGGCGAGATCGGTGTCGCCCTGGACGACGTCGATCTTGTCCATGGGGATGCCGAGCGAGTCGGAGATCATCTGGGTGTAGGTGGTCTGCAGCCCCTGCCCCATCGCCATGGTGCCGGAATGCAGGACGACGCGGCCCTGCGAGGTCGCGTGCAGGCTGACTTTCTCGGTGTGGGCGCGACCGCCGGTCCATTCGATGTAGGAGGTGAGCCCGCGTCCGTAGAGCAGGCCCTTCTTCTTCGCTGCCTTCTTGCGCGCGGCAAAGCCGTCCCAGTCGGCGAGCTTCACGGCGCGATCGAGCATGTGCGCGAAGGCGCCGGAATCGTAAACTTGGCCCGCCGCATTCGTGTAGGGCAGTTGCGCCGGCTTGATGTAGTTCGCCTTGCGGATCTCGCGCGGGTCCATGCCGATTTTTCGCGCGGCGGCGTCGAACAGGCGCTCGACGATGAAGACCGCCTCGGGCCGGCCCGCGCCGCGATAGGCCCCGACGGGCGCAGTGTGGGTCATCACCGACTGCACCTCGAAATGCACCAGCGGCAGGTCGTAGACGCCGGTCTGCACGAACGGCCCGAGCACCAGCGGGATGATGTTGGCCGCGCCCGAGGAATACGCGCCGGTGCAGCCGATCGACTTGACGCGATAGGCCAGCACCTTGCCCTTCTCGTCCAGCGCGAAGGAGGCGGTCGAGGTGAGATCGCGGCCGTGGGTGCCGCCGACGAATTCGTCGGTACGGTCGCCGCGCCAGCGGATCTTCTTGCTCAGCTTGGTCGCAGCGTAGGCGACGATGCCGTCCTCGGGGTAGAGGTTGGTCTTCTGGCCAAAACCGCCGCCGATATCGCCGACCAGCACGCGCACGCTGTCCTTGGGGCGCTTGAGCACGGCTTCCGCGAGCACGTCGCGGGTCGAGGCCGGGGTCTGCGACTGCACATGCAGCAGAAGTCGGCCGGTCTTCTTGTCGATCTCGGCAATGGTCGAGCGCGGCTCCATCGCAGAGGGCACGAGGCGCTGGCTGACGAGATCGAGCTCGACCGTGTGGGCGGCGTTGGCAAAAGCCTCATCCACCTTGGCGGCATCGCCGTAAGCCATCGCACCGACGATGTTGTCGGGCGCCTCGGGCCACACCACGGGCGCGCCGGGTTTTACGGCCTCGACGGGGTCGACCACCGCGGGCTGCACATCGTATTCGACCACGATCGCCTCGGCCGCGCTCTGCGCCTCAGCACGCGACGAGGCGACGACCGCCGCAACCGCCTCGCCGGCGTAGCGCACGATCTCATGGGCGAGCAGGCGGCGCGGCGGCACCGTCATCGGCTTGCCGTCAGGGCGCTTGAAGATGCTCAGCGTCGGGATGACGCCGATGTCGTCCTTGACGAGGTCGGCGCCGGTGTACACCGCGGTGACGCCTTGCATCGCGGCGGCAGCGGCGGTGTCGATCGAGACGATCTTCGCGTGGGCGTGAGGCGAGCGCAGCACGTACAACCACAGCGCGCCGTCCTCCGGCTTGTCGTCGATGAACTGCCCCTTCCCGGTGAGCAGCCGCTGGTCTTCCAAACGCTTGACGGGCTGGCCCGCTCCGAAACGCAAATTGCCGGGAAGAATATTCATTCCGTGGGGTCCTCAGGGTCTTTTCGAAACTGCGGGCAGCCTTTTAGCGGATCGATCAGGGGCATGCCAGCCACGGATTTAGGCGGGATATCCGCGATTTCGTCATGCGTGCCGCAAATCTGCGATTCCGTAGGGTGGGCAAAGGCGCGCTTGCGCCGTGCCCACCGTCGCTCAACGCGATCGGGGTGGTGGGCACGCTACGCTTTGCCCACCCTACGGCACTGATCGTGTCGAGAATGACGGCCTCTACGCCAGCTCCCCCAGCGCCGCCTCGACGACCTTGCGCGCGTCGGCCGTCAGCGCGGCCTGGGGCGGCACGGGGTCGCCGACGTCGTAGCCCTGGATCGCCAGCCCGGCCTTGATGCAGGCGGCGAGATTGAAGCGGGCAAAGGCTTCGTTGATGCGCCACAGCCTGCGCTGAAGCGCCATGGCCTCGTCCCAGCGGCCGGCCTTGCAGAGGTCGTAGAGCGCGACGCTCTGGCGCGGGATGATGCAGGCAGGTCCCGCCATCCAGCCGAGCCCGCCGATCAGCATCACCGCGGCCGGGATGTGGGCGGAGGCCGAGAACACCCGCAAGGCATCGCCGCAGCGGTTCATGATCGAGAGCAGCCGGCCGGTGTTGGTCGAGGCATCCTTGATGTAGCCGATGCGCGGATGCTCGGCGAGGCGCGCGATGATGTCGAGGGTGAGATCGGAGCGCTGGAATTGCGGATTGGTGTAGATGACGACGGGGATGTCCACGGCATCCGCGATAGCGCGGAAGTAGGATTCGACCTGCGCATCGGCGAGCGGGAAATAGGCCTCCAGGATCGCCAGAATGCCGTCGGCGCCGAGTTTTTGATACGCCCTCGCCTGGGCCACGGCATCTGCCGTCGAGGTGGAGGCGACGCCGGCCACCACGGGCACGCGGCCCCTTGCGACTTCGATCGTGGTCTGGACGATTGCCGTGCGCTGCGCGGCATTGAGATAGGCGAATTCGCCGGTCGAGCCCAGCGGCGTCAGGCCGTGTACGCCGGCGCCGATCAGGTCGTCACAGAGCTTTGCGAGCACGTTCGTCCGCACCGTGCCGTCGGCATCAACGGGGGAGACGAGGTAGGGGAAGACGCCGTGGAATTCGGACATGTCGGGGGCTCCGGAAGCTGACACCCCAGAGGTATTAGCAATGCCCGCCCCGGCGATCAAACCTTGAGCAGGCGTACGCGCGTGCCCCAGGGATCGATCGCCTCCACGCCGTCGGCAAGCGCCGTGACCTTCACGCCGCCCTTGCGCAGGCGCTCTTCCTGCGCGACGAGCAGCTCCGGCTTCGCCATGACCAGCGAGAACCAGGCAAGTCCCGTCGTCTGATCATCGCGCTGGCCGGCGCCCTGGCTCTGCCAGACGTTCATGCCGAGGTGATGGTGATAGCGGCCCGACGACAGGAACGCGGCGCCGTTGCGGCTGCGGGTCGGGTCGAGGCCAATCGTGCCATGATAGAAATTCTGGGCCGCTGCGAGATCGCCAACGCGCAGATGCATGTGGCCGACACGCATTCCGTCCGGCGCCTTGGCATAATCAGGGACGCGCGTGTTGGTCAGCGACAGCAAGTCTGGGATGTTGAGCTCGTCGGACGCCATCTTCACGCTGCCCTCGCTCCACTGCCATTGCGAGGGATCGCGGTCGGCATAGACTTCGATGCCGTTGCCTTCGGGGTCGTCGAGATAGACGGATTCACTGACGAGATGATCGGCAAAGCCCGACAGCGGCACCCGGTGCGAAGCGGCTGCCACCAGCCAGCGCGCCAGATCCTTGCGGGTCGGCATCAGGAAGGCGGTGTGGTAGAGGCCGGCAGCGGTGCGCGGCTCGATCGCAGCATCGGGCCGGGCCTCCAGCACGAGCAGGGTGATGCCTGATGTGCCGAGCCTTGCGGCGGTCGCCGAGCGCTCCATCACGGTGAGCCCGATCACGTCGCGGTAATAGTCCGCAACCTTGTCGAGATTCTTCACCCGGAGCGTCACCATGCCGACCCGCATCGGCGTGCGGCTGGCATAGGTCGGGCCGGCGCCCTGCGGATTGCCCTCGGCGCGCGCGGCGGCTGCGGCGGCCATCGCAAGCGAGGTCGCGCCGGCGAGTTGAAGCAGGGTACGGCGGGTGAGATCGATGGTCATCCGTCAGGGCTCGCTGAAATCCTAGAGGTCAAAAGGCGCAATTTCGGGATTGCTACACGTTCCCGTGAGCCGCTCCCAATCACATGTTCGTCGGCCGTGGTCCTACGGAGGTCCGCCCCTGTCCCTGCCCTTGTCCTGGCCACCCGGCCAGTTTCGCAATCGCCCGCGACATCCCAGATTGAGAACAACTTACAGGAGCCCGCCATGACCGACCCAACTCCTCTGTCCTCACTGTCGTCCGCGCTCGCGGACGTGGTGGCGCGCACCGCGCCCTCCATTGTCTCCGTGCACTCGCACCGCTCCCGCGCCACCGGCTTCGTCTGGAAGCCAGGCCTGATCGTCACGGCCGACGAGGCGCTCGCCGACGAGGGCGAGGTCGAGATCGGCCTTCCCGACGGCAGCCGGGTGGCCGCCACGATTGCCGGCCGCGACCATACGACCGACATCGCGCTGCTGCGCGCCGATACGGGCGCCGCGCCGATCAAGCTCGGCGCGACGGTCCCTGCCCTCGGCGCGCTGTCGGTCGTCGTCGCCACCAACCGCGAGACGCCGAGCGCCGCACTCGGAATGGTATCGGCATCCGGCAAGGGCTGGCGCTCCTTGCGCGGCGGCGACATCGATGCGCGGATCGAACTCGATGTTCGCCTGCGCGGCAGCCAGCAGGGCGGCCTCGCGCTCGATGCATCGGGCGACGCTTTCGGCATGGCCGTGCTCGGACCACGGCGCGTGCTGGTCATCCCCGCGGCGACGATCGAGCGCGTCGCGACCCAGCTCGAGACGCGCGGTCGCATCGCGCGCGGATATCTCGGCCTCGGGCTCCAGCCGGTCCGGCTCGACGACGGCGTCGGCGCGATGGTGATGAATGTCGACAAGGCCGGGCCTTCTGCCGCGGCCGGCATCCGCCAGGGCGACGTGATCGTCGCGGTCAACGACCAGAAACTCTCCGGCGTGCGCGCACTGTCACGAACGCTGGGACCTGCGAGCGTCGGCGCGGTGGTCGACGTCGCCGCACGCCGCGGCGGCGAGCCGGTCAGCTTCAAGGTCACGGTCGGCGAGAGGCCCGAGGCGTGAGCGAGAGCACCGCGCCCGAGATCGTGCTGTCGTTGGAGATCGACGATCCCGTCCTCGCCGATCGCCTGGCGGCCCTGCTCGGCAATATCGCCGGGCTTCGCCTTGCCACGCCCGGCGAGCAAGCCGCCGCGGTGATCGTCGCCCGTGATCCGCGCATCATGCCCGAAGACATCGCATTGACCCAGCGCGAGCTCGACGTGCTGGCGCTGATGGCCGAGGGCGCCTCCAACAAGATGATCGCGCGTCAGCTCAACATCTCCGTGCACACGGTGAAATTCCATGTCGGCTCGCTGCTCGACAAGCTCGATGCCACCGGCCGCACCGACGCGGTGGCGCATGCGGCGCGCCGCGGCGTGATCGAGCTGTGACGCGATCGGCTCTCACGGCGCGGGTGTCGGTGGGAAGCTGAGCTGGACCGTCAGGCCCGGCGCATTGTCACGCAGCGCGATCTCGGCGCCATGAAGGCGCGCGACGGCCGCGACGAGGCTGAGACCGAGACCATTGCCCGGCGTGTAGCGGCTCTGCTCGAGCCGGTAGAAACGCTTGAAGACGTGATCGCGCTCCTCGGTGGGAATGCCCGGACCGTCATCCGCGATCGCGATATCAGCGCCGCCGTCGGCGCTGCGGCAGGTGACGGTGACCTGCCCGCCTTTGCGGCCGTGCTTGATGGCGTTGTCGACGAGATTGGCGACGGCGTCGAACAGCAGGTCGCGGTCCCCCGTAATCGCCACCTCGCGGTCGCCGACGAGGCTGAGCCGCGTTGCGACCTGCTCGGCGGCGGCGTCGTAGAGCTCGACGACCTCGCCGGCGATCTCGGCGAGGTCGAGCGTGCGGAAAGCCCCCGTGCGGGCTCGGGTTTCGATCTCCGAGATCCGGGTGATGGAGGCGAACATGCCGAGCACGGCGTCGAGATCGGCGATGGTGTCGCCGATCAGTGTCGCATCGGCCTCGCTGTTGCGCGGGGCGTGATAGGCCTTTTCCAGTCGGCCGCGCATGCGCGTCAGCGGCGTACGCAGATCGTGGGCGACGTTGTCGCTGACCTGCTTGACCTCGCCCATCAGCGTCTCGATGCGGTCGAGCATCTGGTTGAGGTTTTCGGCGACGCGGTCCCACTCGTCATGGCTGCCGCGCAAGGGAATGCGCCGGTCGAGACCAGCCAGCATGATGGCGCGGCTGGTGGCGTTGATTTCCTCGATCCGCCCGACCGTGCGCCGGGTCACCAGCACGGCGGCGAGCCCGGCGAGCACCAGCAGCAGCACGGCGACGGCGATCATAGCGAGCTCGATCATCGCGGTGAAGCCGCTGTGGTCTCCGGCATCGCCGACCCGGCTCTGCACATAGGCGATCGTGCCCACATAGACATAGGCCATGATCGCCGCGACGATCAGCCCGAAGGCGCCAATCGCGATCAGCGCCAGGCGGAAGGTCGAAGAGCGGAGCGTCTTAGCCAGGAGCACGGAGGCAATATCCGATGCCGCGGATGGTATGGATCAGCGGATAGGCCTGGGCATCGTCGACCTTGCGGCGGACGCGCCCGACATAGACGTCGATGATGTTGGTGGAGGGATCGAAATGCAGGTCCCAGACGTGCTGGAGCAGCATCGCGCGCGAGACGACGCGGCCCTCGTTGCGGACGAGATATTCGAGCAGCTGGAATTCGCGCGGCAGCAGCGGAATCTTGCGGCCGCGACGGCTGGCGCTGCGCGAGATCAGGTCGATGGCGAGATCGCCGACCCGCAGCAGCGTTTCCTTGGCGATGGTCTCGCTGCGGCGGCCGAGCGCCTCGAGCCGCGCCAGCAATTCGGTGAAGGAGAAGGGCTTGACGAGATAATCATCGCCACCGGCGCGGAGGCCCCGGACGCGGTCGTCGACCTCGCCGAGCGCGGAGATGATCAGGAACGGCGCGGCAATGCCGTCGTCGCGCAATTGGCGCATCACGGTGATGCCGTCGATGTCGGGCAGCATGCGGTCGATCGTGATCACGGCATAGTCGCGCGCGGCGCCGTGGCTGAGGGCTTCGCGCCCCGTGGCAGCGAGGTCGACGTCATAGCCGGAGGTCGTCAACTCCTCGACGAGCTGGCCTGCGGTTTCCGGATCGTCCTCGACGACCAGGATGCGGCGGTGACCTCCGGTCATGCAATACTCCGCGCGACGATCGCCACCAGACTATCCCGTTCCGGGGCAGAGCGGAACTGCCCGGTGGCGATCGCGACAATGGTGCGGTACGGCGATGCGACTACCAATAGTCCCCGCACACATTGACCCATTGCCATCCATAGGGCGTCCAGCTCCTGCGCCAGCAGCCGTCGTCGTAATAGTTGGCATAGACGAACGGCGCGCCGACGAAGGCGAACCGATGGAAGCGATGATGCCGGAAGAAGAAGGCGTGGCGGCCGACGAAAGGCCTGCCGTGCCAGGCCGTGCCGGCAAACCGCGGGCCGAAAGCGGCGCGGGTCGCTAACGGCGCTCCGGCAAAGCGCGGTCCGATGGCCGCGTGAGCGGCCATCGGCGAGCCGGCGAAGCGGGCGCCACCGAAATGAGCACCGCCCATGCCGCCAAACCGCATGCCGCCGCCACCCATACCGCCGACGTGCATGGCGCCACCACCGACGTGCATGCCGCCGCCGCCGAAATGCCCGCCACCACCAAAATGCCCGCCGCCGCCAAACCCGCCATGTCCGCCACCGCCGCCACCGCCACCGCGCGCGAGAACGGGCGACGCGACCGCCATCGTCGCAGCAACTGCCGCTGCGACGAGGCCTGTGAGAAGCCTGTTGTTCATCGGAAAATCCTCCTTGCAGTGCGGTGGTCACGCCGCCGCACTCGGAGGATCAGAAGAGGAGAACACGCCGTCTCCATCAACTTACAAATGCGCCAGATTCTGACGCGGAAGTTAGGGACGGTCCCTCTCCTCGTCATTGCGAGGAGCCCTTGCGACGAAGCAATCCAGACCGTTTCCGCGGAGGGACTCTGGATTGCTTCGCTGCGCTCGCAATGACGACGTAGGTAGAACTTGCCCTACATCGAGCTACTCAGCTCTTTACGCCCGCTTGCCGTTGTTCTTCTCGGCCGCGCGGCGCAGCGCTTCGGCGAGTGCGCCGCCGCCGGAGGATTCCTGCTTGCGCGGGGCCGACGAAGTCATGCGCGCGCTGTTGCGCGAGCTGTTGTCGCGCTGCATGCCGGGGGCGTCCTTCTTGGCGCCAACCTCGTCGTCGAGGCGCAAGGTCAGCGAAATGCGTTTGCGGGCGACCTCGAAATCCAGCACCTTCACCTTGACGATGTCGCCGGGCTTCACCACCTCGCGCGGATCCTTGATGTAGGTCTTGGACATCGCCGAGATGTGAACGAGACCGTCCTGGTGCACGCCGATGTCGACGAAGGCGCCGAAGGCGGCGACGTTGGTCACCGTGCCCTCGAGGATCATGCCCTTCTGGAGGTGCTTGATCTCCTCGACACCCTCCTTGAACACTGCGGCCTTGAACGCCGGACGCGGGTCGCGGCCGGGCTTTTCGAGCTCGCGCAGGATGTCGGTGACGGTCGGCAGACCAAAGGTCTCGTCGACGAAATCCTTCGGCTTCAGGGTACGCACGATCTCGCTGCTGCCGATCAGCGCCTTGATGTCGCTCTTGGTGGCGCTGAGGATCCGGCGCACCACCGGATAGGCTTCCGGATGCACGCCGGAGGCGTCGAGCGGATCCTCGCCGCCGAGGATGCGCAGGAAGCCGGCGCACTGCTCGAACGCCTTCGGGCCGAGCCGCGGCACATCCTTCAGTGCCTTGCGCGACTTGAACGGGCCGTTGGCGTCGCGATGCGCCACGATGCTCTGCGCAAGGCCGGAGCCGACGCCCGACACGCGGGCAAGCAGCGGTGCGGAGGCCGTGTTGACGTCGACGCCGACCGCGTTCACGCAGTCTTCGACCACGGCATCGAGCGATTTGGCGAGCTTGGCCTGGCCGAGGTCGTGCTGGTACTGACCGACGCCGATCGCCTTGGGCTCGATCTTGACGAGCTCGGCGAGCGGATCCTGCAAGCGCCGCGCGATCGAGACTGCGCCGCGCAGGGTGACGTCGAGGCCTGGCAATTCCTCCGAAGCAAAAGCCGAGGCCGAATAAACCGACGCGCCAGCCTCCGACACCACGATCTTGGTCATCTTCAGCTCGGCCAGGCCTTTCACGAGATCGCCTGCGAGCTTGTCGGTCTCGCGCGAGGCGGTGCCGTTGCCGATCGCGATCAGCTCGACACGATGCTTCAATGCCAGCTTGCCGAGGATCGCAAGCGACTCGTTCCACTGCCGCTGCGGCTCGTGCGGATAGATCACCGCGGTATCGACGACCTTGCCGGTCGCGTCGGTGACGGCGACCTTGACGCCGGTGCGGTAGCCGGGATCCAGACCCATGGTGACGCGGGTGCCGGCAGGCGCGGCCAGCAGGAGGTCGCGCAGGTTCGAGGCGAACACGCGGACGGCTTCGGTCTCGGCCGAGTTCCACAGCCGCATCCGCAGATCGATGTTGAGATGCACCTGGATCTTGGTGCGCCAGGCCCAGCGCACGGTGTCGATCAGCCAGCGATCGCCGGCGCGCTTGAGGTCGGCGATGCCGAACCGCTTCATGATCTTCAGCTCATAG
Organism: Bradyrhizobium sp. 14AA; assembly: GCF_054185205.1. Lineage (NCBI taxonomy): Bacteria > Pseudomonadati > Pseudomonadota > Alphaproteobacteria > Hyphomicrobiales > Nitrobacteraceae > Bradyrhizobium > Bradyrhizobium sp. 14AA. The sequence continues at coordinate 49,708 of NZ_JAVAYM010000006.1, read as the reverse complement.
GCGCTCGGCACGCCCGGCGGCGGCGCCTCGGCCTCGGCCTGGATTTGCAGGTCGAGAACCTCTTCCTTCTCGCCACGGAACATCGCGAGGATGCGATGCGACGGCAGCTTGGTCAGCGGCTCGGAGAAGTCAAAATAGTCGGCGAATTTTTCGCCCTCGGTCTTCTTGCCATCGCGGACCTTGGAGGCCATGCGCGCATTGGTCCACATCTCCTCGCGAAGCGCGCCGATCAGGTCGGCGTCCTCGTCGAAGCGCTCGACCAGGATGGCGCGGGCGCCGTCGAGCGCGGCGGCGGCATCGGCGACACCCTTCTCGGCGTTGACGAAGGCTTCGGCCACGACCTTCGGATCATTCGTGGACTCCGCCATGAGCTGATTGGCGAGCGGCTCGAGGCCGGCTTCCTTGGCGATCTCGGCCTTGGTGCGGCGCTTCGGCTTGAACGGCAGATAGATGTCTTCGAGGCGCGCCTTGCTGTCGGCGGCGAGAATGGAGGCTTCCAGCGCCGCATCGAGCTTGCCCTGCTCGCGGACTGATTCGAGGATGGCCTTGCGGCGATCCTCAAGCTCGCGCAGGTAAACCAGGCGCTCCTCCAGGGTGCGCAATTGCGCGTCGTCGAGCGCACCGGTCGCTTCCTTGCGGTAGCGGGCGATGAAGGGAACCGTGGCGCCGCCGTCGAGCAGCGCCACCGTCGCCTCGACCTGCTCCGCCCGTACCCCAAGCTCCTGCGCAATTTTCTGGTTGATATTGGCCACGCGAGAATCCCTCTATATCCAAGCACGCGACGCGAACCGAAATCCGGTCGCGGGACGCCGCTTATGAACCAACCGAGGTTGATTCATCAAGGTGCGGCGCGCAACCGTCGACAGAGGATTTTTTTACTGGATCGATGCGTTCTCGCCACAATCCTGGGGATGTGGCGGCTTCTCTCTTGCGTCGCGGCAAACCAAGATAGCCGCTCCGTCATCCTGAGGCGCGAACGTCGCAGCGCGCATAGCGCTGCGGAGGAAGCCTCGAAGGATGAACGGCCGAGATGCAGCCGGGCCGCGCATCCTTCGAGGCTCGCCCAGCGACGCGTTGCGCCGCAGGGCTCGCACCTCAGGATGACGGATGAAAGGTTGCGGCCCGTGGCTTGACATGGACCCCGGTTCAGCGGCTGTTTGCACCGCCGGGCCACCGAACTCCAAGGACCATCCATGCGTACCACATCGGTCGGCGTCATCAGAATCGCCACCAGGGGCCCCGGCGACGTCTCCGGGCTGATGGCCATGATCAACTCCGGCGCAATCGACCGGGGCAAGATCCTCGCCATCCTCGGCAAGACCGAGGGCAATGGCGGCGTCAACGATTTCACCCGGGAATATGCCGTTGCGGCGCTGTGCACCGCGCTGGCCCCAAAACTCGGCCTGTCGCCAGAAGCGGTCGAGCAGCGCATCGCCTTCGTGATGTCGGGTGGCACCGAGGGTGTGCTCAGCCCGCACATTACGGTATTCACGCGCCGAGACGTCCAGCAGCGACCGGCAGGCATTGACGGCAAGCGCCTGACCATCGGCATGGCGCACACGCGGGATTTTTTGCCCGAAGAAATCGGCCGCTCGGCGCAGATCGCGGAGACGGCCAAGGCGGTGACGGCAGCGATGGAAGATGCCGGCATCACGGACCCGGCCGACGTTCATTTCGTGCAGATCAAGTGCCCGCTGCTCACCAGCGATCGCGTCGAGACCGCAGCGGCGCGCGGCGCCAAGACGGCCACGACGAACTCCTACAGTTCGATGGCCTATTCGCGCGGCGCCTCAGCGCTCGGTGTTGCGGTCGCGCTCGGCGAAATCGCAGCCGATGTCCGCGACGAGGACGTGCTGCGTCGCTACGATCTGTTCTCGAAGGTCGCCTCGACCTCGTCCGGGATCGAGCTGATGCACAACGTGGTCATCGTGCTCGGCAATTCGGCATCTTCAGCGAGTGAGTTCGAGATCGGCCATGCCGTGATGAACGACGCCATCGATGCCCCGGCGGTGGTATCGGCATTGAAGAGCGTTGGGCTTGGCGCCACGCCGCGGCCGGGCCGCGAGCTCGTCAACATCTTCGCCAAGGCCGAGGCCTCGCCCAACGGCAGCGTGCGCGGCTTCCGCCACACCATGCTGGAGGACACCGACATCAGCTCGACACGCCACGCCCGCGCGGCCGTCGGCGGCCTGATCGCGGGCCTTGCCGGCACCAGTGCGGTCTACGTCTCCGGCGGCGCCGAGCACCAGGGACCTCCGGGCGGCGGCCCGGTTGCAGCGATCGCGCGACTGCCGGATTGATACGCCCCGCATCTCCCGCGACCTCTCCGCCCCGCGCAACCCTGCCCCTCGCGCCGGCTCAGTTGATTCACGCGGCCCCTTGCGAAAGGAAGGTGGCGCATATCAAGGGGATTTGACGACATGACTTTGCCGATGAGCTGGAGTGAATGGGCACAGCACGATGGCCTCGCGCTGGCGGCCCGCGTCCGCAAGGGCGAGCTGACGGCGAATGAATTGGCGCGGCAGGCCGCAGCTGGCGTCGCCAAGGTCAATCCGGCGGTGTCTGGCGTGGTCGAGCTGTTCGAGGACGTGATCGCCGATCCCGCCAAGGACGGCGCCAATCTCGCAGGTCCCTTCGCCGGCCTGCCCTTCCTGATGAAGGATCTCGGCCCGACCATGAAGGGCCGGCTCCAGGAGATGGGCTCGCTGCTGATGCGCGGTAATCGCGCTGCGGCCGATACGTTCCTCACCGGTAAATTCCGCCAGGCCGGCCTCAACCTGATCGGACGCACCACGACGCCGGAGTTCGGCGTGTGCAGCTCGGCCGACAATCCGGCCGTCTACGTCACGCGCAATCCCTGGAATACCGACTACACCACCTGCGGCTCGTCCGCGGGCAGCGCCGCGATGGTCGCCGCCGGCGTGGTGCCGATCGCGCATGCCACCGACGGTGGCGGCTCGATCCGCATTCCCGCCGGCGTCAACGGCAATATCGGGCTGAAGGTCTCGCGCGGCGTGTTCTCGCTGGCACCACACATGTCGGACCTCACCGGCCTCGTCTCGATCCAGGGCTGCCAGTCGCGCTCGGTGCGCGACACCGCCGCCTTCGTCGATCATGCGAGGGGACCTGCGCCCGGCGAGTTCATGCCGTTCTGGACCACGGCACAGCCCTATTCGGAGATGATCAAGCGCGATCCGTCAAAGCTTCGCATCGCGCTGTCGCACACCTGGGGCGACTACACCGCGACGCCGGAGATCGCGGCCGAGCTGGAGAAGACCGGCCGCTTCCTCGAAGGCCTCGGCCATCACATCGATTACGCGCTGCCCGAGCTCGACTTCCGCGCCGCATTCGAGGCGCAGACGATCTGCTACATCAGCAATTTCGCGGTGGTGATCTCCAACATGCTCGCCGCGCGCGGGCTGGAAAAGCCGCCGGAAGATCTGATCGAGCCCATGAACATCCGGATATGGGAAGCCGGCCGCCACACCAGCTTCGCCGAGCGGGCCAAGATGCAGGCTGTCTTCAACACGACATCGCGCGGCTTCGGCAGCTTCTTCGAGCAGTGGGACGTGATCCTGACGCCGATCACCGCACTGTCGACGCCGAAGGTCGGCACGAAAGAGTATCTCACCATCTCCGACAACCCCGACGTGCTCGACTGGTTCGGCAATCTCTGGCGGTTCTTCGCCTTCACGCCGCTGGCCAATCTCTGCGGCATGCCCGCGATCTCGATGCCGATGGCGAGCCAGGACCACGGCCTGCCGCTCGGCATCCAGGCGATTGCCAAGCAGGCCAATGACGGCCTGCTGCTGCAACTCGCCGCCCAGATCGAGCGCGCGCTGGACGGCAAGTGGAACGACGGCAAGAAGCCGAAGGTGCATGTGGGCTGAGAGATCGAAAGTCCTCGACCTCAAACGCGCATCACGGCATTCTGGGCACTCCGCATCACCCGATGGCCAGCGCAATGGAAGCCCATGAGATTCTCGAGCGATTGAGCGCTTCGAAGGGACTTCCCACCGAAGCGATCCTGGCGGCGCGCGCCAGCCGGGAGAAGATGATCCCGGTATTCATCGAGGCCTTCGACAATTTCGTGTCGTCAGGGCCAGCACCAACTGATCCCGGTCTCTTCTTCGCATTCCACTTACTCGGAGAATGGCGCGCGAACAGCGCTTACCACGTCCTCGCGAAATTTTTGGGGATGCCCGGCAGGGCTATTGATCGGATATTGGGCGACGCAATCACTGCAACGACCCATCGTGTCATGGCGGCGGTTTTTGACGGTGACCCTGAACCCCTGCGAAGGCTCGTCTACACGCCGGCAGCCGACGAGTACATCCGTTCACGCATGATCGATGCGAGCGCGCTACTCACCCTCGGCGGTCTGCTCCCGCGCACATGGACCGCGCAATTTCTTCGCGAGTGCTATGATCGAATCGAACCACAAGCGGACTGCTACGCCTGGTGTGGTTGGCAGCAATCGATCGCGTGGCTCGGATTGGTCGACCTGAGACCACTGGTTCAGGAGGCCTTCGCTCGGGGATCGATCGACAAAACCTGGCTTTCATTCGATGATTTCGAAAAAGACCTTCGCTATGCGGTCGATCATCCCGGCGAGGCTCCGCCTCACCCAGGTGACAAGCTGACCTTGTTCGAGGACACGATTCGCGAGCTATCGACATGGGCCGCGTTCGATCCAGAATATCGGGCACGGCAAAAGCGTCTTCTAACGCCATCGGTATCCGACGCGCGAGCCAATCTGTTTGCTAAGGTCGGGCGCAACGACCCTTGTCCTTGCGGCAGCGGCAAGAAATTCAAGAAATGCTGCCTGAACGCGGACTTCGCTGGCTGAGCGCCCGGAGAGACTAGTTCTTCACCGCCGGAATCTCCTCCGTCGGCTGCTGCTGGCCCTGCCGGTACATCGCGAGCGCCTTGTCGAGCGCCTCGCGCAGCGCCAGTGCAGCGGCCACGCTGCAGCGCAGATGCGCGGTCTGGACCACGTCGACCCTGACGGCGGCGCCGACCGGCATCAGGAGGTTCGCGGCGAGCTCGATCTGGATCGCGCCGTTGTGGTGGCCGAAACAGGACGCGCCGTCAAAATAGATGATCGGCGCCCGCTCCGAGCTTGAGGTCGAAATGATGACGGGCCCCTGATTGGTGGCGGGCGTTTCGGGGTCGGCCATGGGCACTCCTTACGGCTGGGCGGCGGACGAAGCGCCCACCATCGTTGCTTCGGCCCGCCCTGTCGAGGCCAAACCGGCCCCGGCTGACCGGCCGCGCATGGCGCATTTTACGGGTTTTGCGCGGCGCCCGACACTGGTCTAGAACGTCGCCATGACCAGCTCATCGACGTCCACCCTCCCTGCCACGCTCCCGTTCGAGGAACTCGCCGAGGCGATCAAGGGCCGCCGCTCCGACTACGGCCATATCAGCGGGCTCCAGCTCGACCGCTTCGCGCCCGGCGAGGCCTGGTCCAGCCTGCCCTACCGGCCCGTCTTCGTCGGCGACACCAAGACCGGCGTTCTGCATGGCGGCGTAGTCACCGCGATGCTGGACGAGAGCTGCGGCATGGCCGTGCAACTTGCGCTCGACGGCACGCGCGCGATCGCAACCCTGGACTTGCGCATCGACTACCAGAAGCCGGCAACGCCGGGCCTCGACATCAAGGCGCATTCGGTCTGCTACCGCACCACGCGCTCGATCGCCTTCGTGCGCTCCACCGCCTACCAGGACTCCGAGGACGATCCGGTCGCGACCGCGACCGCCTGTTTCATGATCGGTGCCAACCGCACTAACATGCTTGCGGATCGCCGGATGGATTCGCCTGATGTCCCGACGCTGGAGGCGCCGGAGGATCCGGATGGCCCGTTCGCGAGCAGCCCGTTCGCGCGCTGTCTCGGCATTCGTGTCAACGACGACGGCACGCTGACGATGCCGTTCTCGCCAAAGATCATCGGCAATCCGATCCTGCCCGCGATCCATGGCGGCATGACGGGGGCCTTTCTCGAGATCACCGCGGTCGTCGGAGTGGCGCGCGAACTCGGCGCCGGCGCGCTGCCCAAGCCGATAGGCCTCACCGTCAACTATTTGCGCTCCGGCCGCGCGCTCGACACGTTTGCCGACGTTTCGATCGTGAAGCAGGGCCGGCGCATCGTCGCCTTCGAGGCGCGGGCCTGGCAGGACGATGCGACCAAGCCGATCGCCACCGCCTTCGGTCATTTCATGTTGCGGCCGACGCCCGGAAGTGACGAGGAATAGACGTATTTTCCCTTGACGGCCCGGGTTCCGGCCCCAACGATAGCGCGTCCCTCATGAGAGGTAATGGGTTGCGGCATCCGCTCGACATCGTCGCCATGTTCGCTGCCATCTGGCTGCTGGCGTCGATGGTGCTCGACGCGCTGACGCCGAAAGAGCTGACGGCGGTCATGATCGCCATCGCGATCGGGCCCGCCATCGTGATCACCGCCGTGTTCTACTACCTGCGATGCCCGCGCACGGATTTCGCGGTGATGTTCGCAGCTCTCTGGCTGATCTCGGACATTGCCATTGCCTTCATCTCGCCGAAAGCGCTGCCGCATTTCCTGATCGTGCTCGGCTTCGTCCCGGCCCTGTTGATCGGCATGGTGCTGCATTGGCAGCGCTTCCAGCGCCGCCACGAGCGGTTGCCCGTGCCGTCGGTGAAGCGGGGTTAGGGAAGCACCTCTCCCCCGTTGGGCAGAGGTGGACCGAACGGCCTCGGCCGAAATCAGCGCGGCAGCAGGTTCGTCTTCGCGAGGTCGAGCACCTCGTCGCCGCGGCCGTTCATCACCGCGCGCAGGACCCAGAGACTGAAACCCTTGATCTGCTCGGGTGTGATGGTCGGCGGCATCGACAGCTCCTGCTTGGCGGTGACGACGTCAAGCAGTGCCGGCCCGTTGTGGGCCAGCATCTCCTTCATCGCACCCGGAAGCTCGCCGGGGTCCTCGACACGCTTGGCGAAGATGCCCATCGCGCGCGCCATCGCTGCGAAGTCGGGGTTTTCCAGGTCGACATTGGTGTCGACGAAACCGGCCGCCTTCATCTCCAGCGCGACGAAGCCGAGCACGCCATTGTTGAAGATCACGACCTTCACCGGCAGCTTCATCTGCGTCAGCGTGATCAGATCGCCCATCAGCATGGTGAAGCCGCCATCGCCCGACATTGAGATCACCTGACGGCCGGGCTGGGCGGCCTGCGCGCCGATCGCCTGCGGCATGGCGTTGGCCATGGAGCCGTGCACGAACGAGCCTATCAAGCGGCGACGGCCGTTCATGCCGAGATAGCGGGCGGCCCACACCGTCGGCGTGCCGACATCGGCGGTGAACACGGCATCGTCGGAGGCGTGATCGCTGATGACTTTTGCCAGATATTGCGGATGGATCGGCTTGGCTCCAGGCGTGCCCTTGGCCAGCGAGTCCAATCCCTCGCGCGCCTTCCTGTAGTGCGCGACGGCATCGTCGAGATGCTTGCGCTGCGTCTTGGTCCCGAGCAGCGGCAGCAGCGCCTCGATGGTCAGCTTGACGTCGCCGACGAGGCCGAGATCGATCCTGCACCGCCGTCCCAGATTTTCCGGGCGGATGTCGACCTGCGCGACCTTCGCATCAACAGGGAAGAACTGCTTGTAGGGAAAGTCAGTGCCGAGCATCACCAGCGCGTCGCAGGCATGCATGGCCGCATAGCCCGAGGAGAAGCCGATAAAGCCGGTCATGCCGACGTCGTAGGGGTTCTCGTATTCGACGTGCTCCTTGCCGCCGAGCGCATGCACGATCGGGCTCTTCAGCGTCTCGGCAAGCTGCATCAGCGGCGTATGCGCGCCGGCGCAGCCACGGCCGCAGAACAGGGTGATGCGCTCGGCGCCGTTGAGGAGGTCCGCAAGCGCCTTCAACTCATCTGCCTGCGGCACGATTTTCGGCGCCGACAGCGCAAGGCCGCGCGTCGTCGACAGCGCGCGCTTCGGGGGATTGCGGAAAGCAACGTCGCCCGGCATGGCAACGACGGCGACACCGCGCAGACCCACCGCCGCGCGGATGGCGTTCTCCAGCACGAAAGGAAGCTGGCTCGGATCGGAGATCAGCTCGCAATAATGGCTGCATTCGCGGAACAGGTTTTGCGGATGGGTTTCCTGGAAATAGCCACCGCCGATCTCGGCTGAAGGGATCTGCGCCGCGATCGCCAGCACGGGAACACGGCTGCGATGCGCATCGAACAGGCCGTTGATCAGATGCAGATTGCCGGGACCGCAGGACCCCGCGCACACGGCAAGGCTTCCCGTCATCTCGGCTTCGCCGGCTGCCGCGAACGCCGCGACCTCCTCGTGCCGGACATGGATCCATTCGATCGTGCCACGGCGGCGCAGCGCCTCGGTCAGCGCGTTCAGACTATCGCCGACGATGCCGTAGATGCGCTTGACGCCGGCCTGTTCGAGCGTTGCCACGAACAGATCGGCTACGTTGTTGATCGCCATGTCGGCCTCCTGCTGCGCCGGTCACATTGCACGATGCGCGAACGGCAGCATCGCGGCACAATGAGGCACAATAAGCTATGACAGGATCACGGCTAGTTTATTGCCGGCTCAGTCTTTCGCAATCGCCCGATCGTAGGCTGCGATCGTCGCTTTCGCGCGCGTCGCGACATCGGCGGCCGTCATGCCGGGCTTGTAGAGGCTGGAGCCAAGCCCGAAGGCGGTCACGCCGCTCTTGATGTACTCCGCAAAATTCTGGTCCGAGACGCCGCCGACGGCGGCGATCATCACGCCCGATGGCAGCACGGCGCGGATCGCGGCGATACCAGACGCGCCGAGCACGCTCGCCGGAAAGAATTTCAGACCGGACGCGCCGGAGCGCGCCGCGAGCAGCGCTTCGGTCGGCGAGAACACGCCGGGCAGCGTCACCATGCCGTGCTGATGCGCGCGCGCCAGCACGTCGGTATCGACATTCGGCGAAACCATGAGCTTGCCACCGGCGTCGTGGAGGCGATCGACATCCGAAGCGGTCAGCACCGTGCCGGCGCCGATCAGGACGCCGGCCGGCGCGAGCTTCACGGCGGTTGCGATCGAGCGGAACGGATCCGGCGAGTTCAGGGGAATCTCGATCGCAGTCATGCCGGTTTCGATCAGGACGCCGACGATGGCCTCGGTCTCCTCGGGCTTGACGCCGCGCAGGATCGCGACCAGCGGGCGCTTCATCGGCGGAAAGGGAACGCTCATCTCAAAAGTCCTTCTATTTCGTCCAAATCGCCGCAGCCGCCATCGACAGGCCACGACGGACCGCTTCATCGGCATCAACCGGGATCACGGAGACCGAGAGCGCGTCGAAGGCGAGCCGATACAACAGCGCAAGCCGGCCCGAGGCAATCAGCGTGATGCCAGCTTTCGGCACCATGCCGGAAAGCCCCGCCGCCAACTCGGCGCCGATCAATGTGCCCGACAGCGTCTCGCGTGCCGCAGCCGGCGTGCCGCCGAACAGCAGCTGCCGCGCCCGCGCACCGAACAGCAGGTTGGCTGCAAAGGCCGGCGCGTCATATGCGGCTTTCACCGCCGCCTTGAAGCTCGCGACGTCTTCGGCGTCAACGGCGCCGGCGACCGCGAGCGACAGGATGGTCTCGCGCGAGACGACGCTGAACAGCTCACCGGTCATGAACGTCGAGAAATGCGCGACCGTGCCGTCCGTCACGCGCACCCATTTCGAATGCGTGCCGGGCATGCAGACCAGCGCCTCGCCCGCAGCGTCGAGGCCGAGCGCGCCGAGCAACTGGGTCTCCTCGCCGCGCATCACGTCCGGGGCGCTTGCGTCGCGCTGCGCGATGCCGGGCAGGATGCGGATGTCGCGCGCCTCGCCCGGCACGCGCGCGGCCTGCCTCAGCACTGCCGAGAGCGGCGCCGGCGTATCGACATAGCCGGCCTCGACCCAGCCGGTTTTCGCGCCGGCCATGCCGCAGACGAGAACCGGCAGACGGTCCGACGCCTCGACCGCCGCAAGATGCGATTGCAGCACGGCAGCGAAGCCGGTCTTCGCCGCGGCGAGCATGCCCTCGCCGCTGCGGCGCTCCGCCAGCACCTTGCCGGCGCGATCGACCAGCCAGAGCCGGAAGCTGCTGGTGCCCCAATCCACCGCGACGTAGGCGGGCTCATTCATATCGAAACTATCCTCGTCTCATCGGCAAGACACCGTCTCGCGACAATGAGACGGCGGATTGCGGGCCTGTGCCGAGATACCGACTATTGTGCGGGCAAACCAGCCCTTTCTCATCAATTTGAAGCCCCACGGCGCTGGCACACCGCTTGCTGAACCTCGTTGCTCACACCGTCAACGCGCGACAAGACGCGTCAACATCAGATGAGGAAACCCATGGAGATCGGCTATTTCACGATGCCTTCGCATCCGCCGGAGTGCGGCCTGAAGGAAGGAAACGACTGGGACCTGCAGGTCATGCGCTGGCTCGACGAGCTCGGCTACCAGGAAGCCTGGGTCGGCGAGCACCACACCGCGCCCTGGGAACCCAATCCCACGCCGGACCTGCTGATCGCGCAGGCGCTGATGCAGACCAAGAACATCCGCATCGGACCGGGCGGCTTCCTGCTGCCCTATCACCACCCGGCCGAGCTCGCCAACCGCGTCGCGATGCTCGACCATCTCTCCGAGGGCCGGCTCAATTTCGGCGTCGCGGCGAGCGGACTGCCGAGCGACTGGGCGATGTTCAACGTCGACGGCATGAGCGGACAGAACCGCGACATGACCCGCGAAGCGCTGGAGATCATCCTGAAGCTGTGGAGCGATCCTGCGCCCTTCACCTACAAGGGCAAGTTCTGGACGGTGACCAAGCCGGACACGATGTTCGACTTCCTCAAGCCTCACATCAAGCCGTTGCAGGCACCGCATCCGCCGATCGGGGTTGCCGGGCTGTCGAAGAACTCGGACACGCTGAAGCTCGCCGGCGAGCGCGGCTTCATCCCGATGAGTCTCAACCTCAACCCGGCCTATGTCGGCAGTCATTGGGATTCAGTCGAGATCGGCGCCGCCAAGACCGGGCGCAAGCCGAACCGCGCCGACTGGCGGCTGGTGCGTGAGGTGTTCGTCGCCGACACCGATGAGGAGGCCTGGAAGCTCTCGACCGGCGACATGATGGGCCGGATGATGAGCGAGTATTTCCTGCCACTGCTCGGCCATTTCGGCTTCAAGGACTACCTGAAGCACGCACCCGACGTGCCCGACAGCGACGTCACCGTCGAATATTGCGCCAAGCGGAACTGGATCGTCGGTTCGCCGGCGACGGTCGCCGAGAAGATCGAGACGATCTACGACGAGGTCGGCGGCTTCGGCGTGCTGCTGGTGTTCGGCTTCGACTACAAGCACAAGGCTGAAGCCTGGCATCACTCGCTCTCGCTGCTGAAGAACGAGGTGATGCCGCGCCTGACGCATCTCGGCTCCGCGCAGAAGGCGGCTTGACCCGATACGGGTGCGGCGCAATCGTACCGTACCCGCATCCATTCGGAGGTCTCGGCGTGAGCGTCGACGCAAAGGATTTCAAGCAGGCGATGCGCCAATGCGCCGGCGCCGTTGCGCTGGTGACCGTGGGCGCCGAGCACGGCAAGCGCACCGGATTGACGGTGACCTCGGCGTGCTCGCTCTCGGACAATCCGCCCTCGCTGATCGTCTGCGTCAACCGCAATGCCAGCGCGCATGCGCGCATCCGCGAGGAAGGCGCCTTCGCCATCAATTTCCTGCACGAGGATCACGCGCTGCTCGCGCTCACCTTCAGCGGCCAGAAGGGCGTCAATGGCGACGACCGTTTCGCCTTTGGCCAGTGGACGCGGGGTGAGACCGGCGCGCCGGTGCTGACGGATGCGGTGGCCGCGTTCGACTGTGTGCTGGCGCAGGAGTTCGAGACGACGACGCATTCGATCTTCGTCGGCGAGGTGCGCGGCGCGACGCATTCGGCCACGGCAACGCCGCTGGTGTATCTGCGCAGCAACTTCCACACGCCGCAGGAGATGCGCGAAGCGATCGCACTCGGCGACCTCGATGCGCGGCATCTCAGCTGGACGGATTTTTCGTAGCTGCGGCGGCGACGGTACCTTCCCTTCTCCCCTTGCGGGAGAAGGTGGCGCGAAGCACCGGATGAGGGGTCTCTATCCTCTCACTTAAGTGGTGCAGTGAATCCCCCTCACCCGTCTCCCCCAAGGGGGAGAGGGGAAGAGAGCTCGCCGCTTTGCAAATTGGCCCTACTGCGCCGTCTCGATCTTCAGCAGCTTGATCTTCCGGTATAGCGTCGCGCGGCTGAGCTTCAGCGCGCGAGCTGCTTCGGTCACCCGGCCGCCATGCTTGCGCAGGGCCTCGACGATCGTCGCGCGCTCAGCCGCTTCGAGATCCGGCTCTGCTCTTCCACCAAACGGCGGCAGATCGAGATCCGCATCCGTGATCACGCCATGTTCCGCCGTGCAGCCAGCAAGCCGCAGTACGTGGCGAAGCTGGCGCATGTTGCCGGGATAGGAATAGGCCGTGAGGGCCGACCAGGCTTCATCCGAGAGCCGGCAGTTCGGCGCTTCTTCGCCGGCGATCTGGCGAATGACGTCGTCCCGGTCGGCACGCTCGCGCAAGGCCGGCAGCCGCACCTCCAGGCCGCGCAGGCGGAAATAGAGGTCGGCGCGGAAGCCGCCCTCCTCCGCCATGCGGCCGAGGTCGCGATGGGTGGCGCTGATCAGGCGGATGTCGACCGCTACGGGCTTGAGTGCGCCGAGCGGCCAGACCTCGCGGTTTTCCAGCACGCGGAGCAGGCGTGTCTGCAGCGCGATCGGCATGTCGCCGATCTCGTCCAGGAACAGCGTGCCGCGGTCGGCCTGCACGATCAGGCCCTTCGAGCCCTCGCGCCGCGCGCCGGTGAAGGCGCCGGCCTCGTAGCCGAACAGCTCGGCGTCGATCAGGCTCTCCGGCATCGCCGCGCAGTTCAGCGCCACATAATCGTTGCGCGCGCGGCTGCTGGCCGCGTGAATGGCGCGCGCGAACACGTCCTTGCCGACGCCGGTCTCGCCATGCAGCAACACCGGCAGATTGTGGTCGCCGATGCTCCTGAGCCGCTTCACGCTTCTGATCAGGCCAGGATCGCGGCCGGCGAGCCGGTGCAACGCGTCGAAGCGATCGACGGGTGCATCGCGGCCCGGCGCGAGCGGACGCGCCGATGATCTCGCCCGCAGCGGCGGCGCAACATGCCCCTGCCCTAACGCACTGCCATCGGCGCGGCGCAACTCGACTGTCTCGTCCGCGCCGCGGGCGGCATGATGATCGAACTTGACGTAGCGCGACAGATCGATGCCGGATGCGATCAAGCCGTCGGTGAGACCCAGCAGTGCGCGCGCCGAACGGCAGGCGCCGACGATGCGGCGATCGTCGTCATAGGCGAGCAGACCGCTGCCGCCGTCGCCCGGCACGGTCGCGATCCAGGCGTTGCGGAAATGACCGCGGAAGATCGCGCCCTCCATGCGCCGCGTCGCCTCCATCGTCACCGCGAGCGCGAGCTGATGCGCAGCGCGTTCGAGATCCTCTCGGCATGAGGTGATGTTCACGGCACCGGCGAGGCGACCGGCGTGGTCGAACAGCGGCGCCACTGCGCAGGAGAACATGTGCCACTGCGCGCGAAAATGCTCATCGCGATGCACCAGGATCGGCTTCTGCTCCGCAAGTGCGGTGCCGAGCCCGTTGGTGCCTTCGAAAGCCTCGGAAAAATTCGAGCCGGTATAGACCTTCCAGCGCATGAATATTTCAGTATCGGCCGGGCCGGGCAGCCGGCTCCACAGCATCGTCGCGCTGGGGTCCGCGAGATTGACGCAATAGCCGGCTTCGCGCAGCACCCGCGCGAGGCCTTCGAGCTCCGGCGTCGCGAGCTGGATCAGCTGCTCCATCGGTTCGGCGACGTGCCGGACCTCGGCTTCAGTCAGCGTCTGCGGCGGGCCTTGGCGGGCGGGGTCGAGCTTGTGGCTGATCAGGCAGCGTCGCCAGGAATCGGCAATGCGCGAAGAGGCATCGACGTCGGCCAATTGATTGGCGACGGACAAGACGCGGGCGACATGGTTCGAGGCCGAAAGGCTGGCCATCGCGGACGTCTCCACCCTGTATTATTGTGCAAAGTCTGGCACCACAGGCGGGGATGTCAATCGGGAACCGGGAACGCAGCTATTGCTGCACCGCCCTCACCACGTGTCGATGCAGGGCCGCTTCTTCTCCGTCCTCGCGGGCGGCTTCGGGACCGACCGCAGGCCGGCCATGATCCATCGCCGCGTCTCGGCGGGGTCGATGACGTTGTCGATCTCGAACACCGAGGCGATCGAGACCGCCTTGCCGTTGGCATAGAGCTCGGCGACCTTGTTGCGGTAATAGGTCTCGCGCTCCTCGGGGTCGACGATCGCCTCCATCTCCTTGCGGAAGCCGAGGCGGACATAGCCTTCCAGGCCCATGCCGCCGAATTCCCCGGTCGGCCACGCCGCAGTGAAGAACGAGGTGTGGAAGCCCCCGCCGATCATCGACTGCGCGCCCAGCCCATAGCCCTTGCGCAGCACGATGCCGAATAGCGGCACGGTGAGGCTCGCACCCGTGACGAACATGCGCGAGACGTGGCGCACGATCGCGGTCTTCTCGGCCTCGGGGCCCACCATGAAGCCGGGCGTGTCGCAGAGCGAGACGATCGGCAGATCGAAGGCATCGCAGAGCTGGAGGAAGCGCGCGGCCTTGTCGCCGGCATCGGCATCGATCGCGCCGCCGAGGTGGCGCGGATTGTTGGCGATCAGGCCGAACGGCTTTCCTTCGATCCGGATCAGCGCAGTGATCATGCCGACGCCGTAGTCGCGACGCAGCTCCAGCACACTGTCCTTGTCCGCGACGAGGTCGATGACGCTGCGGATATCGTAGACGCGGAGGCGGTTCTCGGGGATGGCGCGGCGGAGCAGGCGCTGGTCGGCAGCCTCCCAATCCGTCACCGCGCCCTGGAAATAGGACAGGTATTTTTGCGCGACGGACGTCGCCTCCTCCTCGTCCTCGACCAGGATGTCGATGACGCCGTTCGGCGACTGGAACGTAACAGGGCCGACCTCGGCGGGATGATAGACGCCGAGGCCGCCGCCCTCGATCATGGCGGGGCCGCCCATGCCGATTGAGGCGTTCTTGGTGGCGATGATGACGTCGCAGCAGCCGAGCATCGCGGCGTTACCCGCAAAACAATAGCCGGAGACGACGCCGATCACGGGCACGAGGCCGGAGAGCCTCGCGAATTGCACGAAGGAGGGACCGTCGAGACCGGTCATGCCGAGCCGGTCGGTGTCGCCGGGCCGGCCGCCGCCGCCTTCGGCATAGAACACCAGCGGCACGCGCCAGTCTTCCGCCAGGGTCAGCATGCGGTCGATCTTCTTGTGGTTCATGTGGCCCTGCGTGCCCGCGAGCACGGTGTAGTCATAGGCCACGACGATGCAGCGCGCGCCTTCCGGCCCGAACTTCCCGGCGTTGACGGTGGCGACGCCCATGACGAGACCATCGGCCGGCGTGTTCTTGATGAGATCGTCCAGCTTGCGACGGCGACGCTGCGCCGCAATCGCAAGGCTGCCGTACTCCATGAACGAGCCGTCGTCGACGAGCTGCGTAACGTTCTCGCGCGCGGTGCGCTGGTTGGTGTTGCGGCGGCGCTCGACCGAGGCCGGGCGATTTTCGTCAAGCGTGTTGGCCTGGCGCGCAATCAGCTCCGCGAGATCAGGGCGGACGTGGTCGAGATCGACATCGGCTTCAGTCATCGAGGCATCAGCGGCGACGTCGAGCGGCTCCAGATACATGATCGGCTCGCCATGCAGCAGCGTGACGCCGTCGCCGGCAACGAGCTTCATGACCCGGCCGCCCTGCTCGGCCATGACCAGATGCTCCATCTTCATGGACTCGATCACGGCGAGCTGCTGGCCGGGGCGCACGATCTCGCCCTCCTTCACCTGGATGGTGACAATGGTTCCCTGCAGGGGCGCCGCAACCATCACCGCGCCTTCGGGCACCAGTTGCGCGACGTGCGTCTCGGCGCCGTGAGCGCCGCCTCGTTCCGTCGCAGCAAAGTAGAGCGGCTTGGCTGCGCCATCGGCCGATTCCACGAGCTTGCCGATGTTGCGATCGATGAAGTCGGTCGCGATGCGGTTGGTCCGGAAATCGGGATGCGCGAGCACGGCCTGAAGGAACGCGATGTTGGTAACCACGCCGTCGATCCGGAACTCGCGCAAAGCGCGCGATGCCTTGGCGACCACGTCGTGCCAGGCCTCGCCCGGCGTGTGCACGATGACCTTGGCCAGCAGCGAGTCGAAGGCCGCGCTGGTCTTGTACCCGGCGTAACCAAAGCTATCGACGCGAACGCCGGGGCCGGACGGCGGCTCGAACACGGCGAGCACGCCGCCGGTCGGATGCGTCGCGCCCGTCTCGTCCAGCGTCTCCATGTTGACACGGAGCTGCATCGCATGGCCGCGCGGCTTCGGGATCGAACCTTGCGCAAGGCCGAGCGAGACGAGCGTCGCACCTGATGCGACCGCGAGCTGGGCGCGGACGAGGTCGATCCCGAGCACCTCTTCCGTCACGGTGTGCTCGACCTGGAGCCGCGGATTGGCCTCGATGAAGGCAAAGCTGTCCTCGGCCGTGCCGTCGACCAGGAACTCAAACGTGCCGAGATTGTCGTAAGTCGCCGCCGTCGCGAGCTGCCTTGCCGCCTCGATGATGCGGCCGCGCAGGGGATCGCTCAGCGAGGGGCTCGGCGCCACCTCGATCAGCTTCTGATGCCGGCGCTGGATGGTGCATTCGCGTTCCCAGAGGTGAGAGATCGCGCCGTGGCGGTCGCCGATGATCTGCACCTCGATATGGCGCGCCTGCCGGATCAGCCGCTCGGCATAGACGCCGTCGAAGCCGAACGCGGCCTTGGCCTCGGACTGGCAGCGCGCATAGGCCTCGGCGAGATCGGACGCGTTCTCGACGACGCGCATGCCGCGGCCACCACCGCCGGCCATCGCCTTGATCACGATCGCCGCATTGCCGCCGAGCGAAGTGAAGAACGCCGTAATCTCCTCGAGGCTCGACGGCCCGCTGGTGCCGGCGATGATCGGCACGCCGCAGCGCTTTGCCAGTTGCCGCGCCGCGACCTTGTCGCCGAACAGCTCGAGCGCCGCGGCCTTCGGCCCGACGAAGGCAATGCCCGCATCGGCGCAAGCCTTGGCAAACGCCGCGTTCTCGCTGAGGAAGCCGTAGCCGGGATGCACGGCATCGCAGCCCGCGCTCTTTGCCGCCTTCACCACGGCCTCGATATCGAGATAGGCCCGCGCGCCGCGGCCGGGGATTTCGACCGCCTCATCGGCAACGCGCACATGCAGCGACAGCGCGTCGTCGGCGGGATGGATCGCGACCGTGGCGATGCCGGCGTCGGCCGCCGCGCGCGCGATGCGGATGGCGATCTCGCCGCGATTGGCGATCATTAGCTTCTTGAACGACATCGTATCTCTCACTCAGACAGCAGCAGGAAGACTTGGATTAAGGTCCTGCTTCTTCACCTTGCCCGTGGCCGTCAGGGGCAGGGCATCGATAATACGCACTTCCGGGACCTTGTAGACGGCCATGCGCTCGGCGCACCAGGCGCGCAGGTCTTCCGCCGAGATGGTGCCGACCGCCTCCGGCTTGAGCTGGATATAGGCCACCGGCACCTGCCCCTTGTCGGGATCGTCGCGTCCGACCACGCCCGAGCCCAGCACCTTCGGATGCTGCCCGAGCAGCGCCTCGATCTCCGGCGGAAACACGCTCATGCCCTTGACCTTCAGCATCTCCTTGCGGCGGCCGAGGAAGTGCAGAAAACCGTCCTTGTCGATATTACCGATGTCGCCGGTGCGCAGCCAGCCGTCGACGAGCGACTCGATGGTCGCCTCCGGCTTGTTCCAATAGCTCTTGAGCAGCGAGGGCGTGCGCACGCGGATCTCGCCTTCGGCACCGAGCGGCAACAGCGCGCCGGTCTCGAAATCGGTGATCTTGAATTCGGCGCCGGGGACCGGCAGGCCGACGAAGATGGGCTGGTTGTTGAGATCGAAATCGTCGTCCTGGAAGCCGGATGTGAAGGTGTTGGAGGTGTGGGTTTCCGTCATGCCCCAGGCCGCCTCCATCAGGATCGTGCCGGTGAGGTCTTTCCAGCGCCTGCGATAGTCGGCGTTGAGCTTCTTGACGAAGGAGACCACGCGCACCTGCTTCAACGATGACAGGTCGAACTCGCTCCAGCGCGGATGGTCCATCAGCTCGACCGCACCGTCCACCGGCATCGCCGTGATCGTGACCTTGTATTTGTCGATCGCGGCCATCGCACCGACGGCGTCCCAGCGCGCCAGCAGGACCAGCGTCGCACCGGAGAACAGCGGGAAGATCAGGCCAAAGTTCTCACCGGCGATCCAGAACTCCGGAAAGAACGACAGGAACACGCTGCTCTCGTCCGACAGCACCGAGATGCCGTAATTGGCTGCGGCGGTGTAGACCATGTCGCGATGGGTGTGGACGCAACCCTTGGGCATGCCGGTGGTGCCGCCGGTGTAGTTGAGGGCTGCGACATCATCGAGGCCGGGTGGGGGCAGCGGCGTCGGCGCAGGCATCGCCGCGAGCGCAGGCAGCAGATCGGTCGCGCCCGGGACCGCGACGCGCGGCATGCGGATCGAGTCGGGCGTTGGGAACGCGGGCGTTGCCGGCACGACATCGGCAAAGCTGGTCACGATGATCTCGCGCAGCCGCACCTCGCCCCTGACCTGCTCGACGACGGGGACGAGCTGGTCGAGCGCCACGATCACCTCGGCCTGGGTGTTGTTGAGCTCGTAGGACAGCTCGAAGGCGCGCGACAGCGGGCTGACGGGGACGTGGATCGCGCCGAGCTTCAA
This sequence comes from Bradyrhizobium sp. 14AA, assembly GCF_054185205.1. Taxonomy (NCBI): domain Bacteria; kingdom Pseudomonadati; phylum Pseudomonadota; class Alphaproteobacteria; order Hyphomicrobiales; family Nitrobacteraceae; genus Bradyrhizobium; species Bradyrhizobium sp. 14AA. The sequence goes on along the minus strand of NZ_JAVAYM010000006.1, from coordinate 30,792 downwards.
AATGCCGAAGAACACGATGTGGAATTGCGGACAGTTCGGCAGGAAGACGGCGACGCGATCGCCCTTGCGCACACCCTTCGCCTGCAACAGCGCCGCAAAGCGGTCGCTCTGCCGGTCCAGCTCCGCGTAGGTCGTGACGTGACCGTAGAAGATCACCGCAGGCCGCTCCGGGCTCCGCTTCGCCCAGGCACGCAGATATTCCGTCAAGGGAACTTCGCCGTGCAGATAGTTCGGCGAGCGCGGCATGCCCTTCGGCCAGGCCTTGTCCCACAGGCCGCGCAAGGTGGCGAGGTAGTCCTGCTCGTTGAGGCCCGCACTCATGGCGTCTTTCCCGTGCTGCTTTTCTTGTCGCGAGGGACGCAAACTGCCGTCACTCGACGTCGTTACGTCGAGCACGGCAGAGATCATGTCAAGGAAAACAGTTTTCCGCAGCGCGGCCGATGCCGCGACGCGGAAAAAACCGGACGTCACGTCGTGACGAGACGAATGATCCGCCGCACGGCCGACGGGATCGGCGCGATGACCGGCACGGCGAACATCGGCTGAAGCTCGCGCGCGGCCTCGCCGAGCGGCCCGCCGCCAATGATGACGGCCTCGGCACCATCCTGCGCGATGCAGGCCTCGACCGCTCCGGCGAGGGCGTCTCGCAACAGCGCCGGATCGCGCATCAGGGCCTGCGGATCACCGTCGGCAAAGCGGGTGCCGGTGTAGTGCGATTGCAATCCCAATGCCTCCGGCAAGGCGTCGATCTTCGCCTTGAGCAGCGGCGTCGTGGTCGCCACGCCGAAGCGGCGGCCGCCTTCGGCTGCTTCCAGCATCGAGGACTCGCCGATGCCGACCGCAGGCAACCTCAGCGCGCTATTGATCCCGGCGAGACCGGGGTCGCCGAAGGCGGCGACGATCATGCCATCGCAAAGGTTCTGATGCGCGCCCGCGATCTCCACGACTTCCGGCGCGGCTGCGTCCAGCGCCTCCGCCGAAACGATCATCGGCGGCGCACGCATTGCCGTGGCACCGATGATCTCGAAGCCGGCCGCCGCAGCTGACCTCGCAATGGCGACCATCATCGCTGTGGTCGCCTCGAGGCTGTTCGGATTGATCAGGAGGATGCGGAGGGCGGACATGCTAGGCGCCCGCCCGCGAACGCGCACCGATTTCCTGGAAGATCGCGGTGAGCTCGTCGACCTCGTCCTCGCCTTCCTTCGGCCGGATCCGCTGCTCCATCTCCTCGATGTGATGACGCATGGCATGGATCGCGCCGGCCTTGTCGCGGGCAAGGATCAACGCTCCGATGTCGGGGTGCGCGTCGGGTGAGCAATCCGGCTCGCCCGGCGCCTCGAAGGTCGCAATCGCCAGCGAGGTCCGCAGCATCAGCTCGCGTGACATGTCCAGCAGCACGCGGTTGCCCGCGAGCTTGGCGACCAGGACATGGAATTCCGCCGTGAGCGACAGCGAGGCCCAGCGGTCGTTGCGGTCGTGACGCGCCTCCAGCTCCATGTGCGCCTTCAGCGCGGCCTTGCCTGATTTGTCCAGCCGGTCGACGGCCGCAGCGACGGTGGCCATCTCGATGATGCGCCGCGCGGCAAAAACGTCCTGCGCCTCCTCCCAGCTCGGCCGGTACACGAACGCGCCGCGATTGGGGATCTGCATCACCACCTTGCGCGAGGCGAGATGGGCGAGCGCCTGGCGGATGTGAATCCGCGTGGTGCCGAACGCCGCCGCGAGCTTGTCCTCGCCGAGCTTGGCGCCGGGCTTGAGGCGCTTCTGGCTGATCGCGGTCAAGATGCCCTGAACGACCGGGTCGTCGTCGATGCTACGCGGATCGGCGACATCCGGCTCCCTTGGTTTCGGTTCGGGACGCTTCGGCCTGCGCTTGAGGGGGCGGGTTCGCTTCATGTCTCGTTTTTACAGGATTCTGGCATGTTGCCGCAGCCCATTTTTTATACAAATCTGCCTGACGACTGTTTACAATATAGTCAATAAATTGGCGCCAATATTTGGCGCCTAAAAATTATCGCAACGCCTGCAACGTCTTAGCGAATAGACCGCGCTGGCACGGCGATTGCTAACTCCCCTCGCGCAGGACAACGCGAAGGATGGAGCTGGCGTTGAGTGACGTACGCGGACATTCGCTGGATCTGAAGGGCATCGGCCACGCCTTCGGCGCGACGGTTGCGCTGGACGAGATCGACCTCACTGTTGCAGCCGGCGAGCTGATCGCACTGCTCGGTCCGTCCGGCTGCGGCAAGACCACGATGCTCCAGATCATCGCCGGCTTCCTGCGCCCGTCCAAAGGCGAGGTCCGCTTCGACGGCGCGCGGGTCGAGCACATCCCGGCGAACCGGCGCCGCATCGGCATGGTGTTTCAGAACTATGCCCTGTTTCCGCATCTGACCGTATTCGAGAATGTTGCCTATGGCTTGCGGGCGCGCAAGACGCCGAAGGACGTGGTCGCGGCGAAGGTCGAGCAGATGCTCGGCCTTGCTCAGATGACGCCGTTCGCGCGCCGGCTGCCCGGAGAGCTGTCCGGCGGGCAGCAGCAGCGCGTGGCGCTGGCGCGTGCGCTTGCGATCGATCCGGGCCTCGTCCTCCTCGACGAGCCGTTCTCGGCACTGGACAAGAATCTGCGCCTCGACATGCAGATCGAGATCAAGAGTCTGCTGAAGACCTTTGGCGTCACCTCCATCATCGTCACGCACGACCAGGAGGAAGCGCTGTCGATGGCCGACCGCATCGTCGTGCTCAACAGGGGACGCATCGAGCAGATCGACAGCCCCGATGCGCTCTACGACCGCCCGGCGAGCCTGTTCATCTCGAGCTTCATCGGCCACACCAATCTTTTGCGCGGTACCGTGACCGAGACGGACCGCGTGCAACTGGACGCCGGGCCCGAGATCGATCTCGGCCGTTCGGTTCAGCGCAGGCGCGGCACGCCGGTGACAATTTCGGTCCGGCCTGAAAACATCGCGTTCGGCGCCGAACGGCCCGGCGCCATCCCAGTCACGATCCGCGCCACCGTGCCGCTCGGCGCCGTCAGCGTCACCGAGGGCGTCACCACGAGCGGCGAGGCCGTGAAGATCAGCCAGGCCCGCGCCGCCGGCATCGCGAAAGCGCTGGCGGGAGAGACGGCCTGGCTCTCGATCACCGACACGTTGCGCGTCAGTATTTTCAGCACGCCGGTCGAGGACGTTTCCAAGCATCAGCAAAGGAGTGATTGACATTAGCCTATCCCGGAGATCGCTGCTCACCTCAGGTTCTGCTGCGCTTGCAGCGGCAAGCTTGGGCTGGCCAACGTCATCGCGCGCGGCCGCCTCGATCGTCGCAACGACCTATCCCGGCAGCTTCGACGAAGCCTTCCGCTCGGTGGTCGGGCCGGCCTTCAAGAAGATCAGCGACGGCGGTGTCACTTTCACGCCGCTGCTCGGCGTCGACCAGATCGGCAAGATCCAGGCCTCGCGCAACGCCCCGCCGTTCGACGTGGTACTGTTCGACGAGGGCCCGCTCATCCCGGCGATCGCCAGCGGCGTTCTGGAGAAATTTCCGGTCGAGCAATCGAAGTCGTTTGCCGACATTCCAAGCGCATTCCGTCATCCTGACGGTTACGCGCCAGTCATCACCTGTCAGTTGATCGGCATCGCCTACAATCCGAAGAAGATCACGACGCCTCCGACCTCGTGGGAGGATTTGTGGAAGCCGGAATACAAGGGACGCGTGGGCATCACCGGGCTTGGCTCGAGCCTCGGCACCGCCTTCATGGTCGAGATCGCCAAGCTGAACGGCGGCTCCGAGACCAACATCGAGCCGGCTTTCGAGGCCATGAAGAAGCTGCTGCCGAATATCGGCGCGATCGCCGCTTCGCCCGGCGCACTGGCGGCCCTGTTCCAGCAAGGCGAGATCGATATCGCCTTCAACTTCTGGAACAACGTCGCGCTGCTCGCCGCCAAGGGCGTCGATATCGCCTTCGCCAAGCCGAAGTCCGGTGCGGTCGTGATCCGCACCAGTGCGCAGATCGTGAAAAACAACCAGGATCCGAAGGCTGTGCTGGACTATCTCGATACGGTGATGTCGGTCGAGACGCAGAAGGGCATCGAGGCCACGCCCTGGGTGATGATGCCGACCAACAGCAAGGTGGCGCTGACGGGCGCGAACCTTATCGTCGCCAGGAGCGTCGACGACCTCGTCGCCAACAACGTCCTGCTCGACTGGACCAAGTTCCAGTCGCTGCGCGGCGAATGGATCACCCGCTTTAGCAAGGAAGTGAAGATCTGAATGACGCCGGCAAGCACGAGCGCATCAAGACAGTTGCTGCCAGTGGTTCCGCTGGCCGCGCTGTTCTTCGCAGCCTTCGTGCTGCCGCTGGCCGCGCTGGTCGCGATCAGCCTGTTTCGCACACCCCAATTCGCGGAATTGTCGCTGGCGCAATATCTGCGATTCCTCTCCGATCCGTTCAGCATCAAGGTGCTGACGGACACGCTTTGGCTGGGGGCGGAGGTCGCGCTCGCGACGCTGATCCTCGCCTACCCGCTCGCACTTGTTTATGTCGCGAGCGGCCCGTTCATGCGCACCCTGATCACCTTCCTGATCATGCTGCCGCTGCTGACCAGCACGGTGGTGCGAACCTTCGCCTGGATCGTCATCCTCGGCCGCGACGGCATCGTCAATTCGGCGATGCTGTCGCTCGGTCTCTGGCAGGCGCCGGCGCGGCTACTCTATACCTGGGAGGGCATGGTTCTGGCCCTGACGCAGATCCAGCTTCCGCTGATGGCCTTGCCTGTCATCAACAGCCTGTTGCGGCTCGACGGCAACCTGACGCGGGCTGCCGAGGGATTGGGAGCAAGTCGCGCCCGCATCTTCATCACCGTCATCCTGCCGCTGACGCTGCCGGGTGCCATCGCCGGCTGGCTGCTCGTCTTCGCCGCCGCCGCGACCGCCTTCATTACCCAGACACTGGTCGGCGGTGGCCGTATCATCCTGATGCCGTCCTACATCTACCAGCAGGCGGTCGGCGTGCAGGACTGGCCGTTCGCGGCGGCGCTGTCCCTGGTCTTCACGCTGGTCGTGACCGGCATCGTGTTCGCGATCGGCGCCCTGTCCCGCCGCTTCGTGCGAGGCGTCGATGCAACGTAGCCTCATCGACCGCGTCTATTCCGCCGTCGTCGGCGCAACCACGGGCTTCGGTATGCTGTTGCTGCTGGGGCCTACGCTGGTCGTCCTCATCATTTCCTTCACCGGCGGCATCACGCTGAAATTCCCGCCCCCAAGCTGGTCGCTGCGCTGGTATGTCGAGCTGCTGCAATCGCAGGAGATCATCGAACCAGCATTGACGAGCCTGAGAGTCGCAGCGGCGGCAACGATCCTTTCCGCGGTGCTGGGCGGAGCCGCGGCGCTTGGGCTGGCACGCAGCAAGCTCAAGATCGCGCGCGTGCTGGATGCGCTGTTCATGTCGCCGATGGTGCTGCCCGCAATGGCGTTCGGCCTGTCGCTGCTGCTTGTCTTCAACCTGCTTGGCATCCGCCTATCGGCGGCGACGCTCGTGCTCGGTCACACCATCATCTGCGTGCCATTCGTGATCAGGATGGTCGGCGCGTCGGTGCAGCAGCTCAATCCGGTGCTGATTACCTGCTCGCTGAGCCTGGGCGCCAGCCGCTGGTACACGTTCCGCCGCATCACGCTGCCGCTGATCCGCCGCGGCATTGTCGCGAGCTGCTTCGTGGCGTTCCTGACCTCGTTCGACAACGTTCCGGTATCGCTGTTCCTGGCCGATGCGCGAACCGAGGTGCTGCCGATCAAGCTCTGGGCGATCCTCGAAGGCAGCCTCGACGTGCGCGTCGCTGCCGTCTCCGGCGTGATCGTGCTGCTGACGCTGGCCGGCCTCGTCTGCGCGGAAATCTTCGGCGGCGTCAGCCGCCAGATCGGGAGCCGCTGACCATGCCGATCGAGCGCGATCCACGCGGATATGGAAGAGCTCGCCCTGACATCGTCTGGCCCAATGGCGCCCGCGTCGCAGTGTCGCTGGTGGTGAATTTCGAGGAAGGCGCCGAGCTCGCCGTCGAGCAGGGCGACACCGAGACGGAGCGCTATGGCGAGGTTGCTTCGACGCTCCCGCCCGGCGTTCGCGATCTCGTGCAGGAGCAGGTGTTCGACTACGGCATGCGCGCCGGCCTGTGGCGCTTCCTCGACGCCCTCGCCGATGCCAATGTCCGCTCGACCTTCATGATGTGCGGCCGCGCGGTCGAGCGTGTGCCCGAGCTTGCCCGGGCCGTCGTCGAAGCGGGGCACGAGCCGGCCGTGCACGGCTGGCGCTGGCGGCCGCACGCGCTCTACGGCGATGCCGAGACCGAGCGCCGCGACATCGAGAAGACGCGCGACGTCATCACCCGCGCGACCGGCGTCACGCCGGTCGGCTTCATGACGCGCGGCAGTCAGAGCGCCTGGACGCGTGATCTCCTGATCGACCTCGGCTTCGCCTACGATTCCAACGCGCTCGACGACGACCTGCCCTATTGGAGCCGGTCGCTGCGGGGATCGATGCTGATCCTGCCCTATGGCTTCGACACCAACGACATGAAGTTCTTCCATCCGAACGGCTTTGTGCAGCCGGAGGATTTTTCGGACTATGTCAGCGCCGCGCTGGCGACGCTGATCGAGGAGGCCGAACGCGGCCGATGCGCAATGCTGTCGGTCGGCTTTCACCTGCGCATTTGCGGCCGGCCCGCGCGCTTTCGCGCGGTCAAAGCCATTCTTGCCGAATTGGCGCGACTGGAGGGCCGCGTCTGGATCGCAACACGCGCCGACATCGCGGCGCATTTTCGCAACGTCGTGCGCTAGGCCGCCCGCACGCCGGCAACGAAGGCGCTGACCTCGTTTTCGAGCGATTGCAGCTTCTGCGACAGCCGGCCGCTCGATTGCAGCACGAGGCCCGCGGCCTGGCCGGTTTCCGCGGTCGCATCGGTGACACCCGAAATGTTCTGCGAGACCTGGTCGGTGCCGGCGGCCGCCTCCTGCACGCTGTGCGCGATCGCCTGCGTCGCCGCGCCCTGCTCCTCGACCGCGGCCGCGATCGACGAGGAGATCTCGTTGACCTCCATGATGGTCTTGCGGATGCTCTCGATGTTGCCGACGACCTGGTTGGTCTCGGCCTGGATCGCGGTGATCTGCGCGCCGATCTCGTCGGTCGCCTTCGCGGTCTGGCTCGCCAGCGACTTCACTTCGCTCGCGACAACGGCAAAGCCCTTGCCGGCTTCGCCGGCCCGCGCCGCCTCGATGGTGGCGTTGAGCGCGAGCAGATTGGTCTGCGAGGCGATCTGGTTGATGAGGTCGATGACCTCGCCAATCTTGTGCGCCGCTGCGGCAAGCCCCTGCACGGTGTCGTTGGTGCGCTGACCGTCGGCGGCGGCCTTGTCGGCCACGCTTGCAGCCTGCGCGACGCGCTGGCTGATCTCGGTGATCGATGACGACAATTCGCCGGCGGCAGAGGCCACCGTCTGCACGTTGCTCGAAGCCTGCTGGCAGGCGGTGGCGACGAAGCTCGCGCGGTCGGTCGCCTTGTTCGCGGTCTCCGACATGCCCTGCGCGGCCTGCTGCATCGCGCGCGCCTCGTTGAAGACGTCGCGAACGACGGCCTGGACGCTCGCCTCGAACTTGCCGGCGAGATCGGTCATCGCGCGGCGCTTCTCGTCGTCGGCCTTCTGCTTCGCTTCCTGCTGCTCGGCATGCATCCGGCCCACTGCCGACGCATTGTCCTTGAACACGGCGAGCGCCCTGGCAAGGCCGCCGACCTCGTTGCTGCGGTCGGTGTAGGGCACCTCGAACGCACTATCGCCGGCGGCAAGGCGCTCGGTCAGCGCGGTGATCTTTGCCAGCGGCCCGGTGACACTGCGGCCGATCACGAAGGAGGCGCCGAGGACGAGGACCAGCACGGCCAGACATACGTAGCCGAACGTCATCGCGTTCTGACGAAACACGGCATCGACATCGTCGAGGTAGATGCCGGTGCCGATGATCCAGCCCCAGGGCGCAAAGCCCTTTACATAGGAGATTTTTCCGACCGGCTGGTCGAAGCCGGGCTTCGGCCAGAGGTAGCCGTAGAAGCCCGCGCCCTGCTTGTTGACGACGTCAACGAAGCCCATGAACAGCGCGTTGCCGGCGGGATCCTTCATCCCGGAGAGATCCTTGCCGTCGAGCTCGGGCTTGATCGGATGCATGACCATTTTGGGGGCCATGTCGTTGATCCAGAAATACTCGACCTTGTCGTAGCGCAGGCTCTTGATCTCTGCGATCGCGGCGGCCTGGGCCTGTTCGCGCGGCAGTTTCCCTTCGCTTTCGAGCTTCTGGTAGTGGGCGAGGATGCCATAGCCGACATCCACCATGTGCTGCGTCTTGGCCTGGCGATCGGCGACCATCTGCGTGCGCAGGGTCGACAGCGCGATCGGCGCCAGCGCAATCATGCCGAGAAGGCTGATGCCGACAATGAGGACCAGCTTGAAACTGATGCGGGAGAAAATCATTGGTGCTCACGAGAATTGGAAGGGCTGATATGCCAGTTTATCCCACGCCCCTTAGCAAAGCTTTAAGCATTCTGGTTCCCGAATGCCCGCAACATTGCGTAGGGACGCCGCCGGCCCTGCGTACGGCTTCGCAGGCCGGCGCGTCCGGCTGCACCAAGATCGGAGCTTTTCAAATCTAGAAGGCCTCGATATCGCCCCTCCGCGCGTTGACTTGCACCTGCCCGTGGCCGAACGATCGGCGCAGATCATCCGCGCCAGTTGTGGCGTGAGCGCAGCCAGAGGCCAGAGGCTCAATGCATCAATCGACATCAGCAAGATCCCTCGACCTCCCCGCGCTGTGCGCGGCGGAGCGACTGTTCATCTGGGGATTCCGGGCCAAGGCACGCAGCGGAGGTGCCGTTCCGACCGCGGCCGACATCCAGGAGGTGTACGACCATTTCCGCGTCGGCGATGCGGTGCCCTCGCTGGAAGCCATCATCGAGGTCTTTGCGTGCACGGCGCATACGGCGATCGAAGTGCACTGCCCGACATGTCCGCGCATGTCGGAAAGCGAGCACGGAATCCTGCACGCCATTGCCGCGGCGCAGAAGGACCGCATCGATACCGTGCGCGAGCAGTTCGAATGCTGGCTGCCGCCGGTGGGTGCCGATTGGGCCCTCGCACCGGTGCGGGGACTCGCAACGATCTTCCGCATGGCAGGTCTCATCCTGCCCGACCGACGCGCCCAGTCCTTCGACCATGACCGGACGATGGCAATGAAGAGCTGGCTCGTGGGAAGCCCCACGTTGCACTGACGAGATCGTTCATGATGCAGGATGCAGTTCCATGCCAATTCAGGAAGCCGGCCAGGCGCGGCTCTGTCCGCTCCAGGCCGCGCTTTCGACGCGCCCGTGCGTCGAAGGCTACGATGATTTCTGCCGCGTCGCGCTGTCGCTGTTCCGCTTCATCGGCGCGGCCTACGCGACCGGCGCGTCCGATTGCTGGGAAGCGGCCTATCGCTATGCCGATGAGGCGCCGGGCATTGCCGACAGTCCGCTGCTGGTGGCGCGCGCTGCCGCGCTGGTCAGGATCCTGCGCAGCGGCCGGCCATGCGAGCTGTGCTTCATGCCGCCGTCGTGCAAGCGCCTCTCGAAAGACGAGGCGGAATTGATGCGCCTGCTGGCGGTCGCGCGCCGCAAGCAGCCGGGCGAGCTGGAGACCATCGTTTGCCAGTTCGTCGGCAATGCGAACGAGATGGCGACAACGCGAGCCGTCAACGCGCTTGCCGTGTGCTGACACCTAAAGCGCGATGTGATTAGGATGAATCGTCATCGCGCTTTAGGTTGTTGTTTGAGCATGATCTTTTCGGAAAACCGCTGCACACTTTTCCGGATCATGCTCTAGCCGCCCTTCTTCGCGAGCACGAGATCGATGGTGTGGGCGGCAATCTTGCGCAGCTGCGGCTCGTCATTGAAAGCGCGTTCGAGCACGGCGAGGCCGCGCGTCACCGTGACGATGTGCAGCGCTGCGGCGGCGGGATTGCCGCCGAACTCGCCGCGCCTGGCGCCCGCCGACAACGTGTCCTGAACCAGAGCGGTGATGCGCGACACCAGATTTGCGAAAGCCTGGCGCGCCTCTTCATCGAGCCCTTCACCCTCGGCCGCGCCGAGCTCCATCAATCCGCGCGTGGTCGGACATCCCCGCGGCGGCGTGCCCGAGCGGAAGTTCGTGATGGTGAGATCGAAGAACGCGGTCAGGCGCTTTCGCAAGCTCCCCGTGCCGAGCGTTTTTTGCAGGGCGATGAGATAGTCGCCCGCATAGCGTTCATAGGCCTGCAGGAACAGCGCCTCCTTGCTGCCGAACGCATTGTAGAGGCTGCCGCGCTGGACGCCGGCATCGCGCGCGATGTCCGACAGCGAGGTGCCGCGCACGCCCTTGCGCCAGAACTGGTCGAACGCGATGCGCAGGACGTCGTCGTGGTCGAATTCGCGCGGCCTCACATTCTGCTCCTCTGAGGTATTTGACAAGGTGTCAATAACATGCTTTCTAGACACCATGTCAAAAACTAATTGGGATTGATATCCCGTCTCGTCAATAATCCCACGGCCGGCGCGGATCATGCGCCTGGCCGGCCGGGCCCGCATGCAAAGGGACCAGCTCATGCCTCTCCTTCACATCTCGATGCGCACTGGGAAGCCGGACGCCTATCGGCAGGCGATCCTCGACGGCCTCTACCGCGCCATGCGCGAGGCGCTGAATGTGCCTGAAGGCGACGAGTTCATGACTATCAGCGAGCTTTCGCCTGCGAACTTTCGCTGCGGCAATGCCTACGGCGTCAACCGTGGCGACGACGCGCTGCTGATCCAGATCACCGTGTTCGCCTCGCGCACCCCTGAGCAGAAGAAGGCGCTCTACCGGCGGATCGCGGAGCTGCTCGGCGACAACCCGGGCATCCGGCCCGAGGACGTGTTCGTCAACGTGCTCGATGCGCCTGCGGAGAACTGGTCCGTCGGCCACGGCCTCGCGCAATTCGCGTGAGCTTGCCGGACCTGCCGACGCCCTCTTGAGAATTGCCAGCGGGAAGGGTCTGATGGGTCGTGGAAGCCGGCCGAGCCGGAGGGGGAGTGACATGGCCGCATTCCGGGGAAGCTGCCTGTGCGGCGAGGTGGCATTCGAGGTCGAGGGCCCGTTCGACCACTTCCTCAACTGCCATTGCTCGCGCTGCCGCAAGGCGACCGGAGCCGCGCATGCCTGCGAGGTGATTGTGAAGGCGGACGCGCTGCGATGGCTACGCGGAGAGCCGTCCGTCGCGCGTTTCGACCTGCCGAACGCGCGAAGCTTTGCAACCGCCTTCTGCAAGGTCTGCGGCAGCCCGATGCCGCATCTCACCCGCAGCGGGCGCGAGGCCATCATCCATGCCGGCGCCTTCGACGCGCCGCTGGGCGCGGCACCCGACCGGCACGTGCAGTGGGCGTCACGTGCGGACTGGTATGTGCACGGGGATGGACTGCCGGTGGAGGATTGAGACGGCTGATACGTCCCGCGATCGGTGCAAACCGCACTACCCGCCCGCAACACACCCCTCCATGATCCCGTCGAGTTCGGCCTTCGAGAGCACGCCCAGTTCGGCGATGAAAACGATCCGCGCGCGCGGCACGCCCGGGGCGGGCGCATCGCCAGGTGCGAGTGTGGCGCGGCCGGCGGCGAACTGAAACACCATCAGGCGTCCGGGCTGCTCGACGGTTTCGAACAGGCCTTTTGCGCGCGCGAGTTTTGGTGCCAGGCGGCCGATGGCCTGCTGCAGGCGCGGCAGCGAGAGCGGTTGGTCCGACGTCCAGCTCAATGTCTCAAAACGCTCTTCTGCCGGACGTTTCGGCCCCGGCTCGCGTGGCGTCGGCGCGCGATCGGCGGCCGCGGGAAACAGCAACGCGGACGGGATCTCGCCGTGTTGCGCATCGACCACCACGGCGGGGACGCGCTGGGCGCGGATGGCCTCGCGCATCCGCGCGCCTGCCCCCTCGCCCGCCAGATCCAGCTTGCTGAGCGCCACGATATCGGCGACGCGCAACTGCGAACGCTGGAGCGCGTCGTCAAGGGCGGCCGGCGGCGTTGCTGCGTCCATCACGCAGAGCACGGTTTCCAGCGGCGCCTCGCGCAGGATCACCGGGTCCATCAGATTGCGTACGATGTCGGCGGGATCGGCGACGCCGCTGGTCTCGATGACGATATAGTCCGGCTTCGGATCACGCCGCAGCAGCGTCGAGAGCGTGCGGAGCAGATCGCCTTCGAGCGAGCAGCAGATGCAGCCATTGGCAAGGCTGACCACACCGTCGCTGGCGCCCGCGATCAGCTCCGCATCGATGTTGATCGCGCCGAAATCGTTGACCACGGCGGCGATGCGCCGCCCCTCGGCGTCCGCCAGCAGATGGTTGACGACCGTGGTCTTGCCCGCCCCCAAAAAGCCCGTCACCAGGAGAATGGGGACCGGCATGGATCAGGCTCCGACGACGGGACGGCGCACGGGCCTACCCGGCCGCGCCGCGACGTCCAGCACGCCATCGCTGATCAGCACCTGGCCACTGACGACCAGATGCCGCACGCCTTCCGACGGACGGTTCATCGCCGTGAAGGTCGCACGGTCCGAGAGCTTCTCGAAGTCGAACACGACGATGTCGGCATCGGCGTCCTTTGCAAGCCTGCCCTTGGCGCGCGTCGCCGGCGTGCTTTGCGACAGGATTTCCGCCGGGATCAGCGCGCATTTGCGCACGCCTTCGAGCAGCGACACGGCTCTGCGCTCGCGCACCCATTCGCGGATGAATTTCGTGAAGCAGCCGGCCGAGCGCGGATGCGAGGTGGCATCGTCGGGCAGCGGCCAGGCATCGCCGGTGTAGGTCTTGCCGTCCGACGTCGTCCACGGCATCGCGTCGGAGGCGATCGCGCCGCCGGGATAGAGCACCGACATGTCGAGCAGATCGCGGTGATGCGCATTGTTCTCGGTGTCGAGGATGTGCCAGAGCACCAGCGAGGACGGCTCTTCGGCCTGCGCCTTGAGCAGCTCCTCGCGGTCGTGGAAACGATAACCGTCGGTCACACGCTGCACGGAATCATAGCCGGTGCCGTTGCGCTCGACGAATTTGGGATCGCTGAAGAAGGCAGCCGCCAGCACGGTCGAGCCGGTGCCGTAGGGATAGGCCTCGACCGTGATGGGCAGGCCCTGCGCCTGCGCCTTCTCAACCAGCACGCGGCAGCGCGCGATGTCGGTCTTGCTGGACGAGTTGAAATGGCAGATGTGCATGTGCGCGCCGGTGGCGCCGGCATAACCGATCAGGCGGATATAGGCTTCCACCGCACTTTCAGGGTCGATGCGCGACATGAAGGCGACATGGGTGAAGGTCGGCACGTCCTGCTTTGCCGCAAGCTGGCAGACTGCCGTCAGTTCCTGCACGCCGGCGCCTGGCGCATAGGCGTTCAAGATGCCGATGCCGATGCCGCCCTCGTTGAGGCCGCGCGAAAGACGCTCGAGGATGCCGGCCACCTCCGCATCGGTTGCGACGTTGTCCATCCAGCGGCGATCGCGCATGGCGTTGCCGAACGCCTCCAGCGAGCTCTCCGCATTGGAGCCCGTCATCGCGCCGATGCGCGCAAAGGCCCAGTTGGTGGCGGCGCCGTAGTTCAGCACGCGACCCTTCCGCGCCTGGCGCTCGTACCAGGATGCGACCGGCAGCACGCCGGCCTCGAGATCAAGCGTCGTCGTCACCCCGTCGAACGCCTGCATGCGATCCGCGGGAAGCGACTGGCCATGCGCGTGCAAATCGATGAAGCCGGGCGCGACCACGAGGCCGGTGGCGTCGATCATCCGCTCGGCGCCGCCAAGCGAGGAACCCACGGCCGCGATCTTGCCGTCCACAACCGCGACATCGCCAACGGCATCCATTCCGCTCGCGGGATCCACCACCCGGCCGCCAGAGATCACCAAGCTGCTCATTTCGTCACTCCAAAAAGCAGATGCAAAATCCTCCAAAGGCCCGGCAGCAGCTTCGGAGGCACGTCGGCGCGCATAGTGCAGATTTTCGGGGCAACGACCACCACCACTGATGCCGATGCTGCATGCTTGCAGGGGAGGCCGGTGCCGACCGGAGATATCGAAGCCAGAGCGCAACAAGCTTGCTTGGCAAGTTTCTGGCTTGGCAAGTTGCTGGAGCAATCGACACGCGCTCGCGTCCTCGCGGCATGATTTGCCCGAGCTGTGCTTCGCTTCACACCCCCTCGAAGGAAAGGGCGCAGGGAAGACCGGGCGCCAGCTGGCACCCACAAAACCCCCGTGCTGAACGAATGCACACGCAGTGCACAGGGGAAACACAGGGCAGCCGAAACCAGGCCTTCCCTGCGCGATGGTTTGACGGCCTATGCCGCGCTCTCCCGGGAGCCGAGTTCCTTCTGGCCTCCCTCGCCCTCGCGAAATTCACGCTTCTCGCGCCGGTTGACGCGATGACGCCTTCGCAAAGGCTTGACCGTAGCAACGACGGCCAGGACCACACGGTTTCGCCGTACGCAGACCATCCGGCTTCGCCAGATATGAGCGCCGTCCGTCTTCGCGGTTTGTGCCATGCTCACGAGGTTCATCTCGCCCTGCACACAACAAGCCCGCCTTTAACGCCGCCCGCGTCCACCGCAACTCCCAGCCCGCGCTCGAAACGACGTACGACCGCCCCTTTGGTGGGCTGGGATGGCCGACACATACGACAAATCCGAATTTCGGTAAAGTGGAATATTTTTGAGGAAAGGGGTTGACAGCGATCTGGGCTGTTTCGCCGACAGGGCAGCCCCTTGCAAAACTCCGCACCTCTTCCAGGATGGACGTATTTCCGTATTCTACGCTTCGCTGGAGCCGGCCATGCCAACTCATATCGGAGACATCATTCGAGCCTTCGAGTTCGCCAACACCGACGGTGGCGTGGCGGAGTTTCGTGCCTTCATATGCAGACAGACAGGAAAGACCTACTATCAGACCGAGGGCCTGGGCTCCGAAGATTTCGACGACGAACTGCCTGATGACATCGAGGATGAGGCCAAATACATCCCTCTGCCGGACAAGCGTGACCTCGATCTCGGCAAACCCCTGGTGCTGGCATTTGCCCGCGAACACCTGCCGGACGATTTCGACGACGTCCGTTATTTCTTCAGCAAGCGAGGTGCCTATCCGAAATTCAAGGCCCTGATCGCCCGACGAGGCGCGATCGATCGATGGCATGCGTACGAGAATAAAGCGACAGAGCAGGCCTTGCGTGAGTGGTGCAAGGAGCAGGGGATTGAGGTCGTGGGCTAGGTGCCGTCACCCGAGACAGCGGATCACGTCCGAGGCAGGTGATGGGTTTCCCAAGAGCTCGACCCATTCTACGGGCTACCTGCGCCGTTGAAGCGAACCCGCTTCGTCCGAGTATGAGCGCGATGCGGCCCGTTCGACGGGGCGCCGCAGGGTTCCAGGCGAACGCGGACGCCACGACTTGAACCGACCGCGAAGCTCCGCCGCCGTCTTCTCGCCCCCATTGTCGTTCAGTGAGCTAGCCGGGGCGGCGTTACGGTGGGCAAAGTTCCCGAAGGTTCCGTGTGATCGACCGACGTCCCCTGCAACACGTCTCCCGTCATCCTGTCTCGCGCCGCGCTCTCCTCGGCGGATTTGTGTCGGCAGGAAGTGCCCTCGCGCTCGGCGGATGCGCCGGCTTGGGTGCGACCGGCGCGCGCTTCGACGCGTCCTCCCTCTCCGTTGACCCCACGTTGCTTGTCACCACCACGCGCAAGCCCGTCAACGGCGGCCGCACGAAACCCTGGTTCGGGCCGGAGCGCGCGACGAGCATGACGGTCGCGCGGGCCAAGCTGGTGGCCCCGGACGAGAGCCGTCTTTCTCTCACCTCGGTTGGAATAGGCGATTGGCGACTTGATCGGATCGAACCGGTGTCGGCGGACGCTGGCGATCTCTCTGCGCAGGCCGGCGGAGGGGACGTGCTGATCTACGTGCACGGCTTCAAGCAGACATTCGAGACGGCGGTGCTGGATGCCGCCCATCTCTCCGACGGGATCAAGTTCCGCGGCCGGACCATGGCGTTCTCCTGGCCCTCCAAGGCGGGACTGTTCGACTATGCCTATGACCGCGACAGCGCGATGTGGTCTCGCGACGATTTCGAGCGCGTGCTCTCTGCGCTCGTGTCGGCGCCAAGCGGCGGCCGCGTGCACATCGTTGCGCACAGCATGGGAACCATGCTGGCGCTCGAAAGCCTGCGTCAGCTCTATGCGCGATACGGCGACACGGTTACGAGCAAGATCGGCGCGGTCGTGTTTGCCGCGCCAGATATCGACATGGACGTGTTCTCGTCGGCGATCCAGCGCGTCGGTCCTCTAGCCGGCAAGATCACCGTGATCGCCGCGACGAACGATCGCGCACTGGCGCTATCGGGACAGATCGCAGGTGGAATGACCAGGGTCGGCGCCGCCGAGAAGGCCGCCATCGCGCGGCTCGGCGTGCGCGTGGTCGATGCGTCCCAGGAAGGCTGGGGCATCATCAACCACGATCTGTTTCTGTCGAATGCGGAAGTGCAGCGGGTGATCCGCCGCTCGATCGACGGTACGACGGCGTAAGAGAACACCTGCGCGGCGCTATTCTACGCGATCAACCGCTGCACCAGCGCCGACTCGCTCGAGTACGTCAAAAGCGCCTCGTGCGTCGCCCGGGTCACCCCGACATAGGTCAGTCGAACACATTCCTCGACCGCCTCGCCGTGGCGACCGAGCAAGCCCAACCCTGCAATGGCGACGCATGGAAACTCGAGCCCTTTCGCCGTGTGCATGCTGAGGAAGCGCACAGCGACACGCTTCGTCGACACTCTGTTCCTGTTGTTCTTGGCCATGTCGATCGGCACGTCATGCTTGGCGAGGACCTGAGCGACCCGCTCTCCGATCCAGTGCTCCGGATAGAGGCAAGCCATTTGCGGCCACTCGTACCCCGCCTTTTTCCGCCCGAGAAACCACTCGGCGACGCAGTGAGCTTCCGCGTCGATGCTCACGCACTGCCGCACGTCCGGCACCAGTCCCTGCCGACCCGCATCTTCGGGCAACAGGATGGGGTGCTCATCATCGGCCGTCGTGCCCGGAGCGCCGATCACGTCGGAAGCGAAGCGTCTGGCGAAGGCAACGATTTGCGCGGTGTTGCGGTAGTTGACTTTTAGTACGGTCGTTCTGCCCGTCGCTTCAATTCCGAGCTGCTTCCACACCGGCCGCTCGCGTCCCTTGTAGATGGCCTGGATGTCGTCGTAGACGACCATCAGCGCCCTCGTGCGCGGGTTCACCATCTTGGCCGCGAGCGCGAGCCATTGCGGCTCGAAGTCGTGTGCCTCGTCGATGAGAACGGCGTCGTACTGTTCCGCCGGGATATGTCCCTGATCGACGGCCTTCATGACCTCCGCAACGCTCGCAGCCAGTCGCGTTGCATAGTCCGGATAGTCTCGCTCGGACGGGGCAGGAATCCCGTAAGTCCGCAGCATCCGGTAACACCAGGCGTGAAAGGTCAGGACCTGAACGCGGTCCTCGACGCCGCGATCCTGCATGGCATCCTCGAGCCGCCCGGCGATGCCGTTCGCGTAGCACAGGATCAGCACCGGCTTTGTCGCTGCACGCGCCAGATATTCGGCTCGAAAGGCGAGGATCAGGGTCTTGCCCGATCCAGCGACGCCGCGAATGATGCGATGCCCGTCTCCCAGGCTGCGCGCGATCTGCTCCTGATGCATGTCCATGACGGCAAGCGTCCGGTCGGATGGATCGGGCGCGATTGGTTCGTCCAGAGGCAGCGCAATCTGTCGTATGCGGATTTCGGGAAAGAGCAGCGCGCGCAGCCGGTCGAATTGCGGCATCGACAGAGGCTCGCCGAGGCGCGGATGGACCATACGCCACAATCTGGACCGGAATTCCTCGGGGTCCGCGCCCTCCGTCATGTCATCCTTGCACACACAGAGATGCTCGGCGAACACCTCCTTCAGGTCGGTCTGATCGAACTGCTTGCGCGTGATATTGGTGAACACGGCCCCGAAGCCGAACGGCAGGATGGATTTGCCCATGAAGCGGTGACCGGCCGGAAACAGCAGTTGCCCGTCCCGCTCCAGCGTGCGCACGACATCGAACGTGTACTTTCGGGCCTGCTCCAGCGGATTGCTCTCCCGCACGGTGCCGCGGCTCGTCAGCAGTTCGACGTTTGTCTTGTCGGCCGACACGATGGACTCCAGCCGCCAGTCCTTCACCTCGAGCACGAGCAGGCCGTTCGCCGGGTGAACGATGATGAAGTCCGGATGCCGGCTGCGCGGGCCGACCGGCAGATTGTGCCAAACGACGGCGTTCTCTTCGAGGAAGTCCTTGAGGCGCTCCGCGAGTCGCAACTCGCCGCGGGTGTCGAAGCGCGCGAAGCCAAGGCTGGGGATCAGGATTGCCATGCAGCGGCCGAGAGGTTGAGAGCCCAGCTCGGAAGCTTACACGACCTCAGGATGCTTTGATCAATGCCCGCGGGGGCCGGCCCATCGCTAATCGAGCGTTCTCGGAGCTACTTCTTCAGGAAGGTCAATTTGGGCAGGGGCGACGTCAACACCCGTGCGACGGCATTCTGAAGACAATGGCGCTCCCTAGGGGAATCGAACCCCTGTTTCAGCCTTGAGAGGGCCGCGTCCTAACCGCTAGACGAAGGGAGCGTGAGGGAGAGGACATAGCCGCGAAATTTGCCGGCGGCAAGGTGAGATTGGGGTTTCAAACTGTCTCTTCTGGCGTCGTCCTGGCGAAAGCCAGGACCCATTACCCCGAATGGTCATGGTTAAGGAGGACCGGAGCCACGATCTCGTTCACACAATCGGATTCGGTGGCTATGGGTCCTGGCGTTCGCCAGGACGACGATCGAGGGGCTCCGAGCCCGGCCTCACGGCTCATTGGCAAATTTCAGCTTTCCGGCCGGCTTCAGGGTGTGAGCATCGAACGTGCGGATCTCGGTGACCCCGCCGACGTCGAGCGTGACCACGAGCCGGTCGCCGGCGACCCCGGTCGAGACGATTCTGGCGCCCTTGGGCAAAGTGGCGGTGACGTCGCCTACGGGTTCAGGTGCCCTTCCCTCCGACTTGAAAAGGCGGTAGCCCACCGCGATCAGAACGGCGCAGATCGCCAGCGCCGTGGTCAACCCCGCGATCAGCATCATCCGCCGCACCCGCGCGAACAGCGCGGCCTGCTCGGGGCTCGGTTCGGGAACAGCGGTATCAGACGTCGTCATGGATAGCTCAGGCTCTGCGCAAAGGTTGGAGGTTGTCGTCGCCGGCAACGAGGGCTCGGCCCGGCTCGACCGCGTGCTGGCGGCGCACCTCACCGACCTGTCGCGATCACGGCTGAAAGCCTTGATTTTGGCGGGCGCGGTGACCCTGAAGGCCTCCGCGATCCGCGACCCCGCTTATCACGTCAGTAGCGGCGATACGATCATAATCGACGTGCCGGAAGCGGCGCCGGCCGAGCCGAAAGGCGAGGATATCGCCCTCGATATCGTGTTCGAGGACGACGACATCGTGGTCCTCAACAAGCCGAAGGGCCTGGTCGTGCACCCCGCGGCCGGCCACGAGACCGGCACGCTGGTGAATGCGCTGATCGCCCATTGCGGAGGCTCGCTCTCGGGTATCGGCGGGGTGCGCCGGCCCGGCATCGTGCACCGGCTGGACAAGGACACCACAGGCCTGATGGTGGTCGCCAAGAACGACCTCGCCCATGCCTCGCTATCGGCCCAGTTCGCCGATCACGGCCGCACCGGCGAGATGCGGCGCGGCTATATGGCGTTCGCCTGGGGAGTGCCCGGCCGCCATCGCGGCACGGTGGATGCGCCGATCGACCGCCACCCGCATGCGCGGGAGAAGATGGCGGTGCGCCAGGGCGGCCGCGAAGCCGTGACGCATTGGGAGATCCTGGAGAGTTTTGCCGGGCGCGACGGCAAGCCGGTGGCGGCGCTGCTCGCCTGCGAGCTCGAGACCGGGCGCACCCACCAGATCCGCGTCCACCTCGCCCATATCGGCCATCCTCTCATGGGGGATGCGGTCTATGGCCCGCATTTCAAGACCAAGGCGAACCAGCTCGGCCCCGAGTCGCAGGCAGCTTTGGCCGCGCTCGGCCGGCAGGCCCTGCATGCCTATATGCTGGTATTGGAGCACCCCAGGACCGGAGAATTACTCCACTGGGAGGCGCCTCTGCCGGAGGATTTGCTTCTCCTCCAGAGCACCCTGAAAGCGGCGGTATGACGCAGGGCGTTTAAGAAAAACGTTACATTACAAAAAGTTATAGCTGCCACACGCGGACGTGACGTCAGCAATCCTTCCCTTTTTGACCCCCCATGGGGTATATTGCGCCTGCGTTGGAAATGACCAACGCGGAACATCGCAGCTACGGCCGGCTTTAACAAAGCGGTCGTCTGCCTGGCCCGCCGCTATCGGGGGCCTGAACCTTTGGAGGGCTTAACTATGGCCCGTACCGCTGCTCTGCCGGTCCTCAATGGAGAATCCGGCCTTTCCCGTTACCTCGCCGAGATCCGCAAGTTCCCGATGCTGGAACCCCAGCAGGAATACATGCTCGCCAAGCGTTGGCGCGAGCATGACGATCGCGAGGCGGCCCACCAACTCGTCACCAGCCATCTCCGGCTCGTGGCCAAGATCGCCATGGGCTATCGCGGCTACGGCCTGCCGATCTCCGAGGTCGTCTCGGAAGGCAATGTCGGCCTGATGCAGGCGGTGAAGCGTTTCGAACCCGAGAAGGGGTTCCGCCTCGCCACCTACGCGATGTGGTGGATCAAGGCGTCGATTCAAGAGTACATCCTGCGTTCCTGGTCGCTCGTGAAGATGGGCACCACCGCGAACCAGAAGAAGCTGTTCTTCAACCTGCGCAAGGCGAAGAGCAAGATCAGCGCGCTGGACGAAGGCGATCTCCGCCCCGACCAGGTGAAGATCATTGCAAAGCGCCTCGGCGTCACCGATCAGGACGTGATCGACATGAACCGCCGCCTCGGTGGCGACGCGTCGCTCAACGCACCGATCCGCGACGACGGCGAAGCCGGCGAATGGCAGGACTGGCTGGTCGACAATTCGCCCAACCAGGAAGCCATGCTGGCCGAGCACGAGGAATATGATCACCGCCGCGACGCGCTGAACGGCGCCATGGGCGTGCTCAACCCGCGCGAACGCCGCATCTTCGAGGCCCGCCGCCTCGCCGATGAGCCGATGACGCTGGAAGACCTTGCCGCCGAGTTCGGCGTGTCGCGCGAGCGCGTCCGCCAGATCGAGGTCCGCGCCTTCGAGAAGGTGCAGTCCGCGGTCAAGGGCACGATCGCAAGGCAGGAACAGGCCGCGCTGGAAGCCGCGCACTAAGCGCGGGTTTCGCTACGGCAAGAAATTGGCGGATCGAAAGAGACGAAAAGCCGGCGGCAACGCCGGCTTTTTTGTTTGGGGGAATCACAGCACTCTCGCTGTCATGCCCCGCGAAAGCGGGGCATCCAGTACGCCGCGGCGACAGTAGCGACAGCGAGATATCCAACCCAAGCCTCTGGAATACTGGATCGCCCGGCTAAACCGGGCGATGACAGCATAGTTGTGGCTACAGTCGGCGCATCGTCTAGCCAAGTGAGACGGTCATCACAGTCCCCTCCTCTCGCCCGACGTAGAACCGAGCCTCGCCTTGAACCCGCGCATCCGGTCAATCGACCCAAAAATACCGGACCGACAGCATCGATTGGACGGACACCGTGTCGATCATCCTGCAATCCACCGTCGGTGGCTTCTCTGCCCAGTTCATGCGCAAGCTGCCGCTGGTCGAGCAGGCGATGCGCGAGCACGGGCTCGAGCCGTCGGAGTTCGTGATCTCCAAGGACTACGCCTCGACCGTGGCGATCCCGATCATGGGACCGTTCTTCTACGATTACAGCGTGTTCTTCGGTGACGAGAAATTCTCCGTCACCGAGCCGAACGACATGGTGTTCCTGGACTACTTCCTCAAACGCGTGCTCGCCGCCGACGGTCCGCCCGAATTGCCGCAACGGCCGGGACTGCTGCGGCGGTTCTTCGGGTGGATGGCGCAGGCGGTGTGATCTCTCTCATCATTCCGCCCAAATCCGCGCCAGCGTCGCGAGCCAGCAGCCTTCGCAATAGCGGGCATCCTTGTAGTCGATCCAGTTGTGCGCATAGACGTGATCGAGCGGGATGTCGTAGCGCGCGCGCAGCACTCTTACGAGGATCTTCCAGGCCGCGACCTGCGCGTCAGTCGGACCAGAGGTGACATCGGGATAATTGCCGGCGAACTCGACGCCGATCGAATTGTCGCGCACCACCTGGCGATAGGTCGTCCTGTTGTCGATGTATTTGCTGTCGTTGCGATTGGCGCCGTCGCCATGGGTCGGCACCAGATTTTCTGCGACCGCCCAATAGACCGTGCCGTCGGTCTCGACCCACACCGTGACGCCACGCCGCGTCGGGTTCTTCGACTGCTCCGCCGCGCCGCCGCGCGCCGAGCCGGCCGGCCCCTCGGTCTGGTGAACGATGATGTTGCGCCAGGCATGAGCCTTGTCGACATCGCCCCACGGCGCCAGCCAGACCATCTTCAGGCCGGGAATGTCAGGCGTGCCCGAAGCGCGCGCGAGCTTCGTGAGCTCGGCGTCGGTTGCAGCGGCTGGGGCGATCAGGAAGAGAGCGGCGACAACGGCCGCGAACAGGCGGGATATCATCATGGGGGTCCAGCAGGAGACCCGAGCCTAGCAGGCTTTACGCAAACTTGCGCGCGACCACGCCCGGACCGATCGGCTCCGGCGAGAGCGGCGGGGACGGATCGTAGACGGCAAAGTCGTTCTTGCCGTTCTTCTTGGCGGCATAGAGGGCGTGGTCGGCATGCGCGATCAGGCGGTCGGGGTATTGGCCGATGCCGCGGTCCCATTGCGCCACGCCGATCGAGATCGCGATCGGGATGTCGTTGCCGTTGCAGCCGGCAGCATCCTGGCGGCAGACCTCGAGCACGCGGCGGGCGATCGCGGCGGCCTCGCGCAGGGACGAGGACGGCAGCACGACGCAGAACTCGTCGCCGCCGGTGCGGGCGAGCATATCGCCGGGCCTCAAGCGCGTCTGCGCCATCAGGGTGAAGTGCTGGAGGCATGCGTCGCCCGCGGCATGGCCGTGGGTGTCGTTGATGGTCTTGAAGCCGTCGAGATCGATCACCAGCAGCGAGAACGGCTCGGCGCTGCGCTCCGAACGGGCGCATTCCTCGGACAGGCGCTGCAACAGGTGCCGCCGGTTGGCGACGCCGGTGAGATCGTCGAGCAGCGCGAGGTCGGCGACCTCGCCTCGCAGGCGGTCCATCGCCATCAGCAGGAAGCCGAAATTGAGCGTCATCGACAGGAACAGGAGCCCCAGCACCAGGACGGCGTGGGTCTGACCGCCCGCGACCGCCGAGAAATCGTAGCCGAGCAGATTGCCCACCGTCCGCACCACCAGGATCCCGATGATGCCGAGGATGACGATGCCGGACAGCCGCGCGCCCGGGCTGACCTGGCCCTCCGGCGGCAACAAGAGCAGACGCAGCGCCAGCACCAGCGGCAGGCCCTGACCGACCGTGTAGCTGAACATGCGCAGCTGCATGTGCTCGAAGCCGACCATGAAGAACACGACGCCGGCGAGGCTCAAGCCTCCCGTCGCGGTCATGACGCGCCACGCGACCGGGCGGTGATAGAAGCGCTGGATGCCCATGGCCGCGAGGCAGCTCGCCGCGATGACACCGGCAGCGCCAAGCAGAAGCGGAAGGGGAGAGACGACGAACAGGCGGATCAGGGCCGTCATCGCGCCGGTCGCGCCGACGAAGGACGATGCCATCCAGAACCGCGCGGCCGCGAATTTCGGATAGGAGCGCGTCACGTAGGCCCAGATCAGGCCGAGCGCCAGAAAGTTGACGATGAACACCGTCCAGAGTGTCGGTACGTTCAGCATGGCGCGTGCGGCACGCGCAGCGCCGCGCCCCCCGTCCCTGACAGCCGTCCGTCCATGATCCATCCCCGTTTTCTTGCGGGGAACAATGCGGCCGCCGCGCTTAACGGAGTCTCACTGTGTTCCTTCGAAGCGCGCCCTTGGTTTGGGATTCATGAACGGCGTTTCCGTGTTGTCGGATCGTTAGGCATGTCGCCGCCCCCCTGCGCCGTCGCATCGCGGCGCGCGTCGATGCGGATTCGCGCGCCAAAATCACCCGAAAACGCATCTGAGCTGTGGATAACGCGATGACACGGATGTGACAGCGCGGGGCAGACGGGCGCGAATCTGCTGAGTTTACGCCTGAGGATGCTGCGAGGCTGGCCCTCCGCCGAGCGTTCCTCGTGTCGCGTTTCACCATTAACCCTTAAGAGGATCCTATGGCTAAGAAAGCGAAGAAGGCGACGAAGAAGAAGGCGAAGAAGGCCAAGAAGGCGAAGAAGAAGTAACGAGGCTTCTGTTTCTTTGCCCGGGTGGAGCCTCGCTCCGCCCGGGCTTCGGGTCAGGGTTGAGAGTGTGTGAAGGGGGCGGGCGCGAGGCCCGCTTTTTTATTGGGTGGAGGGCCTACCGCTCCGCGAACGCCAGCTTGGCGCCGAGCGCGGCAAAGCCGGCGGCGAAGCTGCGGCGCAGCCAGGCCATCACGCGCGGGCGGGAGATCACGCGCTCGCGCACCGAGGCGGCGCAGAGGCCGTAGACCACGAACACCGCAAACGTCATCGCCATGAAGGCGCCGCTCAATTCCAGCATCCGCGCCAGCACGTTTGCCTCGTCCGCGGCGATGAACTGCGGCAGGAAGGCGAGGAAGAAGATCGAGAGCTTCGGGTTGAGAATGTTGATCAGGAAGCCGGTGACGATGACGCGGCCGCTCGACCGCTCCTTGATCTCACCCTCCACCGCCAGCGCGCCGGTTTCGCGCAGCGCCTGCCAGGACATGTAGAGCAGATAGAGCACGCCGCCCCATTTCAGCGCGGCAAAGGCAAGCGCGCTGGTGTGGAGCACGGCCGCAAGGCCGAGCATCGCCGCGATCATGTGCGGCACGATCCCGAGCGTGCAGCCGAAGGCGGCAGCGACACTGGCGCGCGAGCCGCGCGTCAATGCCGCGGCCAGCGTATAGAGCACGCCGGTACCGGGGGAAGCGACGACGATGAGCGAGGTGAGCAGGAAGGACAGGGACATGGGCGGACCTTATCAGTCCGCCTCACTGCAAGAAAGCCGGACCTCGGCCTTCAGGATCTGACACCGTCATCCCGAGCCGTTGCGCGGGCGACAACGGCTTCGCCGTTGCGCTGGGATGACGGGTTGAGAACGGTCAGGACATTTGCGCGAGCTCGGCTTCGCGCAGCACGTCCAGCGGTGCCCATGGTTTTGCCCAGAACTTTGCGCCGTCCGGCAAGGGCTGCATCAAGGGGCGGCCGGAGGTGACGACGACGTCGAGCCTGGGATTGCGGTCCTTGGCGACATACGCGAGCTCGACCCCGTTCATGCGCCCCGCTAGCTGGACGTCGGTCAACATCAGACAGAGCACGCCGGCGTTCTTGTCGAGCACACGCTCGGCCGCCTCGGCGCTCTCGCACTGGATCACCTGGTAACCGCTCTCTTCCAGCAGAAGGCTCAGCATCTCCCGCTGCATGGCATCGTCTTCAACGATGAGCGCTGTCGCGCGAAATGGTTGTGCTTGTCCCATCGGCGGCTCCCAATGCTTGCTTGCGTAACGTATGTTAAAGAGCCAACTCGCTTGCGGTTCGGTTCCATTCTGAAAAAATGTAAATCATAGTTCCGCGGTCCAAGGCTTGACGGGGGATTTCATGACTGCGATTCGCGGCGCCGCCGCCATCACGGGTGCCGCGAGCGGCATCGGTCGCGCGCTGGCCATTGAGCTGGGAAGCCGCGGCTGCGATCTCGCGCTCGCCGATCGCGACGAGGCCGGGCTGAAGGCGCTCGCGGCCGAGATCGGTGCGGGACGCAAGATCAGCGTGCACCGCGTCGATGTCAGCGAGCCCGACGACATCAAACAGTTCGCAAACGAGGCGACCACCGCGCATCCCGCGCTCGGCATCGTCGTCAACAATGCCGGCGTGGCGTTGATGGGCTCGTTCGAGGAGATCGACCAGGCGCAGATGGACTGGCTGTTCGACATCAATTTCTGGGGCGTGGTGCACGGCACGCGCGCCTTCCTGCCGCACCTGAAGACGAGGCCGGAGGCGCATATCGTCAACCTCTCCTCGATCTTCGGCATCATCGCGCCGCCGGGACAGTCGGCCTATGCCGCGGCGAAGTTCGCGGTGCGCGGCTTTTCCGAGAGCGTGCGCCACGAGCTTGCGGTTGCGGGCAGCCCGGTCCGGCTCTCGGTCGTGCATCCCGGCGGCGTCGCCACTGCGATTGCGCGCAACTCGCGCACCGGGGTCGGCGTCACCGACAACACCCGCCGCGCGCAATCGATCGAGCGGTTCGAGACTGCGGCCAAGACCACGCCGAAGGATGCCGCACTGCGCATCATCAGGGGCATCGAAAAGAACGAGCCGCGCATCCTGATCGGCAACGACGCCAGATTCATGGATCTGTTGCAGCGCTTCCGCCCGGGGACGTATTGGGCGCCGTTGCAAAGGAAGCTGGAGAAGATGGCGAAGGGGAAGTAGTCGCCTCGTGCGATGGCGTTACTACGCATCGTCGTCCTGGCGAAAGCCAGGACCCATAACCACCGAACTCAGTTTGGCGACGGCCAGCAGTTACTCAGCTTTAGGCAAGTGGCTGTCAGCCGTCGTAACAACTTCTCCCTGGGGTAATGGGTCCTGGCTTTCGCCAGGACGACAATGGGGCAGATCGCGCCCGCCCGTCCCCGCGCCGTCATTGCGAGGAGCGTAGCGACGAAGCAATCCAGACTTTCTCCGCGGAGAAATCCTGGATTGCTTCGCTACGCTCGCAATGACGGGTGGGGTTAGCAGTGTACCAGCCCTCACTGCCCCGCCAGCCGATCGGCAAAATAGCCGATCGTCTTGCGATAGATCACCGCCCTGTTCCACTCCCGCATCGCCTCGAAATTGGCGGTGCCTTCGCCGTAGGGCTGGCCCATCTTGAAGCCGCTGGTGTGGAGCAGGTTCGCGGTCGAGGCGAGCACGTCGGGGACGCTGTGGCGGAGATCGACGTGGCCGTCGCCGTCGAAATCGACGCCGTATTTGATGTAGGACGACGGCAGGAACTGGGTCTGGCCGATCTCGCCGGCATAGGCGCCGATCAGGTCGCGCAGCGGCAGGTCGCCGCGCTGCACGATCTTGAGGGCGGCGAGCAGCTCGCCCTGGAAAAGCTCAGTGCGGCGACAATCATGCGCGAGGGTTGCCAGCGTGCGGATCACCGGCAGCTTGCCGATGTCGCCCTTGCCGAAATCGCTCTCGAGGCCCCAGATCGCGACCAGGATATAGCGGGGCACACCGAACTGCTGCTCGATGCGCGAGAGCAGCGCGGCATGACGTTGCAGCAGCGCGCGCCCGCCATTGATGCGGCCGGGGCCGACGCGAGTCGAAACATACTGCTCAAAACTCTTGTTGAAGGTGTAGCGCTGGCGCCGGTCGAAGGCGAGCACCGCGC
This sequence comes from Bradyrhizobium sp. 14AA, assembly GCF_054185205.1. NCBI lineage: Bacteria > Pseudomonadati > Pseudomonadota > Alphaproteobacteria > Hyphomicrobiales > Nitrobacteraceae > Bradyrhizobium > Bradyrhizobium sp. 14AA. The sequence goes on along the minus strand of NZ_JAVAYM010000006.1, from coordinate 3,173 downwards.
CGTCCTGGGTGATGCCGCTGAAAGCCGCGCTGGTCACGCCGGCCGAGACGCCGGCGCCCTGCGCCTCCGAGGTCATGCTGGCGACGAAGCTGTTGAAGTCGCCGCCGCAGCGCGCGGCCTGCGCCGTGCCGCCGGCGAGACAGACGACGAAAGCGGTGGCCAAGCCTCGTCCGAGCATCAGGGCGTGTCTCAGCATGCGGGAAAATCCTTTTGGACCATGCGTGGAAAATCAGTGCGCGATCATGCCCGGGAACCGGATTCGCGTCAAAGCGGCAAAACCTCGCCAGAACCGATTGCCGTATGGGCGCGACTAAGGAGCAGCGCTCTCCCCGCCCCAACCGATCGAGATGACCATGCTCATTCCCTGCCGGATGCTCGCTGTCCTCGCTTTGCTGGCCCTTCACGCCGTCCCCGCCACCGCGCAGACGCGCGACGTGGCGGGTAGCCGCGACTATCCCGGCATCGGCCGGTTCGCCGGCAGCGTCATCACCGGCTACGTCGTGAAGGACTTTGACGCGACACGGATGCAGGGGGCGGCGTTCAAAGACGGCCAGCCGACCGACGCGCGGCGGCTGGAGGGCCGCGTTGTCCGCATCGCCTATCGCACCAATCCCGGCCCCTCGATCCTGGAAGTGTCGCGCAATTTCGAGACGCAGCTGGCGAAAGCCGGCTTCGAGACCCTGCTCGCCTGCGACACCGACGCCTGCGGCGCCATTCCCTTCACGGAAAGCATCGACACGCTGCCGGTGCCGCAGATGTGGGTCGACGGCTTCAACTACCGTTATTATGCCGGCCGCAAGACCGAGGGCGGGCGCGAGATCTATGCCAGCGTCATCGTCAGCCAGAACAACCAGGACATCACCGCGCAGGTCACCGTCGCCGAGCTCGGCGCCATCGCGAACAAGATGGTCGATGCCGCCGCGATGGCGAAGGGCATTAGCGAGACCGGCCACATCGCGCTCTACGGCATCTATTTCGACACCGACAAGGCGGTGCTGAAGCCCGAGAGTCGCCCGACGCTGGAGCAGATCGCAAAGCTCCTGACCAGCCAGCCGCAGCTGAGCGTCTTCATCGTCGGCCATACCGACAGCCAGGGCGCCTATGAGTACAATCTGGATTTGTCGAAGCGCCGCGCCGAGGCGGTCGCGGCCGAGCTGGTGAAGAGTTTTCGGATTGTGCCGACGAGGCTCCGCACCGCCGGCGTCGGCTTGCTGGCGCCGGTCGGCCCGAACGCGACGGATGCCGGCCGCGCGCTCAACCGGCGCGTGGAGCTGGTGGCGCCGTGATGCGCTCGCGAGTTTGATGCGCGTCAACATCGCTGCGCGAGCGACATGAGATGAACAGTCGCGACCGACGTGAAGCAACCAGCGATGCCCGACGACAGCCCGACATCAACCCGCCGCCCCCTCCTCCGCATCCCCCTGTTCCGCCTGCTCGCCGTCAACCTCGCGATCGGCGCCTGCGCCGCAATTCTCCTTGTCGGCGGGCTGCTCTGGCTCAACCCCGGACATCTGCGCGAGCTGATCGTCGCCGACCGTTCGCCCGGCGTCGCGCTCCTGCTGCTGCTTGGTTCCTTCCTCATCACCTTCGGTTCCACCGCGATGGGCAGCGCGATCATGGCGCAGGGACGGAAGGAGAAGAGCGGCAAAGGCGGCGGACACGGATCGCGGCTCGCCGTGCAGGAACTGACACAGCGCGCCCGCACGGGATGAGGCGCAGTCCGGAAACGTCCGGCGCTTAACATATGTTAGCCGACATCATCTGCACGCAGGCGGGAAGGCGTGCAGGCTGACGCGCGTTCCTACAACCGCGCGACTCCCGTTGCATTGCGAGAGCAGCCAAGGTGAACAAAGTGATTTGACGATCCAAGCACTTGTTTCGGTCTACACCGGAACCGGATGTCGCGATCGACGCATATCTGATGCGCACACTGCGACATCAGCGCCGTCACGATTCAACTTGCCATCGCATGGCGCATTCTATAGCATTCTATTTTAGGTTGTTGCCCCGCCAGCCCCGGGCGACGCTGAAGACCAAAAATAAACGGCGGGCTTCGCGGCCCGCCGTTTATTGAGGGAAGGCCGTAGATACCTCTCCCGGCCAACACACCTCGTCGGGCAGCCGCGCCCCCTGCCTTCGACTGATCGCCGACGTCGATAACCGCTGAAGTCATTTGACTGCGGCCTTCTTATCGACGACAAGCCGGCCATGGCCAAAAAACCCGGAACCAACCCCAAAGGCGAATTTGCCTTCTTCAACGTCTTCTATGAAGACGATTCCCAGCGCTCCAACCGCCGCGTTCCCAGCGAATTGCTCGGCGGCCTCGACGGCGACGAACCCGCGCGCGGCTTCATCATGGAGCAGGACCGCGAGATCGCGGAGAAGAGCGGCCGGCCCGCGCTCGAGATCAAGCGGATCGAGCGGGTCGGGGTGAAGAAGAAGTAGGCCGACAAAGGCAGGCGCTCACCAGCGCCCGCGCCGTTTATTCCAGGCAAACAGCAGATCGGCAAACCGGTCATAGAAGAACCGCGTGAACGGCAACGCCACGCGATTGCCGAACAGCGCCGCAAGCCACCCCTCCCCGGGCGTCAGCCTCCACAGCGCAATCGCGACATCCGCGCCGACGACGAGCCGGCCGGCCTCGTCGGTCGCATGCAAGCGCCGCCTGATGTCGTCGAGCGAGGCGCCAAAGTGCGCCAGCGCGTCGGGCTGCTCGTTGATGTCCCTGAACTCGATCGTACCCGCGCGCACCAGCGCCAGCAGCTTGTTGCGCTGCCAGTCGATGCCCGCGTCGCAGACGGGGCAGCGGGTGTTGTACCAGACGGTGAGGTTAGCCGGCATCATCGAAGCATAGATATCGATCCTCCCGACGTCGAGGCTAGAGCCATCCCCGGAATTCCAGGATCGATGCGCGGTTCTCGTCGGAATTATAAGCCGATGGAAAAGCAGATGAGCCTCTTTGGCTGACGCTGACGACAAGGAGGCACAAACAAAAACGGCGGGCTTTCGGCCCGCCGTTTTCGTTTCGATGGATGCCCGGGTCGGACCCACGGCTGTCCGGTTCAAAATTATTGGACAGAGCGCATGGCGTTGATTCTACTCGATCCTGGACGTCTGCAAGCGTTCCGGGACACGAATGGAGATCAGCGCCATGCCGCACCACAATACAGTAT